>DAHUYW010000006.1 GCA_027306915.1 Spirochaetales bacterium | reverse complement strand
TTACATCCACCGTGGCGGAGGCCTACCAGAAGATCCCGGTCATCCTGCTCGACCGAGCCGTGGAGGGCTGGGACTACACCCTCTTCATCGGCCCCGACAACTGGCTCTTGGGCAACCAGGCGGGGAAATACGTAGCGGACCTCCTCGGGGCCAAGGGCGGCAACGTGGTGGAAATCCAGGGCCGACCCAACTCCCCCCTCGTGCTCGACCGCAGCCTCGGCTTCCGCGATGCCCTGAAGAAGGCCAAGAACGTGAAGATCGTCGGCACCATCGTCGCGGATTGGCTGCGCGACAAGGCCGAGGACACCTTTCTCGCTCAGATTCGCCGGTATCCCAAGGTGGACGTTGTTTTTGCCCAGAACGACACGATGGCCTACGGGGCCTACCTTGCCGCCGAGAAGGCCGGGCTTAAGGGGGTGCGCTTCATCGGAATCGACGGTCTCCCGGGGCCTCTCGGGGGCGTCGATCTGGTAAAGCGAGGCGTCCTGTCGGCAACCTTCACCTGTCCGACCGGAGGCAAGGAGGCCGTCCGCTACGCGCTCGACATTCTCACCCATCAGGAGGGGATCCCGAAGAAGATCTTCCTTCGCACGCAGAAAATCACCTTCGAAGGAATCCGCGACGGCTCGGTCACCGAGGCTGCAATGACCACGGTGGCCAATCCCGAGCGCAAGATCGTCCTCGGCTTTGCGCAGGTCGGAAAGGAAAGCGAGTGGCGGGTCGCCAACACTAAATCGATAAAGGAGGCGGCCAAGAAATTCGGGATCGACCTGCTGTTCGTCGACGCCAAGCAGCGGCAGGAGAATCAGATCAAGGCGATCCGATCTTTCATAGCGCGCAAGGTGGACGTCATCGCCTTCTCGCCGATCGTCGAGTCGGGGTGGGACGAAGTGCTCAACGAAGCAAAGGCGGCGGGGATTCCGGTCATCCTCACCGACCGGGCGGTCGACATCCGGGACGATTCGCTGTGGGTGAGCTTCATGGGCTCGGATTTCGTCGAGGAGGGACGGCGAGCGGCTCGCTGGCTCGTGCAGTACATGCATACCGACAAACCGGTAAACATCGCCGAGCTTCAGGGTACGATCGGTTCCGCGCCGGCGATCGACCGCAAGAACGGTTTCGAAGAGATCCTCCGCGGACATCCGAACTACAAGATCATTCTCTCCGAGGGCGGAGACTTCACCGTGGAGGGAGGCCGCGACGTGATGCGGAAGTTCCTGCGGGCGAAGGGTCGGCAGATCAACGCACTCTTCGCTCACAACGACGACATGGCGCTGGGAGCGATCCAGGCGATCAAGGAGTACGGGCTCGTCCCGGGAAAGGACATCGTCATAGTCTCCGTCGACGCCGCCCGCGGAGCCTTCCAGGCGATGATCGACGGCACGCTCAATTGCACGGTGGAGTGCAACCCCCTCTTGGGAGATCAGCTCATGAAGGCGGTCAAGGACTACATGTCCGGAAAGGAGCTTCCGACGCGCATCATCACCGACGAGCGGGTCTTCCCCGCCGACGTTGCGCGCCGCATCCTTCCGACCCGAAAGTACTAGAGCGCTCGCCGAAGGCTCTCGGCGGCGCGACACCCTTGCATCGAGGCTCTGCGGCTGGCAGCTAGAGAACTACCTCGACCGTGACGGGCTTGTTCGTCCCCGGAAAGGAGCTCAGGTCTTGAGCCCCGTTGGGCCCATGAAAAAAGATGAACTCGTAGGTCTGCCCGGAGTTGAGGGGATCGTGGTAATCCCCGATTGCGTGCATCTGCAGCGTGAACTGGAGCTTTGTGGTCCCATTTTCGACGCTGCCGCTCGTGTTGGAGATGATGTCGTCGTTGCCGAGGTCGGTGACGAGCTTCGCGTGGCCCGGCGCGTCTCCGAAGGTGTCCACGATCGTGGCCTTGCCATCCTTCACATAGCCCACGATGATCTCAGATCCCTTGACGACCCCGTCGTGGCCCCAGCCCACGGCCACCCATCCCGTGGTGGGAGCGCTTAAGGTGCAGTCCATCGTCCCGCCGCGATTGACCCTCCACTGGAACGTGACGTTGTCGTGGGTCTCCGATCGAAACGGCGCGGGGGCTGCCTGCGCCGACTCGGCACCGGCCGCTGCCTTCGATCCAGGCGCTGAGCTCTTTGCGGTGCAGGATGCGGCGAGAAGCGCAACCGTCGCAATCAAGCCCGCGGCAACGACACGGCTCTTGAGCTTCATAGTTTCCTCCAAGGTCAATCGGGAACTGCGTGACCGGTCTGGATCGAGTCTACCACGAGCAGGCGCGGTGTCAAGAGATTGCGGCAAGAAAACAGCTCGAGTTGCAGCGGCTGCGAGGAGCGATCCGGGGATCGGCACGCAGCCTTTTCTGTCAATGCCCCAAACGTGCAAAAAAAAGCTGTTGCGTCCAAAGACAGAAATCAAAGGCGGCCCCAATAATCAAACTGTAGTCGCATGACTATGAATTGTGTCGCAAGGAGGTCCAACTCTATGAATCGATCTTTCAAGATGTTGGTCTTTTTGGGTGCGATGCTTGCTCTTGTGAGCGCCGGACTGTTCGCCAACGGACAGAAAGAGACGGGCGCAAGCAGCAGCGCCGCGGCGCCTTCGGGCAAGACCATCGTCATGGGTTTCTCGCAAGTCGGCGCCGAGAGCGAATGGCGAACCGCTAATACTCGCTCGGTCCAGCAGGCGGCGAAGGACGCTGGAATCGATCTGAAGTTCAGCGATGCACAGCAGCAGCAGCAGAATCAGATCGCGGCAATCCGTTCGTTCATCGCCCAGAAAGTCGACATCATCTCGTTCTCCCCGGTCGTCGTTTCCGGATGGGACACGGTGCTTCAGGAAGCAAAGAGCGCCGGGATTCCCGTAATTCTCACCGACCGTGCCGTCGACGTGAAGGATCCCTCGCTGTACGTATCGCTCATCGGCTCCGACTTCGAGCTGGAAGGTGAGCGGGCGGCCAACTGGATGCTCAAGTTCATGGACGACAACGGCTATAAGGACAAAGAGGTCGACGTCGCGGAGATCGAAGGCACCGTCGGCTCGGCACCCGCGATTGATCGCAAGAAGGGCTGGGACAAGGTGATGGCGGATCATCCAAACTGGAAGGTTGTCCTCGATCAGTCGGGCGACTTCACCCGTGCGGGCGGCAAGCAGGTTATGGAGGCCTTCTTGAAGACCGGCAAGCACATCGACGTGGTCTTTGCGCACAATGACGATTCGGGGATCGGCGCCATCGAGGCCATGAAGGAAGCCGGCGTGAAACCCGGAAAAGATATAAAGATCATTTCGATCGACGCCACGAAGGGCGGTTTCCAGGCCATGATGGCCGGCGAGCTGAACTGTGTGGTGGAGTGCAATCCGTTGCTCGGACCGCAGCTCATGCAGGCAGCGAAGGACCTCTTGGCAGGCAAGAAGCTTCCGCGGTGGATCAAGACCAACGAAGGCATTTTCCCTGCGGATGTCGCGGCGAAGGTATTCCCGACTCGCCAGTACTAGTCTCTCGGAATACGGAGATCGTGGAGTGAGTGTTCCCGCGCGTGACACCGGGGACACTCGCCGTTTCATGCGTATCGATGGTGACGGGTAAGGAGGGGAAATGGCAACGGATGGTTCTACTTCTTTGCTTCTCGAGATGCGGGAAATCAGCAAGTCCTTTCCGGGTGTACGTGCGCTTTCATCGGTAGGCTTCAGGCTTCGCTCGGGAGAGGTGATGGCCCTCATGGGCGAAAACGGCGCCGGCAAGTCGACCCTTATTAAGGTCCTCACGGGGGTCTACGAGCCGGACGCGGGAGAGATCATCCTGGCGGGACAACCGATCCATCCGGAATCGCCCCTTCACGCCCAGAGCCTCGGGATAAGCACCGTCTATCAAGAGGTTAACCTCTGCCCCAATCTCACCGTCGCGGAGAACATCTTCATCGGCAGGGAGCCCAAGAAGCGCGGTCTCATAGATTGGAAGGCGATGAAGGCCGGGGCGGAAGCGCTCTTGCTCGAGAAGCTGAACGTCCAGCTCGACGCATCGCAGTTCCTGTCGTCCTACTCGATTGCGATCCAGCAGATGGTCGCGATAGGGCGCGCCCTTTTCGGTTCCTCGAAAATCCTCATTCTGGACGAGCCGACCTCAAGTCTCGACGAGGCCGAAGTCGCGCAGCTTTTCAAGGTCATGCGAAAGCTCAAGAACGAGGGGCTGGCGATCCTTTTCGTCACACACTTCATCGACCAAACCTACGAAGTCTCCGATCGCATCACAGTGCTCCGCAACGGAGAGCTCGTCGGTGAGTTTGCGACCTCCTCGCTTCCCAGAACCGAGCTTATCGCAAAGATGATCGGAAAGGAATACCTGGAGCTCGAGAGGACGGTCCGAGGCGCCGAAGCCGGCGAGCACCGAACGGACGGCGCCTACCTGCGCATCAGCCGTTTCGGCAAGACCAACTACCTCGAGCCCCTCGATCAGTCCTTCTTCGACCACGAGGTCGTCGGGGTGGCGGGCCTTCTCGGGTCCGGGCGCACGGAGCTAGCGCGCCTCCTGTTCGGAGTCGAGCGGGCTGATCAAGGCGAGTACCTTCTGAGGGGAAAAAAGAACGCTATCGGGTCCCCCGCCGAAGCGATCGCGGCCGACATCGGGTTCTGCCCGGAAGACCGCAAAGCGGAGGGGCTGCTCGACGAGCTCACGGTTCGCGAGAACATCATCCTCGCACTCCAGGCGCGTAACGGGGTGTTCAACTACCTCTCTCGCAAGAAACAGGAGGCGATAGCGCTCGAGTATATCTCGCTTCTCAGCATCAGCACCCCCGACGTCGAACGACCCGTGAAGACCTTGAGCGGCGGCAACCAGCAGAAGGTCATCCTTGCGCGCTGGTTGGTCATGGCGCCGCACTTCCTCATTCTCGACGAGCCCACACGCGGCATCGACGTGGGTGCCAAGGCGGAGATCCAGAAGCTGATACTTCAGCTGCGCGACGAGGGGATGTCGATCCTTTTCATCTCTTCGGAGATCGAAGAGATCGCGCGGTGCAGCGACCGCGTTATGGTACTGCGGGATAGGGAAAAGATCGGCGAGCTTCGGGCCGCGGAGGTGAACGAGCAGGCGATCCTCCACGTCATTGCGAAAGGAGACGAGAATGCCAAGCAAGTCTAGGGCGCTTCTCACGCGATTTGCTTCGTCGAAGCTCTTCTGGCCCCTCGTCATCTGGGCGCTGCTTCTTCTCTACAACCTTGCGTTCACGAAGGGATTCATGAGCATCGAGATTAGGGAGGGGAACCTTTTTGGAAGTCTCATCGACATTCTGAAAAACTCCACCCAGATCGGAATCATCGCCATCGGGCTTACCCTCGTTATTGCCACGAAGGGTATCGATGTCTCGGTAGGGACCGTCGTTGCCATAGGAGGCGCGATGGCGGCCTACCTGATCGGCGGCCGTCTCGTCATTGTCAACGGCGTCCAGCACTACGTGTCCAACGTTCCGATGGTCCTTGCGATTGCCGGTGCGCTCGGGATCACTGCGGTGTGTGGGATGTGGAACGGGATGCTCGTTACCCGAATCAAGATGCAACCCATCGTGGCAACCCTCATCCTAATGGTCGCCGGGCGGGGCGTGGCGCAGCTCATCACCTCAGGGCAGATAATCACAATCTACTACGCGCCCTATTTCTTCATCGGAAACGGACATCTCTTCGGGCTGCCCTTTCCCGTTTACATCATGGTTTTCATGCTCATTCTCACCGTGATCGCGACTCGAAGGACGGCCCTCGGGCTGTACATCGAGTCCATCGGGATCAACCCGACTGCTAGCCGATACGCGGGGATAAAGCCGGAGACCTATGTCTTTTGGACGTACGCCTTCGTTTCCATCTGCGCCGGGATCTCGGGCCTTATAGTGAGCTCGAACGTTCACAGCGCGGACGGCAATAACGCCGGACGTTTGTTCGAGCTCGACGCGATACTCGCGGTCGTCATCGGCGGCACTTCCCTGAACGGGGGGAAGTTCTACCTCGGCGGGAGCGTGGTCGGTGCCCTTATCATTCAGACCCTGACGACGACGATCTATACGACCGGCGTCGCCCCCCAAGCTGCCGAGGTGGTCAAGGCGGTGGTCGTGTTTCTCGTAAGCATCCTGCAGTCCAGGTCGTTCAGAGATCTGGTCTTTCGCACGGTTACCGGAAGAAGGAGGGTGGCTGTCCAATGATACCCGGGATTACTCTCAACCGAAAATACCTTCCGATTCTGGTGACGGTTTCGCTCTTCGTGCTCTTGTACGGGGCGGCATCCGTGGCCTACCCGTACTTCTTCTCGTTTCGGGTCTTCTACAACTTGCTCATCGATAATTCCTATCTGGGGATCATCGCCATAGGCGAGACCTTCGTGATCCTGAGCGGAGGCATCGACCTTTCGGTAGCCTCCGTGATCGCGATGACGTCGATGATCTCGGCGGTTCTCTTGGAGCACGCCCACTGGAGCCCGGCCATCGTGATCCCGCTCGCTCTCGCCGCCGGCTCGACGCTGGGTCTCATCATGGGATCCCTGATTCACTTCTTCAAGACTCCCCCTTTCATAACGACTCTCGGAGGCCTCTACCTGTCGCGGGGAGTGTGCTTCCTGATGAGCATCGACAGCATAACAATCAACAACAAGTTCTATCGCTCGGTGGCCGAGGCTCGCATCCACCTCATCGGGGGCTTTGTCTCGGTCAACGTGCTCATCTTCGTGGCGGTGATCATACTGGCGATCATCCTTGCCCACTACACCAAGTTTGGACGCGTGGTATATGCGATAGGGGGAAACGAGCAGTCGGCGGTGCTTATGGGTCTGCCGGTCGGGAGGACGAAGGTGCTCGTCTACACCCTGAGCGGCTTCACCTCGGCCCTTGCGGGAGTCGTCTTCACCTTCTACATTCTTTCCGGCTACGGGCTGCACGTCGACGGGATGGAGCTATCGGCAATTGCCGCAACCGTCATGGGCGGGACACTGCTAACGGGAGGCGTCGGCTACGTCTTCGGCACGGTCTTTGGCACGCTCATCCTCGGCACGATAAACGCCATGATCGTCTTTCAGGGGACGCTGAGCTCCTGGTGGACACGAATCGCAATCGGCGTTCTGATGTTCATCTTCATCGCATTCCAGACCCTGCTCGCCGGACGCGAGGCGCGAAAATCGGCCGCCCCTCCCAAGGTGCGGGTCCAGGGGGCGAGATCGGGACCGTAGCCGACTCGCCCACGGGGCGCCCCGGTCTCGTCGCCCGCCGACATCTCCTCCGCTTGACATCGGCCGCCTGCTTTGATATACTTAGCTTATCTAACGATTAGAAGGTACAATCATGGCGGCAGCTGTCCGAGGTCTCGATGAGCTGGCAGGCCTTGTCCTCGAGGTGGCCCCCCTCCTCATGCGCTCAATCCGCGCGGAGATGCGAACCCATCGCGGCCAGGAGCTTTCGGTCCCTCAATTCCGCATCCTCAACTACGTCCATCTTGCGGTGGCTGTGTCGCTCTCGGAGGTGGCCGAGCACATGGGGCTCACGCTTCCCTCGGCCTCGAAGGCCATCGACGCGCTGGTGGCGCGAAGGCTTGTCGTGCGCACCCAGGACACCAAGGATCGCAGAAGGGTCGTGATAGCCCTTACACCGCTCGGTCAGTCTGCTTGGGAGAGCTCGCGCGCGCTGACGCGCGCCTGGATTGTCGGCCGGCTGAAGAGAACGACCGACGCCGATCGCGCAGCCATCGAGCGGGCGATGATCGCGCTGCGGACTGCGGTCGCGGGAGACGAAACGGAGGATGGCACGCGCCAACAGGAGATAGATCATGTCGGTACTTGAGACGAACGGGCTCACCAAGAGATTCGGAGACAAGGTCGCGGTCCGCGGGCTCTCCCTCAAGGTCGCGCAGGAGGAAATATTCGGGCTCCTGGGGCCCAACGGTGCCGGGAAGACGACCGCAATCAAGATGCTCACGACCCTGCTTCCGCCGAGCGGCGGCAGCGCTTCCGTCGGCGGTTACGACGTGCGCAAGCAAGCCGCGGAGGTCAGGCGGGTCATCGGCTACGTGCCGCAGCTTCTCTCGGCGGACGGCGCCCTCACGGGATTCGAGAACCTCCTTATCTTTGCCAAGCTCTACGACATCCCGCGGTCGGGAAGAGAGGGGCGCATACGCGATGCCCTCGCTCTGATGGGTCTGTCCGACGCAGCGGACAGGCTGGTTCGAACATACTCCGGCGGGATGATCCGGCGCCTTGAGATTGCGCAGTCGATGCTCCACCGGCCGAAGGTGCTCTTCCTGGATGAGCCGACCGTAGGGCTCGACCCGGTTGCCCGCGACGCGGTCTGGGAGCGCCTCGGTCAGCTCCGTGATCAATATGGCACCACGATCTTTCTTACGACCCATTACATGGAGGAGGCCGACAGCCTGTGCGGGCGCGTCGCCATTCTCCACCTCGGCGAGGTAGTCGCACTTGGAAGCCCCGCCGAGCTCAAAGGTGCCCTTGGCGGCGACGGAGTCTCTCTCGACGACGTCTTTGCGCACTTCGCCGGGGCCGATCTCGAATCAGGAGGCAACTACCGTGAGATCTCCCGAACACGGCGCACCGCTCGACGCCTTGGATAGCCGACAAGCCTTCGCTCCGGCCAGGCTTTTCGGCGCGACCGGAAGCTTTTTCTTCAAGACCTTCGTGATAACCGAGCTTGAGATTCGCAGGCTCAGCCACGATTTTACCGAGCTCATAACCCGCGCGGTCCAACCGGCCTTGTGGCTGCTTGTCTTCGGTGAAGTCTTCACGCGCATGCGAGCCATCCCGACCGGCAATCTCCGCTATCTCGATTTTATGGCGCCCGGGATCCTTGCCCAGAGCGTGCTCTTCATCGCGATCTTCTATGGAATCTCGTTGGTGTGGGAGCGCGATCTCGGCATCATCCACAAGTTCATGGTGAGTCCGACGCCCCGCGCGGCACTCGTGCTTGGCAAGGCCTTCTCCGCGGGGGTGCGCAGCCTCTCGCAGGCGATCATCGTCTACCTCCTTGCCTTTGCGCTCGGCGTCCACGTGCGATGGAGCCCGCTCTCCCTGCTGCTGGTGCTGTGCATAGTCATACTTGGCGCGGCCTTCTTCTCGACGCTCTCCCTCATCATCGCGTGCCTGGTGAAGACCCGGGAGCGTTTCATGGGAGTCGGCCAGCTCCTGACGATGCCGCTATTCTTTGCGAGCAATGCCATCTACCCGATCGCCATCATGCCCGCTTGGCTGCAGGTAATCTCGCACGGCAACCCCCTAACCTATGAGGTCGATGCGCTCCGCGGATTGATGGTGGTCGGCGGCGTCAATGCCTTTCCGATCGGACTCGATATTCTCGTGCTGGTCGGGGCGACAGTGCTCCTCATCGGGATCGCGGCGCGCCTCTATCCGAGGGTGGTCGCGTAATTCAGGGGCCGGATCGCCGGGTCCGCGGCGCTCCCGGCGGAACACGCGCTCCCTGCAGGATGCTCGCGACCTATTCCTCGACGACGGTGATGGTGGTGGTCACGGAGCTTGCGATGAAGCAGTCGGCGTGCGACTGCTCGTGCAGGGCATGAAGCTCTATCGGCGTCGGCGCCGTTCCTTCGAACTCGATCCGGGGTCGAAGCTCGACGCGGGTCATCGCGAATTTGCCGTTCGGAGCCCGCTCGAGATGTCCGTTCGCCCGGTCGGTGTAGCCGTTTACCACGATTCGCTTCCGCGCGCATATGGCGAGGAAGGTCAGCATGTGGCAGCTCGAGATTGACGCAACAAAGGCGGACTCGGGGTCAACGTAGGCCGGGTTGCCGCGATAGTTGGGCGCGGCGGAGGCGTTGACCTCGATCCCGTTTTCGAAGCGCCAGCGGTGGTCGCGGCTGTAGGTCTGAATGTCAAAGCCTTCGCCGACCCGCTTCCAGGAAATGGTTGCAACATGCTCGGACATACGCTCCTCCTCTGCAGTGCCGGGATCCGCACGTCTCTCAACGGGACGGATTCAGTTCAAAAGCGGATTGATTCCTGCCGCGCTCGTTCCGCCGTTGCCGCTTGTCCCGTTGCCGCTCGAGCTCCCGCCGCTCCCCTGTGCGGCCGAGCCGGAGCGGGTCCTGCTTGAAGCGCCGGCGGCCTTCGGGCTGTCGCCGAGCGAGCCGCCGCCGCCAAGGCTTCCAAGCGACTGGTCGCCCCCGAGCGAGCCGCCGCCAAGGCTGCCGAGCGACCCGCCGCCGCCGAGCGCCGGCAGCTGTGAGATCGGCGAGACACCCTCGATAGCAGCGGAGTTCTGCAGCTTCTGGATGATCTCTGCGTTTCGCTGCTGCTGAAACTCGCTTTGGGTGTCGAAGCGCTGCGGCTGGGTGCCCGCGACGAACAGCACGTCCTTGGTTCTCTTCGTTTCGGGGGAGGGAAGGAGACCCGAGTCGGCGTCGACGCGAACGGTCACCAGGCCGGACGCAGGCTTGGGGAAGGGGATGCGCGGTTTTCCTGCGTCGATGGCCTTCATGACCTTGGCCCACACGGGCCCCGCAGCCAGCGCCCCCGTGAGACCCAGGCCGAGTGAGCTGCCGTGCTTGTCGAAGCCGAACCAGACAGAGGTCGTGTAGTAGGGCGAGAATCCGGTAGTCCAGGCGTCCTCCCAGTTCTGGGTGGTCCCGGTCTTTCCGGCCATGGGCATACCGTCCCATCCATGGATGTCGAAGGCGGTCTGCCAGAGGTCGCCCGAGGTAACCACTCCCTCGAGGAGATTGATCATGATGTAGGCAACCTGCGGCGTCATGATCTGAGCCTTCGCGCCGGCAATCCGCAGGCGCTCGAAATTCTGTTTCTCAGGCTCGAGAATGATCTTGCCGGTACGACGGTCCTGGACCCATTTGATGGCCTCCGGTATCACCTCGCGTCCCTGATTGGCGAAAACCGCGTAGGCGCGAGCAAGGTTGATCGGGGCAAGCGGCACGACGCCGAGGCCGAGCGGATAGACGTGGGGGAAGATGCTCGGATCGTTGCGATACTTCCACATCCCGAGCATCCGGGAGATGCGATCGATTGCGGTATGGAAGCCGACTCCCTGGAGCACCTCGAGAGACGGAACGTTTATCGAGTCCTCGAGGGCCCACCGCAGCGACACGTGCCCCTGCCACTGTCCGAGGAAATCCCGAGGACGGTAGGCGGTTCCGTCCGGATTGAAGAAGACCACCGGCCCATCGTAAAGCTCGGTCGCTTCGGTGAACTTGCCGGACGAGATGGCCGCAGAGTAGTAGAGCGGCTTTATCGAGGAGCCCTCGGTGAGGCGCGCATCCACCGCACGGTTGAAGGGCGAGGAGTTGTAGTCGTATCCTCCGACCATCGCGCGGATTCCACCGGTGTGATTGGCGAGGGTGATGAGAGCCCCTTCGACGGTCGTTTTCTCCGCGTTGTTAAGCCTGACGAAATGGGCCCTGTCCGTGGCGATCTGGACCGGCTCGAGACCGAAGGTCGACGACAGGATATCGAGGGCGGGGTTCACCTCGTGGAGATAGTAATGGAGGGCGTCCCGTTCTCTTCTCGCCTCGTCGACCCGGTCGACCGATGTGAGATTGAAGGCGAGCGAGAGGAGGTGGACGACCGGGATGTAATGGGGTGCTACGGTGGCAAAGGTCCGCTGGAGGTTCTTCTGGTAAATGGCGTTGTACTTCTTGATCGCCTCACGCATATAGCGCGCTGCGATCTCTTGATCGTCGAGATCGAGCGTGGTGTGGATCACCAGCCCGTCGCGCAGATAGTCGAGCTTGCCGTAGAGATCCTTCTCCAGCTGCCGCTGAACGTAGTCGGTAAAGTAAGGCGCCTTGCTGTTGTCCCCGTAGCCGTAGGCCACTGAGGCGGGTCGGGTATAGGGATAGCTGTCCCAGAAGTCGGTGAAGGACTGATCGACCTGATCCTGGGTAACGTAGCCCTTCTGAACCATTTCCTCGAGCACCACATGCTGAACCACTCGAGCGCGGTTGGGGTGATCCAGCCAATAGTAGCGCGCAGGGTCGGCAAGCTGGATCACGAGAATTGCCGCTTGCGCGAGGGTCAGGTCGCTCGCAGGGCGTCCAAAATAGTACTCGGATGCCGACTCGATTCCATACTTGTTCTGTCCGAAGTAGACCGCATTCAGATACATCTGGAGGATCTGATCCTTCGTGAAGCGCCGCTCGATTTGGAATGCGTACCACAGCTCCTTGAGCTTTCGCCAGATGGTCTTCTTGGTGCGATTGGTGTACAGCATGCCGGCCAGCTGCTGGGTTATCGTGCTGCCGCCGGAAAAGTAGTTGTTCGTGACGATGTTCCATGCGGCGCGGAAGGTCCCGCGCAGGCTGAAGGCGCCCTCATGGAAGAAGTTCTGATCCTCCCGCGTGAGGAGGGCGTAGATCACGTACTTGGGAATCTTGTTGAGGGAGATGGTCGGATGATCGCTCACCCCGATTATCTCGTCGATGAGCCTGCCATTCCTGTCGACAATCTCGGTGGGAAGAGACTGATGCAGCCTGCTGAATCGCAGGGACTGCGACATGTTGTCCGTTTTGGAAAGCGCCAGCCCGAGCCCAACGCCAAGTCCGACGGCCGTTAGCAAGGCGATCGTGACCAGGAGCGTCCCGACCAATCGCCGTCTGTTCGACAAAGACATTCAAGAATACTCGCTTCTGGACAGGCTACGAGGGCTTGCCTAAAATGTCAACAGGGCGGAGTCTCGGGCGCCTTTCGTTCGGGGCCACGGGCGCGGCCCGCGAAATTGAGTCATCCTGCGGAGGCCACTCCGCGACCGCTATCGGACCGAGCCCATCGATGAGCCGGTCGATCTCGAGGAGGAATCGGTCAAGGAACAACCGAGCCGACTGCGTGAGCGCAAGGCGCGGCGCAGGTTCCTGCAGGGCCGCCGGATCGACCGCGCCGCGGGTGACCCACTCGGCAAGCTCCCGCTCCCATCGCTCGGTGAGCTCGAGGCCGAAAATCGCCGTGATTCGCCGGAGGGACACCCCGTCCGACGTCCGTAGTCCGGTGAGGAAATGCTCGATGAGGAGGCTCCGCGGGACGACGAGCTCCACCGCGTGGCTCCAGCCCGGATCGAAGGCCGAGCTGTAGATGAAAAGGTTCGGATTGGTGAGCCTCGCAACGCACCGGCGCCGGGAGGCGCCGCCAAGCTCCGCCGCAGCCTCGACGGTCGCGGGAATTGTCGAGACCGCGCCCGGGCCGAGGCCGACATAAGGCTCGAGCATCCAGTAGGCGGCATTGTGGAGCGAACGGGCGTGCGGCAGGGCGAAGTTCGAGACCTCGTAGTGGTCGAATCCGCGGGCTAAGAGATGATCCCGCGCGGTGAACCACAGGCCCTCCTGCTCCTCGGGGGGAAGCGGATGCGCCTGCCCGCGCGCGACCATCTGCGCGAGGGGGGTTCGCTCCTCTACGGTGAGCGAGTAAACCGAAAAGTGATCGGGGCCGTAGGCGAGGGCACGCTCGATATCTTCCGCCACCATCTGCCCGGTCTGCCCGGGGATTCCGGCCATGAGATCGACGTTGAGATGAGGAAAGCGCGCCCGCGCCGGGAGACTGGCGATGAGCTCAAGCGCCTCGGTCGCGCGTTCGCCGGTCGCTCGGCGCGTGAGAAAGCGAAGAAGGGGATCCTGGAAGCTCTGGATGCCGAGGCTTAACCGCGTCACCCCGCGATCCCGGAGGACCGCAAGCAGCTCGGGGCCGACCGACTCGGGGTTCATCTCGAAGCTCCACTCGGCCGGCTCGTATCCGCCCTCTCCGAGCGCCAGCGCGCTGCGCAGGCCGGCGAGGAAGTCGTCGAGCTCCCGCGGCGGGATGACGCTCGGGGTTCCCCCCCCGAGGTAGATCGTGTTGATGCGAGGCCTTCCGAGCTTCTCGAAGAAATAGCGCGCCTCGACGACGATGCGGTCGAGGGTGCGGCTCATGACCCGGGGTGACCATCCAGTTTCGAAGTAGAAGTCGCAATACCGACAGCGGCTCGAGCAGAAGGGTATGTGAACGTAGAGCGAGAGGGCGGTGACCGGCTGTGGAAACAGGTCCCTCTCGAGCTTGAGCGGCGGAGTCGACGTCATTGGTCTTGAGGCTATCATCTCCCCACCGGCGGAACAAGCGGGAGGCCGGGCGCGGGAGGGGCGGTGCGCGGTTGGCACGCCCGCGTCGCCCGGCGCTACCCTCTCGGGTGCCTACCGGTCGGCTGCCCGGGCTCGGCGCCCCCGCCGGCGCGCGGCGGGCTCCTGTCGCCCGAGCCGGCCGCCAGCCCGCTACACCCGCGCCCGGCTCTTCGCGGAAGGGGCTCCCGCGAGGCGCGCCGTGGCGATCCGGTTGTACGCGCACAGGAGGGCCTTTACCCCGGCGACCGTGATGTTGGTGTCGACCCCGACTCCCCAGCGGCCGATGCCCTCCGGGGTCTCCAGCTTGATGTAGGCCGCCGCGCGGGTCTCGGAGCCCTTCCCAAGCGACTCCTCGTGAAACTCGCCGACCTCAAAGTCATCCCAGCCGTGCTCTCTCATTGCATTGACGAAGGCGTGGATCGGCCCGGTTCCGATCCCCTTCAGCGCATGGCGCTTTCCCGCGCTCACGACGACTCCCGCGCACTCGGTGGAGGAGACCCCCTTCTCGAAGTGCGGGGATTCGGCAAAGCTCGCAAGCTCCAGGGGCCCCTGAGCCTCCAGGTATTCCCTCTTGAAGATCTCGAAGATCTCCGAGGGCAGAAGCTCCCTACCTTGGCGGTCCGAAATCTCACCCACGAGCATTCCGACCTCGGGATGCATGTTCTTCGGCAGCTCGTAGCCGAAGTCGCGGGAAAGGACGTAGGCGACTCCTCCCTTGCCGCTCTGGCTGTTGATGCGGATGATCGCCTTATAGGTTCGCCCGACGTCTTTGGGATCGATGGTAAGGTAGGGAACCTCCCAGGGAGCCTCCGGGTCTTTGAGGCTATTGCGCCGGTCCATCCCCTTCTTGATTGCATCCTGGTGCGATCCGGAGAAGGCGGTGAAAACGAGCTCGCCGGCATAGGGATGGCGCGGCGGGACCGTCATCCGAGTCACCCGCTCGTAGACCTCCTGAATGGCCGGCAGGTCGAAGAGGTCGAGGCCGGGATCCACCCCCTGGCTGTACAGGTTGAGGGCGACCGTCACAACGTCGAGGTTGCCGGTGCGCTCGCCGTTGCCGAAGAGGGTACCCTCCACCCGCTCGGCGCCGGCCATGAGCCCAAATTCGGTCGCGGCGACGCCCGTGCCGCGATCGTTGTGGGTATGAACACTCACGATGATGCTGTCACGATCGGAGATGTGCCGGCAGAACCACTCGACCTGATCGGCGTAGGTGTTCGGGGAGGCCCATTCCACGGTATCGGGAAGGTTGAAGATCATCTTCTCCTCCGGCGAGGGCGCCCAAACCTCCTTGACCGCCTCGCAAACCTCCACGGCGTACTCCACCTCGGTGTCGGAGAAGCTCTCGGGACTGTATTCGAAGAGGATCTTGGTCCGGGGTACCCTTGGTACAAGCTCCCTCACGAGCTTGGTTCCATCGATCGCTATCGCCTTGATCTGCTCCTTCGACGCGTCAAAGGTGATCTTGCGCTGCATCGGCGAAGTGCTGTTGTACAGGTGAATGATCGCCTGCGGCGCTCCGTCGACGCTTTCGAAGGTCCGCCGGATGAGATGCTCCCGCGATTGGGTGAGGACCTGGATCACCACGTCATCGGGGATGCGCTTCTCTTCGATGAGGCGCCGAACGAACTCGAACTCCGTGTTCGAGGCCGAGGGGAAGCCGACCTCGATCTGCTTGAAGCCGATCGAGACCAACAGACTGAACATTTCGAGCTTCTCCGGAACGCTCATCGGGATCGCGAGGGCCTGATTGCCGTCGCGCAGGTCGACGCTGCACCATATCGGGGTCTTTTCGATCGCCTTGTCCGGCCACGTACGATCCGGAAGGGAAATCCGGGGAAAAGGTCGATACTTTGCCATGGCTTCCTCCTATTGCTCGCTTCGGGTGTGCCGGGACCCTACCTTTCTCTTGCCGGTCCCGCGCGGGCAAGGTCAAAAGAACAAAAAAAAACCCGCTGCCGATGAAGGCAGCGGGTTCTTTTCAAGTGTAAAGCGCTAAACTCAATACACCTGAGCGAAGGCCTTTCCCACTGCCGTGGATGAGCGTAGTAGTGCGAGTAGAGCAAGGGCAGCGGGGAGTTGTACGATGGGTGTACCGTTCGCGTTCACAATTGGTAGGTTAGCCGGAAAGAACAAAAATGTCAATCGGTCAGGTCACAAAATCGCGAGAATCGTCGACGCCCCTTCGGGGCGCCAGCCGCCGATCGAACGGTGGTGCGGGCCGGCTTCCGATGCGGTGCGGCCTGTGGTATCCTCGTGCCGATGAATCGGGGATCGACGCATATCCTTTCGAAGTCCACCTTCATTCGCGGATGCCAATGCCACAAATCGTTGTGGCTCTACAAGCACCTTTATCAGACCCGTGACCGGATAAGTCCGGAGCAGCAGGCGATTTTCGACCGGGGCTCGAAAGTCGGGCTGCTGGCCCGCGAGCTTTTCCCCGGCGGCGTCGACGCAAGCCCCCCCACTCCCTTCCAGTACGGCCGGTCGGTGACGAAGACCGCGGAGCTGGTTCGAGATCGGACGCCGGTGATCTATGAGGCGGCCTTCCGCCACGAAGGTGTTCTTGCCGCCATGGACATCCTCGTGCGCGACGGAGCGTCCTACCGCGCCTTCGAGGTCAAAAGCTCGACCTCCGTGACGGAAACCTATCTTCTCGACGCGGCGCTGCAGTACTTCGTCATCACCGGCTCGGGTCTTCCGCTTTCGGACATCTCCATAGTCTGTGTGAATCCGGACTATGTTCGGCACGGCAAGCTCGATCTCTACCGGCTGTTCGTCGGGAGGTCGGTCCGTTCGGAGGTCATCGGGCTCCAGCCAACGATCGTGCAGAAGGTCGAGGAGCTTTCAAGGGTAGCCCGCGCGGAGCAGATGCCTGAGGTGCCGATCGGCCCGCACTGTCACAACCCCTACCCATGCGACTTCATCGGAACCTGCTGGAAGGAGGTTCCCGAGTATTCAGTATTCGACATCGCGCGGCTCGACGAGGAGAAAAAGTTCGAGCTCTTTCACTCCGGTATCGTCGCCGTTGGCGACGTCCCCGACAGCTATCCTCTGAGCGACCGGCAGCGGCTGCAGGTGCACGTCGAGCGCTCGAGGTCAGCGGTCATCGAAGCCCCGGCGATCGAGGGGCTCATCCGATCGCTCCGCTACCCGCTTCTCTTTCTCGATTTTGAGACGTTCCAGCCGGCGGTGCCCCTCTACGACAACTCCTCGCCCTACCAGCAGATTCCCTTCCAGTTCTCCCTCCACCGCCGGGAGCGACCGGGGGAGGAGGCGAGCCATGTCGAGTTTCTCGCCGAGGCGGGACCGGACCCACGAGATTCTTTCGCCGAGGCGATGCTCGCGGCGCTAGGAGAGAGCGGGAGCGTCCTCGCCTACAACCAGTCCTTCGAGGTCGGCAGACTGACCGAGCTTGCGGCGCTCTTTCCCGAGCGTGCGCCGGCTCTCGAGGCCGTGATCGACCGGGTCGCAGACCTCATGACGCCCTTCCAGCGTTGCGACTACTACCTTCCGTCGATGCGGGGCTCCTACTCGATCAAGAGGGTGTTGCCTGCGCTCGCCCCGGAGCTCTCCTACGATTCGTTGGCAATCGGAGACGGGACCGCAGCGGCGCTTGCCTTTACCGAGCTTTTCGAGGTACGCGACCCGGCGCGTCGCGCGGAGGTCCGCCGGCAGCTCCTCGACTACTGCAGCATGGACACCTACGCCATGGTCCGCATCTTCGACGTTTTGAGCCGGGTTGGGGAGAGTTGACGATTCGAGCGAGGTGATGTATGTTAGGAGTGTAGGGTACGTGGCGTACCCCCAACAAGGAACAGGAGGATGTAGTGGCAACTCCACCTGTTGCGATTGGCGGCCGTTGAGGCCGCCGCCTGAGCTCGATAGTGTTTTCGGAGCTTTCCACTGGAAAGCGAAAACGTCACGTGGAGCCTGAAAGCAGCAGGGCATCTGCCCTCGACTGCAGGGCCTTCTAAAAGCCGGCAACCAGGCCGGCTTTTTTTTATCCGGCTACCAGAGGCCGGGGACCTGCGGCTTCGTGGCCGCGACGGAGAGCCTCCTGCTTGAATCGGCACGGAGGAGCGGACGCAGTTTTGCCGTGCTATAATCCGCCGCGTGAAAGCCTTTCTTGAGCGCATCGCCGTCGTGCTCTCGCACCCGGAAGAGGCGGGGAATATCGGCTCGACCTGCCGGGCCATGAAAACGATGGGTCTGACTCGCCTGCGGATCGTCGGGGAGCGCAGGTACGACGAGCGGCAGATCGAGTACATGTCGGTACACGCCTTCGAGGTGTATGAGCGAGCCGAGTTCTTCCCGACCGTAGAGGAGGCGCTCGCGGACACCGTGCTTTCGGCCGGGGTCACTCGCCGCCGAGGCGTCAAGCGAAAGGCCGTCTCCCTTCTTCCCGAAGAGCTTGCCGAGCGCGCCGCGGACTCGGGTGCCGGGAGCTTGGGGGTTGTCTTCGGCAACGAGCGCAGCGGTCTCTCGGACGCCGAGCTCTCCGCGTGCGCCCTCGCGGTCCATATTCCCACCTCGCCCCAGTTCCCCTCGCTCAACCTTTCGCAGGCGGTGCAAATTATCGCATACGCCCTGTTCCGTCACGACCAGCGTCCGGTGCGCTTTCGCCCGGTCGCGCGCGAGAGGATCGAGAAGCTAACCGCCTCGGCAATCGGCTCGCTCGGCGCAATCGGCTTCTTTTCCGTGGCCGGGAATTCCGTCATGACCGAATTCCTGCGGGACGTGTTTACCCGAGCTTCCTTGAGCAAGGGCGAGGCGGATCGAATGGAAGAGATGTTCACAAAGATCATGAACCTTAAGCTTCACAAGTCCCCGTGAGGTACGAGAGGCGCTAGCCGATGTGTCTCCTGTCGTTCTGTAAAGGACTCGTCAATTAATAGAAATCACACTGAAGGATAACCCGGGCTTAACAGTTGACCCACAACCTTGCCGTGGGTTTTAACCCAATGTCCGATTCCTTGAAAAGAAGTGAGGTATACGTTCTTATGCGTACTCTTTTTCAGCGCAAACTCCTTCTCCTGCTGGTAGCGGTGGGATTCGCGGTGGCGACCTCTGCGGCATGGGCCGGCGGCTCCAAAGAAGCGTCAACGGCGATGGCAGGTGGAGCCGCGGGCGGCAAGATCTCGATCCTCGAGACCGGGTCGACGCTCCTCTATCCCCTCTTCAACCTCTGGGTGCCCGACTACACCGCCAACCATCCGAATGTGCAAATCACCACGCAGGGTACCGGAAGCGGAACCGGTATCGCCATGGCATCGAACGGGACCGCGCAGATCGGGGCGAGCGACGCCTATATGAGCGATGCCCTCCTCGCGCAGCACCCCGGAGTGTTGAACATCCCTCTCGCGATCTCCGCGCAGCAGATCAACTACAACCTTCCCGGCCTGAACGACAAACACCTCCGCTTGAGTGGACCGGTCATCGCCGGGATCTATAGCGGAAAGATCACCTATTGGGATGACTCGGGCATAGCCGCCCTGAATCCGGGCGTCAGCCTTCCCCACAAGGCCATCATCCCGGTTCACCGGACCGATGGCAGCGGCGACACGTTCATCTTCACACAGTATCTTTCCGACTCCACCCCCTCGTGGAGCTCAAGCGTCGGATCGGGCGTAAGCGTCAGCTGGCCTGCGGTCCAGGGCGGCATCGGCGCCGAAGGGAACCCGGGGATGGTCCAGGCGCTCCAGCAGAACCCCTACTCGATTGCCTACGTCGGCGTGAGCTGGCTTGATCAGACCAACAAGGCCGGCCTCGGCGAGGCCAGCATCGAGAACAAGGACGGCAGCTTCTTGATGCCCACGCCGGAGACCATCGGCGCGGCCGCGCAGGCGGGATTCAAGGGCACCCCGGCCGACGAGCGAATCTCGCTGATCTTCGAGCCTGGAGCAAACTCCTATCCGATCATCAACTACGAGTACGCTCTGGTGGCGACGAAGCAGCCGAGCGCCTCGATGGCCAATGCCCTCAAGACCTTCCTCACCTGGGCTCTTGATCCGAACGGGGGAGAATCGGCGAGCTATCTCGACAAGGTCCACTTCCAGCCGCTTCCCGCCTCGATCATCAAGCTTAGCCAGACTCAGATCGACAAGATCGGGAGCTGACGAGCGGTGCGCCGCCAACTCATAAAGGACGCCCTGATCAAGTACACTTGCGGCGGTTTCGCCGCAAGTGTGCCTTTTTTTCTGATCGCGGTCCTTCTGGTCATGCTGGTATTCGCCTGGCCGTCGATTCTTTTCAACGGCTGGCACTTTTTCGGGTCGATCCCTTGGAATGAAGGCAACCTCTACAGCGGGGCGACCGTCACCCACAACGGCATTACCGCCCCCAAGGGGGCGCAGTACGGGATGCTGGTGTTCCTGGTCGGGACCCTTCTCACCTCGCTCGTGGCCCTGGTCATCGCCATTCCCCTGAGCCTCGGAGCCGCTCTCTTCTTAAGCGAGATTGCCCCGAAGCGGGTATCGGCCGTGATCGGTTCGCTCGTAGAGCTGCTGTCGGGTGTGCCGAGCGTTGTTTTCGGGCTCTGGGGCTTCGAGGTCATCGCGCCCCTCGTGAGGTCCGACATCGGGCCCTTTCTTGACCGGATCCTCGGCTTCATTCCGCTTTTCCGCGGTCCGGTCGGGACGGGGGTGGGGCTGCTTTCCTCGGGTATCGTGCTCGCGGCCATGATCATCCCCATCATTACCGCGGTGAGCCGGGACGTGCTGCGGAACGTTCCCTGGGATCTGCGGGAGCAGGGGATCGCAATGGGGATAACTCGCTGGGAGCTCATACGGACGATCGTGCTTCCCTACGGGCGCAGCGGAATCACCGGTGCAGTTGCCCTGGGGCTTGGCCGGGCGCTCGGCGAGACCATGGCCGTGCTCATGGTGAGCGGTTCGGCCGTGAACTACCTTCCCCGCAACATCTACAGCCCCGTCGGTACGATGGCGGCGAACATCGTCGCACTTCTCGACAGCGCAATGACCGATCCCACCGGGATGGCTTTGCATGCCCTCGCGGAGATCGCGTTGGTTCTCTTTGTCGTCACCCTTATCGTGAACATCCTTGTTCCGATCGTCGCCCGCGGAATGGTCCGCATATCGAGCATTCTTCCCGCAAGCGCCGCGGGCGGAGGGCCCGGTGCTGGAGGAAGCCGATGATGGTCACCAAACGGCATAGGATACGCATCGCACGGGACCGCCTCATGGTCGTGCTCATGGTCCTCGCCGCGGCCCTTTGTCTCCTTCCGCTCATCGACATCCTCTGGATCGTGGCGCTTCGAGGCGCGCCCGGGTTTTCGCTCGCCACGCTGATTACGCCGACGTCGGGGGTTGCAGGCGGCCTATCCAATGCGATCGTCGGCACGCTCGTGCTCGTCTTTGCCGCGCTCGTCCTCGCCGCGCCCCTCGGGATTTTCGGAGCGCTCTTCGTGAGCGAGCTCGCGCCGCGCCGGCTGGCTTCCTTCATACGGAACGCGGCCGAGACCCTGACGGGCGTTCCCTCCATCGTCCTCGGATACTTCGGATACGTAACAATGGTTGTCTGGTTTGGCTGGGGTTTCTCGCTGCTCGCGGCAGCCATCACCCTCATGATCATGATGCTTCCCTACATTCTCCGCTCCTCGGAGCTCGCAATGCAGAAGGTCCCGCAGGAGATGCGAAGGGCCTCGCTTGCGCTCGGGGCGACTCCCACGGCGACCGCTCTGCGCATCGTGCTGCGGGCCTCGGTGCCCGGCATTCTGACGGGCGTGATTCTTGCGACCGGAATAGCGATGGGGGAGACGGCACCGCTCATCTACACCGCCGGCTGGTCGAGCTACATGCCGACAGGCCAGCTCGTGCATTCGCCGGTTGGCTACCTTACCTACGTCGTCTGGACCTACATCAACGAGCCCTTCGACTCGGCTCATGCCCTTGCCTACGCCGGGGCATTTGTGCTTATTCTCCTGGTCCTCTGTTTCAACGTCATCGGCAGGCTCATCGTGCGCCGCAGCGCCCGCTGATCACCGTGCTAAAAATAGGATAGACTCTTTTCGCGTTAGGCCCGATAATCCTTACCAGCGTGGGTGCTTTCGCTCCCGTAGGAACCGATGAGATCGCTGCTCGGAGGAGCTGACGCCGACTTCCTCAACGAGACCAGAAAGATAACTCTTCTGAGGGGCAAACTGTTCGCGGCCATAGCGCTTGTGACGGTGGGGGCCTTCACCATCGTTGCGCTTGCAGGGCCCTTGGGGACCTTCTACCTGCCGTGGTCCCTTTCGGGACTCGTCCCCGCCTTTCTCTTTCTCACCCTCGGTACGGATGTTTTCGCGCGGCAGCCATCGCTCATCATTCCCTTCCACGCCCTGTCGTTGCTCGGGCTCCAGGTGATGGCCATGGGGATTGTCTCGCGGATCCTGCTTGCCCCGGATCGCGGGGTCGCTGTTTGGGCAGTCCTCCCTTTCCTTTTCGCGACAGTCTTGGTGCTCGATTGCCTTCTTGCTGCGGGGGTCCGACCGTTCCTTTGGGCCATTCTTCTTCTCCCGCTGCTCGCGCTCACGCTCTTCCTTTTTGCCCGGCGTGAGTTGAGCGGCTCCTCCCTAGTCCTACTGTCGTCGATCTGGGTCGTATCAGTCGTCTGTTCCGCAATGACGCTCGTGCACGAGCGCGCCATCCGCCGCGCCCGGGCGGCCGAGTCCGCGGCGGAGCGGCGAAGTGCCGAGCTGGGAAAGGATCTCGAGGCCCTCAAGGAAAGAACCCTCGAGCTCGAGCGCGAGGTCGCCCGTCTTCAAAAAGAGATCGAGGAGCGCAAGGCGATCGAGGTGGTGCTCGAGCAGCGCGCGGCGATCGATGACCTGACCGGAGTTTACAATCGGCGCGCGGGTTTCGAGATCCTCAAGCAGTCGATCTACCTCACCGAGCGCTATGCGCAACCCCTGTCGCTGTGCTTCATCGATATCGACGACCTCAAGACCGTGAACGACAACTGGGGCCATCCGGCGGGCGATGAGCTAATCAAGAGGGTGATCGCTGTGCTCAAAAAGCACTTCCGAAAGAGCGACTACATCTCCCGTCTTGGTGGGGACGAGTTTCTCGCCGTCCTGGCCAACTGCACGGCTGAGGCGGCGGGGATTATCCTCGACCGCATCATCGCGGATCTTGCCGAGCAGAGCGAACAGGAAAGGCGCTATCCGCTTGCCATCAGCTACGGCCTAGCGGAGCGCAGCCCTTCGAGCGATCTCTCGGCCGATGAGCTTCTGCGGCTCGCGGACAACAACATGTATCTGAACAAGCAGAAGAAGAAGGTCAAGCCGGAGGAGGGATAACCCTCTCGGCGAACAGCAATCGGCAGGCGGATGCCGGGTCTATTGAACACCGCGATGCGCGAGCTTGATGAGGCGAACCACCAGGTTCAGGGCGAGCACCAAAGCGATGAGCACGAACGACGCGCCCCAGGCCAGCTGAATCCAGTTGTCGTAGGGGCTCTTCGCGTAATCATAGATGACGAGGGGCACGGCGCCCACCGGCTTGAGGATATTGAAATTGAAGAAGGGGCTTCCAAAGGCGGTGAAGAGGAGCGGGGCGGTCTCGCCTGCGACGCGGGCGCCTGCGAGGGTTATCCCGCTCAAGATCCCCGAAAGGCTGGTGGGGATGACGATGCGCAGGATCGTCACGTGGTAGCGCGCCCCAAGCGCCATCGAAGCCTCCTTGAGGCCGCTTGGCACCAGGTTCACGGTCTCCTCGGTCGATTTCACGATAACGGGGAACATCATCACCGCGAGCGCGATGCCTCCGGCAAGGGCCGAAAAGCTGCGCAGGGGAATCACGATCCAGCTGTACATGACTATGCCGATGACGATGGAAGGGACGCTCTGCAGGAGGTTCGCCGCCATTCGGGTGATTCCGGCAAGGCGGGACTTTCGCGACTCGGAGAGGTAGATGCCGGCCGATACCCCGATGGGAACGGAAACGATGGTGGCTATGAGCACAACCGTGATCGTTCCCACTATGGCGTTCGCGATGCCACCTCCGATCTCTCCGACCGGCTTCGGAAGACTGAAGATCAGGTGCCAATTGAGGACCTGGATTCCCTTGGCAATCACGTGGTAGAGCACGAGCATGAAGGGAACGGTCACAAGGATTCCCGGAACGAAGACGAGGATCCCGAAGAGTTGGTTCTTGAAGAGTCGAGACCGGACGTTTGCGGTCCTACGCATTGCGATTCCTCATGCGGTTGATGGTCTGATGGGCGATCCAGTTGATCAGCGTAGTGATCAGAAAGAGCACGAGGGCGAGCTCGATCATCGCGGACTGATGCAGGGCGCTGGTCGACTCTGTGAACTCGCTTGCGATGACACTTGCGAGGGTATTGCCCGGCGAGAAGATGGTCGTCGGCAGCTTCGAGACGTTGCCGATCACCATCGTGACAGCCATCGTCTCCCCGAGGGCGCGGCCGAGCGAGAGCATGATCCCGGCGAGGATCCCGGACTGGGCATAGGTGAGGACGATCTTGCGCACCACTTCGTAGCGGGTAGAGCCGAGGGCATAGGCTGCGCGCTTCATGTCGATCGGGACGAGCCGTATCACCTCGCTTGCGATCGAGGCCGAGTAGGGAACTATCATCACTGCGAGGATGAGCGACGAGGTGAATATCCCGACGCCGTAGGGGGTCACGCCGATCTTCGTCTCGAGCCCCCGAACGAGCGGGACGAGGACCGCGATTCCCCAGAAGCCGTAGACGACCGACGGGATCGAGGCGAGAAGATCGATGATCACCCCGATTGTGCCCGCGATGGCGCCCCTGTTGTAGTACTCGCCGAGGAGGATCCCCACCCCGAGCGAGAACGGAAGCGAGATCGCCAGGGCGATGAAGGAGGTCAGGAGCGTCCCCACGATGAAGGTGGCCGCCCCGAAAACCCCCTTCACCGGATCCCACGTCGTCGAAAAGAGGAAGCGAAGGCCGAACTTGCCAATGGACTCGAGGGACCCTCCGACGAGCGTGACGAAGATGCCGGCAACGAGAAGCGTAACGAGAAGCGTGCTCGTAACGAGCACGGCTCTGAAGAGTTTCTCGCCTAGCATCGGGGAATGGAACTCCTTTCCCCTCGACTCTATGAGCATTCTGTTAGGTTTCTGTTAGAAAGCCATGAGCACTCTGTTAATGCACCCCGGGGGTCGGCGATTCGCGCGGCCCCCGGAGCATTCGTGGACACCGTGGACTAGAGTGAAAGCACCGGTTTCCCGCCGTAGGTGATGGAGCCGAGAATCGTCTCGACGCTTTTCAACGCTGTCTCCGGAAGCGGCGCGTAGAAGAGGTCCTTCGCATAGCTCTCACCGTCGTGGGTCATCCACCACAGGAGCTTCACGAGGGCCCTGGCCTGCTCAGGGGAGCGCTTGGCGTAGTTCTGCTCTTTGTGAACGATGATCCAGGTCAAATTGGCGATCGGGTAGCCGTTTGCGGCGCTGGTGTTGCCAAGGTAAACGCGAGTGTCTTCGGGCATCGCGCCGCTTGCCGCAGCCGAGGTGGAGTCGAGCGAGGGGGCGATCCAGTTCTCGGCCTGATTCCGGAGCGTCGCGTAGGGCAGCTTGTTCTGGAGAGCGTAGGCAAGCTCGACGTAGCCGATCGAACCGGAAGTTTGCTTCACGATCCCGGCGACTCCGGCGTTCTGAGCGCCGCCGAGCCCAGCGGGCCAGTTGACGGAGTTGGCGTTGCCGACACTCTTGCTCCAGCCGTCGCTCACCTTGGACAGATAGTAGGTGAAGTTGAAGGTCGTGCCGCTCCCGTCGGAGCGATGGGCAACGATGATGTCGTGGGTGGGCAAGGCCGCACCCGGATTGAGTCCGGTGATCGCCGCATCGTTCCAGCTTGTGATTTTGCCCATGAAGATGTCGGCGACGACCTCTCCCGTGAGCCTTAAGGTCGGATTCCCCGGCAGGTTGTAGATCACGACGATGGACCCGAGGACCGTAGGAATGTGGACAACCGGAGCGTCAAAGGACCGCATCTGCTCATCGCTCAGGTAGGCGTCGGAAGCTCCGAAGTCTACTACCTTGTTCTGAATGTTCTTTGCGCCTCCCGAGGAGCCGATCGACTGGTAGTTGACCTTGACGCCGACCGCAGAAGCGGTGTTCCCCGCTGCGGCCGCCGATGACCGGGAACCCGTCGGGCCTCCCTCCTTCTGACCGCCAGCAAAGAGCATCGAGGTTGCCGCGAGCATGCTGACAGCCGCCAACAATGTTATCGTGCCGTTCTTTCGCATACGAAGTACCTCCTTTTGGTATCGTAGCCACACACGTAGAGCCCAATATGCGGGTGAGAGGTTAATCGCCGGTGAGCCGGAGGCTAGATGTCGGTGAGAGCGGGAATCAGGTGTAGCTGAGAAGCACCTCGCGCTCCTGCCCGATGGTCGTCGTCGGGCCGTGTCCGGAGTAAACGATGGTTTCATCGGGAAGCACCATCAGCTTCTTGCGGATGCTTGCAAGGAGCGCGTTGTGGTCGCCTCCGGGAAGGTCGGTCCGTCCGAGGCCGCCCGCGAAGAGGACATCGCCGTCAAAAAGGGCGGCCGCCTTTGCCTCATAGAAGCTGACGTGACCCGGAGTGTGACCGGGCGTGAGAAGGACCTTCAGCGCGTACTTTCCAAATCGGATGAGCTCGTTCTCCGTGAGAAGCTTGTCGGGATCGGGGCTCTGGGGAATCTCGAAGCCGAAGAAGCGCGCTCCACCCCGCTCTTTGAGGAGCGGGAGGTCGAGGCTGTGAATCGCGAGCGGCGCACCGGTCGCCTTTACGAGGGCCGCGTTCGCCCCGATGTGATCGAAATGGGCATGGGTGTTCAGGATGTATTTGACCTTCAGGTGGTACTTATCGATGTCGCTCAAGATGCGGCCGACCTCGTCGCCGGGATCGATCACGACCGCTTCCTTTGTTGTCTCGCAGCCGAGTATGTAACAGTTCGTCTGGAGTTGGCCGAGAGGCAGTTGTCTGATTATCAAGGCAGTTCCTTCCTTAAAGCTTGTTCTCTTCCGTGAAGGGAGCGATTGGCTGATTTTTGTCGCTCAACTATAGAGACAATCCCGCAAAAAGATCAACGCCCTGACCGTTGCAACCACCACCCTCCCGGCATTCCCTCCGGCATGAGGGCGAGCGGCCGGCGGTCTCCAAGCGCCGCGAGGCTCGAGAGCGCGCGAAGGCCTGCGAACAGGGGGAGGTGGGACTGCCCCAGGAGCGCCCCGCCCGCATCCGCCGCGTGGCGAAAGAGCATGCGCTCGATGAAGGGGCGGCGGACCACGGGATGAAAGTCGACTCGCGCCCTACGGATCTTCAGTCGGCCCTTGAGGTAAGCAATCGCCTCGGTGAGACCGCCGATCTCATCGACCAACCCGAGGGCACAAGCGTCGCCGCCGGCCCAGACTCGACCCTCGGCTATCTTGTCGATCTCCTCGACCGGGCGCTTGCGACACGCCGCTACCTTCTCGACAAAGGCGCGGTAGAGCCGGTCGACCTCCGACTCGAGCATCCTGCGCTCCTCCGCCCGAAGCCTCCGCAGCGGAGAGGCGAGGTCGGCGTGCTCTCCCCTCCTAAGGGTCGATTCGGTGATCCCCAGCTTCGCGAGAAGCGCCGGCGCGCTCACCGCCATCGATATGACGCCGATCGAGCCGGTGAGGGTCGTCTGCTCGGCAAAGAGCCGCTCGCCGGGTGTGGCGATCCAGTAGCCTCCCGATCCGGCGACCTCCGACATCGAGACGACGAGCGGCTTCTTCTCACCGAGGCGCTTGAGCGCTTCGGCGATCTCCTCCGAGGCAATCGCCGAGCCTCCGGGCGAGTTGATGCGAAAGATCACCCCTTTGATACGGCGGTCCTTCGCGAGCCTCTCGACGGTGGGAAGATAGGACTCAGCCCCGATCGCTTGTCCGGACAGGGGATCGAAGCGCGAGATGCCGTCGACGATCGATCCCTCGAGGACGAGCACCGCTATGCGCTTCCCCTTGCCGAATGAGCCGCCGCGTCTTGGGGCGCGTGCGGGGCTGAGCTTCTCCTTCTTCCATTCCGCGAGAAGGCTCTCCCGCGAGGCGATCTTGTGGATCCATCGCTCCTCGAGCGCCTCGCCTGCAGAGAGGATGCGTCCCGCAAGGAGGCTGTCCAGCTCCTCCGGCCCCTTAGCCAATCCAGCGCCGATCTTCGCACGCAGCTCGGCCAGGTGATTGTCGAGGATCGCTTCGTACTGCTCCCGGTTGTATCGGTCGATCCTGTCCGTGCGGACGAGGTCGCCGGCGCTCTTGTACCGTCCTCGTCTTATCACCTCGACCCCCAGCTTGTGCCGGGCAAGAAGCCGTTTGAAGAAGAGGAAGGATCGAAAGAGGCCGAGAAACTGGAGCGAGCCCAGCGGATGGATGACCGCCGTTTCAGCGGCCGAGGCAAGGTAGAGCTGGGGTGCGCCGTAGGTCCGAGCGTAGAAGAAGAGCTGCTTGCCGGCACCTTTCAGGCGCTCGAGCTGACGGCGCACCGCCTCGAGGCCCGCCACGAAGGAAACCTGAAAGTCGAGTTGAGTGTCGACGAGCACTCTTCGGATCGAGCGGTCGGTGAGGATGCGCTCGACGTGAATGAGGAAGTTGTCGTAGCGAAAGGAGCGAACCAGGCCCGTCGCTTCGAGCGACCTCACCTGCGAGGCGGTCTCGCTGTAGCTCCCTGAAAGCTTCACGACTGCGTACTTCATTCTTGCGCTCCCTTGGGTGCCTCGTGCGCGGCTGCGTGCCGCTGCGCGCTTCGGACGATCTCATGGATGAAGCCGATCACGACGGGGACGGCGAGCAAGGCACCGGTCGCCGCGAGAAGGGTCACGCTGTTCGTTCTCCCCGCCGGCGTCGCAGGGAAGAGAGGCTCGGCGTAGGCCACGGCAGCAGCGGCGGTGAGCCCTCCCGCCATCGTGATGAGGATGTCGGAGAACTCCGCGCCGCCGAAGCCCGTGGAATCGAGGACCTCCTTGCCGATTCCCGCTGCGGTCGCGGCGGAAAGGGCGACCGAGGGAAGATAGAGGGGATAGCTGCCGACGAGCTGCGGGTCATGCGTAGCCGCGATCGCCGCCGCGGCGAGAAAGCCTCCCGCCATGCCGGCCATGAAGTGAAGTGACTTGCCGAAGGGCAGCGGGGGGAGGAGGGGGCGGGCATCCTTCCGGGGGGTCGCGGCGAGGCCTGCAGGATCGGCAGAAGCGGCCGGATCCACGGACACCAGATCTAGGGAGGTCCGATCCGCGGAAGCCGCGCTGGCGCCGAGCGGCGCGGCGGCGACCGCGTGGGCTATTATCGCAAAGAGCGTGCCCGCGAGGAGGCTTTTGAACCCCAGGTTCCTCTTCGAGGTCGTCTCGCGGTTGATCACTTCGGCGCTGATACCCGCTGTGCTCGTGCCGCGCGCAGCCCGTTCATCACCCGGTCGAGGGTCTCGGAGGCGGCGGTGCAGATGAGGTTGGAGCGATACTTCCAGCGCTTGGCGTCTCCGGGCGAAAGGAAGTAGGCGGCCTCATCGACGGCGTCTTCGACCTTGGTACCGTCCTCCAGGCGCAGATCGAAGCCTGCATTTCGGAGGAGCGGCAGGCAGCCTGCGATATCCCAAAGGTTGAGCTGGCCGACGTATGCGATGAAGCGACCGAGCAGAAGCTGGGTGAGGGGATAGACCGCGCTCCCTCCGGCGTATACCGGGTTCGCTATCTCGATCCCTAGGAAGCGGGCTATCTCCTGCGTGATCGCGACTATGCCGCCGACCGAGTAGGGGCGCCGCACCGGCTCGATTCGAGCGAGCGCGCCCGGCCTCCCGTGGAGGATGGCCTCCCCTTCGGTGATGAAGAGCTCATCATCCAGGGGAAAGTAGATGGCCCCCTCGGTGAGGGCGCCTCGCTCCATGAAGCCGACCGACACTCCCCAGCAGGGGAGATGGTTTGCATAAAGGGAGGTCCCGTCGATGGGATCGACTACCCACGCGGTGGCGCGGAAGGCAGTGTCGATGTAGGAGCCGTCCCGCCTCTCGACGGTCTCTTCGCCGATGAGATAGGAGCCTTCGCCGGGCCGATCAAAGCTCCTGCCGAGCAGCTCTTCGATCTCGCGATCGGCCTTGGTGACCGGCGACTGGTCGCGTTTGTATTCGGTCGGCGGATTGTCGTAGTATCGGAGGGCGATGCTCCCGGCCTTCACCAGGAGTTCCTCAAGGGTTGTTCTGTCCCAGCTGTTCATGTGGCCGCATTATAGCGGCGCACGCGCATGGCTGTACAGGCACGCGCGCTTGCCGCGCCCGCGCTCAGCCGAGCTGGAAAACGGGTCGCCTCGGCGGCCGAAAATCGGTATCTTGGTCGGACGAATGATTGTTCGCTTTTGGAGGCGCTGACACTATGGGGCTCATGAGGAGCGATGCCACGATGACGGGGTTGACGGTCCTCGTCACCGGGGCCAATACCGGAATGGGAAAGGAGACCGCTCGGGCGCTAGCGAGGATGGGCGCCCACGTCGTCATGCTCTGCCGGAGCGAGGAGCGGGGGCGCATGGCACAGGCCGAGATCAAGGAGACGACCGGGAGCTCGAAGGTCGATCTCATGCTTTGCGATCTCGCGGACCTCGTGAGCATCCGGACCTTTGCCGCCGAGTTCAAGCTGCGCCACCCGGCTCTCCACGTGCTTGTCCACAACGCCGGGACAATTCGGATGCGCCGCGAAGAGTCCAGGGACGGCTTCGAGATGAGCTTTGCCGTCAATCACCTTGCTCCTTTCCTTCTGACCCATCTGCTGCTTGATGTCCTCAAGGCCGGCGCACCGTCGCGGGTCATCATGGTGAACTCCGGAGCGCACGTCGGGCAGGAGCTCGATTTCGACGACCTGCAAGCGAAGCGGGGCTACCGACTTCTCAAGGTCTACGGCCGCTCGAAGCTCGCGAACCTCTTGGTCACCTATGAGCTTGCCCGAAGGCTCGAAGGAAGCGGCGTCACGGTCAACGCGCTCCATCCGGGAGCGGTGGCGACCGACCTCTGGGTGGATCGCACTCCGGGCAAGGGCGGCTTCGGCCGGCTCTTCGGTCGGGTCATTCGTCCCTTTTTTCGCAGCCCCGAGGCGGGGGCGGACACCGCAGTCTACCTCGCAAGCTCGGCTGAGGTGAACGGGAAGAACGGACTTTACTGGATGGATCGAAAGGCGATACCCTCCTCGAAGCAGTCCTACGACCGGCAGGCCGGCGAGCGCCTCTTCGCGCTGACAAGCAGCATGGTCGGGCTCACGTAGGGGAAGTGTGATATGGAAGGAAAGGTCCAGACGGCGCTCGTAACGGGCGCAAATCGCGGTCTCGGTTTCGAGACCGCGCGGCAACTGGCAAACCGCGGCTGCCGCGTCCTCCTCACGAGCCGAGACGAGGCGGCGGGTCGTGCGGCGGTCGGCCGCATTCTGCGGGATGAGAAGCAGGGTCGAGTCGAGTACCATCGACTCGATGTCACCGATACCGTCTCCATCGAGGCGCTCGCGAGTCGGCTGCGCGATCAGCGGGTCTCGCTCGATATCCTCGTAAACAACGGAGCGGTAGCCCTCGACGGATTCGACGAGCGGGTTGCGCGAAAGACGATCGACACGAACTTCTATGGCCCGCTTCGGGTCACCGACGCGCTCCTGCCCTTGCTGGCCGACGGCGGGACGATCGTGATGGTGTCGAGCGGGGCGGGGGAGCTTTCGATTCTATCGGACCCCCTCCGATCCCGTTATGCCGATCCCAGGCTTACCCGCAAGTCGCTCATCGAGCTCACGGAAAAGTTCGTGGAGGATGTCCGGCGAGGCCGCCACACGGCGGAGGGGTGGCCGACCTCCGCCTACGGGGTTTCCAAGGCGTCGCTCAATGCGCTCGTCCGTATCATGGCGGCCGAGCTTGCAGGACGGCGGATCCGCATCAACGCGGTGTGCCCCGGTTGGGTGCACACCGACATGGGCGGCCCCGGCGCCCCGCGATCCGTCGCTCAGGGCGCCGCCTCGGTCCTGTGGGCGGCGCTCCTCACTGCCAACCAGACCGGCGGTTTCTTCCGCGACGGCAAGCCCATCCCGTGGTGATCGGCGGCCAGCCTCCCGTCGACTTCACCGCGCGTCGAACGAACACGCGGGCAAGGAGGAGTACGCCTCTTTGGGTCTGTTTCCTGGCGATGGCCGCTCTGTCGGGTTGCACCGCCTCATTCCCGACCCGCGCATGGGCACCCTACCTTGATCCGGCACGTCCGCTCTCGGAGCGGGTGGGCGACCTCCTCGCCCGAATGACGCTTGAAGAAAAGGTTGGCCAGATGGCGCAGGTCGAGCGGGGCTATCTTGCCAAGCCGACCGAGATCGCCCGCTACGGCCTCGGCTCCGTGTTGAGCGGAGGCGGCTCGGCCCCCGCGCGAAACACTCCCGAAGCCTGGGCCGAGATGATCGATTCCTACCAGCGCGCAGCCCTCGCCTCGCGGCTCGCAATCCCCATCCTCTACGGCGCGGACGCGGTTCACGGAAACAACAACCTGCAGGGTGCCATCATCTTTCCGCACAACATCGGCATTGGGGCGGCGAACGATCCGGAGCTCGTCTGGGAGGCGGCCCGAGTGACCGCCCGTGAGTCGAGCGCCGTCGGCATTCGCTGGACCTTCAGCCCCGTGGTCGCGGTGCCGCAGGATATCCGCTGGGGCCGGACCTACGAAGGATTCGGCAGCGACCCGGTTCTCGTCTCCCGCCTCGGCGCGGCAGCGATCGAGGGGTACCAGGGAAGCCCCCTGGGCGGGCCTGGGCGCGAGAGGCTCCCCTCGTGGGCGCTCCTCGCCACCGCGAAGCACTTCATCGCGGACGGAGGTACCTCGGGCGGCGTCGATCGCGGCGACGCCCGCATCCCTGTGTCGCTCCTGCGGGCGATCCACCTGGTGCCCTACCGCGCGGCGGTGGGCGCGGGAGTCGGCTCGGTGATGGTGAGCTTCAGCAGCTGGAATGGCGTGCCCGATCACGGGAACCGCTCGCTTGTAACCGGGATGCTCAAAGGAGAGCTGGGCTTCGCGGGCTTCGTCGTCTCCGACTGGGGCGGGGTGGCGCTTCTTCCCGGGGATTCGGCCGCCCAAATCCGGACCGCAATCGATGCCGGGATCGACATGGTGATGATCCCCGACCGCTATCCTACCTTCATCGCGACAGTCCTCGATTTGGTGCGCCGGGGAGAGCTGTCGGAAAGCAGGATCGACGACGCCGTCCGCCGCATTCTCGCTGCCAAGTTTCGCCTCGGCCTCTTCGAGCACCCCTTCGCCGAGCGCTCCCTTATCCCCGAGATCGGCTCGCCCGCCCATCGGGCGGTCGCCCGGAGGGCGGTCCGCGAGTCGATCGTGCTTCTCAAGAACGAAGGCCATCTCTTGCCCCTTTCGGGGCGCTTCACGCGCATCGTCGTGGCCGGAAGGAAGGCGGACGACATCGGGGCGCAGTGCGGCGGCTGGACCATCTCCTGGCAGGGGATGCGCGGAGCCATTACCGAAGGAACGAGTATCCTCGAGGGCATCCGCCGGGCGGCTGGGAGCCGCGCAACGGTGCTCTTCTCGCCCGACGGACACGATGCCGGTTTTGCGCAGGTGGGAATTGTGGTGGTCGGCGAAGAGCCCTACGCGGAGGGCCAGGGTGATCGCACCGAGCTCGCGCTCTCAGCCGAGGATCGCGCCGCGATCGCGGCGGTGAAGGATAGGGGCATCCCTGTCATCGTCGTGCTCGTGAGCGGTCGACCCCTCATCGTCACCGGCGAGATCAGCGGCTGGGACGCGGCACTCGCCGCCTGGCTTCCGGGAAGCGAGGGGGAGGGGGTCGCCGATCTCCTCCTCGGCCGCTTCCGCCCGACCGGAAGGCTCCCTTGTCCCTGGCCGCGCACGTTGAGCCAGATTCCCTTCGGGACCGGCGAGGGAGCGCCCCTCTTTCCCGCCGGCTATGGGCTTTCCTACTGACGCGTCCGCGGGCGAATCGACGGAGAGATCCAGCCTCGATTTGACAGGGGGAAGGTCGCTTCCCTATAGTGGGAAGGTCTTCAATTCTACAGGGAGAGGTAGTCTCGCATGGAGCCTTCCCGCGCTGAAGTGACGCCGCGCTGGTATGCGCTATCGGCCGAAGGGGTCGTGGAGCGTCTGGGCTCGACCTCGATCGGTCTCAGCACGCAGCAGGCGGTGCGCCGGCTCGAAGAGGTGGGGCCCAACGAGCTCCAAGAGACTCGCGGCCGATCACCCTCCGCGATTCTCCTCGAGCAGTTCAAGAACGTGCTCATCATCATCCTCCTGGCGGCAACCCTTCTCTCTGCACTCCTCGGCGAGTCTATTGAGGCAATCGCTATTGCGGTCATCGTTCTTTTCGCGGTTTTGCTCGGGTTCGCGCAAGAGTACCGGGCCGAGCGGGCCATCGAAGCCCTACGCCGCATGGCGGCGCCTCTGGCGACGGTGCTTCGTGGCGGGCGGGAGTCGAGAGTCCCCGCCCGCGATTTGGTGCCCGGCGATCTCATCCTCCTTCGCGCGGGCGACAAGATTCCGGCGGATGCCCGTCTCACGGAGGCGGTCAACCTCCAGATCGAGGAGTCTGCGCTCACCGGAGAGTCCGTGCCCTCCGAAAAGAGAACCGATCCGCTCGCGGACATCGAGCTTCCGCTGGGCGATCGGAGGAACATGGCCTACGCGGGAACCACGGCGACCTACGGTCGCGGTCGCGGCGTGGTGGTCGCCACGGGGATGAACACCGAGTTCGGCGCAATCGCTCGGATGCTCCAGACGATCGAGACGGCGAAGACTCCGCTCCAACGGAACCTTGACCGGGTGGGTGCCACGCTTGCGCGGATCGCCTTCGCGATAGTCGCGATGATCGTCGGGCTGGGGCTTCTTCGGGGGCAGCCCTTCCTCGAGATGCTGATCTTCGGTATCGCCCTTGCGGTAGCGGTGGTTCCGGAGGCGCTCCCCGCCGTGGTGACCATCTCCCTTGCGCTCGGGGTCCAGCGCATGGTGAGGCGCAACGCGCTCATGCGGCGCCTTCCCGCGGTCGAGACGCTGGGCAGCACCACCTACATCTGCACCGACAAGACCGGGACGCTCACCAAGGACGAGATGACTGCACGCCGGCTCTGGATTGCGGGAGCGACGATCGAGATCTCGGGAGCGGGCTATGAGCCGGTGGGGCAGTTCAGCTCCGGCGGCAGGATGATCCATCTTTCGGAAGGGGCTTCCGGCCATCCGGCGGGGCGGCTGCTGCGCGCCGCGGCGCTCGCGTGCGACGCGACGATCGACCGGGGCGAGCGAGGGAAGGGATGGGAGGTCAAAGGCGACCCCACCGAGGGAGCCCTAGTGGTGGCGGCGGCCAAGGCGGGGCTTGAAAAGGCCCGGCTCGACGCCGATTCTCCGCGCCTTGCCGAAATACCCTTCACCTCGGAGTCCAAGCGAATGACCGTCCGTGTCGGGGGCCCCAATCCGGCTTCCTATTCCAAAGGGGCGCCCGAGGTCATTCTCGCGAGCTGCAACCGCTGGCTGGGCGAGGGTGGGGAGGCTGAGCTCGACGGCGGCGCAAGGGCGAGCATATTCGCTACGGCTGGGTCGATGGCGGAGGAGGCCCTCCGGGTTCTCGCGATAGCCTACAAGCCCGGAGCGGAAGTGGCCGGCGTCGAAAGAGGGATGACCCTTCTCGGCCTGGTGGGAATGATCTATCCCCCGCGTCCCGAAGCGCGGGCCGCGATCGACATCTGCAGGCAGGCGGGAATCAAGCCGGTGATGATCACCGGCGACCACCCGATCACCGCCCGGGCGGTTGGGCGCGAGCTGGGCCTGCTCACGACGGGCGAGGTGGTCACGGGGGCAGAGCTTGAATCGATGAGCGACACTGAGCTGGGCGAGCGGGTCGACCGGATCGAGATCTATGCCCGCGTCTCTCCGTCGCACAAGCTTCGGGTGGTTATGGCCCTCCAGAAGCGGGGCGAGATCGTGGCGATGACCGGCGACGGTGTGAACGACGCGCCCGCCCTGAAGAAGGCCGACATCGGCGTCGCCATGGGAATCACCGGGACCGACGTATCCAAAGAGGCAGCGGCGATGACCCTCATCGACGACAACTTTGCTTCGATAGTGGCGGCGGTCGAGGAGGGCCGCGCGATTTTCGGGAACATCAAGAAGTACCTGATGTACCTTATCTCCTCGAATATCGGGGAGATCGGACTCATGGCGGGGGCCACCCTCGCCGGGCTTCCGCTCCCCTTGAGCGCAGTGCAGATCCTCTACGTCAACCTCGCAACCGACGGACTTCCCGCCCTGGCCCTCGCGGTGGACCCGCCCGAAGCCGACCTCATGCGCCGGGCTCCCCGCGATCCGAAGCGCGGGATCTTCACCCGGCCGGTCGTCGGGCTCATGCTCGTGGGGGGAATCTGGTCGACTCTGGTCAACCTCGGCCTCTTCGTCTGGGCGCTCCATTCGGGGAGGAGCACTTCCGAGGCGATGACGATGAGCTTCGTTTCCCTCGTGCTCATCCAGTTCTTCAAGGCCTTCAACTTCCGCTCCGATCGCCACTCGGTGCTCAATCGTCCCTTCGCAAACCGATGGTTGGACGCGGCAATCCTGTGGGAGCTGCTCCTTCTCTCCCTGATCGTCTACCTGCCGGTGCTGCATCTTCCCTTCGGAACCTTCGCCCTTACCCCGGCCGACCTACTGATCATCTTCGTGCTGGCCTTCTCGGTGTCGCCGGTCCTCGAGCTCGCGAAATGGCTCGTGCGACGGGAATCGCTGGGACGCGTCGACTAAGGACCCGCGGCGTCTGCGAGCCGACTGCGCTTCCTCGATAGGCCGCACCGTGACCGAGCCGAATGAAGCCCGACCGTTATGGCTGGAGAAGTAGAGGCGATCGCCGCGGCGTGCGCCGGTGCTGATTTCATCGCGCCGTTTGTCGGTCGACTCGACGACATCGACTCCGACGGAGTAGCGCTCGTGTTGGCAATCAGGGAAGTCTTCACGACCCAGGCGATAGGGACCAAGATCATTGCCGCATCGATTCGCAATCCGCACACGGTCTCCGAGCTCTTCCGAGCCGGAGCCGATGTCGTTACCGTGCCGCTCAGCGTGATCCAACAAATGCTCGTCCACCCGTTGACCGCCCAAGGCCTCGCCAAGTTCGACGAAGACTGGACAAAGGTCCCGGCCGCTACTTGACGTCGACCTATCCTTCTTCGATCTCACACCCCTCGGCAGCCATTCGGCTCGAGCCGCCCTGTGCGGTTGGGTAAGACGGTTCCGTTCGGGGGCCACCGGCCGAGCTCAGTCGATCAGGTGTCGAAGACCTTAAAGGGATTCAGGCTGACCTGGAAGTCGTAGGTATCGATGTGCTCGCGCCGCTTCAGGTAGCCGACGATCAGGTAGGTGAGGGGGGTCGCTGCGATCTCGTAGGCGACCTTGAAGAGCCACTGCGTTGCCATGAGCGAAAGCAGGGCTCCATGCGGAATCGTCCCCGCGAAGGCGATGGTGATGAAGATCGAAGAGTCGGCCGCCTGGCCCGCCAGGGTGGAACCGATTGTCCGGGTCCACAGGAAGCGGCCCTTGGTCGCGAGCTTCAGACGAGAGAGGACGATCGAGTTCAGGAACTCTCCCACAAGGTAGGCGGCGAAGGAGCCTGCGAGGATGCGAGGAGTCTGGCCAAGAATCTGCACGTAAGCCGCCTGCCCCTTCCAGAAGGAGGCCGCCGGCAGAGCTTGCGCGAGGGCAATGGCGCCCACCACGACGAGGTTTGCAGCGAAGCCGGTCCAGATAACCAGGCGCGTCCGCTTGAACCCGTAGACCTCGGTCAGGATGTCCCCGAAGATGTAGGTGATGGGAAAGATCACCACGGCCGCCGGCAGGATGAGCCCGGCGATGGAGACGAGCTTGACCGCGATGATATTTGCCGCGATGAGGAAGGAGATGAAGATGGCGCTTACCGAGAAGAGGAGCGGTGTGATCCTACCGGGCTCGGTACTCACGCTCGACTCTCGTGGACAGACCGCCCCGCGCGTTGAACTCGCCCCGGACCTTGAGCCACCGTGGCGCCACCGCTCGCTTGAAGTCCTCGAAGATGCGATTTACGACGTTTTCCGAGAAGATCCCCATGTTCCGGTAGCCGAGGAGGTAGAGCTTGAGCGACTTAAGCTCGACGCACAGGCGGTCCGGAATGTAGTGAATTCGGATGTCGCCTGAGTCGGGCAGGCCGGTCTTCGGGCAGACCGAATCGAACTCCGGGGTCTCGATCTCGATCACATAGTCCGACTCGGGGTATTGGTTCGAGAAGCACTCGAGCTCGGGAAGGGGTTCGGCGAGGCCGCTTCGCGCGTGATCCTCGGTATAGCCGCCTGCGGCTGTCGGACCGTTCATAGGCGCGCATTGTACCGCAGGAGGGGCTCCTACGCCAAGAAGGTATCGAGGTCTTCCGTCTTGACGAACTCCTCCGGGGTGAGCGAGCGTCCTGCCTTGAGCAGCTCGCCGGCCACGAGGACGTCGCGGTTGCGCTGGAGGGTGGCGACCGCGGTGAGGCGCCCCTTCACATAGTAGCCGGCCGCGAAGGGGCCGGCGTCCGGATCGCCCCGGTAGAACATCTCGTAGTACCCTTGAGCGTGGCCGACGTACTTGAAGGAGCTCTTGTACTGCATGGTCCAGAAGAAGGGAGGCTCGAGGTAGGGCTCCGAGCGGCCGAGGATCTCCTTCGCGATGTGCATCCCGTGGCGCTGGGCGACCACCCAGTGCTCGATCCGCACCCGATCGCCGGTATAATGGTTTGGGACCATCGCGATGTCGCCCGCGGCATAAACGCCGGGATAGGCGGTTTCGAGGTGCTCATTGACGGGGACCGCACCGCTCTCGAGCAGGGCGCTTCCCGCGAGGTAGTCGACTGCGGGATTCACTCCGATGCCGACGACGACGAAATCCGCTTCGATCTTCTCGCCGTTCGAAAGGGCCACTCGCTCGGTCTTCCGAGCCCCCTCGATTGCGACCGGCATGGTCTCGAGGTGGAACTGGACCCCGTTCTCTTCGTGGAGCCGTCGAACGCGCTCCGCGATCCGCGCTCCGAACACTCCGACGAGGGGGTGCTTCTCCGGGGCGACGATGTGGACCGCGAGGCCGCGCGCCCGGAGGCCGGACGCGACCTCCAGCCCGATGAAGCTCGAGCCGACGACGACGGCCGTACGAGCCCCCTTCGTCGCCTCGATGATCGCGCTTGCGTCCTCGAGACTCCGCAGATAGTAGATCCCCGGGAGGCCGCCCCCGACGACCGCAAGCCTCCTCGGGATACCGCCCGTCGCAAGGATTATGCGGTCGCCCTTGACCGTCGTTCCGTCAGCAAGGGTGACGCTCTTCGATCGGGGATCGAAGCCGGTGACCGTGCGCTCGTTCAGGATCTCGATCGCGCGATCCTTGTAGTAGGCCTCATCGCGCAGGGGCAGCCATTCGGGCTTGGCCTCGCCCGCGATGAAGTCCTTTGAGAGGGTGGGGCGGTCATAGGGGACGCCCTTCTCTCGGGTGATGAGGGTGATGGGACCGCCGAAGCCCCCCGCGCGCAGGGTATCCGCGGCCATGTCCGCTGCGGCGCCTGCGCCCACGATGAGCACGCTCGGCTCGTCCTGGCCGGGCGCCCGTGCAGGGGCTGCGGACGGCTCGCGCTCCCGCACGAAAACCTCGCCCTTGTCGGTCTTCACCTCGAAGGCCGGGATCGGCTTCACTCCCGGCGGAGAGGCCAGCGCTCCGCTCGCCAGGTCGAAGTGTGCATTGTGGAGGGGGCAGATGACCTGGGTGCCGACAACGAGCCCCTCGTTGAGCGGCCCGCCGTAATGGCTGCACTTGTTCGAGCAGGCAAAAAGCGCTCCGCCCGAGCGCACCAACAGGAGATCGCGCTCGTCTATCTTGACCAGGACGGGCTTGCGCTCCGCCAGCTCCTTCTCCGCGATGACCCTCGTCCACGCCTTTTCCGGCACAGCTTCACCCTCCAGCGCCCAAGATATAGCTCGAGGGGGGTCCTGTCAAACGCGAGGGCCTCGGCCCGGGATGCCGTCGTTCGCCTCAGCTGTGCCGGGAGTCGCATCGTGAGCCTGCGAAGGGAGCGCCCCGATCGCTACGGCTCGGAGGTCCGCGCCGGGCCTGTTGACTGGCGCACGATGAAGGGCATGTTGACCGAGATCCTGGTCGGGCTCCGCTCCTCCGGCCTCGCCTGGATGACGCGGATCAGGCGCTCCGCCGCCATCGACCCGATCTGCATGAGCGGTTGCTGGCAGCTCGTCACCGGCGGATCGAGGTAGGGGGCGAAGGGCGAATCGTCGAACGAGATGACCGAAACGTCACGAGGGATGGCGTGGCCTAGCTCCTTGATCGCCCGATAGACCCCGGTCACCAGGAAATCGCTTGAGACGACGATTGCGGTCGGCATCCGCTTCCGGCTGAAGAGGCGATAGACCCCTTCGGCCCCGCCCTCGTCGTTCCACAGGGAGATGTCGTCGATGACGAGGTTCTGGTCGAGCTCCACCCCGGCGTCGGTCAGGGCGGCGGCGTAGCCCCGCATGCGATCCAGGATGTTTGTGTAATTGAGCTGGCCCCCGATGAAGGCGATTGACCTATGGCCGAGGCTCAAGAGGTACTCGGTCGCGGTCTGGGAGGCCTTGAAGGAGTTGCATTCGAGGAGGTCGACCGGAATATCGGGCTCGCAGCTGTTTATCACCACGCACGGGATGCCGTGATTCGAAACGATCTGAAGATAGCGTTTGTCGAAGACCGGCTCAAGCCAGATGAGCCCCGAGAGGCGGTTGAGAATTCGGACATTGTCGAAGAGGCTCTGTTCCCGCTCTATGAGCTCGGTGTGGACTATGGTGGTGAGATAGCCGGACTCGTACAGCTTCTTGTCCACACCTTCGAGAATCAGGGCGTTGTAGTAGCTCGAGAGGCGGTGACGCACGAAGGTATCGACGACGCCGACAAGCCGCAGCTCGGACAGATTGATCGTAGGCTGGTAGCCGATCGTCTGGACGTACTCCAGAACCCTCTTTCGGGTGTCCGGCTTCACGTCGGGCCGGTTGTGGAGAACGCGCGAAACCGTGGTCACTGACAGCGCCAACTCTCGCGCAATCTTGGTGAGACGCAACTTTTCCGAGTTCATGGGCTCCCTAAGTTCCTGACGTCCTATCGTACACGTCAAACGTGCGAAATGTAAAGGAAAAAATTGACAGTACCGGAAAAGTAACGGTATAATGCCAACAGGTTCACGTGAATTCGACGGTTAATTTTTGTCTTCAACCGATCGAACATGAGGTGTGGCCGTGTCCGGCTCGCTCCTACCAGAATGGCGCAATCAGATCGATACCTACCTCCGGGACAGGCTCCTGCCTTTTTGGCTCGAGCGAGCTCAGGACTCCCGCTACGGCGGTTTTGTCACTCACTTCGACAAGGACGGTAACGACTCCGGGGAAGACGAGAAGAGCCTCATCGCCCAGAGCCGATCGGTTTACACCTTTGCGAGCGCCTACCGGGCTGGCTACGGACAGAGGTGCCGCGAGCTTGCCGATCACGGGCTCGACTACCTGCTCAAGCGGATGTGGGACGAGAAGCACGGAGGCTTCTACTGGATGACCAACCGCAAGGGCGAGGTCACCAAGGACGACAAGATCCTCTATGGCCAGAGCTTTGCCATCTACGCCTTGAGCGAGCACACCCTTGCCACCGGCAACCCGGTCGGGCGCGAGTACGCCGAGCGGACCTTCGACCTTCTCCAGAAGCACGCCACCGACACGATGTACGGGGGCTACTTCGAGATGTTCGACCGCGAATGGAATCTCGCCGGGCCGGGAAGCAAGGGGGGCGATCGCAAGACCCTGGACGCCCACATGCACCTCATGGAGGCCTACACTAACCTCTACGAGTGCACCCGCTTGCCGCTGCACCGGCGGAAGCTTCTCGAAGACATCGAGATCCTCATGAAGCGGCTCATCCATCCCGCGCACGCCACCGGGATTCCCCAGTTTACGGCCGATTGGCGGCCTACGCGTCAGATCAAGTTCGACATCGTCTGGGGATGGGACCGCTTCAAGCCCGAGGGGATGAAGGCCAACCCCATGGACAACACCAGCTACGGCCACAACGTAGAGTTGGCCTGGCTGCTCATGCACGCGCTCGACGTACTAGGAAGCGACGACGCGCCGTATCGCGGGCAGGTCCGCAAGATGCTCGACCACGCCGTTAACCACGGCATCGACTGGGAGTATGGGGGGGTCTATGTCGAGGGCTCGCATGACGGCCCCGCCCGGGATCTCGAGAAGGAGTTCTGGCAGCAGTGCGAGGTCATGACCGGCATGATCGATGCCTACCTCCGCTTTGGCGATGAGCGCTACCTGGCAGCCTACGAGGCCGTCCATCGTTTCATGTTCACGAAGGGCATCAACATGCCGGTCGGGGAGCTGTGGCCGCTTCTGACCCGCGAGGGGGTGCCGATTTGGACCCACATGAGCCACTCCTGGAAGATCAACTACCACTCGGTGCGCGCGATGATCCAATGCCGCAAAAGGCTGGATCAGGCGATCGCCGCCGCAAAGGGTGAAGGCTGGCGCGCGCAAGGAGCGGTGAAGGGATGAGCGAGATTCTGCTTGAGACCAGAGGCATCGGAAAGGAGTTTTCCGGCGTGCCGGTGCTGAAGGACGTGCATATCGAGGTGATTCGCGGCGAGATCCTTGGGATCATCGGCGAGAACGGCGCGGGTAAATCGACGCTCATGAAGATACTCGCCGGGATCTATACTCCGACTACCGGAGGCGTCGTGTTCGAAGGCAAGCCCGCGGCAATCAACGAGCCTCACGATGCGAAGCGGCTCGGCATCAGCCTCATTCCTCAGGAGTTCAACCTCATTCGGGAGCTCACGGTCTACGACAACGTCTTCCTTGGCTCCGAGCTCTCGAGCCAATACGGGCTCCTGGACAAGCGCGAGATGAAGCGGCGAACCCGGGAGCTGCTTGCGGAGCTTGGGGTCGACATCTCGCCCGACGAGACCATCGAGCACCTGAGCACCGCGCAGAAGCAGATGGTCGAGATCTGCAAGGCAGTCTCGGTCGATGCGAAGCTCCTGATCATGGATGAGCCTACGACAGTGCTCACCCAATTCGAGATCGAGATTCTCTTCAAGCTGATGCGCCGTCTGCGAGCCCAGGGCACGACGCTCATCTACATCTCTCACAAGCTCAAAGAGGTGAAGGCGATCTGCGATCGGGTGATGATCCTGCGGGACGGCGAGCTCGTCGCCTCGGAGCATATCGACGACATCTCGGTCCTCGAGATGGCGCAGAGGATGGTGGGCCGGGAGCTGTCGCAGGTCTTTCCGGAAAAGAGGCGTCCCGACGACGAAGTGGTCTTCGAGGTCAAGAATCTTTCGGTGTCCGGCGTGATCGAAGGAATCAACCTCAAGCTTCGCAAGGGCGAGATTTTCGGTCTCGCGGGTCTCGTCGGGGCCGGCCGGACCGAGGTCGCCGAAACCATCATGGGCGTGCGAAAGAAGAGCGGCGGCGAGCTCTTCCTACGCGGAAAGCCGCTTGCGATAGACAGCCCTAAGGATGCGGTAGAAAATGGGCTAGGCTATCTTTCCGAAGATCGCCAGGGCAGCGGGATTCTCACGAGCTTCACGGTAGTCCAGAACACGACGCTAGTCTCATTGGGCAACTACTGCCGGTCCTTCTTCAGACTCATCGACAAGAAAAGAGAGCAGGAGGCGACAACCCGGCACCGGGAGCGCTTCAACATCAAGGCTCAGAGTCTCGACACTCGCCTGGAATACTTGAGCGGCGGAAATCAACAGAAGGTTTCGCTTGCCAAAAGCATCGATCCCGAGCCGGCGGTGTTGATTGCCGACGAACCCACCAGGGGCGTCGACGTCTCTGCGAAGCAGGAGATCTACCGCCTCATCCACGGGCTTGCCGAAAAGGGACTCTCCTGCATCTTCATCTCCTCCGAGCAGGAGGAGATCATCGGGATGTGCCATCGGGTCATGGTCATGAAGGACGGTCGGGCCATGGGAACGCTCGAAGGGGATGAAATCAACGAGGAAGGGATCATGTATCTGGCGACCGGGATTCGCGAAGGAGTGGTTTGACCATGTCAACCGAAGCACCCACGGAACGGCGCATCGTTGCGATGCTCAAGCGTTTCGACTACCCGAAGTACTCGTCCTTCATCGCACTAGTAGTCCTCTTCATCATCTCGGCCGCCTTGAGCCCCTACTTCACCCGGCCGGGCAACCTGGTCAACATCCTGAATCAGGTCTCCTACACCGGAATGATCGCTCTCGGGATGACCTTCGTGATAATCACCGGAGGGATCGACCTGTCGGTAGGTTCCCTGGTCGCGTTCAACTCGACCGTCGGGCTTCTCCTGCTAAACGTCATGATGGGCGGAACCCGGAACCAACCGCTCGCCCTCGTCGTGGGCATCGGCGCGGCGCTGGCGATCGGTCTCCTCTCGGGGCTCTTGAACGGATTTCTCGTGACGCGGGGCGCCCTCGCCCCCTTCATCGTCACCCTCGGCACGATGGCCATCTTTCGCTCCCTCGCGCTTTTCCTCGGCAACGCCGGGGAGATCACATCGCAGAGCTCGATCTTCGGCGCCTTCGGCCTGACCACCATCCTCATCTTTCCGGTGCCCGTTTGGGTCATGCTGCTCCTCGCCGTGATCATGGACGTCGTTCTCAACCAGACTCGCTACGGGAGATACCTCCAGGCGGTCGGGTCGAACTCGCGCGTCGCTCTCTTTGCCGCGATCAACGTCAATCGCGTGAAGCTCGCGGCCTACTCCATAACGGGCCTCATCGTAGGCGTCTCCTCGGTTCTGCTCGCCTCGCGTTTCAACGCGGTGAGCACGTCGAGCACCGGCCTCGGCTACGAGCTCGACGCAATTGCCGCCGTCATCATCGGCGGCACGCCCATCACGGGAGGCAGGGGCACCATTTGGGGGACGATCGTCGGTGCCATCGTCCTGGGGATCATCAACAACATGCTCAACCTGCTAAGCGTGTCGCCCTATCTCCAGGGGACTGTGAAGGGTCTCGTCATCATCGGCGCGGTCTACATCCAGCGTCAGCGCGCCTAAGGGCGACCATAGAAAGGAGCTCGCGTGGTCCTTGCGGACCATTGAAATCCATAAGGAGGTTAGGCATGAAAAAGATGCTAACTGTTTTGGCAGCGGTTGTTGTGGCAGCCGTTGTTCTCGGGAGCTGTGCGCCGAAGGCTGCTACGGGCGCCCAAGCCTCAGGGCAGCAGGCGGGCCAGGCGACTACCGTCGCTAGCGACCAGCCGATCAAGGTCGGCTACTCGATGCCCGCAGCCGACCACGGCTACATCGCTCGGGCGATCTACTGGGCGCAGCGCGCGATGAACGACTGGAAGGCGAAAGACAAGAACATCACCTTCTACTTCGTCACCGCCGACAGTGTGACGAAGCAGGCGAACGATATCGAAGACCTGATGACCAAGGGTGTCAACGCCCTCGTAGTCTTTCCGGTCGACGCATCGATCACCTCGGAGGTCGAGAAGGCCTACAAGGCGGGAATCTTCGTGGTGGTCATGGACCGCGGAACGACCAAGCCGGTCTACGACGTCTATCTCCACAACAATGACAACGCCTACGCCACCACCGGAATGGAGTACGTCGCCAAGGCGCTGAACTATCAGGGCAACGTCGTGATCATCGAGGGGATTCCGACCCCGATCAACACCATTCGCGTGGACGCGATCAAGGCCGTCGCCGCAAAGTACCCCGGGATCAAGATTCTCGATTCGCAGCCCGGCTACTGGAACCAGACCAAGGCGCACGACGTCATGCAGAACTACCTGCAGAAGTACAACCACATCGACGCGGTATACACCGCGGATGACGACATGATGCTTGGCGCGAAGGTCGCCTACAAAGAGTCCGGCCGCAGCGACATCAAGGTTTTCCTTGGCGGCGGAGCCGACAAGCGCGTGATCAAGCAGATCATGGACGGGACCGACCCGACCACGACAGCCGACGTCACCTATCCGCCCGACCAGTGCGCGGACACCGTTACCCTTGCAGTCCTCGGCGCCCGTCACGAGACCTTCCCCGGCTTCTATCAGAAGAAGCTGCCGCTCGAGATCGTGCTGTCCGCGGAGCTCGTGACCAAGGACAATGCGGCCTCCTACTACAACCCGGAAGAGCCGTAAACGAAGCGCGCCGGCGCCACTGCCGGTGGCGCCCCGCAAAGCGCGGCGCGCCTGGCACTGCAGGCCGCCTGAAGGAAGCAACTGGCCGCCTCTCACAGGGGGCGGCCTTTTTTTTAAGCGGCGCGCAGGCGGCCTCGTGCGCCGAGAACAAAAACGGCACGCCCGCCTCTCCCGTCCGGTTCCGCGGGGCACACACGGGCGGCCCCCTACCGCGTCCGGTAGTAGCGCTGCAGGGTGAAGAAGGCCAGCTTTCGGCGAATCCGGTCCGCGTCGACGAGGCCCTTGCGGTTGACGCCGCGCTGGAAGTCGTTGAGCCGCCGTGGCGACCGGAACTCGAAGAGGATCCAAGGCGTCATTCCGACGACGTATGGCGCCGCGCCGATTGCCTCGATCTGCCGCTCATAGACCTCCCGCTGCTTGTTCTCCGTGAAGAGGTCGTCGACGGTACCGAAGTTGCCCGCCACCGCGCCGGCGCCGAACTCGCTGACCACTACGGGCCTGCCGGGTTTGCTCTTCTGGAAGAAGGCCGCAAGATCCGCGAAGCTGCCCTCGTACCAGCCGAAGTATTCGTTGATGCCGATAACGTCGAGGTGCTCCGCCAGGCGGTCCGCAATGCGGTTCTCCCTGCGGTCCCAGAGACAGGCCGCGGTGATGAGGCGCGTAGGATCGAGGGCACGCGCGGTCTCGGCCAAACGACTCATGAAGCGCAGCCGGTCGTCGGTGTCGGGGTTTTCGTTGCCGACCGACCAGAAGATGACGCTTGCACGATTGCGATCCCGCCGGATGAGCTCGCCCAACTGGTTCTCGGCGTCGGCGTAGGTCTTCTCTTCACCGAAGGCGATGGCCCAGTAGACGGGGATCTCCTCCCAGAGGAGCACCCCCTTTTCATCGGCGATGCGGGCGGCCTCTTCGGAATGAGGGTAGTGCGCGAGGCGGACGAAGTTGCAGCCGAGCTCTCGGGCCACATCGATCATGTTTTCAATCTCGGCGCGGGTGACCGCCTTTCCGTTGGGTAGGCTCTCCTCGTGACACGATACCCCGCGGAGGTAGATCTCCCGGCCATTCAGGAGCACCCGCTCGCCCTCGCGGCGAATCTCTCGAAAGCCGATCCGGTCATGAGCTGCGTCGCCGTTGTCGAGCGAGACCTCGACCTCGCAGAGAACCGGAGCCTCCGGGCTCCAGAGCTCCGGCTCGGCGTCGAAGTCAAGCTCACCGCGTCCGGAGGAGATCGGGATCCTTTGCTCGACGTTGAGCTCCGGGATGCGAACAACGGCGCTCCCGCCGGAGGGTCCGTCGGTCTCGACGATCGCTCGAAGCGTGCGAAAGCCGCTGTCCGGGACGAGGAACACCGCCCACTGTTTGATGAAGGTACCCGGGACCCGTATGAGCGAGACGCCGCGATAGAGTCCTCCGTAGTTGAACCAGTCGGTATTGTCCATGGGGACCTGATCGCGCTCGCGGCGATTGTTCACGACGAGGATCAGCCTGTTCACGGCGGCCAGGGCTTCGGTCGCCTCAACGCAGAAGGGGGTTGATCCTCCCCGGTGTACGCCCAGGCACCGCCCGTTCAAAAAGACAAAGGTCTCATAGTTTGCGGCGCCCACCTTGAGAAAGACCCGCTCCGCAGCACCCGACCTGCTCCCGCCTCCCTTGGTCAGGCGGATCGCGCCGGGGCGGTAGATGAAGGTGCGGGTATAGATCGCCGCTCCCTCGTAGTACAGATATTCGGGGGCGGTCATGTTCCAGCAGGAGGGCACCATCACGCGCTGCCAGTGTTCCCAGTCGTAGTCGGCTGGGCGCCTGTAGCCGTTTTCATCGGTGCGATTCTCGGCGTACCAGTGGCCGCGAAGGAAGGAATCGTAGGGATCGAGGGAAAAGCGCCACATGCCGTTGAGCGACTCGACTTCTCTTCCCGCGTCGCTCACCAAGGTACGGTGGTCGATGACCATCTTTCGATAGCCCTCGGCATAGTCGAGAGCGTGGATGTTCTCGTTGAAGTTTGAAGGGTTTTGCTGCTTCATGGTCGGGCTCACTCCTCATTCGGTCGTGGACGGCTCTTGGCCGAACGATAGGCCCTTTTCCCCTCTCTATCCAGGGCTCTCGAGGGCAGCCGGCTCCTCGTCTCGGCCGCCGCGGCTGACCTTCTTGCTGCTCCCGGAAGCTGCTAGGCCCAGGGGAGATAAATTCCCGGCTAACCGCACCACGTATGTCGAATTCCGCCGATTTGGAGCGACTATGAGGTGGTCGGCTTCGATCTGATGGAGTGCTCCAGTCTCGAAGAGGCGATCGAGGTCGCCTCCAAGCATCCGGTCGCCGCCTTCGGTGCAATCGAGGTGAGGCCCTTCATGGAGCGCTGAAGGGCCCATAGGGGGACGCGAGCGGATGCGCGGCTACAGCGCAATGCGGAGCGAGCTTTGGATCACCTTCTTGACCGAGCCGAGGATGTCCTCGGTGGTCATCGAGATCGAGCTGGTCCGAGCCAGCTTGACCGCGCTCAAGATCCCCATGAAGAAGATCGCGAGAAGCGCCTCCACGTCGCGGCGCGCGAGACCTCTGAGCGCGCCGGAGTCGGTGGTGAGCGAGGCGAGAAGCCCGAAGACGAGGTCGGTGATCTTCTCGATCTTCTCCTCGATTCGGGTGTAGCTCAACGCCTCAGAGAGCAGGATGTTGATGAAGTCGAGATCGCCAAGGAGCTCCGGGATGAACTCGTCGATGAGAAGGCGGAACCTCTCTTCGGGGCTCGGCGTCTCTCGTAGCGCGCGCTCGAGCCGGGTATAGAACTCCTCCCATCCCTCCTTGACGATGTCTTGGACGATGTCGTCCTTGCTGCGGAAATAGGTGTAGATCGTCCCGACGGGCAGTCCGGTCTCCCTCACGATGTCGGAGATCGAGGTGTTGTAGAATCCCTTGTGCGAAAAGAGCATCTTGGAGGACAGCAGGATGGCCGCTCGCTTCGACTCATCCTTCATTCTTGCCATCGGTCCCTCCTTTCAACCCGCCAGGAGATAACCCTTTCCGAACACCTTGAAAAGCTGGCCGGAGAGCCAGTCGGGTCCAGGCGGCTGACCGCGCATGCGCATAGGAGAATTCACGAGGACGGTCGTGTCCCCCTCCACCTCGGTGTAGACGTCCGGATGGATGAGATTCATCTTCTCTATGATTATGCCCTTTGCGTAGTTCTGGTGGATGTAGCTTATCTCGCCGCTCGGCGTCACCGCGACGACCATCCCTGCGTGGGTGAGAGGATCGTCCCACAGTCCGTTCCCGTTCGCATCGTAGGTGTTGTCCCAAAAAACGATGTCTCCAACCTGCGGAAAATGAGTCGAGGAAAGCAAATCGTGGCGCCTCATGATCTTGTAAAGGCGCTGAACTCCGTTGCCGGTGTAGTGGTTAAAGCGGTCCGCCAGATCGATGCCGGCGTAGGCGTAGATCGCAAGGATCGTTCCGGTGCAGTCGTAGGTGTAGGAGCGCCCGGCCCAGACCAGCTCGGTTTTCCCGAGAAAGTAGTGCGCCCCGGCGAGGAGTCGCGCCTGGACGGGCAAGAGGGCGCGTCCCGAAATCGCTCCCGCTGCCGGATCACTAATCCCCTTCCCCACGGCGGCCGGATCGGGTTGAACAGCCTTCGGCGCCGTACGGGCACCGGTTAACGAGAATCCCGAGAGCTGAAAGAGACCCGACTGGATCGGGAAGGTGGTGCAGGAGGCAAAGAGAAGCCCCGCCGCAGGCAGGACGACGGTGAGCTTCATGTTCTTCCGGTTGTACCCCATGATGCCTCTCAGTGTTGATGGTCGGCAGCGGTCGCCGAAAGCTTCATTATCGGCGCCGCCTCTTCACGCCGGAGCCGCCGATGCGTGAAAATCCACTCCGATGCAGTAAGTTTCGAACGAAATCTTCCTGCTTGCCTTCGGTTTGAAATTCCGCGCGGATTGGAAACGCTCGCGCACCTCCGCAAGGATATCCCTTTCCTCTCCTCCCTGGAAGAGCTTGACAACGAGACAGCCTCCGGGGGCGAGCAGGAGATCGGCGAGATCGATCACCCGCCGCACGATGGCGGCCGAGCGGCCGGTATCGACGGTGCGGTTGCCGGTGGTATCGGGGGCTGCGTCGCTCATTATGAGCTTGTAGGGGGCGCGCTCGCGAAGCCTGGTGACCATCTCCTCTTCGAGCAGGTCGCCCTGGATTGCGAGAAAGTTGGCTGCGCGGGAGAGCTCAGGAAGCGAAAGGGCCTTCAGATCGACTGCGGTGACCGAGCCTGTCCCTTTAAGTGCTCGAAGCGCATAGAGGCTCCAGCTTCCGGGGGCGGCGCCAAGATCGAGGATGCTCATCCCGCGGCGGATGAGGCCAAAGCGCTCGTCGATCTCCTCGAGCTTGTAGACCGAGCGGGCGGGATAGCCCTGCTTGCGGGCTTTCGTCGCCCAATAGTCCGGGCCTTGCGAATACTCGTTGGCCATACGCACCGCCCAATGCCTTGACTCATCCCGACCTCTCATAGATTCTCTTAAAGGGATGAAGCGACAGTATAGCTTGCGCTTGGACAAGATAGAAGAGGCACTGCGATCCGCCCTCCCTCCGGTGGTGGACTCCCCCTGGCTAAGGCGCTCGGCCGGCTTGAAAGAGCCGGGAGGCCTGGCGTCGTATGAAAACATAGTGAAGCCGGCGCGGGACCTCATCGACCGCGGCGGGAAGCGATGGCGGCCGATGCTCATGCAGCTCGCCTGCGAGGTCGTCGGCGGGGGAGATCGCTCCCTCCCACTTGCGCCGCTGGTCGAGCTTCCTCACAACGGTAGCCTCATCATCGACGACATCGAGGATCGAGCCGATTGGCGCCGCGGCGGGCCCTCGATCCACGTCATCTATGGCGAGGACATGGCGATCAACTCGGGCAATCTTCTCTATTTTCTGCCGACGGTTGTCATCGACGACGGCCCTTTTTCGCCCGAAGAGAAGGCGCTTTTCTACCGCTACTATACGGAAGACATGCGGCGGCTGCACTTCGGCCAGGGGTTGGACATCCAGTGGCATCGCGACCATGACTACACGCCTAGCCGCACCGAGTATCTCCAGATGTGCCGTTTCAAGACCGGCTCGCTTGCACGCCTCGCCGCTCGCCTGGGGGTTGCGGCCGGCGGCGGCACCATCCAGCAGGCGGAGCGCCTCGGCGACATCTGCGAGGAGATGGGAGTCGCGTTTCAGATCCTCGATGACGTGAAGAACCTCACCGTAGGAAACCCGGGCAAGCGGCGGGGAGACGACATAGTCGAGGGCAAGAAGAGCCTACCTGTGATCATCCACCTGCTCGAGCACCCCGAGGGTGCCGCCCGCATCCGGAACTGCTTCAGGCGGGCCGAAGCGGAGGGGCCGGACTCCCTGGCCGTCGAGGAGGCCATAGCCCTTCTCGAGAGCTCGAGGAGTATCGAATCGGCGCGGGCAGTCGCCGAAACGATGCGGGGAAAAGCGACCGCCGGTATCCGCGAGGGGTTTGGAGCAGGCGAAGCGCGCGATCTCATCGTGCACCTGTTTGAGGATTTCTAAGGCGCCCCCTCGCTGATGCGCCGTGCGCCTTGAATTTTAGGGGCGAAACTCGTATTTTGACGGCATGGCGACCAATCTCATACGACGCCCGCTTCCCTACACCTTCTACAATGCGACGCTCTGGCTCATCGCGGCGAACATCCTGGTCTTTCTCCTGAACTATCTCGTGCCGAACAGCCGCGTCCCGCTCGCCATGGTTCCGGCGCTCATCCTTGGGGCGAACGCCTATTGGGAGTTCGTCACCTATATGTTCGTCCACGCGAACATTACCCACATTCTATTCAACATGCTCGGTCTTTTCTTCTTCGGCCCCCAGGTGGAGCGACGGATGGGGAGCTCGGAGTTCCTGCTGTTCTATTTCATCTCTGGAATCGGGGCCGGGGTTGTCTCGTTCGTGATCTACGTGCTTTCGGGCGCCTACACGGTGATCTTGCTCGGCGCTTCGGGTGCGATCTTCGCGGTTCTTCTCGCCTATGCCACCTTCTTTCCCGACTCGATGATTTACGTTTTTGGGCTCATCCCGATCCGGGCGCCGCTCCTCGTGGTGATCTACGCGCTCATCGAGCTGTTCTCCCAGATCTTCAGCTTCAGCGCCGGCGTGGCCCACCTTACCCACCTTGCCGGCTTCGGGATCGCCTACCTGTACCTCTTGGGGCGGGTAGGGGTCAACCCCGTGCGGGTCTTTCTCGGCGATCGATCGATGCGGTGAGCCGCCCCCGATGTCACCCGGTCGGCAGTCGCATCGAGCCGCCACCCTGCTCCTCGCCGTCGTGTTCCTGTGCGCGGCGGCCGGCAGCCAGTCGCTCTTCGGCCAGAGCCTCCGCAGTGATTTCCTGGTCGCCCAGCTGTGGTGCGAGCTCGATCCCCTCGTGCAGGAGCCGGGACAGACCTACCCCCTGCCGAAGGACGCGGCAATCAAACAGATTCTTACCGAGGCGCAGTTCGTCTTTGGCGGAATGCTCTATGGCTTCGACTTCGTCTACACTCCCGCCGATCCCGCGCGGGGCGTTGCCGACCGCTTCAAGCTTACCCCGGTCGCAGAGATCCCCTGGGGAGATCCCGGGCTGCACGTGCTGCAGACCCGAACCGACGGCTCTCGCCTATTCGCGAGCCTTCTCTACAGCCTCGCTCCCTTTCAGGAGCGCTGGAAGCAGTCCTGGGACAGCAACCTCTTTCCGACCGCAAGCGGCCGCGGCAGCGGGAGCTACTACGGCGGCTTTCCCCAGAAGCTCGCGTCCTACCGCGACGCGATCAAGGAGGCGATCCGGGGCTACCTTCGTGCGAGGGTCTACAATCGGCCGCGGGAGGTCAGAGGCGAGGTGGCCCTCGAGGGCTCACCCTCGACCATTATCGAATCGGCGAAGTATTTCACGACGGTTACCGTGAAGCTGAAGCTCGACCGCATCGAGCCCTACAAGGTGTACTAGCGGGTTATCGAGATTCCCGTAGAAGAGCGCTTCCCGGAGGGCTCTCGGGCTCGGCGCCGCGGCACGGGCTGGCGCCGCGCGTAGGGCTACCGCGCAACGAAAAGCAGCTCGAGGAGAAGGGTCGTTCCTGCCCCCACTGCGGCTCCGGCGACGATGCCTACCGCGATTTCCGGAAGGGTATGGCCGAGCATCTCGGGGAGCTCTTCCGCTTCAGCGGGCCGATCCGCAAGGAGCACCTTCAGGAGCCTCGACTGCTTCTCGACGGTTCCCCGCAGCCGATAGGCGTCGTGCATGACGATGAAGCCGAAGACAACGGCCACCGCGAAGGCGTCCGAAGCGATCCCGTCATGGATGGCGAGCGCGACTCCGAGCGCAGTCACGAAGGCCGAATGCGAGCTCGGCATTCCGCCGGAGGTGACGAAATACTTGAAGCTGAGCGAGCCGGTCTTCGCCGAGTAATAGAAGACCTTGAAGAGCTGGCAGAGGATCTGGGTAACGACGGCGGCGATGAGGGCGATGGGTAGCAGCATGGAGAATCTCATACCATGCCCCACGCGCTCACACAAGGCCCTGCTTGTCCTGCTGCCGGCCCGCCGCTATGATCTCCTTCCATGAGCATTCACATCGGAGCCCCGCGCGGGGCGATTGCAGAGACGGTCCTCCTTCCGGGCGACCCCTTGCGGGCACGTTTCGTTGCGGAGCGCTACCTCGAGGGCGCCGTCTGCTACAACGAGGTGCGGGGAATGCTCGGCTTCACCGGCACATGGAAGGGCAAGCGGGTGTCCGTGCAGGGAACGGGAATGGGACAGCCTTCCCTCGCTATCTACGCAAGCGAGCTCATCGCCGATTACGGAGCGAAGCAGCTTATTCGCATCGGCACCTGCGGCTCGATCCAACCGAGCTTGCGGGTTCGCGATCTCGTGATCGCGATGAGCGCCTCGACCGACTCGTCGATGAACCGGCTGCGCTTCCGCGGGATGGACTTCGCGCCGACCGCGAGCTTTTCGCTCTTTCGCAAGGCGCTTGCAGCAGCCGAGCGGCTGAGTCTCCCCGTGACGGCCGGCGGCGTTCTTTCGAGCGATTCCTTCTATCCCGACGACCCCGACGGGTGGCGAATGTGGGCAACCTACGGGGTGCTCGCGATCGAGATGGAAACCTCGGCTCTCTACACGCTCGCGAGCAGGCACGGGGCGGAGGCGCTGACCATTCTCACCGTGAGCGACAGCCTCGTGACCGGAGACGAGACCACAAGCGAAGAGCGCCAAACCGGCTTCGGTCGCATGGCCGAGCTTGCGCTCGCCGCGATCGAGTAGGCGCGCCGCAGGAGCGGCCGTTGGTCGGTACCGGCGGCCCTCCACAGCCCGCATATTTCCTCCGGCCCTTGCCCTTTGGAGAAATTCAGGATATGCTGCGCTCGGTTCCCGAGATCGAGGAACTAATTTCTCCTTTCAAGCCAACTCAAAACCACGTGCCTGTTTACTAACTGCCAGGAGGCAAAGCTATGTATCAGTTGACGGGTGCCCATCCATTCGAGTTCATTGTAATCTGGGTGGTTCTGGGCATTGCTATTCTCGGTCTCCTGTACGCCTTGTTCCTGCGAGGTCAGGTGCTCCGGAAAGACAAGGGCACCACGCGCATGCAAGAGGTATGGGACGCGATACGCACCGGCGCCGATGCTTATCTCGGCAAGCAGATGCGTACCATCATTCCCACGGTCATTGTCTTGACGATCCTACTGTTCTTCTCGGTCTATCTGATCCCGCCTTCGAAGGAAGCGATCCAGCGCTTCTCCGGTTACGGCGAGGGTTCGATCAGATTGATTGTCGGCTTCGGACGCGCGATCGCTTTCGTCATGGGCTCCGTCTTTTCGCTGCTCGTCGGACAGCTTGGCATGAGGATGGCGGTGCAGGGCAACGTGCGCGTCGCCTCGGCGGCCCGCCGCAGCTTTGGAGAGGCGCTTAAGATCGCCTACCGGTCAGGGACCATCACCGGGATGCTCACCGACGGCCTCGGGCTTTTCGGCGGCACCGTCCTTTTCATTTACTTCGGGCTTGCCTCGCCTGACGTTCTCCTCGGCTTCGGGCTCGGCGGAACGCTCATCGCGCTCTTCATGCGCGTAGGCGGAGGCATCTTCACGAAGGCGGCGGACATCGGGGCGGATCTGGTTGGAAAGGTCGAGCACGGTGTCCCCGAGGACGATCCGCGCAACGCAGCGGTCGTTGCAGACCTTGTCGGAGACAACGTCGGCGACTGCGCGGGCATGGCCGCCGACATCTTCCAGTCCTACGAGGTAACCATCGTTGCGGGCTTGATTCTCGGTGTCACCCTGGTGAGCATCACCCACGACATCAAGTGGATCATCTTCCCGCTCGTCGTGCGAGGCATCGGAGTCTTCTCCTCGATCATCGGTACCTACATCGTAGGCGGCGGCAAGAAAGAGACGAACGGGATGAACTCCATAAACCGGGGCTTCTACTCGTCCGCCGCGCTGTGTCTGATTTCCTTCTTTCTCATCGCATGGCTCTACATGCACGAGTTCCGCGCCTTCCTTTCGGTCGGGGTCGGGATCGTGCTCGCCATCGTGCTCGATGAGCTGACGAAGTACTTCACCGATACCCGCTACAAGCCGGTGAAGACGCTCGCTGCCACCACGAAGAGCAGCTCGGCGACCCTCATTCTCAAGGGGCTATCGGTCGGCTTCGAGACCGCGGTGTGGCAGGCGCTCATCATTGCCCTCACAATTCTTGCTGCCGTTCTCATCTACATGGGCCAGCCGGCGGCGAACTTCCATGACAAGGTGATCTACATTCTTTACGGCATCGCCATGACCGGTATCGGAATGCTCACCCTCACCGGCAACAACGTCGCCATGGACTCCTTCGGGCCGATCTCGGATAACGCGAACGGTATTGCGGAGATGTCCGGCAACGACGTCGACGTCCAGGGCAAGCAGCGCCTGGCGGACCTCGATGCGGTCGGCAACACGACCAAGGCCATCACGAAAGGTGTGGCGATCGGCTCCGCGGTCATCGCGGTGGTCGCCCTGTTCGGCTCCTTCCTGACCGATGTCACGGCGGTCCAGATAAGTCAGGGCGTGGCGGCGGTGAAGCAGATCTTCAACACCGGAATCCGCATCGACATTCCGCAGGTCTTCGTCGGGTTGGTCCTCGGCGGAGCGCTGCCGTGGCTCTTCTCCGGGCTTCTTATCGACGCGGTCGCGCGAGCCGCGAACCTCATAGTCGAAGAGGTTCGAAGGCAGTTCCGCATCCCCGGGCTCATGGAGGGCAAGGTGAAGCCGGACTACGGCCAGGCAGTCGGCATCTCGACGGCTGCCGCGCAGCGCGAGCTCATCTCCCTTGCGCTCATTTCGATTCTCGTGCCGGTCATAGTCGGCGTCGCCCTCGGCGTCGAGGCGCTCGGCGGCTTCCAGGTCGGAATCATTCTCTCGGGGCAGATGCTTGCGGTCTTCATGTCGACCTCGGGCGGAGCCTGGGATAACGCGAAGAAGACCATCGAGGACGGCTACTACGGCGGAAAGGGCTCCGAGGCCCACAAGAACGCCGTGGTGGGCGATACCGTGGGCGATCCGCTCAAGGATACCGCCGGTCCGGCGCTCAACTCGATGGTTAAGGTGGTGAACCTGGTTTCGCTGCTCATCGCCCCCTTCCTCATCCTGAACGAGATTCGCCACAACGGCGCGCTGCTCGCGAGCCCCGGCTCGGTCATCACCCTGGTTGTCAGCATCGTCATTGTCGCGGGTTCGATTCTCTTCTCGAAATGGGGCGGCTTCTCGGCCTCAAAGCGAAGGGCGGTTGAGCCGGTGAGAGAGTAGGCCAACATCGAAAGGCCCGCGCGCTGCGATTCTTGGTATGGGGCGGCAGCGGGCCAACATCTCGAGAGTAGGGCCCGGGGCATTGCTCCGGGCTTTTTTGTTTGGTGCCGCAGCTTAGACTATCCCGTTGGTCGGATAGCTCTCCTGAATCCGCGCGCGGAGCCAATCGGCGACCGGCGTGTAGCCGTTCCTTTCCTTTTTGGTCACCTGAAAGAGGGGGGCGCTCGGATTGAGGCTTCGGACACCCTTGGTGAAAAAGTCCAGGTCGAAGTCAACGTAGGGGATGAGGTCGGTCTTGGTGACCACCACCGCGCCCGCCGTCTGAAAGACCGCCGGATACTTATAGGGCTTGTCGCTTCCCTCGGGAACCGATGAGACGACCACGCGCGCGTTTTCCCCGATGTCGTACTCCACCGGACAGATGAGATTCCCGATGTTCTCGATGGCGAGGAGGGCAGGACCCTCGATTCGCATGCGCCCGAGGATCCCGCCTACCATTGCGGCGTTGAGATGGCAGGTGCCCCCGGTGTTTATCTGGTAGGCGTCGATGCCGAGCCTTCGGAGGATGTCGGTGTCGATGCTCGAGGCGATATCCCCTTCGATGACGTAGCTCTTTCGGGGGCGAAGCGCTTCGAGGAGCCCGATGAGAAAGGTGGTCTTTCCGGCCCCCGCTGTACCAAGGATGTTCACGACGAAGACACCCTGCTCCCGGAACTGCACCTTGAGCTTTGCGGCCAAGAGGTCGTTCTCGCTCGCGAAGCTGTCCTTCATATCTACAATTGTGGTAGCCATCAACTCTCCTCCTTCGTTCGGTTGTGTCCGTCGCGACTTTTCCAGCGTGGAAGGGCGCTACCGCGCGCGGAGGTACTGGCTGGGCCAGCTCGCCTCCTCGCCAAGCTCCTTTGCCGCGCGGAGCGGCCAGTAAGGGTCTCGAAGGAGCTGCCGCGCAAGGATCACGAGGTCGGCCTGTCCGGTGCGGAGGATATGCTCGGCCTGCTGGGCCGAGGTGATGAGGCCGACTGCCCCGCTCTTGATTCCCGCCTCCCTGCGGATTCGCTCGGCGAAGCCGGTCTGATAGCCCGGACCGAAGGGAACCTTCGCCGTCTTTACGATGCCCCCCGACGAACAGTCGATGAGGTCTGTTCCGTCGGTGCGGAGAAGCCGGGATAGCTCGACCGTTTGCTCGATATCCCATCCCCCGTCGAGCCAATCGGTCGCCGAGAGGCGTACGATAATCGGAAGGCGCTCCGGCCAGCCCGCCCGTACCGCACGCACCACCTCGCGCACGAGGCGCGTGCGGTTCTCGAAGGAGCCGCCGTAGTCGTCGGTGCGCCGGTTTGCGATCGGCGAGAGGAATTGATGGAGAAGATAGCCGTGAGCGGCGTGGATCTCGATAACCCGGAAGTCGGCCGCGCGCGCGCGCTCAGCCGCCTCCACGAAGGCGCCGATGATCGCCGCGATGGCTTCACGGCTCAGGGGCTCGGGGACCGGATAGCCCTCCGCGAAGGCGATCGGGCTCGGTCCGACTGTTTTCCAGCCGCCCTCAGCCTCGCCGACCGGGCCCTCACCGGCCCAGGGCCGGATTGTCGAAGCCTTCCTCCCGGCGTGGGCCAGCTGTATCCCGGGCGCGGCCCCTTGCTCCGTGATAAATCGGGCGATGCGGGCAAGCGCGGCGACGTGCTCGTCCTGCCAGATCCCGAGGTCTTGCGGGCTGATCCTTCCACGCGCCTCGACCGCCGTTGCCTCGGTCATGACGAGGCCGGCGCCGCCGACCGCACGGCTGCCGAGGTGAACAAGATGCCAGTCGGTCGCATATCCGTCCTCGCACGAGTACTGGCACATCGGCGAGACCGCAATCCTATTGCGCAGGGTGACGTCCCGAAGACTGAGTGATTCGAACAGCAATTTGATGCTCCTTGGTGTGAATGTACGAAGAAATGACCGAAGCGGGAAGCGGTGCCTGTCGAGCAGGAGCGGGGTGGAAAGCCGGCCGATTCCGCGGGCTCCCGTCCGGTCAGCCGCCGGTGGCGGCTGCAACCGGCGGACCGTTATCCGGCAGATCCGCCTCCATCGACTCGATGTAGAACTCACTGCCGATCTTGGTCATGGTCCCCGGCCGGCCGCAGGTTGGGCAGGCGAAGGAGTAGAGGCTCCGCTCGAAGAAGCTGTCGCAGCTCTCGCACCGCAGCTTGGGCTTCAGGTAGCGCACGGCGAGCTCGCTGCCCTCGAGGAGGCTCCCTCGGGAGAGTATTTCGTAGTAAAAGACGAGCGATTCCTCCATGTAGCCGGTGAGCTCGCCTACGACGAGGTTGACCCTGCGGACCGAGGCGGCGTGAAGCTCGTCGGCCTTCGACTTGAGGATCCTGACGAGCTCTTCGACCACCGAGGCTTCATGCACCGGGGGGCTCCTTGGGCGCGCCAGGCTCTGCGGCGACCGCAGTCTCGTGACGCTCCATGGCCGCCTGCGCCTGTCCAGCTACGACGGGCGCGGGGTAGTGGGCGTCCATCGCGAGGCAGCTCTTGGGACAAACCTCCACGCAGCGCCCGCACTGAATGCAGCGCAGGCGGTCGATCTGCCAAACCTTCCCGGGGCGGTCCACGACAATCGCATGGGTCGGGCATCGGCGGTCGCACAAGAGGCAGAAGTTGCACTTGTCGAACTCGATGACGACCTTCCCGCGAGTGCGTGAGCGCGGGACGTAGGGATCGAAGGGGTAGCGGCGGGTCGCCGGTTTCAGCATGAGGTTCTTCATCGTCGGACCGAACATTCGAAACAGCATGGCGCTCACCTTTCGTTGCAGCTGATGCACGGATCGATGGTAAGAATGATGGTCGGGATGTCGGCCACGGTGGCTCCCTTCATGATCTTGACCATCGACGGAACGTTTGCGAAGGTCGGCGTGCGAACGCGGAAGCGGTCGAGGAACTTCGTGCCGTTGGACTTCACGTAGTAGACGACCTCGCCTCGCGGCTGCTCGAGGCGCACGAGGGCGTCGCCTACGGGAGGCGAGCCGGTAACCTTGACCTCGACCGGTCCGTCCGGGATCTTTTCGATGATCTGGCGGATGATGTCGAACGACTGTGAGATCTCGCCGATTCGGACCTTACAGCGCGCGTAGCTGTCTCCCTCGGTGGCAGTGATGACATCGAAGTCGACGTCCTTGTAGGCGGCATAGCCCATCTTACGGGTGTCGATCTCGTGGCCGCTTGCCCTGAGCATTGGACCTACTGCGCCGAGCAGGTAGGCGTCCTGCTTGGAGAGTACGCCAATCCCTCGCAGGCGGTTGCTCACCGTGGAGTCGCCGAGGAAGACATCGGTGACTGCCTTGACCTCCCGGCGAAGGCTTTCAAGGACGCCGCCGATCCGGGCAAGGGTATCCGCATCGATGTCGCGCCGGACTCCGCCCACCTTCGCCGAGCCGAAGATCACCCGCCCGCCGGTAGTTTCTTCGACGATGTCGAGAATCAGCTCCCGTACGCGCCACGACTGCATGAAGAGGTTTTCGAATCCGAAGGCGTCCGCAGCGAGCCCGAGCCAAAGGAGATGGCTGTGGATTCTCGAAAGCTCGCTCCAGAAGGTGCGCAAGAACTGTGCCCGCTCGGGAATCTGGAGGCCCATGAGCTCCTCCACTCCCTGGCAGTAGCCCATACCGTGGATGAAGCTGCAGATCCCGCAAATGCGCTCCGCGACATAGACGAACTCCTGGTACTCTTTCTTTTCGACGAGCAGCTCGAGACCGCGGTGGATGTAGCCTATCGCCGGCGTCGCATCGACCACCTTCTCGTCTTCTACGACGAGGTCGACGTGGATCGGCTCGGGGAGCACCGGATGCTGGGGGCCGAAGGGTATTGTCGTTTCTTTGAGCATTGCCTATTCCTTTTTGCGCGGTGCTACTGGGCGGAGCCGGAGGGCTTCGCTGCGCCTTCGGCGACGCCGCCCGTCTCCGACGCTGCCGGCGGGAGGTTGAAGGGGGTGCGGACAAGGCTGTCGTAGAGAGTCCCCTTGAAATCCACTGAAAGCCCCTCGAACTTGATGCCGAACAGCTCGCCGATCTCGTTCTCGTAGAGGTAGGCGCCCGGATAGCTCGCGGTGACGCTCGCGACGGCTTCGCCGCGAGCGACCGACAGCTTGTAGCTCGCAAGCTGGTAGGTCCGATCGAAGGAGTATATGAGATCGAGCCGCCCTTCGCCTCCCTTCACGCAGGTTAGCTGAACGAGGCGGTAGCCGTCGCCTGCAAGGCGGGCGGCAGTCTCGGCGATCTTCGCGACCGCGATATCCTCACAGTGATTCATGACTTCCGTTTACCACGCGGACCTGCCGAGTGAGCTCGAACTCGGTCCGCTTCCTTTCAAGTATTTCGAGAGCCTGCACCACGCCGTCGATAATCGATTCCGGCCTCGCGGCGCAGCCGGGTACGTAGACGTCGACCGGAATCACCTTGTCGATGCCCCCGCGGATATTGTAGCACTCGGCGAAGAAGTTCCCATTGATGGCGCAGATGCCAACCGCGACGACGACCTTGGGATCAGGCATCTGGTTGTAGATGTTGCGGACGACGGCCTCGTTGCGCGAGTTGACGCCTCCCGTGACAAGGAAGATGTCGGCGTGCTTCGGATTGCCGGTGTTTATGATGCCGAAGCGCTCGAGATCGTAGAGCGGCGTAAGGCAGGCGAGCACCTCGATGTCGCAGCCGTTGCAGCTCGAGGCGTCATAGTGGATTATCCAGGGGGATCGCTTGAAAACGGACATCACTCACCTCACCGTCACGAGATAGAATGGAATCAGATTCAGAAATCCGAAGACGAATGTGACCACCCAGGTCGACTTGAGGATGATGTCCCACTTGAGGCGTGCCGTGACGTTGTCTATCACCACCTCGAGGAAGTAGACGAAGAGGGTGAAAACGACGCCCAGGATGGGCGTGAAGCTGAAGAAGATGTAGACGAAGCCGAGGATATAGACCGTTTCATACCAGTGGGCGATCTCCTGCATCGCGAGGGTCTTGCCGGTGAAGTCAGTCGTGATCCCCTTTACCAGCTCTTGGTGGGCGTGATGGGAGTAGGAGATATCGAAGGGAGATTTCCGCATCTTGATGCCGAGGATGAAGAAGATGCCGAGAAAGATCCCCGGTAGATAGAGCAGCATCGGCTTGCCCGAGGAGACGATCGAATAGAAATGGAAGCTGTGGGCTACCTTGAAGAAGCCTACCAGCGCAACCAGGACCATCGGCTCGTACGCCATCGTGAGAAGGAGCTCGCGCTCGGCGCCGAGGTAGCTGTAGGGGGAATTCGACGAGTAGGCGGCGAGGATCAGGAAGATGCTCGATACCGTGAGCACGAAGACGATGAGCAGGATGTCGGTTCCCTCGAAGAAGAGAAAGCCCGTAAATGCGGCGAAGACCAAATGGCTGATAATGAAGGGGTTCTGGAGCCTGTTGGTCACGATATTCTGCTTCCCTATGAGCTTCGCCACGTCGTAGAAGGGCTGGAGGATGGGCGGCCCGATCCGGCGCTGCATGCGTGCGGTAACCTTGCGGTCGATCCCGTCGAGAAGGCCGCCGATGAGCGGGGCCAGGACTAGGTAGAGAACCCCAAACAAGATCTGTTTCATAGGAATATCGCCCCCACGACGAAGAGGACCATAGCGCTCCCGACGATGATTCCGGCCCGAAGGAGTCGCCTCTCGCCGAAGAGACTCTCAAGGTAGAAGTTCCGCAGCGACAGGGCGGTCGAGCTACCGCTCGAGCTTCTGAAAACCAGGTCGTCGGTCGTGTCGCGCCCAGCCATGTAGGCCCGTCCGAGCTTCGTGCGGGTCCTCCGTCGGACAAAGAGCAGGAAGAAGGGGATGACTATCATCATTCCCATCATGACCGTGGAGAGGATGAGGTCGCTGCGCTCCATCACCCGCGAGTAGCCGTAGAGCGAGTCGACGAAAGGCTCCACGAGGTGGCGGGAGATGAGGGCAAAGCCGATGACCGTTGTAATCGTGAGGACGGCGAGCGACCCCATCGCGGTCCACTCGTCGCGGCTTATGCGCTTGTCCTCGGGCTGATCCTTCCAGCGCGACCTGTTTATCGAGATGAGCTTGCCCATCCATTTGCCCCAGAAGAAGATGGTCGCGGCGCTTCCGTAGGCCAGGAAGAAGATGATGACCGGGCCGATCCAGGTCTTGAGGTCGATGAAGGCCTCCAGGGCCGCCCACTTGCTGATAAGCATTCCGAAGGGGGCGATGAACATCCCGCAGATGCCGATCACAATCATGAGGGCGAGCCCTGGGAAGCGCACGATGAGATTGTCCATCTCCTCGATGTCGTTCGAGTGAAGCTTGTAGCCGACCACCCCGACTCCGAGGAAGAGGAGCGACTTGGCGACGGCATGGAACAGGATGATGAAAAGGGCGACCCAGACGGTCTGGTAGTTGCCGATTCCGGCGCAGGCGACGATGAGCCCGAGGTTCGCGACCGTTGAATAGGCAAGCATGCGCTTCGCATTGGTCTGGGATACGGCGAGGAGCGAGGTGACGAAGAAGGTGAACCCTCCCACCAGGCTCACGGCATAGCCGAGGACGGTCCCGTTGAGGAGCGGCGCCATCCGGAGTATCAAATAGACTCCGGCCTTCACCATGGTGCTCGAATGCAGGAGCGCCGAGACCGGGGTCGGCGCCACCATTGCTCCGAGAAGCCATTTCGAGAAGGGAAGCTGCGCCGACTTCGTGAATCCCGCGATGGAGAACAGGGCAACCGGGATAAGTACCGCCGCCTTCGAGGTCGCGAGGAGGGAGGTGAGATCCTGGGCCCCGCCCGTCGCCTGAAGGTAGACTATCGCCAGCATGAAGGCGACACCGCCGCCGAGATTGATGACGAGGGCGAGGAGCGAGTTCTTGCGCGCCTCGGCGGTGTCGGTATACCCGATCAGCAGGAACGAGCAGAGGGTGGTCACCTCCCAGAAGAAGTAGAGCCACTTGAGGTCGTTCGAGAAAACCAGCCCGAACATCGCGGCAACGAAGATGAACTCGAGAAAGAAGAAGAGCCGCCTGCGGTCTCGAACCTCCGGGTGGAAGTAGTGGTAGGAGCGCATGTAGCCGGCGGAGTACAGCGCGATAAGCCCGCCTACGATTCCCACGACCAAAGTCATGAGCACCGAGAGCTGATCGACCATGAAGATGCTCGCCGGCGGCGGTTCGCCGCGCCCCATGAGCTCCGAAACGACCATGAGCCCGAGCTGAAGGACCACAAGCCCAAAGCCCAGGTAGCTCTTCCACTTCAACGTGATATAGACGAGAAAGGCTGCAATCCCCACCTCAAGGAGCGTGAGAAGGTTGCCAACCAGCTCGCTTCCGATAAAGGAGAGAACGGCCGGTTTCCGCCCGTACGCCGCTACGAGCAGAAGGATGCTTCCGGCGATCAGCAGCACCGAAGAGACCCGGATTATGACATCTCGAATCGGTTTGCTTCTGACCAGAAGCAGAGCTATGGCGCCGACCGTGGGTACGCCAAGGAGGCTTCCTATGATGATAAGCATGGTATGATTCCAGTATAGTTGGCTCAGCCGGTTTTGTCAAATATCGCTGGAATCTCTAATTCTGACTATTTTGACCCCTATTTGCCACATACCCTGCGCTCGGTCGCTTCCCGGAAGGAGAATTCGATTTTTCCAGGTGGCGGTTTCCGGCGCGCGGGCGTATAATCCTTTCAAGAGCAGACAACCCAAGTTTGAGGCAGCAATCAATCCCATTGGAGCGAGTTGCGTGTCTCCCTCTTTCCTCCTGGCGATCGCCGTGTGCGGTCCAGTCATCGGTGCGTTTCTGCTTCCCCTTCTCGGCCGCCTTTCAGCTGGCGTGCGCAACTATTTTTCGCTCCTGCTCGTGCTGATCTCCCTCCTGTGCTCGGTCGCCCTCATCCCCGGCGTGCTTCAAGGCCGGGTGGCCGTCTTCGAAATCCCGCTCCCGTGGGGGGCCGGCTTCATTCTGGCGGCGGATGCCCTCGCGGTCTTGATGGCGGTCGTCTCGTCGGGCGTCGGCGCGGTCATCGTGATCTACTCCTTCGACTACATTCGGCACTACGAGCATCAGAATGAGTACTACTCCATGGTTGTTCTCTTCCTTGGCGCGATGATGGGCTTGGTCTATTCGCGAAGCCTGCTCTTCCTCTACCTCTTCTGGGAGCTCACTGCAATCGCGAGCTGGCGTCTGATCGGCTTCTACCGCACGCCGCGCGACCTGCTTAGAGCCGACAAGGCCTTCCTCGTCACCTTCTTCGGCGCCACGCTCCTGCTCGTCGCCATCGTTGCCATCTACGGCGCCTACGGCACCTTTGACCTCGCAGCGCTCCGGGGCAAGCGGCTTGCCTTTGCGCTCACTCCCCTGATCCTGACCGGGATCCTGTCGAAGTCGGCGACGCTTCCCTTCCATACCTGGCTGCCGGACGCCGGCGTCGCTCCCTCCCCTGTGACCGCCCTCCTGCATGCGGCCGTCCTCGTCAAGATAGGTCTCTACGTCTTCGCTCGCCTGCTCCTTGTGACCTTCATCATCGACCCGTTTTGGGACCACTTGCTTCTCGCCATCGCCGCTTCGAGCGCCGTTGTGGCGGCCGGCGCAGCGCTCATCGAGACGGATCTCAAGCGCATCATCGCCTACTCTACCGTGAGCCAGATTGGCTTCATCTTCTTGGGGCTAGGCTCCGGGACCGTCGCCGGCATCGCCGGAGGGCTGCTCTATCTCCTCGCGCACGGGCTGGCGAAGGGCGGGCTCTTCCTCTCGGCGGGGGTCATCGAGCAGGCCACCGGCACCCGCGACGTCACCCGTCTCGGCGGCCTCCTTCGGACCATGCCGGTCACCGCGGTCGCCTTCCTTGCCTGCGCCTTTTCGATCATGGGAATACCGCCCTTTCTCGGCTTCTACAGCAAGTACCTGGTTATTGCGGGCGCCTTGGGAAGCGGAGAAGGGGTCCTCTCCGCGGTCTTTCTCTTCGGGGCCCTCCTGACGATTCTCTACCTTTTCCGGCTCTTTTCCCTGGTCTTCCTCGGCGAGCCGAAGGGGATTCCGGCGCGTGAGGGCTCGACCCTCATGATCGCAAGCGTCTGCGTTCTTGCCGTCCTCTCGCTCGCGGGCGGTCTCCTGGTGCAGTATCCCGCCCGCCTCGTCGCCGCGATCGGCCTCGAGATTCACGGGATAGGGCCATGAACGGGGTCGAGCTTTTCCTTCCGATCTTCGTTCCGCTCGGCGCCTCATTCTTCTGCTTCATTTTCAGCAGGGAAGGCTCGCGCGGGAGCGGGATCGTCGCCCTCGCGGTATCGGCCGTGAATCTCGCCGTCACGGTGATCGGCTTCCCCCTGCGGGAATCGATCGATCTCCGCTGGTTCGAGCCGGGTTTCGCGTTTGCCCTCACGGCAACCTCCTTCAGCGCCTTTCTGCTGGTCGCGGTCGCCGGCTTCGGCTTCCTCGTTATCCTCTATTCGACCCTCTTCCTCAAAGGGCGGCGCGCTGCCCATCGCTTCTTCTTCTATGCCCTCTTCACCCTGGGCCTTGCCAACGGAGTCCTCCTCGCCGACGACCTGGTTCTCCTCCTCATCTTCTGGGAGGGGCTCCTGCTCACTACCTTCGGGATGATCGTTACGGGGCGAGCGGCCGCCTTCCCGACCGCGATCAAGTCCTTCGTCATCGTCGCGCTCACGGATCTCTGCTTGATGGCCGGAATCATCCTTGCCGGAACGGAGGCTCACACCTTCCGAATCTCGGCGATCCACCTCCCTGCAACCGGCCCCGCGGCCGTCGCCTTCGTGCTGCTTCTCGTCGGAGCCCTCGGCAAGGCCGGTTCCATGCCCTTCCACAGCTGGATCCCCGACGCAGCGGTGGACGCCCCCCTTCCCTTCATGGCCTTCCTCCCGGCCTCCCTCGAGAAGCTCCTGGGGATCTATCTTCTCGCGCGCATCACCCTCGATCTTTTCGCGGTCGGGGTCGGCTCTTGGCTCTCGACGCTCATGATGATCGTCGGGGCGGCGACGATCCTGCTCGCCGTCATGATGGCCCTCGCGCAGAAGAGCTACAAACGCCTGCTCGCCTACCATGCGATAAGCCAGGTCGGCTACATGGTGCTCGGGATCGGCACCGCGCTCCCGGTCGGAATCGTGGGCGGGCTCTTCCACATGATCAACCACGCGATCTACAAGTCGGGTCTCTTTCTCACAGCCGGCTCGGTGGAGCGCCAGGCGGGGACGACCGAGCTTGGCGAGCTCGGCGGTCTTTCTCGGAAGATGCCGATAACCTTCGCGCTCTTCGTAGTAGTCGCCGCCTCGATCTCGGGGGTGCCCCCCTTGAACGGCTTCTTCTCGAAGGAGCTCGTCTACGAGGCCGCGCTTGACCGGGGGTGGCCCTTCTATGCCGCCGCCCTGCTCGGGAGCTTGTTGACCGCGGCCTCCTTCTTGAAGCTCGGCCACGCCGTCTACCTCGGCCCGGAGCGGCCAGGCCGCCGGCTTGCTTCCGACCCGCCCGAAGCCGATCCGGCTTTCGTGGGAGGGGGGGGCGGCGCGGGAGGCGATGCGCGAATCCGTGATGCCGACGCGCCCGACAGGGCTGCCGACCCGGCGGGCGCAGCCGCCTGCGCGCCCGGCGCATCATCCGGCGAAGCGGCCGGGGTTCGCGAGGCCCCCTGGCAGATTCTCGTGCCCATCGCCGTTCTCGCCGCTGCCTGTCTTCTCTTTGGACTCGCCAACGCCCTCCCGCTCCGAGGGCTCATCGAGCCGATCCTCGGGCACAGGTTGGGCGGGCAGAGCTTCGCCGGCCTGCCGCGGAGCCTCCCGCTCGCGCTCGCAACGATCGGCGTCCTCTGCGTGGCGGTTGCCAGCCATCTTTACGGGGTCCGGCGGAGCGGCTCCGGCCTGGGCGCGGCGGATCACCTCATCCACGCCCCCCTGCTCGGACGGCTCTATGCGGTCGCGCTTTCGGGGAGGCTTGACCCCTATGCGATCGGGCGAGTCGCCGTCCGGTTTCTCGCCCGGTTGTTGCGCGGAGTCGATCGCGGGGTGGACTGGGTGTACGAGCGCCTCATCGTGGGCGCGAAGTCGATCGTGAGCGGCTTGATCTCGCGCGCGCAGTCGGGAAGCTATCAGCTCTATCTGGTCTGGATGGTCGTCGCTGCGATTCTTCTCGTTCTCGTGGTGGTGAGGTAGGAGATGGCCTACGCCTTTGTTATTCTTCCCTTCTTCGCGCTGATCCTCGCGAACCTCCTGCCGCGGAGGGCGCGCGCGCCGGTAGCCTTCGGGCTCACCTTTGCCCTCTTCCTCGCGCAGGCCGCGGCGGCCCTCGTCCTGCTCGTCTCGCGAGCGGGCGGCTTGGCAGAAGCCGGCGCGGTCGCCCCATCGGGCTCCCCCGGCGCCGGGTTGGAAGCTCTCCTTGGCTTTCACCTCCGGCTCGACCTTTGGAGCCTCGTGGCGATTCTCTCGGCCGGGGTTGTCGGCGTCGGGGTCCTCCCGGTCGCCTGGTCGACGATGCGCGACGAGGGCCGCCGGCTCACCTTCGCGAGCCTTCTCCTCATCAACCTGATGGGAATAGACGGGGTTGCCCTCGTCACCGATCTGTTTTCCCTCTATGTCTTCATCGAGATCGTATCGATATCGACCTACGTTCTCATCGCGATGGGAGGCGAAGCGCAGGCGATCGAGGGAGGCTTCAAGTACCTCGTGCTCTCGGGGGTGGCAACGGTGCTCCTCCTCGCCGGGATAGCGCTTCTTACCTTGACCGAGGGCGACCTCTCGTTTGCGAGCCTCGCGCGGGCGGCGGGGACGGGGGGCGGACTCGGCCGACTGGGGGTGATCCTCTTTGCCGCCGGCCTCCTCACGAAGGGGGGCTTCGTTCCCTTCCACTGGTGGGTGCCCGACGCCTACACGGGAGCGCCCACGGCGGTGAGCGCCCTCATGGCCGGGATTGCGACAAAGGCTTCGGGGACCTTCGGAATCGTGCGTGTCGTGCTGGCGCTCTCGCAGGGAGGCGGGGCGATACGTGAGGCGCTCATTGGGGTGGGCATCCTTTCCATTGTCGTGGGGGCCTTCGCCGGGCTCGCACAGCGGGACGCGAAGCGGATGCTCGCCTACTCAAGCGTGAGCCAGGTCGGTTACATAGTGGCAGGGCTCGCGGCGGGTAACTTGCTCGGGCTCCTCGGGGCGGCCCTTCACTTCTTTTCCCATGCCGTCTGCACCTCCCAGCTCTTCGGAAACGTCGCCTCGCTGGAGCGAGCGACCGGCTCGAGCGGTCTCGATCGATCGGGAGGTCTCGGAAAAGGAATGCCGATTACCGCGGGAACCTCGGTCCTCGCCTCGCTCTCGATCGCGGGACTCCCCCCCCTCTCAGGGTTCTGGAGCAAGCTTCTCGTGGTGATCGCCCTCTGGCAGACCGGGCACCAGGGCTACGCGGTGACGGCGGTGGTGGCGAGCCTCCTCACCCTCGCCTATTTCATCGGATGGCATCGGAGGACCTTCTGGGCAAATGCGGACCCCGCGGTTCGACCTGCGGTCGAGGGTGGCGCGGCCTTTCTCCTTCCGGCTATCGCCCTGTCGGTGGTCAATGTCGGGATCGGGCTCGGCTCACCCTTCATCATCGGGCTGTTTGTGAGGTAGAGGATGGCGCTCACGGTGATTGTGCTTTCGGTGATGGTGGCTGCCGCCCTGTGGAGCGTCGTCACGCTCACGATGCTGCGGGCCGCGATCGGGCTCGCCCTGGTGAGCGTGCTGCTCGCGGTGGCGCTATTCACCCTGGGCGCGACGCTCGCCGCAGTCTTTGAGCTCTCCATCGGCGCCGGGCTGATCCCGGTCCTTTTCGTGAGCGTGGTGAGCCTCACCCGGCGCCAGCAGCAGGAGGAGCACCCGCTCGTTCGCCGGATCCATCTCAGGCGCTTCTGGCCGCTCCCGATCCTGCTCCTCGCGGCCGGGATCGCGCTCACCTTCGTGCACCTTCCTATCGCCGTGGCCCCTGCTCTCCCCGAGGGAGGGCCCCGAGCGATCTTCTGGGCCTCTCGGCGGCTCGACCTCTTCGGCCAGGTGCTCATCGTCATCGCGGGGGCGCTCGGAATCGTGGTACTATTCAAGGAGGGGCCAAAATGACGGGCGGGGGCGAGAGCTTTCTGCTGTTGGCCGTCTTCGTCGTTCTGCTCGTGATCGAGGGGCTGTATTGCCTTATCCTCTCCCTCAACCTGCTGCGGGTGCTTCTCGGGCTCGAGCTCCTCACGAAGGGTGTGACGCTCGCGATCGCAGCAGCCGGGTTCGCGAGCGGGCGCATCGCAGCGGTTCAGCCGCTCATCATCACCGTGATAATCATCGAGACCGTCGTCGTGGCGGTGGCCTCCGGGTTCATCGTCGCCATCGCGCGCCGCCATGACTCTCTGAGCGTGCGCCTGACGCGCAAGCTGAAGGGGTAGGGAATGAAGGCGATACTGCTCTCGCCCGCTGTGGCCTTTCTCGCGATATTCGCGGTCCTGGCTTTGGTATCGCTCGCCGTGTCGGTTTTCGGCTACAAGAGAAGGGGAGCGGCCGGTTCCTTGCGCGAGCCCTACACGGGAGGCGAGCGCCTTGAGCGCAACCAGTTCCCGCCGGAGTACGCGCAGTTCTTTCCCTTCGCGTTTGCGTTCATCATCCTCCACGTGGCCGTCCTCACCGTGGCGACGGTCCCCTCCCTCGACGCGGGAGCCGCCGCCACGGCCGGGCTCTACGTGGCGGGGGCGCTGCTCGGCTTCATAATCTTGATGAGGAGGTAGCCGGCCATGAGTCCCGTGCACAAGATCGTCCGCTGGGCGCGGCGGAAATCGCCCTGGATTCTCCACTTTAACACCGGCGCGTGCAACGCCTGCGACATCGAGATAATCGCAACCCTCACCCCGCGCTTCGATCTGGAGCGCTTCGGGGTACAGCTGAAAGGAACTCCCCGCCACGCCGACATTCTTGTCTGCTCGGGACCGGTGACCCTCCAGATTCGGGATCGGCTGCTGCGCATCTACGAGCAGATGCCCGAGCCCAAGCTGGTCGTCGCCGTGGGCAGCTGCGCGACCTCCGGGGGAGTCTTTCGCGGGCTCTACAACGTCGAGGGGGGTATCGACCGGGTCATTCCGGTCAACGCCTACATCCCCGGTTGCCCCGCGAGCCCCAAGGCGATAATCGACGGCGTGGCGAAGCTCCTCGCCGCCTGGGGGGGTGCGCCATGAGCGGAGCCGAAGAGGCACGTGCGGCGATCGAGGAGCAGTTTGAGGGGCTGCGCGGGAGGGTCCGGGTCCAGCGCGAGCGGCGCCTCTGGCTTGCGGTCGGCTATCCGGAGTTTCGGCCCGTCTTCGAGTTCCTGATCGACCGTCTCGGCTTCGGTCAACTCGCCACCATCACCGGGACGGACGAGGGGACCGATCTTGGCTATCTCTATCATCTCGCCCGCGAGGATGGGACGGTGCTCACACTCATGACGCAGGAGGCGAAGGGCGAGGCGATCGGCTCGGTGGGTGATCGCTTTCCCGGCGCCGTGATCTACGAGCGCGAGCTCGTAGACCTCTTCGGCGCCCGCATCGCCGGCATTCCCGAGGGTCCGCGCTATCCCCTGCCCGACGACTGGCCGCTCGATAAGCACCCGCTCCTGAAGGACTGGAAGCCAAGCGGTGAGGCCCATGGGGTCGAGGAGGAAGGCCATGCGTAGGGTGATCATTCCGATCGGGCCGCAGCACCCTGCCCTGAAGGAGCCCGAGAGCTTCAGCGTGGCGCTCCGCGGCGAGAGAATCGAGGCGATCCAGATGCGGATCGGCTACAACCATCGGGGAATCGAGAAGGGGTGCGAGGCGCGCACCTATGTGCAGGACGTCTACCTCGTCGAGCGGGTCTGCGGGATCTGTTCCCACAGCCATGCGACTGCCTTCGTCCATGCGGTTGAGGAGATCGCAGGGCTCGAGGTTCCCAAGCGGGCGCTCTACATCCGGACCATCATCGGCGAGCTCGAGCGTATCCACAGCCACCTGCTCTGGCTGGGGGTCGCCGGTCACGAGATCGGCTTCGACACCCTCCTCATGTACGCCTGGCGAGACCGGGAGCAGGTGATGGATCTCTTCGCTCTGATAACGGGGAATCGCGTCAACTATGGTATGAACGCGATCGGGGGGGTGAGGCGCGACATTTCCTCGGAGCAGGTTCCGCTTATCAAGAAGGCCATCGATTCGCTCGAGGAGGAGACGAAGCGCTTCATCGAGCTCGCCAGGGAAGAGCTCACCCTCGTGAAGCGCCTGTCGGGCGTGGGCGTTCTCTCCAAGGCGGACGCCCTCGCCCTCGGGACTGTCGGACCGACCGCGCGGGCTTCGGGGGTGGACCGCGATATTCGCAGGGACGATCCCTACGCGGCCTATGGGGAGATACCGGTCCGGGTCATCACCGACGACCACTGCGACGTTTACGGTCGAACCCTGGTGCGGCTTTCTGAGCTGATGGAGTCCTACCGCCTCGTGCGCGCCGCGGTGGACAACCTTCCGGAGGGACCCATCGCGGTCAAGGCCCCGCGTAAGATCCCCCCCGGCGAGGCCGTAAGCCGCTACGAAGCCCCAAGGGGTGAAGACGTCCACTATGTCCGCTCGAAGGGGGAGGAGCGGCCGGACCGGGTGAAGATCCGCGCACCGACCCTGGCGAACACCCAGTCGATCTCCAAGATGCTCGAGGATCGCTACCTCGCGGACCTGCCGATCGTCGTAGCGGCGATCGATCCCTGCTTTTCCTGCACCGACCGAGCAGTGGTGGCGCAGCGGGCCGAGCGGCGGGGGAGCGAGCGCCTTCGGTGGGAGGAGCTTCAGCGTCACGGGATCGAGTGGTACCGCTCGCGCGGCATCGATTTCTCGAAGGTAACGCTGCCGTGGTAGGTTGAGATGGGAGCTGCGACGTTTGCAATTCTGGTTTTTCCCGGTTTGTTCTTTCTCGCGGCGCTCGGCCTCGCCGGGGAATGGGTCGACCGCAAGCTCTATGCGCGTCTCCAGAATCGCATGGGGCCGCCCTGGTTCCAGCCCTTCGCCGATCTCGTGAAGCTCTTCAGCAAGGAGAGCGTCGTCCCCGCCGCGGCGGATCGGGCGCTCTTCACCCTCGCCCCGCTTTTCGCCCTCGCGAGCGCCGCAACCGCCTTCCTCTCGATTCCGCTCTTCGGCCTGCGCGGCGTCTATGTCCTTCGCGGCGATCTCATCGTGGTCCTCTACCTGCTCATGATACCGACGCTCACGCTCTTTCTCGGCGGCTGGTACTCGCGGTCGCTCTTCTCGACCATGGGCGCGATGCGGGCGCTCACGCAGCTCTTTGCCTACGAGATCCCGCTCTTCGCGAGCGTCCTCGCGCCGGCCCTGCTCGCCGGGAGCTGGACGCTTTCCGAGATAGCCGCCTTCTACGCGAGTCACCGCTTCTGGTGGGCGGTGAACCTTCCCGGCTTCGCGGTCGCGCTCGTCGCGCTTCTCGGCAAGCTCGAGCGCACCCCCTTCGACATCCCGGAGGCCGAGACGGAGATCGTCGCCGGCTGCCTCACCGAGTACAGCGGCCGTTTCCTCGGCTTCTACCGCCTTGCCATCGACGTAGAGATGATCGCCGGCGCCTCTCTGCTTGCGGCGGTTTTCCTGCCCTTCGGCCTCGCTCTTCCGCCCGCTGCCTCCTTCGCTCTCTACCTCGCAAAGCTCCTGCTCGTGGTTGCGCTCCTCACCCTCCTTCGCACCCTCTTCGCCCGCCTTCGGATCGATCAGATGGTCAGCTTCTGCTTCCGGTATCTTGCTCCGGCCGCCTTCCTGCAGGTTGTCGTCGACCTCGTTCTCAAGGGGGTGGTGCGGTGAAGCGCAGGCCTTTTGCCTGGCCGGGCAAGATTATCGACTTCGCGATCGCCTCGCTCTTTAGGCGCCCGGTGACCGTGCGCTATCCGGCCGATCCGCTCCCCATGCCGGAGCGATTTCGGGGGATGCTTCTCTACTTCGCTTCCCAGTGCACGGGCTGCAAGCTCTGCATGCGCGACTGTCCCGCGGACGCGATCACCATCCGCAAGGTGGGCGAGCGGCGCTACGAGGCTGTGATAGATCGGGGACGGTGCATCATGTGCGCCCAGTGCGTCGATGTCTGCCTTAAAAAGGCGCTCGCAATCTCGCCCGAGGTCGAGCTTGCCCAGACCAGGCGAGATCTCCTGCGGGTGGTCTTTCCCGCGGAGCTGCTCGATCGCGGCGATGGGAAGTCGCCGCCGGACAACCCAGAGCCGTGAGCGCCGCTCTCCGGAGGAAGGGCCGCCAGGTCGTGAAACAGACGGCCTCGATGCGCCTTCTTCGAAGGACTCTTGAGCGCCGGCTGCGCGGCGCTGCGCGCGTCGTTCTGCTCTCGGTCGGATCCGATCTGCGCGGGGACGACGCGGCCGGACCTCTCGCCGGCGAGCTTCTCGGAAAGCGCCGGCCCGCGCGGCTCTCCATCGTCGATGGGGCCGCGGCTCCCGAGAACCAGACCGGTGTGATTCGGGAGTTGCGTCCGACCCACCTTGTCGTAGTCGATGCGGTGGAGATGGGAAGGCGGCTCGGGACGATAGCCCTCGTTCCGATTGCGGAGCTCACGGGAGAGGCGGCCTCGACGCACCGTCTCCCCTTAAGCCTTACGCTTGGTTACCTCGCCCGTGAGCTTGGGTGCGAAGTGCTCTTCATCGGAATCCAGCCCGGCTCGACGCTTCTGGGCGCTGCGATGAACCCCGAGGTCGTGGCCGCCGCGGAGGATGTGGCTCGGCTCTTGCAGGAAATTCTCGAACCAGTCTCCGACTCCTCGAGAGGATCGGCGGACACCGCCCGTCAGCTGTAGGGATTCGTCTCTTCCCGCATCTTGGCGTACTGCGGCTTCAGGACGTCGTAGATGATCTTGAGCCGGTCGTCGTAGTGGAGAAAGGCGGACTTCATCGCGTTCAGCGTGATCTTCTCCAGATCGCGCAGCGTCAGGTTGAAATGCTGGACCGCAAGAGCCATCTCTTTGCTCATGGTCGTGTTGCTCATGAGGGTGTTGTCGGTGCAGAGAAAGGCGCGGAAGTTGTTGCGAAAATAGAGGCCGAAGGGGTGCTCGTCGAGCGAGGGCGCCGCCCCGGTCTGGATGTTCGATGAGAGGCACATCTCGAGGGGGATACGCTTGTCGCGGATGAAATGAGCGAGGCTTCCCATGCGCTCGATCCGGGTGCCGTGCACGACCATGTCTTCGATGAGGCGAGTGGCGTGGCCGATGCGGTGGGCGCCGCAGATCTGGATGGCCTGCCAGATGGACTCGGGGCCAAAGGCCTCCCCGGCATGGATGGTGATGTTGAAGTTCTTGCTACGGATGAAGTTGAAGGCCTCGAGATGCTTCTTCGGGGGATGGCCGTTCTCATCGCCCGCAATGTCGAATCCGACGACCCCCCGAGTGCTGTAGGCAACCGCAAGCTCGGCGATCTCCAGGGAGTTCTGCGCATCTTGATGCCGCATCGCGCATAGGATGAGCCCGAAGTGCACGCCGGTTCGCCGCTTGCCCTCTTCGAGGCCCCGGAGAACCGACTCGACCACCGCCTCGAGGTTCAGGCCGCGCGTGAGATGCTGGATCGGCGCAAAGCGGATCTCTGCATAGATGATGTTCTCCTTCGCGAGGTCCTCCATCGTCTCCATGGCGATGCGCTCTAGTGCCTCTTTCGTCTGCATCACCGAAAGGGTCACCTCAAATCCCTCGAGGTACAGCGCAAGGCTCTTGCGGTCTGCGCCCCGATGGAACCACTCCGAGAGCTCCGCCGGATTCTCGCAGGGAAGCTTGATCCCCTCTTGGCGCGCCAGCTCGACAATCGTCGCGGGGCGCACGCCGCCGTCCAGGTGGTAGTGAACGTCCACCTTGGGCAGCTTCTTTATCATCTCTTCAGTCACCATCGTTCAAGCCTCCCTCATCGCGCCGTAAGGTGCCGGCTCAGCATCGAGTCCCCCTCGAATATGAAACGGCCGACGACATACTTGCCCGCGAGAACCTCCGGGAGCCACAGGCGATCATCCTCCCACATGCGGTGGTAGGGTATCTCGGCGAGAGGGCACCAGAAGGGATCGGCCTCGTCGGTCGCGCGGGGAGTTCCGCGGAAGGAATCCGCGAAGAAGACATACCCGAGGAGCGAATAACCGTCCGTGAACTGAAAAGAAAGCTCGGCGGTCTGTCGCACCGAGCGAGGGGTGACGCCGATCTCCTCTTCCGACTCCCGCACCGCCGCCTGCGCCGCGGTCTCTCCCGGCTCGATGCGCCCTCCGGGGGCATTGATCTTTCCCGCGCCGAGGCCGCGCTTTTTGTGAATCAAGAGAAGCTGTCCGTCCCGTTGGACGAAACAGAGCACCGCCTCCTCCTTGGGCTTCCAGCTCGTCCAGTCGATCTCGTCGACGTTGCGGGGAACCCGGCCTGCGGCGGCAATTTCTCCGGAGGGCGCATCGGTCGCCGCGTCCCCGTAGGCCACCTCCGTCGATGCCGCACGTAGGCTTGAGATCGTCGCCCCGCCATACATCGGGGAGGTTTCCACCTCGATGCGGGCCGCTCGAATCGCCTCGGGATCGGGGTCGCACGACGGGCAGCGGTTCGAATCGTAGTAGAGGATGCGGTCGAGCGGAAGCCGCGCGCGGCAGGAGGCGCAGCGAAAGGCGAAGATGAGGATCTGTCGCCGGAAGGCGAAGAAGGCAACGATCTCCAGGGCTGCGGCGACTGCGAGCAGGAGGGGAGGAAGGCTCGCCCGGGCGAAGACGAGGGTTATGGCCCAGAAAAGCAGCAGCAGTCCCGCTGCGTAGAGAGTCGCGTAGCGCTTGCGTTCTCCGTGCGACAGGTGTGTGCGCTGGGTCAAATTGAAAACCAGGACGACGAGAAGCAGCCCCACGACCACTTTTTGGACGGTCGGAATGATCATGCACTTCACAGTACCAGCCTCTTACCCCTCGGTCAATCGTCGTGCGACGTTGCAACGATGGGCCGATTTCGAGAGAATAGCCGAATGGTGGAGAGGCACGCCGATTGATGGAGCCGACAAGCTTCCTGCCCCTTGTCGCAAGCGTCCTTATTTTCCTCATCGGCATCGGAGTCTACCTGCCCGGTGCGCGCGACAGGCTTCATCGCCTCTTCCTCGCCCTCTGCCTGCTCGAAGCCTACTGGGGATTTGCCACCTTCGAGCTTCTCACTGCGGGGAGGCTTCCCGAGGCCGAGCTCTGGACACGGGCCGGCTTCCTCTGGCCGCTCATCTGTGCAGCGCTTCTCCATCTCGCGCTTATTTCAGGAGGCAGGCGCCCCTTCGCGGGCGGGCTTCATGCGGAGCGGGAGGGGCTTCCCCGAACCCGTTCGGGGGCTGCCTCGCTTTTTCGCGGAGCGCTCTTTCTCGCCATCTATCTCCCCGCCGGAACCATCGCAGTTCTCGATCTCCTGACCGATCGCATAACCGGTCTTCCCTGGCGAACTGCAACCGGCTGGACCGTCACTCCGCTCTACACGCTTAACGGTCCAGCGGCGGTCGTGTGGGCCCTTGCCGTGAGCGGGATTGCGCTCGCCCTGGGTGCCGCGTACGCGCTTTCGGTACGCCATCGAGCGCGGAGGAGGCTGCTCCTTTTTGTGGCGGCCGGCATCGCCTGCGCCTTCGCTTCGATGCTCGCCATCGACGCGATCCTCCCCTTCTTTCGCACCGGATACCAGGAATGGATAAGTGTTGGCCTCGCCCTACAAAGCGCACTTGTCGGATACGGGATACGGGAGCTTGACCTCTCCCGCCTGACGAGAGAGGTCTCGGTGCGAGAGATTCTCTCCCTCATGCCTGGCATCCTTCTCCTCCTCGACGCGTCCGGTCGCATCCGTTCGGTGCACGGCTCCGGGCTCTCGAGCCTGGGCTATGCCGGAGGCGAGCTCGTTGGAAGAAAGGCTCGATCCCTGCTTGCCTCCGGTGCCGCCCTGTCTCGCGACGACCTTTGGCCGGCGCTTGAGCGCGACGGATCGGTCCGTCGGCTGCGGATGCAGGTGCGCCGCAAGGACGGCTCGACGATCGCCGTCCTCCTTTCCGTAGGTGCTATAGAAGCGCGCCGAGGGCTTTTCGACGACCACCGTTCTCTTCCCCTCTTCGGCGCGCCTAAGGGGGAATCGCAGGGAACGCGCTTGCGCCGGGATCGAATAATCGGTTTCGTGTGCGTCGCCGAGACCGCAGCCGAAGAGTCTCGGCTTGGTGCACCGCTAGCGCGACCGCTCGATGAAAAGGAGCTGCTCGTGCGGGAGGCGTATCACCGCATCAAGAACAACCTGGCGATTGTCGGCAGCTTCATCAACCTCTACCAGGAGCAGGTTCGCGACCCCGCTGACCGGGACATCATGAGCGCCCTGAAGGCGCGAGTCAGATCCATCTCTTTGGTCCACGAGCAGCTGTACCAAGGCCGTGATCCCGGGACAATCGACTTCTCCACCTACGCACGGCAGCTTCTCGAGAACCTGCGCTCCTCGTTCATGCCGCCGGGGAGCGTGGTCGACGTGATAGTCTCGATCGAGCCGACTGCGCTTTCCATCGACAGGGCGGTCACCCTTGGCCTAGTCCTCACCGAGCTTTCTACGAACGCGCTCAAATACGGCTTCGAAGGGGTTGGCGCAGGGCGGCTTCGAGTGGAGATGGCAAGATCGGACAAGCTTTACCGGTTGTCCTTCAGCAACAGCGGGCGGCCGATCTCCGACCTCGACGCGGAGTCCACCGACTCGCTCGGGCTTCGTCTCGTGCGCGCGCTCGTCGAGCAGCTCGACGGAAGCATCGAGCTTGTCCGCGAGCCGGAAACCCGGTTCGTGATAACCTTTCCTGCGGAGGAGTGACATGGCGGAGACTGTCGACGGTTCCGACACGGCGAGCTTTCTCAAGAGCCTTGGCTTCCCGTCGCTGGTCGTGCATCATTCCTTCAATCATTTCGATTTCCAGCGATCGGGGCGCTGCATCCTCGTGATCGGCCCGATGGGATCGGGAAAGACCGAATACTCCGCGCGGGTGTGGCGGGACTCGCTCGTTGCCCGCAACAAGAGCGAGCTCGTGGCCGCGCAGACTGCAACCGACGGAGCGGACCGCCGCAATGTCTTCTTCGTGCGGTCCTCACTCGATGCAAAGCGCTTCCCGGACTACCCAGAGGACGCCCTGGCCTTTCGCGGAGGGTACGAGCGCTGCGGCGACCAGATCGCCGTCATCCGGGACTCCTTTGGGCTCGAGGAGCTTCTTGCACGGCGATCCGACTGCGGAACCTGGATAATCGATGAGGCCTCCTTCTACGACGAGCGACTGGCCTACGTCGTGCGGGATGCAGTCGAGCGACGCGGGCTGGTCTTCATCTTTCCAACCCTGATTCTCAACTTCCGAAAGGACATCTTCAACGCCACGGCTCGCTTTCTCCTCGACACGGCGACCGACGTCTTCCCGCTTACCGCCTACTGCGAGCATCCCGACTGCCTTGCAGATGCCTTCTATACCTACCGCTATTACAGCGTGGACGGGATCGAGTGCCCGGCGCTCTACTTCGACCCGCTCATCGTGATCGGCGGCGATCGCACGGCCGACAACCCTCGAGAGCCGAACTACTGCACGCGCTGTGACCGGCACCACCATCTTCCGGGGAAGGAATACACCTTCCTTACGCTCAAGCCGCTTGGCGAGCGCTGCGCCGCGGGCGACCCCGAGCCGCTTGCGCGCGAGATCGCGGCCTTGAAGGATGATCTCGACCGCTCCCAGCTCCACCGCAATCTCCACGAACGATGGGGAGAGAGTCACGAAGCGGTCGAGCTGAACGCGCTCAAGGTTGACGGGCTCGCCGAGAAGGCGCTTGTGTTTCTGTTCGCCGAGCAGAACCTGCTCACCGAGGAGCAGTTCATGCGCTTAGTCGATCGGCTGGATCTCGACCGCGACTACCTGGTGCGCTGCTGCGCCGACAACCGGCGGCCGATCAAGCTCCGATAGGTCCTCATCGACCGGCGATCGTGGCGGCGTCACGGAGCGCGCCTTTCGGGCGCGCCGCGCTCTCCTACATCTGCAGGTGGAAGTGAAACACGAGCGCGTAGGGCGCCCCATCGACCCGACGGCCGTAGAGAGGAAAGCCGATCAGCGCGGTTACGTTGCCAAGGCCGAGCACATCGACATAGGCCCCGACCCCCGTCGAAACTAGGAATCCCCCCGGGGTGCCCGCGGGATCGCCGAAGTAGTCGTTGTAGTAACCGCCGTCGAGGAAGGTATAGAGGCCGGGTATGAGGTAGCCGTGAATGAGCAGGGGCCAGTAGACCCCCGGGCCGGTCGCGCGAAGGTCGAAGTTTACCGCAGCCTTGAAGTTCGTGTCGTAGGCTCCCTGCTCGAAGCCGCGGACTGCATCACCGAGGCCGTAGCGGAGGTGGAAATAGCGTCCGCCGAAGGTCTGCATGACGTAGATTGGGATGGAGCTGCCGCCGGCGTAGTCGACCCTGACCTGGTAGGCGCCGTAGAGGCTGAAGAGGTTTGCTTTTGTCTTGGTAGTCGAGGTGTAGAAGGTCTTGAACCCCCAGGCGGTGAGGTTTAGACGGTAGAAGTCGGCCTGCCCGATCGTGTTGAGAAAGGCGCGCGGCCCCCATTCGGCGCTGGCCTCGCCGTAGGTGCCGTTCCAGGTGGCGTGAATCTTATCCTGGACTGTCGTATTGTAGGAGAAGCCGCCCATTAACGAGTTGAAGAGCGCCTGCCGGGCGTCGGGAAAGCTCGACTGAAAGATCAGCTGGTTCTGGGTGGGGTCCTGGTAGTCATAATCGTAGTGAAAGCGGTAGAAGGCAAAGCCTTCGAGGAGATTGCGCCGGAGCTTAGGATTCCACAAGATGCCCTGGCGGATGCCAAGATCGTCGACTACCTCAAACTGCGAGAAGGCTGTCCCCGCGTCGCTGCCGACCACGGGAGCACCGTTGGCGTTCCGAAAGAAGTAGTTGTACTGGTAGCCGGCCCCGGCATCGTTTTCGAGGATGGTCTCGAGCCCCGGAACGATGGTGAGCCCCTTGTACTGGAGCACCGTGTCGAGCCCCGTCGGAACCAGGCCGAACCAGTAGGTTCTGATGGACGCAACCGAAAAGGACCAAGGGCTGCCGCTCTTCGACCCGTCGCTTCCCGCCTTGTCATTTGATTGACCAAAGAGGTTCCCGCCCGCCGCCAGGCATAAAGCCACGGCGATGACGATTCGAAACGGTGTCCGCGATCTCCCCGCTGCACGCCTTCCAAGCGCAACTTCCGGTGAGCCCATTGCTGCCTCTCCTTTTTGTATCGCGATCCGCCCGCTTTCCTCGGCCACCGGGCGGGCTCATCCTGACAGGATTTTCCGCGCGTGGCAATAAGCTCGAAGGGAGGCCGGCATCCAGCCTCCGGCAGCCGGCCTAGGGAGGTCGCCGCTCGCGACGAATCGGCGCGGCAGGGTCCAACCGCCGCGGTTGCCGCCCGCCGGCGGAAGCGATCGCCGACGCGGCTGCCTTGCCGCGGCAGATGGTTCCTTCTACACTTGCGACATGCACGTCATCGACATCCTTCGAAAGAAGCGAAACGGCGAATCTCTAAGCAGCGAGGAGATTGACTTCATCGTTCGGAGCTACGTGAACGACACGATCCCGGACTACCAGATGGCGGCGTTTCTCATGGCCGTCTGGTTCCGCGGCATGAACAAGGAGGAGACAACCGAGCTTACCCTTGCCATGGCGCGCTCGGGCGATCAGATCGATCTCTCCGCCATACCCGGGGTCAAGGTGGACAAGCACTCGACCGGAGGGGTTGCCGACACCACAACCCTCGTCGTCGCTCCCCTCGTCGCCGCCTGCGGGGGAAGGGTTGCAAAAATGTCCGGCCGCGGCCTGGGCCACACCGGCGGGACTCTCGATAAGCTCGAGGCCATTCCCGGCTTTTCCGTAAGCCAGACCATGGAGCGCTTCGTCGAGATAGTCGCGGACTGCGGGCTTGCGATAATCGGGCAGACCGCTAACCTCGTTCCGGCGGACAAGAAGCTCTACTCCCTTCGCGATGTCACCGAGACCGTCGACAACATCTCTTTGATCGCGAGCAGCATCATGAGCAAGAAGATCGCCTCGGGCGCCGACGCGATAGTTCTCGACGTGAAGACCGGCAGCGGCGCGTTCATGCGCGAGCCGCGTGAGGCAAGTGAGCTCGCCCGCACCATGGTCGACATCGGCCGGCTCGCCGGCAGGCGCACCCTTGCCCTCGTGACCGACATGAACCAGCCTCTCGGAAACGCCATCGGCAACGCGATCGAGGTGCAGGAAGCGATCGAGATTCTCCAGGGCAGCCATCGAGGGACCGATCTCACCACCGTCTCCTTTGCCCTTGCGAGCCAGATGCTCCAGGCCTGCGGTATCTGCTCGACCGAGGATGAGGCGCTCGCGCGGCTTGACCAGGCGCTCGCGAGCGGCGCCGCGCTTGCACGCCTCGCTCGGATGATCGAGGCTGAAGGAGGAGAGCCACGCGTCTGCGACGACGTAACGCTGCTTCCTCACGCGCGGCGCCGCGTCGAGGTGAAGGCGCAGGAGGGCGGCTACCTCGCGCGCATGGACACCCAGGCAATAGGCATCTCGGCGCTCCTCCTTGGGGCGGGACGGGAAAAGAAGGAGGATCGGATCGATCCGGCCGTGGGAATCTGGCTATCAAAACGCCTCGGCGACCGGGTCGAGCGCGGTGAGCCGATCGCCCTCTTTCATGTCAACGATGAGTCGGGCCTCGAGGAGGCCCTCCGGAGATTCGCGGCGGCGGTAGAAATCGCTCCCGAAAAGCCCCGAGCGCTTCCCCTCATATACGCCAAGGTGGAGTAGGAGGGCGCCAATCGACGGGCGGGCCGCGAAGCGGAACGCCTCGTCGGGCCGCACGAGCGCATCGGCTGGGAAAGGCGGATCGCGAGCTGGAGCCTACTTGATCGCGCCAACGACGAGCCCGCGGCTGATGTAGCGCTCGACGAAGACGGCGACTATCGCCATGGGCACGACCGCCATCAGCGACAGCGCGGAGAGGTACCACCACTGCGGTCCGTACGACTGGGTGCCCTCGCCGGCGATGTACATCGGCAGGGTCGATGCATGGCTGAAGGTGAGCATCAATGCAAAGAGGTAGTCGTTCCAGGCGAACATCATGCAGAAGAGAAATGTCGCCACGAGGCCCGGAGTTGCGAGCGGCAGCACGATGAGGCGGAAGGCCTTGAAGCGCGATGCCCCCTCGATGAGGGCGCTCTCTTCGAGATCCACGGGAAGTCCGGCGAAGAAATCCCGCATGATCCAGACGGCAAAGGGTAAGTTGAAAACCGTGTAGGCGAGAATCATCCCGAGATAGGTGTCCACCAACCCCACGAAGCGGTACATGATGAGGAAGGGAAGCACGACCACCACCGGCGGGAGCATGCGCTGGGAGATGATCCAGAAGGCGATGTCCTTGTTCTTCCATCTCAGCATGCGTATTCGATAGGTGAAGCGAGTCAGAGCATAGCCGGCCATAGAGCCGATGGAAACCGCGAGCAGGGCACTGGTGATAGCCTCGATCGCGCTGTTCCTCCAATCCCGCAAAACGGCGTCGTGGCCCGGACCGGTGAGCAGAAACTTCCAGGCGTTGAGGGTCGGCTTGAAGTCGATCCAGGGGAGGTACTTCGGGCCCTGGAAAACCGCTATGGGCTGCTTGAACGAGGTGATAAGCAGCCAATAGAGGGGAAAGAGCGCGACGATCGCCCATGCAAAAAGAAGAATATAGGTGATCGTGCGCCAAATGCGGCGTCGCTGGCTTTTCGTCAAATGCAGGTGCATGTCCAACCTCGCTACTGTGTGGCCGCGATGCGGTCTCGCATCACCCTCAGGAACAGCATGGAGAATATGACCACCATGATGAGCAGACAGTAGGCAATCGCCGAGGCGTAGCCCAGCCGACCGAAGGTCAGCGCCGTCAGGTACGCGTACCAGGTCACGGACTCGGTGGAATTGCCGGGGCCGCCCCCCGTCATGACCGCGACTATGTCGAACAGCTTGAAGGCCTCGAGGCCCCTGATCAGCACGACGGTGACCGACGTCGGGAGGAGCATCGGGAAAGTAATGCGGCGGAAGATCTGAAAGGTCGTGGCGCCGTCGACGGCCGCCGCCTCGAAGACGTCGGGTGGCAACGACTGCAATCCTGCGAGAAGAACGATGATCATGAACGGCACCCACTCCCAGGTGTCGACCAGGATCAGAGTGGGCAGGGCGACGATCGAGTTGCTTAACCACGGGACCATCGGTCCGCCCAGATGCTTGATGAGATCGTTGACCGGCCCCTGGGTCTCGTTGAACAGCATGCGTCCCAAGTAGCCGACGGCAGCCGGAGTCAACATCATGGGCATAAGGAAGACCACGCGGAAAAAGCGGCGGAAGCGGATAGTCTGATTCAGCAGCAGCGCGATGCTCAGGCCGACCACGTACTGCAGCGCCACTCCGCCGACCACGAAGATCCCGGTCACCTTCGCCGTATTCCAGAAGCGTGCATCGGAGAGCAACTGGGCGAAGTTGTTCAACCCGACGAATATAATCCCCCCCGTCAGGCGGCTTAAGTCCCAGCTGACGAAGCTCAAGGCCAGCGAAAACAACAGCGGGAAAATAGAGAAGGCCAGGATCATGATCGTGGCCGGCAGGATGAAGAGGTATTTGCTGTTGTCCCGGGGAAGATGACCGCGGTCGGATGGCCGCGGGCGTTTCATGATGTTCTTGGTTTGACTGTCTACTTCGCGCTCGCGCACAGCTTTGCCCTTACTGGATGTGAATCACAAGACGTGAACTGTACCTTCTTGCTTCGTCCAATAAACAATTCGCCGGCGGGCGCCTTTCGGCCACCCGCCGGCACAAGGATCGGTAGTGCCTACTGCGGCGGCAAGCCAAGCATCTGGCGGTACAGCTTCAACTGCTGATCGCGTCCCAACCGGTTGGTGATCTGGTCCCACTGCTGTGCAGCGGCATCGAGTGCCGCCTGTGAGCTGATCTGGCCGGCGACGGCTTGGGCGAGCTGCGTGTCGAGAGCATCGAAGTACTCAGCGGCACCTGGGATGCGCAGATCGACGACGTTGTTCGAGTTGCCGATGATGTTGCCGATGGCGTCGAGGTATTCCTTTGCTTCCGGCGCTGTCATGCCGAGCTTCGTCCACGGTGCGAGATTGTTCAAATCGCTAAAGAAGTGGGGGTTGACACCGGTCCCCGGCTCCACGCACAGCCTGAGGCTCATGTTCAGATTGCCCATGAAGGCGGCAAAATCCAGGGCTGCATCCTTGTTCTTCGAGGTGCTGGTGACTCCTTGAATCCATCCGCCGAAGGCGAGGTAGGGCGCCTGGTTGTAGCCGTTCATCCATGCGCTGTTCTTGTAGTCCCAATACTGGTCGACTCCCGGCTCCATGGCGGAGCCCCACTTTCCGACTACGACCGAGGAGTTTGGATCCGAAGCAAGCGGTCCGACATCGCCCCAGTCGATGGCCTCGACGACCTTGCCTGCCGGGAAGTTGGAGCGGATATCACCCACGTCCCAGTTGAGGACTCCCGGCGGGCCCACCTTGACGAGTGAGGTGTAAAGATCGAGCGCCTTGACGAAGCCAGGTCCGTTGATGAGAGGCTTCATGGTGTTTGGATCGAAGAAGTAGGCGGGATTTCCCGGCATCTTGGAGAAGGATGCCGCGATGCCCAGGTAGGTCCAGTAGGACTGGGCGTGGGGCTTGAACGCGGTGCCGGCGCCGTAGATGGTTTGACCGTCAATCGTCTTGCCGTTGAAGAATTTCGCTATGTCGTAGTACTGCTGCCAGGTTTTGGGCGGCACAGGCAGATCGTAGCCGAACTGCTCCTTGAACTGAGCCTGGTAGGTCGGATTGGTGAGCAGGTCCTTGCGATAGTACATCATGTGAGCGTCGCCGTCGTAGGGCAGACCGTAGGTCTTGCCGCCCCAAGAAAGGGTCCGCTGGTGATAGGCGGGGATGAGGTACTTGTAGCCCATCTCATCCTCGATCTTCTTCGGAACCTCGACGACATAGCCCGACCCCATGACGTCGCCCGCCCAGTCCGATGCGTAAACAAGGACGTCGAACGGATTGGCGCCCGAAAGGAAGGCCGTACGGATCTTCTGGAACAGGTCGCCGAACGGGAAGGTCTGGACTTCAACCGTTCCCCCGGTCTTCTTTTCCCACATCGCCTTGTATTCCTGCATGGGGCCGGCGATCTGCGGTCCGGTCTGGGTGACCGCTACGAGGTGGACGCCATTGTATGACGCCCCGCCGATCCCGTTCGGGAAGAATTCGTTCAGATCGGCCTGATGATTCAACACATCCGCCGGAATGCCCTGGGTGTAGGCGGCAGCCACGGTTGTCGCTGCGGCAGTCGGCTCTGTGGTAGTCGCGGCCGGGGTCGTCGTAGTCGGCGCCGGTTGCTCTTTCTGACCACCCGCGAAAACGAAGGCGGCCCAGATCATGCTGAGGGCGACAAAGGCCACAAGCAGCTTGAATCGTTTTTCCATACTTGAGCTCCTCCTTATCTACTCCATTGTCACTCGTTTTATTATGGATCATGTCATCCGTTTGTCAAGAAAAATGCTATCCCGTAATGACAACTTCACATTCCCGGATTTCTTTCATGATTTTCGCAAAGGTGTTCGGCCTACCGGCGTGCAGAGGAAGCTATTGCCGATCTGTGGAGCTCGGACCCGTGGCGTCACCGCGAAAAGGCGACCGAGCGCGCTATTGGAGCGTTTTTTCGAAGCTCTTTCGGGCGAGGAACGACTTCTGTGTTCCGGGCTTCGCCGTTGACAGGGCCGCATACCGATTGGCATATTCCATCGCCTTCATGAGATCGCCAGTCTCGATGTAGTAGGTAGCAAGACAACCGATGAAGGCGTCGCCTGCCCCCGTGGTGTCGGTGCTTTCGACCAGGAGTGGCGGAACAAGCGCTTCGCTCGTCGGCGTGAGGAGGAGAGATCCCTTCTCGCCGAGGGTGACGATGATCCGGCTCAAGCCCTGGGCGAGCAGGGTGCGTCCGGCGGCCTTTGCCTCCTCGATGCTGTCGATGGATGTGCCTGTCAGCGTCTGGAGCTCCGTCTCGTTCGGAGCGAAGATGGCCACGCTCTTGATCTTCTGCACGTCGAGTGTGGGATCGGCCGGCGCAGGATTCAGGATCACCGGTATGTTGTCTGCGGAGCACAGCGCGATCGTGTAGTACACCGTCGCAAGCTGCACTTCCAGCTGCAAGACAACAATGTCACTTGCAAGAATGGTGTTCTTGGCCCTCTCGACATCTTCGGGCCGAAGATGGGCGTTCGCACCCTTGATGATGAGGATGCTGTTCTTCGAGCTCCGGTCGACGAAGATCGGCGCTACGCCGCTCGAGACCCCGGGGACCGTCTCTACATAGGTGGTGTCTATGCCGAAGCCCTCCAGGTTCCGCTTGGTATTCGGCCCGAAGAGATCGTCTCCGACCTTGGTGACCATGTGCACTTCGGCCCCCAGTAGGGCGGCAGCCACCGCCTGATTTGCCCCCTTGCCGCCGAAGCCCATCTCGAAGCGGGGAGCCGTGATCGTTTCCCCCTCCCGCGGCATGCGGTCAATGTAGGTAATCAGGTCCACCATGTTGCTGCCGACTATGGTGATTCTTGGTCTCTTCATTCCCTTGCCCCCTTCATCTGCCTACGCGGCGCGCGCCGCCTCACGAAGGCTCAGAGCGAACGAATTTTGGATTCCATCTGCTTCGTCTGAGCGGCGTCCAGGAACCCGGTTCGGATCGAGAAGGCGACCTTCCCCATGGACGCGATCGTACGCACGTTGCCCTTTTTCTTTTCCGACGTATAGCCTTCCGGATCACAGGTCGAAGGCAGGGCCATACCCAGGACCTGCTGGTCTTCGTGTTTGAGGATCCACCTGACCGTGTGATCCAGTGCCTCCCCGTTGTAGCTTACGTAATCGGAGGTTCCGTCGGGATGCTTTTGGATAGTGTGTGTCATGCCGTCGCTGTCGAGCTTGAGATTTCTCACGTAGAAGACTATCTCGGGGTTGTACTCGTCCTCGGGACGCAGGATGCGTGTAGCACCGGGATCCTCTTTCAGTCGATCGAGAAAGGCAAGGTACTGCTTGGTCGGTTTGACGTGGGAAGGAATGCTCGAGCGAACGACCATGTCGGTCGTATTCCAACCGGCGGTCTGTACGATCTCGCCGTTCTCTGCAGGAAGGAAGTTGACGTGACACATGTACATGAGGTCCATCGGGTAATGGGCGAGGTTTTCTATGAACATGCTCACATCGAGCACCGTCCGATCCCGGTACAACCTCACGGACGGTGTGGCTTTGTACTTGTCGCCGAAGGCCTTTGTGTAAGCGAAGGAACCTGAGACTGCGACGTAGGGTTCGCCTTTTTCTTCGCCGAAATCGATCCACGCCTCCTGGTAAGGGGCCGCGGGAAGCTCGCCGTGAAGCGGATGATCATCCTCCGGCCCAGGGGTGCCCATGCGCAGCGCCCCGCAGTGGTAAAGGAAAGCGCCGTAGGAGTCCAAAAGGCTTGCAGAGCCCACCGGTTCCGGGAAGAAGGTCTTCATGGTGAGCCGACGCCCCTCAAAGACAGCATCCCACACCTGCTGGCCCTGGTAGGGAAGCACCACAATGTGCCCGCGCGGTGATCCGAGCCGGAGAGCGTGCACTCCGGTGCCGAAGAGAAAGGAGCTGACTTTCAATCGGTCGAGCTCGAAGAGGGTGGTTTCGATACGACGGAAATCATCCTTCCTTAGGTGAACACGCCCGGTCATTGTCTGCTCCCTGTTTGGAGTCTCAGGCGATACGCAGGGTTATGCCCTGCGCCTTTAGGAACTCCACGTATTCTTCAGATATTCCCGAATCGGTGATGACCTCGTCGAAATCGGAAAGATCGGCAAAGTAATCAGACCGAATGACCCCGAACTTCGAGGAGTCCGCGAGCAGGATCACCCTCTGCGACGATTTGATCACCACCTTCTTTGTTTCGCGCTCGTAGGCATTCAGGCACGTCACGCCGAAGTGCCGGTCCACGCCGGCGGCCGACAGGAAGGCCTTTGTAGCCCTGAAATTCCGGATAGCTTCCAGCCCTTCCGGACTCTCGAACATCATCGTGTTTTCATGAAAGACGCCGCCGGAGAAGACCGACTTGCAGTTCCTCCTTCGTGCGGTTTCCGAAACGATATTAAGGGAGTAGCAAAGAACCGTAAAATTAACGTTCTCGGGGAGATACTTCGCGAGATACTCGGTCGTGGAACCTGCGTCGATGATCAGGCTGTCCTGAGGTTCGACCAGAGCGGCGGCGAGTTGTCCGATCGTCCTCTTCTGGTCCGGATGCTCCGCGCCGGCAGCAATGAGAGAATAGGGCCCTTCCATCGCCCGTGCGCTGCTCTTGGGATGGAGCATGACGCTTCCATACAAAACGCGCACCTCTTCGTCCTGTTCGAGCGCGACGAGATCGCGCCTGACGGTCATGTGGGAGACCTTCAGCTGGCGGGACAATTCCTGGACATTCGAAACACTGTTGACGCGAAGCGTCTGCATGATCGCGTCCTGGCGTTCAGATTTGTTCATGCCGCGATTTTGTCTCCCGTTGTGCTCCATTGCTGAAGAGAATAGCTTGTTTATTGAAACCTTGCAACTTCTGCAATCGAAATTTCACAGAACCCCCCCACCCGATGCTTGACTTTTAACTGTCTATGCCGGAAAATGTAAAATTAGTAACAGAATGCAGGAAGACGCTGGAAGCAAGGGGGACTCTATGGCTGAGGTAAAGGGAAGCGCCTTGGGGATGATCGAGTGCCGGGGCTTTGCGGCGATGGTGGAGGCCTCCGATGCGATGGTAAAGGCCGCCAAGGTCGAGCTCAAAGGGTATGAGAAGACCGGCGGCGGCTACGTCACCGCGATCATTCGAGGCGACGTTGCGGCGGTCCGGGCGGCTCTCGATGCCGGGCAGCGGGCTGCCCAGGCGGTCGGCGAGGTCATCTCGGTTCACATCATCCCGCGGCCGCATGCAAACGTAGACGAGACCCTTCCGCTCGGGATGGGCGGCAAGTAGCGGGGCCCGGCGTGAACGGGATGAGCCTGCGCACCTACGTCTTTCTTGATTCGCTCCAGCTCCAGATGGCCTCCTTCCTTGCGACGGTTTCGAAGGGCTACTTTCCGGTGGCGGGGCAGGCCTGTACCATCGTGGAGATATCTCCCGGTATCGAGATCAACCGTTTGACCGATATCGCCCTCAAGGCAACCGACGTTAAGCCGGGGATCCAGATCGTCGAGCGGCTCTTCGGGCTGCTGGAGGTGCACTCGGACAGTCAGGGCTATGCACGACAGGCGGGGGCGGCAATCCTCAAGGCCATCGAGATGAGCGAGGAGGATCGCATGAAGCCGGTCATCATGACGAGCCAGCTCATCAAGAACATCTCCGACTATCACGCGCAGATGATCAACAAGGTGCGCTTCGGGAACATGGTGCTCCGCGGCGATACCCTCTATGTTCTCGAGATGCAGCCGGCGGGCTATGCCTACTACGCCGCCAATGAGGCGGAGAAGGCTTCCCACATCAACATCATCAACGTCGTCGGCTTCGGGAGCTTTGGTCGGGTCTACATCGCCGGCGACGAAGCCGAGGTGCTGGTGAGCAAGGGGATCGTCGAGTCCCGGCTTCTGGCGCTGACGGGTCAGGAAGTCGCGGGGAAAAGCGAATAGGTTCCGAAGGCGAGGGAGACCAAGAAGATGGCGAAGGAAATAGAGAGCGTCGCCGGGCTTGCGCTCGGGATGATAGAATGCCGCGGTTTCGCGGCGATGGTGGAGGCCGCAGACGCAATGGTGAAGGCGGCGAAGGTCGATTTGAAAGGGTACGAGAAAACCGGCGGCGGCTACGTCACGGCGATCATCCGCGGCGACGTTGCGGCGGTCCGAGCGGCGCTCGATGCGGGAAGCCGAGCCGCCGAGAAGGTGGGCGAGGTGATCTCGGTCCATATCATCCCGCGGACGCATGCGAACGTGGACGAGGTTCTCCCGCTCGGGCTTTTGAAGAAGTAGGAGCGACGATGGTACTTGCCCGGGTCATCGGAAGCGTCGTCTCCACGCGCAAGGAGCCCAAGATCGAGGGGATCAAGTTCCTCCTCCTCGAGAAGCTCGACTGCGAGACCATGAAGGGTAAGGGAGACTACCTGGTGGCGATGGATGCCGTGGGTGCAGGTCCCGGGGAGGTCGTCTTCTACGTCGCGGGCTCGAGCTCCCGCATGACGAACGTCACCGAAGGCAGGCCGAGCGACGCGACCATCATCGCCATAGTCGACGTTATCGACTGCAAGGACAGGGTAGTCTACCGGAAGGCGGGGGAGCCCGGATGATCCTTGCGCGGGTCGCGGGCACCGTGGTCGCCGATCGGCGCAGCGATTCGATCTCCGGCGCCCGCTACCTCCTCACCGAGCTGTGCACGGCCGACGGTGCGCCTCTCGCCGAGCATCTTATCGCGATCGATCCGCTGGGCGTAGGCCCCGGCGAGGTGGTGCTCATCTCGCAGGGCAGCTCGGCGCGCCAGACAGCGCTCACCGACAAGAAGCCCGTCGATGCGGTGATCGTCGGGATCGTCGATGTGGTGGAAACGATGGGGTCGGTGGTCTATCGAAAGTAGCGACGGCAAGGAAGGCAGGCGGTGGAAAGCGGACAGGTAGAGGTGCTCGGGGTCCAGGAGTTCGGCGACACCGCGCGCGGTATCGAGGCCCTTGACGCAATGGTCAAGGCGGCGCCCATCACGATCCTCGAGGTAATGACGGTGAATCCGGCGCGTTTCGTCGCGCTTATCACGGGCGATGTCGCTTCGGTCGAGGCCTCGCTTGCCGCGGGTCGCGCAGTCGGGCGGGACAGCTTCGTCGACGAGCTCCTTATCCAGAACCTCCACCCGCAGGTCCTTCCCGCCCTCGGCGCTTCGGGCGAGGAGGGGGAGTGGGATGCCCTCGGCATGATCGAAGCGTCCTCAATCACTGCGGGGATCGAAGCGGGCGACTGCGCGGCGAAGCGCGCCGACGTGCGAATCGTCGAGATTCGCGTCGACAGCCACATGGGCGGCCGTTCCTCGGTCAAGGTGATCGGTCCCTTGGGCGAGGTTGAGGCGGCGGTTGCCGCAGCCGAGGCGCTCGTGGCGGCGCGGGGAAGGCTCGTGCGCCGAGTCATCATCCCTCGGCCCCATCCCGAGATCCGGCCCTTCTACCGGGCCTCGTTCGGGGGAAGGAGTGAGTGAGCATGGAGATCGATGAGCAGGGCGTTCGCAGGGTGGTGGAGGAGGTCTTGCGGCGCATCGAGGGCGAGCCGACCGGCGAAGGGAAGCCAGCCCAGCCGGGAGTCTTCGGAGATATCGATGCGGCGATAGCGGCCGCGAGTGACGCCTTTGCGAAGCTCCGCGAGACGAGCCTCGCGGTGCGCTCCGCGATGATCGATGCGATGCGGACGGCCGTCATCGCCAACCTCGAGCGAATATCGAGGCTTGCGGCGGAGGAGACCGGTCTCGGCCGCGCGGAGCACAAGATGCTCAAGAACCGGCTCGCAGCCGAGAAGACTCCCGGCGTGGAGGACCTCGAGCCCGACGCCTACTCCGATGACCACGGCCTCATGCTCACGGAACACGCCCCCTACGGGGTAGTCGGGGCGATCACCCCAAGCACGAACCCGACCTCGACGATCATCTCCAATGCGATCGGAATGGTCGCCGCGGGCAACACGGTCGTCTTCAACGCCCATCCGAAGGCGAAAGGAGTCTCGGCGCTCATGGTCGCCATCCTGAACGAGGCGATCGTCGGCGCGGGGGGGCCCCCCAACGTCCTTGCGACGGTGAGTGAGCCGACCATAGCCTCCGCCCAGGCGCTCATGGACCACCCGATGGTCGCCCTCCTCACGGTGACCGGCGGACCCGATATCGTGCGGGAGGCGATGAAGCGCCCGAAGAAGGCCATAGTCGCGGGACCCGGAAATCCGCCGGCCGTGGTCGACGAGACCGCCGACATCGAGAGGGCGGCTCGCAACATCGTGGAGGGGGCGGGGCTGGACAACAACGTCATCTGCATCGACGAGAAGGAGGTCCTCGCGGTCGCCTCGATCGCCGACCGGCTGAAGGCGGCGATGATCGCAAACGGCGCATTCGAGCTGTCGCGGGAGCAGATCGACAAGATCACCCCCCAAATCATTGCGGACGCGGGACGCGAGGGCCACGAGGGAGCAGCCAACAAGGCCTACGTTGGGAAGAACGCCTCGGTCATCGCCCTCCAGACGCTCGGAATCACGATCCCCTCCTCCACGAAGATCCTCCTTGCCGAGGTGGACCGCTTCCATCCGCTGGTGTGGACCGAGCAGCTGATGCCGGTGCTCCCGATCAGCCGCTTTGCGAACGTCGACGAGGCTATCGACTTCGCGGTGCGCTGCGAGCACGGCTTCCGCCATACCGCCTCGATCCATTCGAAGAACATCGAGAGCCTGTCGCGGATGGCCAAGGTGATGAACTGCTCGCTCTTCGTGAAGAACGGCTCGAACTACAACGGGATGGCTCAAGGGGGCGCCGGCTACACCTCATTTACGATCGCGACCCCAACCGGCGAGGGATTCACCCGTCCGCGGACCTTCACCCGAGAGCGGCGCTGCTCGCTCGTCGGCTACTTCCGGATCGTGTAGGAGCCGCGCAATGCAGCTTGGCAGGGTGATTGGAACGGTGGTGTGCCAGACGAAGGATCCCGGCCTCGAGGGGATCAAGCTGCTCATGCTCCAACCCGTCGACGAGAAGGAGCGCTCGATCGGGAGGCCTCTCGTCGCATGCGACATCGTGCAGGCGGGGCCGGGGGACCTCGTTCTTTTCGAGGGGGGAAGGGAGGCGGCACTTGCCCTCGCGAATTGGTACAATCCCTCCGACGCGACGATCATGGGGATCGTCGACCATGCGGAATCGGAGGAATAGATGACCCTCGGTCGGATCGTCGGGACCGTGGTCGCAACCCAGAAGCATGGAGCGCTCGCGGGACATAAGCTCATGATCGTGCAGCCGGTCGACCCGCGCGGCGCGGCGCGGGGATCGCGGATCGTTGCGCTCGACACGGTTCAGGCGGGAGTGGGCGACACCGTCCTCGTCTGCGACGAGGGCAATTCCGCGCGGACGATTCTCGGCGACAAGATGGCCCCGATCCGCACCATGATCGTCGGGATAGTCGACCAGGTCGTGGTGGAGTGGCCGCGCGCGGGTCAGGAATAGGAATCATGGAAGAGAAAGCTGATATTAACGAGTCGGACAACGTACGGACGGTGGCTATCGGTTCCGACCACGGGGGCTTCGAGGCGAAGGAGCTTCTGAAGAGGTACCTCGAGGTACTCGGGTACGCCGTACAGGACGTCGGCACCCACGGAAAGGAGAGCGTCGATTATCCGGACATCGCAGTTCTCGTTGCGCGAAAGGTCGCTTCCGAAGCCTGCGACCGGGGCATCATGATCGACGGCGCCGGGATCGGCTCGAGCATGGTCTGCAACAAGGTAAGGGGTATCCGGGCGGCCCTCTGCTACGACCTCGCGACTGTGAAAAACTCGCGCGCGCACAACAACGCGAACGTGCTCACGCTGGGTGGTCCCCTCCATTCACCCGACGCGTTATGCGAGATGGCCCGTGTGTGGCTCGCGACGCGATTCGAGGGAGGACGCCACTGGAATCGCATAAACAAGATGATGGCTGTGGAGAGACAATAGATGGCAGACAAGGAGCTGATTGAGCGGATCACGAAAGAGGTGGTGGCAAGCCTTGCGGCGCAGGCGAAGAGCGTCTCGCGCGAGGCGGCGGCGGGCGCCGGTGACCAGGCAGGCGTGCGGCCCATCGCGCGAAAGGTCCTCACCCCCTCCGATCTTCCTCCCTACATCGACCACACCCTGCTGAAGGCGGATGCAACCGAGGCGCAGATCGACCAGCTCTGCGACGAAGCGGTCAAGTACCGGTTCTTCTCGGTGTGCGTGAACGGAGGGTGGGTTGCGCATTGTGCGCGGCGCCTTGCGGGAAGCGGGGTCAAGGTCGCGGCTGTGGTTGGCTTTCCGCTCGGGGCGATGGCGGGACGGCAGAAGAACTTCGAAGCCCGCCAGGCGATCGACGACGGGGCCCGCGAGATCGACATGGTCATGAATATCGGCGCCATGCGCTCGCGCAATCTCAAGGTGGTGGAAGACGACATCCTCTGGGTGCGCCGCGCCTGCACCGGAGGCGTGCTGCTCAAGGTCATACTCGAGAACGCGCTCCTCACCGACGAGGAGAAGATCCTAGCCTGCGAGATAGCAAAGAAGGCGGGGGCGGACTTCGTGAAGACCTCGACCGGCTTCTCGACCCACGGCGCGACGGTGCGCGACGTCGCCCTCATGCGACGGACCGTCGGGCCGAAGATGGGGGTAAAGGCTGCCGGAGGGGTGCGCAGCTTCGCCGACGCAGTCGAAATGATCGAGGCCGGGGCCACCCGGCTCGGAACCAGCGCCGGCGTCAAGATCGTCTCCGGAGAAACCGTTCAAGGGGGATACTAGCCGGCTTCGGGAACGGGTTCGCGGAGCTTGACGTCTCTCCGGCCGCCGCAGCCGCTCTGTCTGCCTCGGTTGCCGGCAGCGGTCTTTACAAAAGGGGACGAAGCTGGTGAAGTGGCGGCAGAGGTAAAAAGGTGCGTGCGACCATTCTCGTCATCGACAGCTTCGGAATCGGCGAAGCCCCGGATGCCGCCGCCTATGGCGACACGGGCGCCAACACCGCGCTCCACATCTGCGAGCGGATTGCCGGAGAGAAATGGCCGACGCTTGCGGCCCTTGGTCTTGGAAACGCCTCCCTCCTCCTCGGAAACGAGCTGCCCGGCTGCGGTGCGGTCGAGCGTCCTGCCGCAAGCTACGGGGTCATGGTCGAGCGCTCGCCCGGCAAGGATACCACCACCGGTCACTGGGAGCTTGCAGGCATCCAGCTGGTGAAGCCTTTCCACACCTTTCCGTCCGGCCCTCCCTCCTTTCCTCCGGAGCTTATCGCAGCCTTCGAGCGTGAGATCGGGCGCGGGGTCCTCGGCGACAAAGCCGCCTCCGGGACGGTTATCATTGAGGAGTTCGGCTCCGAGCATCTGCGCACGGGCTTACCAATCGTCTACACCTCGAGCGACTCGGTCTTTCAGATCGCGGCTCACGAGGAGGTGATCGCCTTGAGCGAGCTGTATCGGATGTGCGAGATAGCTCGACGGCTGTGCGATCCCTACCAGGTCGGCCGCGTCATCGCCCGACCCTTTATCGGGAGACCGGGCGCCTTCACGCGCAGCTCGGGGCGGAGGGATTTCAGCATCGCCCTCCCCGAGAAAAGCCTCCTCGATCATCTCGCCGGGGCTGGCGTCCAAACGATCGGTGTCGGCAAGATCGGCGACATCTTCAACGAGCAGGGCATCGTCGAGAGCCATCACGACAAGGGCAATCCCGCCTGCCTCGAGCGGACGATCGAGCTGCTTCGAAAGCCCTCCGCCGCCCGCGGCGAGCTCATCTTCGTCAACCTTGTTGACACCGACATGGTCTACGGGCACCGGCGGGACGTGCAGGGCTACTTCGACGCGGTGTCCGGCGTAGATGCGGGCATTCGGAGGATGCTGCCCCTCCTCCCAAACGGTGACCTTCTCCTCGTCACCGCGGACCACGGCTGCGATCCCACCTTCAAGGGAAGCGACCACACCCGTGAGCATGTCCCTATCCTGGCGTACAGGGCGGGAAGGCCCGGTAGGAGCCTCGGAGTCCGGCAGGGCTACTTCGACGCCGCGCGGACGCTCGCGGACCTCTTTCAGGTCGGCGGGCTCCAGAAGGGCAGCTCCTTTGCAGCGCTTCTGTAACCTTTCGCGAACGCGGTGCCTCTTTTTTCGTAATGCGTCCGCAGTTTTCCCATTAGCCAATTGATGTAGAGTCGTCGGGAGGCTATACTTTTTTGGCAGATTCTCGTCCGGAGGCCACGATGCGTACCATGAGAAAGTCGTTGATTCTTACTGGTTTACTGGTGGTAGGGGTGCTCGCGCCGCTCTTTGCGGCGGGCAACAAGGAAGTGCCGCAGGTGCAGGTGCAAACCTCCGGCCCCCTGTATTTCAACCCCTTGAGCTCTGGACCGAGCAACCATGCAACCTTGAATTTCACGGTCACGCTCGCGGTCAAGAGCAACAAGGGTTACATCCCGCATTACACGCTCGGCATTGAGGACCAGAACGGCACAGTCGTCAAGGACGTAACCGAGAGCGAGAAGTCCGATGTGGGATGGCTTGGCGCGCTCTTCATGGGCTACAAGCAGTTTACGCTGACGAGGTCGATCACCTGGGACGGAAAGAACACGAGCGGGCAGGTGGTTCCCGACGGGACCTACAAGGCAAGCCTCGTCGTGGAGGACTCAAGCGGCCACAAGCAGGAGACAAAGGTGGGCGACTTCGTCGTCCTCACGAAACCACCGGTATTGACCTTGAGCGCCCCGAACGGGGTGATCTTCAACCCGACGGTGACGGGGAAGTTTTCCGCCCTGCAAGTCGATCAAACCAACGGTACGACCGAGCCGCTGTGGACGGGAGTCTTTGACAATAGCGAAGGCCAGCCGGTGCGAACCTACACATGGAAGGACTCGGCGCCGCAGAGCTTTGCCTGGGACGGCAAGGACGACTCCGGTGCGGCGGTTCCCGACGGCACCTACAGCTACCATGTTTCGAGCACCGACCCCGCAGGCAACAAGTCCCAGGACTACACGCTTTCCGACATCACCCTAAGCACCGAGAAGGCGCCGGTGTCGGTTTCGGTGAGCGACCCCTACTTCTCTCCAAACGGTCCCAAGCCTACGACCACGATAAGCCTCTCGACGACAGCCTCACAGCCGGTAGTCTCGTGGGACCTCTCCGTCTCCAACGCGGGCGGCACAACCGTTCGCGACTATAGCGGCGAAGGGCCCTTCCCGGCGACTGTCAGCTTCGATGGTAAGGACACGTCGGGGAGCACCCTCCCGAGCGGCTCCTACTCCTTCAACTTCGTTTCGCTCTTCCAGAACGGAGCGACGGGTCTAGGGAGCGCTTCCGCGGTTCTCAACACAACTCGTCCGCAGGTCGGCATCGCCTTGAGCAACGCCCTCTTCGCCCCGACCGCAGACAGCGCGAAGCCGACCACCACGGCCACGCTTTCCGAGACCATCGCTCAGGACGTTCCGGTGGCGTCGTGGGATGTCGCGGTCTATGACTCCTCCGGGAACATCGTGAGAGAGGTGAAGGCGCAAGGAATGCCGCCGGCCCAGCTCGTCTACGACGGGAAAAGCGATACCGGGTCGGTCATTCCGAACGGGAAGTACTTCGCAAAATACACGGTGACGACGGCTGACGGCCTGTCTGCCTCCGCGAGCGCCCAGTTTGCCGTCGACACCACGCCGCCAAAGGTGGCGGTCTCGGTAAGCGCGCCGCTTTTCACTCCGACGAGCGGCGATTCGAACAATACCGAGGTAATCAGCTTCACCTCCGACAAGCCGGTCATCTGGACGGGATCGATAAGCGACAGTCAGGGCCAGACCCTCCTTTCGACGACTGAACCCATGACGATCGACAGGGTGACCCTCGACAAGAGCAACTCGCAGGTGATGTCGGCACCGGACGGGGTCTATAACCTTAGTCTCACCTTCACGGACGATGCCGGAAACCAGGTGAAGCCGAACCCTGTTGCAATCACCCTTCTCACCCGACCGGTTTCGATTGCGATCCAGGTTCCGGGCGGCTTCTCGCCGAAGGGGATAGACGGGAACGACACCCTGGTTGCGACGATCACGCCGAATGTGCCGATACCGGCCTCGAAGTGGGACATCGCAGTCGTCGATTCGACGGGAAAAACCGTCGCGGACTACCCCGGAACGGGAGCTCTCCCGGCGCAGTTCCGGTGGAACGGTGTGGTTGGCCAGCAGGGCGGGCAGAACGTTATCGCACCGAACGGCACCTACTCCTTGCGGCTCACAGCGAGCTATACCCTGGGACTGAACAGCCAAGCTGCTTCCAATCCCTTCGTTCTCGATCAGACGCCGCCCCAGCTCACCCTCAGCGTGAAGGCGGGTGCCTTCGTTGAGACGACCGAGGGATTGAGCGGTACGGCGCAGCTGTCCATTCATGCCTCCGACGCGATCGCCCCGATCGCGCACTGGAGAGGCGAGCTCATCGACCCCTCCGGCGCAACCGTGAAGACCCTTACGGGCGACGGGGATCCCTCCCAGACGGGAACGTGGCAGGGTGTTCTGCCGGGTCCGGCTCCTGCGTCGATCTCGCGGGTCGGCTACACGGTGAAGTTTGCAGTGACCGATCCCTACTACAATCAGGCAATGGCTACGATCAAGATCCCCGTCGACGTGATAGGAAAGCTCCGCGCGGACGGAAAGATTCAGATGCTGGTCCCCAACGTCCTCTTCGGACCCTATCGCTACGGTCTCGCTTCGCGCAGCGCGGAGCAGGGACGGGAGAACAACGCCATTCTCCGGCAGGTTGCCGGGGTGATGAAGGATTTCCCGGACTACCGGCTGGAAACCGACGGATACTCGATGGAGATCTACAAACCGACCGATCGAGCTTACAACAGCCAGGAGAACATCATCGTCCCGCTCTCGAAGAACCGGGCCGATATCGTGCGCACGGCCCTCGTCAACCTTGGCGTCAATCCGGCGCGGGTAATTGCCCGTTTCTGGGGCGGCATGAATCCGCTCGTTGATCCGCTGAATGAGGCGATCCGCTGGCAGAACCGGCGAGTTGAGTTCATTCTTCTGCCGCCGGGAGCCCAACCGGCGGCCGAGCCGGCGGAGCTCCTGGCGCGAATCCACTAAGGAAGGCTGCGTCATCCACGCGCCGGAAGAGCGGTCCTCTCCGGCGCGTTATCGTACGGTGACCGACGAACGGGGATAGAGCATCACCAAGAGGCTTGCGGCCACGAAGCAGAAGCCCGCGGTCATGGCGAACATCGCCCGAATCCCCAGGTGCTCCGCTATGATTCCCCCGATCCATGGTCCGGCGAACATCCCGATTGAGTAGACCGCCTGATGGATGCCCATGGCAGTCGTCCGGCGGTCCGTTTCTACCCGCTGGATCGAGAGACCCATCAAGGCGGGATATCCGAAGCCGGTGGCAATCCCAATCGCGATCGTCGAAACGAAGAGAAGCCCCAGGGAGTGAGCCACGGCCGCGAGGACGATGCCTCCCGCCAAGAGCCCGAAGCTTGCGATGAGGGCGGCCCGCATCTCGAGGCGGTTGACGACGAAGGTCGTCACGAGGTTCGAGAGCGCGCCGGCCACGACTGCAAGGCTCACAAGGAGACCGGTAGCGACGTCGCTGGCACCGACCTGCTTCGCAAGGAGCGGGAGGAAGCTGAAGACCACGGCCCAGTTCCCGAACTGAAGGACCGCCCCCGCGAAGGAGGGGGCGAGGACGTCCCGGCGACCGAAGACCGCAACGATCGAGGCGAAGCTCGTCGCCTTGCGAGGGAGGGCTGGCCCGCCCGCCGAACCCGCAGGGGGAGCGAGGCGGGTGACCGCCATGACGACGACGGCGACAAGCGACGCGGCGACCGCAAGCTTGAAGCTAAGACCGTAGCCGCCGACCTGGTTGAGGAGTCCGGTCATGCTGGTGGCGACGACCTGGCCGAAGGAGGAGGAGAATGTGAGCAGCGAGGTCGCGAAGACCGCCTGCTCGGGCGGGAAAAACCCCGCGAAGATGACGATCATGGGGACCCAGGTTCCGGCGGCGACTCCGGTGAGCGCCCTCCCGAAGGTGAGTCCCGAGGCTGTGCTCGACACTCCCATGATGGCGGCTCCGAGGGCCGCGAGGATGAAGCCCCCAATGAGGTAGGGCTTGCCGCGGCCAGTCGCGTCCACGAGGACCCCGAGGGGTATGCGAACTATCCCCTGCCAGAGTCCGTACATCGAGAGGACCACGCCGACAACCGCGAGGCTCGAAACGTGCATCTTCACGTATTCGGCGAGACTCGGAACGTAGAGATAGAGCGCACCCCAAAAGAAGAAGGAGGCTGCGAGCAGCCCAACGACGCGTGTGCGAATCACGTGGCTATGACTCGTGATGATACCGGAACGACGACACGACGATGAGATTCGCAAAGATTTCGTAGACCATGCGGTGCTCAAGACTCACCCGGCGACTCCATACGTTCTCGCCGAGGCTCTTAAGGCGCTCAGGCCTTCCGATGCCACGATAGGGATCGGCCTGCACCGCGGGGGTCAATTCAAAACAACGCTTATAGAGCTTGGGATCGTGAGCGCGAAACCACTCAAGATCGGCCTTCGCCTGTTCACTTATCCTCAGTTCCACCGGCTATGTCCTCCATCGTGTATCCATGAAACGTGTCCCCTTGGAGCTCGGTGCGCGTCTGGAGAAGGCTGTTGAGGGTGGCCTTGTCTTTGAGCATCATGATGGTCTCCTGCAGCCGTTCGAAGTCGTCGGCGGGGATTATTACCACATCCCCCTGGTTGCTTCCGGAGACTCGCAGTGGCTCGCGATCCTCGAGGACCCGGCGGTGAAACCCCGAGAGATGGCTTCGATAATCGGAAACCCGTGTGGTTCGCATCGCGTCACCTCCTGGATCGAAGCTGTACCCATTTTAGTACGCGCCGGTAAAGAATGCAAGTCCTCGGGGGTAGGGAACGGGAGCTCTTCCTCAAGCGGGGCGCATGCTGGTATTGTAGGGGCGGCGGGAGGCGGCCCGAGGATGCCATGATCGAGTTCGATAAGGTGACGACCCGAGGCGGCGATTGGGGAGAGTCGAGCCTCGCAAGCGGCGAACGTCGCCGCAAAGACGATCTCCTGTTCGAGATGATGGGGGCGATCGACGAGCTTTCCTCGTTTCTCGGCCTCGCGCGGGCAAGCTGCGGCGCCGCCTCCACGTCCGGTTCTGCAAGCGGCTCGGGCGAGCTGTCGGAGCCTATCGCAGCGATCCAGCGGAACCTCCTGGCGATCGGGGCGCAGGTTGCCACGCCGATGAGCGATCCCAACTACCCGAAGCTCCGCCTCGTCGGGGATGGCGACGTGGAAGCCCTCGAAACGATGGAGGGGCGCTATCTTTCGCAGGCGGAGATCGGAGACCAGTTCATCCTGCCTGGCGGTTCCCTGCTCTCGGGGCAGCTCGACGTTGCGCGCGCGATGTGCCGTCGCGCGGAGCGTCGCATCGTCACCTGTATCCGAGATCGTTCGATGAGCGAGCTCATTCCCTCACAGCGCTACTTGAACCGGTTGTCGGACCTGCTCTTTATCCTTGCACGATACGTCGACACCAAAGAACGCGGAGCGACCCAAGAGGGGCGCAGCGAGAAGGAGAGTAAGGATGAACGCTGAAAACGACGCAGGCGGAAAGCTTCCCCTCCGAACCAAGCTCGGCTTCGGGATCTGCGACCTCGGGGGAAACCTCTTCTTTACCATTATTGGGTTTTGGCTGCTCAACTTCGTGACCGATACGGTGAAGCTCGCGGCCGGGCTCGCCGGGACCGCGATCGCCCTCGGCAGGATTTGGGACGCCTTCGTCGATCCGGCCGTGGGGGTGATCTCCGACCGTACCCGCTCCCGGTGGGGTCGTCGGAGGCCCTTCATGTTCGTGGGGGGAATACTGCTGTTCATATTCATGGCGGTGATGTTCTATGCCCCTCCCTTTCATACCCAGGGCGCCCTCTTCGCGTGGGTGGTCGTTGTCTTTGCCCTGCTCGGGACCTCGCTTTCCCTCGTGAATATCCCCTACGGGGCGCTCACGCCGGAGCTAACCTCCGATTTCAACGAGCGGACCAACCTTAACGGTTACCGCATGACCGCCGCGGTCATCGGCACCCTCGTCGGCGCCGGCGCAGTCCTGCCGATCGTCGGCTCCTTCGGCAACCCTCATACCGGTTGGTTTGCCATGGGGTCGATCATGGGCGCCATCATGCTGATCGCCTCGATGATCACGGTCTTTTCCATCCGCGAGGGTAAGGCGCCGGCCGCGCCGTCAAAGCAGCGCGTCTTCCCTTCCTACCTGAGCGCCCTTCGCCAGCGTCCGTTCCGGCTTGCCCTCATCCCGTGGGGCCTTCACATCATCGGAGTCGCCGTCGTACAGGGTACCCTCATCTACTATTTCCGCTACGTCTACCACAACCCCAATGCGGTCACCCTCGCGCTTGTCATCCTGCTCGTCACCGTGTTGATCTGCATTCCGGTCTGGGTGAAGATCTCCTCGAGGATCGGAAAGAAGCTCTCCTACAACATCGGGATGCTCATCTTTGCCGCCGCAATAGTGCTCTTCTTTTTCGTGGGTCCTTCGCTCGGGATCGTCTCAGCCTACGTCACGATGTTCGTTGCCGGGATCGGGCTGTCGACCAATTACGTGATGCCCTGGTCGATAATCCCCGACGTCGTGGAATACGACTACGCCGAGACCGGACAGCGGAGGGAGGGGGTTTACTACGGACTGTGGACGCTGGTGAGCAAGATCGGCACGGCTCTCGGCGCAGCGATCATCGGCTGGCTCCTCTCGGGGCTCGGCTACGTTGCCGACGCCGCGCAGTCGCCCGGAACCCTCCTGGGGATCCGGCTTCTCACCGGCCCTATTCCCGCCCTCTTCTTTGTCGCCGGAGTGGTGGTGCTGTCGTTCTACCCGATCAATCAAGCCTTCTACGAGGAGATAAGAAAACGGGTACGGATTCGGGATAAGCTCGACGGATAGCGACGGGAGCGCTCTCCGGAGCTCTTTCCGCGCCCGGGCGAACGCTACTGGCACTCAGCGGGAGGAGCTCCCTCTCGGGCCGGCGACCGGCTCCCTTGCGATCAGACGATCTTATTGTGTTGGCTCTTCTTGGGGGCGAGTCTCGATTTGAGGACGGCAAAGAGCTTCGTGTTTCCCTCTTCGAATGCGGCCTTTTTAGCCACGTACTCCTTCACGAGAGCGCAAAAAGACTCCGGCAGGTTGAAGGTCCCGAAGTGGTTTATCGCTGAATGCGGAGAGGTGCTCGCATAGGCGCCGTCCAGCTCGTTGATACAGATCGAGAGCTTTTCGATCCAAATCTCCATGGCCACGACCTCTTTGTCGGAGCGCGGGTCGGGCAGCCGAGTTGAGTAAACGACCCCTTCCATCCGCCTTCTCTCCTTATCGACCTCAATGATACCTGCAAAAGAGCCATTTCACAAGCCAAACCACGCTCTTAGCGAGCCTCGGAAACGACGCCCGTGAACTGGCTATTGTAAAGCTCGGCATAGAACCCCCGCCGTTGGAGCAACTCTCTGTGGGTTCCGGTTTCGACGATACTCCCGTTGTTCATGACGAGGATGAGATCGGCGTCTCGAATGGTCGAGAGCCGGTGTGCGATCACAAAGCTTGTTCTCCCCCTCATGAGCGTGAGCATCGCATTCTGGATATGAGCCTCGGTCCGGGTGTCCACGCTGCTCGTCGCCTCGTCGAGGATGAGAATTGCCGGATCTGCGAGGATGGCGCGGGCGATCGTAAGAAGCTGCCTTTGTCCCTGTGAGATGTTGGAAGCCTCCTCGTTGAGCATCGTGTCATAGCCTTCGGGCAGCGTACGGATGAAGTGGTCCGCGTGCGCCGCCGCCGCCGCGCGCCGGATCTCCTCCTCCGACGCCCCGCTCCGCCCATAGCCGATATTCTCTCGTATGGTGCCGTGGAAAAGCCAGGTATCCTGGAGCACCATACCGAAGAGACGGCGCAGGTTTCCCCGTTGGAGATCGCGGATGTCGATCCCGTCCACGGTGATCCTTCCCCCCCGCACCTCATAGAAGCGCATGAGCAGGTTCACGAGGGTGGTCTTCCCTGCGCCCGTCGGGCCCACGATCGCAACGGTCTGCCCCGATGTAATCGACAGGTTCATCTCCTCGATGAGGGGGGCCTCCTCCTTGTAGCGGAAGCTCACGGCGTTGAATGCAACCTCGCCGCGAGGGGCGGCAATCGTCCTCGCCTCGGCGGAGTCGGGCGCCTCCTCGGGCTCATCGAGGAGCTCGAAGACGCGCTCGGCCGACGCGATGGTCGACTGGAGGACGTTGGCGATGTTGGCCGTCTGAGCTATGGGCATCGTGAACTGGCGGGAATACTGGATGAACGCCTGGACGTCGCCGATCTGGATGGCGCGCTGGATCACCATCATGCCGCCCACGACGCTCACCGCCACGTAGCCAAGGTTGTTGATGAAGTTCATGAGCGGAAACATGAGCCCCGAGATGAACTGAGCCTTCCAGCTTGCGGTGTACAGCTGCTCGTTGAGCTCGGAGAATCTCGCGATGGCCTTCCGTTCGTGTCCGAAGGCTTTGACAATAACGTGTCCTCCGTACATCTCCTCGATATGGCCGTTGAGCTCGCCGAGGTGCGCCCATTGGCGGGTGAAATGTTTCTGGGAGCGGGGCATGATGAACCTGGTCATCACGAAGGAGAGGGGCAGCACGATGGCCGTGATGAGCGTCAGAAGCGGGCTGATGGTCAGCATCATGACGAGCACGCCGAGAATGGTGATCACGGCGGTGATGATCTGGGTGAGGCTTTGCTGGAGCGAGCTCGCTATGTTGTCGACGTCGTTGGTGACGCGGCTCATGATCTCTCCGTGAGTACGCGAGTCGAAGAAGGATAGGGGCAGCCGCGCAAGCTTGTCGTTGACGTCCCGGCGCATGTCGTAGACCGTGCGCTGTGCAACCCCGGCCATCATAAACTGCTGGATATAGGCGAAGATCGCGCTCACGACGTAGAGCGCGACGAGAACGACGACGATACGTAGAATAGCGGTGAAATCGATATGGGCTCCCGCCACGTGGTGAAGCTTCATCATCACCCCGTTGAAAAGCGTAGTAGTTGCCTGGCCCATGATCTTGGGGCTGAGGATTGAAAAGAGCGTGCTCAAGACCGCCATCGCGAAAACGGCGCCGAGCTGCGCCAACCTCGGCCGCAGGTATCCAAGCAGCCTGCGGAAGCTCTTCTTGAAATCCTTCGGCTTTTCTGCGGGCATGCCCATTCCGTGGCCGCCGAACGGGCCTCCTCTCCGGCCGCCGGCGAGCGGCCCCCGCGCCGACGATGTGCCGACGGATGCTCCACGCCCGCGCTGCCCCTCGGTGTCGCTCATACATGAGCCTCCTCGGGAAGCTGTGAAGAGACTATCTCGCGGTACACGGCGGAAGAAGACATGAGCTCAGCGTGGGTACCGAGGCCCACGAGCCTCCCGTCTTCGAGCACCAGGATGCGGTCGGCATCCATTACGGTATTCACCCGCTGCGCGACGATTATCACCGTCGCGTCGGCGGTCTCCTTTCGCAGCGCCGCGCGCAGGGCGGCGTCGGTCTTGAAATCCAGGGCGGAGAAGGTGTCGTCGAAAACGTAGATCTCGGCTCTCCTCACGAGGGCGCGGGCGATCGAGAGCCGCTGCCTTTGGCCGCCGGAAAGGTTGGTGCCTCCCTGCGCGACCGAGGTCTTGAAGCCCTCCTTCATCGCGCGAATGAACTCGGCCGCCTGGGCGGTCTCCGCCGCGTGCGCCACCTCATCGTCGCTCGCACTCTCCTTGCCGTAGCGGATATTGTCCGCCACGCTTCCGCTGAAGAGGACCGCAGTTTGGGGCACGAAGCCTATCCGGCCGCGCAGCTCCTCCTGAGCGAGCTCGCGGATGTCGACTCCGTCGATGAGGATGGAGCCGCGTTCGGGATCGTAGAAGCGAGGGATGAGATTCACGAGCGTCGATTTGCCCGAGCCTGTGCCTCCGATTATCGCCGTCACCTCCCCCGGTCTAGCTCGGAAGGAGATGTCGCTTATGGCAGGTTCGGCAGCCCCGGGGTAGCTGAACGTCACCCCCTTGAACTCGAGATAGCCCTTCTGCCCGTCGCTGCTCTGGACGACCGGAGCATCCTTGATATCGGGTTCGATCGAGAGGACCTCCTCGATCCGTGCGGCCGAGGCCGAAGCGCGAGGGAGCATCACGAACATGAACGAGACCATGAGCAGGGCGAAGAGGATCTGGGTGGCATACTGGATGAAGGCCATCAGGCGTCCGACCTCCATCTGCGAGGTGTCGATGCGGATGGAGCCGAACCAGATGATCGCCACGGTCGTGAGGTTCATGAGGAGCATCATCACCGGCATCATGAAGGCCATGAGCCTGTTTACTTTGAGCGCGGTCTCGGTCAGGTCGAGGTTCGCCGCTCCGAAGCGCCGCTTCTCGTCATCCCCGCGGTCGAAGGCGCGGATGACGCGAATGCCCGTCATGCCCTCGCGCAAGACGAGGTTGATCTTGTCGATCTTCGCCTGCATCGCCCTGAAAAGGGGAAGCGCTCTCGTGCCGATGAGGGTGATTATTCCCGCAAGGAGAGGGACGACCACCACGAGCACCCAAGAGAGCTTGGAGTCCGTGGTCACCGCCATGATGATTCCGCCGATCCCCATGATCGGCGCGGTGACGAACATTGACAGCATCATCATGGTCACTGACTGGACCTGCGTGACATCGTTCGTCGTGCGGGTAATCAGGGAATGGGTCCCAATCCTGTCGAACTCGTGGAGTGAGAAGCCCTCGACTCGTGAAAAGACCTTGGTCCGAAGATCCCGGCCGAAGCCCATCGCAACCCGAGCGGAGTAGTAGCCGGAGATAACCGCAAGGATTATCCCGCCGGCCGCGATGAGCACCATCAGCCCGCCGATCCGGAGGATATAGGGAGTGTCCCCCTTCACGATTCCCGTGTCCACGATCTTGGCCATGAGCGAGGGCAGGTAGAGGCTGGTGAGGGAGGAAAGGAAGGTCATCACCAGCGCGATCGCCAGGGGGAAACCGAAGGGCTTAAGGTACTTGAAGAGCTTGAGCATCGCGTTCTCCTTTTGTGCGCGAGAGCTTAGGGAAGCGGCTGCGAGTTTCGCCGACCTCCGGAGCGGGCGTGGCCCCCGTCTCGAAGGGCGTCGTCGAGCCCGCCTTCGACCCGATTGAGGATCGACAGCGCCTCCATGACGACCTTCTGCTCCTCGTCGGAGAGCGCGGCGGCAAGCTCCTCGATCCAACGGGGAGGGTCATCGAGGTGCCCCTCGAAGAGCGAACAGCCCCTCTCGGTGATCGAGATGCGTCGGGTGCGGCGGTCCACAGGATCCTCCGAACGTTCCACGAACCCTCCCTGAGCGAGGCGGTCGACGAGCTGGCTGGCCGCCGCGCTCGAGACCCGGAGCCGCTCGCCTATCTCGCGCACGCCGAAGGCGCTCCGATGATGGCGAAGCATGCCGAGGACCCCTATTTGGGACATCGAGAGCCCCAGAGTCGCGAAGTTGCGCCTCCATTCCTGGTGCGTGCGAAGGCTGCAGCTTCGCACCCACGTTCGGAGGGCGGAGACAAGTTCATTTCGATTCGACATAATTAAGCCTGCTTATTAGATAAGTGAGCTTAATATATTCATGTGTCGCGCGTTCGTCAAAGGAATTCTGCCGGCTACCCCTTGATGGCGCCGAACGACATTCCGCGGACCAGGAAGCGCTGAACAGAGAAGGCGAAGATAAGCACGGGGACCATCGTTATGGTGCCCGAGGCGCCCATCTGTCCCCACAGGATCTGGTACTGCGTGATCTGGGAGGAGACGAGGATGGGGAGGGTGGAGGAGTGGCTCGTCTGGGTCAGGATGAGGGCAAAGAGAAACTCCTGCCATGAGAGAATCACCGTGAAGATTGCCGTTGCTATGATGCCGGGAACGACGAGCGGAATCGAAACGCTCCAGAAGGCATGCATTCGTGAACAGCCGTCGACCATCGCCACCTCTTCGAGATCCTTCGGCACCTCGACGAAAAAGCCGCGCATCATCCAGACGACGAAGGGGATATTGAAGGCGGTGTAGGCGATCACGAGGCCGAGCCGGGTGTCCACCAGTCCGAGAAAGCGCATGAGCTGGAAGAGGGGAATGACCGTTACGATCGGAGGAAACATGCGGGTCGAGAGGATCCAGAAGGAGACCCTGGATGTCCACTTCCCGGGGAGCTTGAAGCGGGCGAGCGAGTAGGCGGCGAGGGTGCCGATTGCGATGGACACCACGGCGGTCGAGACGGCGACTATGAGGCTGTTCCGAAGGTAGGAGAGCAATCCGTAGGTCCAGAGCTGGGAATACCTGCTGCCCGTCGGGTTAAGCGGGAAGAGGATGGGCGGGATTGCGAAAATCTGAACGTCGGTCTTGAAGGAGGTGCTTATCGTCCAGAAGATCGGGAAGATGACGACGATCGCCGCCAGCGAGAGCACCACATACCGTACGACTTTGCCCGTCATTGGGTGAAAACCTCCTCCGCCTGGAGGCGGGAGATGAAGAAATTGCTGATGAGCGTGGTCAAGATCATGATGATGAAGGACATGGCGGTCGCGTAGCCGACGTTGAAGAAGCGAAAGCCGGTTTGGTACACGTAGAGGCTCAAGGTCTCCGTCGCGTTTGCGGGCCCGCCGCCGGTCATCACGAAGACCTGGTCGAAGATGCGCAGGGTATCCATCAGGCGCAGGATGACGGCGATGAGGACTGCTGGCGTCAGCAGCGGAAAGGTTATGTGACGAAAGGCCTGGAACCAGGAGGCTCCGTCCACCCTCGCCGCCTCGTAGGGCTCGGTGGGTATCGCCTGGAGCCCGGCGAGGAGGATGAGGAACATGAAGGGGGTCCATTCCCAGACGTCGACAAGGATGAGCGAGAAGAGCGCCGTGTGCGGCCCGGATTCCCAGAGCATCCCCTTGATCCCGACGAGGCCCAGCACCCAGTTTGCAATTCCGTACTGCTGCATGTAGAGGATCTTGAAGGTGATCGCGACGACGATCGGCGGGAGCATCATGGGGGCGAGGAAGATGGTGCGAAAGACATTCCGTGCCCGAAACTGCTCGCTCAAGATGAGGGCAAGGGCCATTCCGAGCGCGAACTCGATGACGACCGCCGACACGGTGTAGATGGCCGTGTTCTTCGCGGCGTTCCAGAAGAGGTCATCGGTGACGATGGAGGTGAAGTTGCTCACTCCCGCAAAGGTGACCGCCCCCGTTCGAATGTTGACCGTCTGCAGGCTTGCCGCCACCGCGAAGACGAGCGGATAGACAGTCAGTATCAGCAGCAGGGTGATTGTCGGCGCGAGCAGGATGTACCGCAGGTTGTGGTCGGTCAGCCGAAACAGGCGCTTCGAGTTCATACACACTCCCCCATTCGATCCGCAACAGAATTGCTGTTTCCAAAGGGGGGCCGTCCTCGAAGGGACGGCCCCGATAGGAGGCCAGGTGCGGCGGATGCGCTACTTCATGTAGCCCGCCTTCTTCATGAGCGCCGTTATGTCCGACTGGGCAGCCGCGAGGGCGTCCTGCGGAGTCATCGTGCCGGCCACTACCTTCGAGAGGTCGATGCCGAAGGTGTTCTCGACCTCGTTCCAGTTCGCGATGCGCGGTCGCGGCGTCGAGTTCTCGATCGCCTGCATCAGAACCGGGAAGTAGCTGAATTGCGGCATCTTCAGCAGCTCAGGATCGGTGAAGACCGACTTGCGGGTCGGAGGGTTGCCGAACTTCAGGACTCCGTCCTTCTGTCCCGCCGGAGAGGTCGCCCATTCAAGGAAATCGAAGGCGGCCTGCTTGTTTTTCGATTCTGCGGGAATCGCCGCAAGCCAGTGACCGATCTCGGAGGAGCCGACGGTCGCCTCGGAAGGAATCGCGGAATAGCCAATCTTGCCGACGACCTTGGACTTTGTCGGGTCCTGGAAGCTCGCGGCAAAGGCCGGCCAGTTGATCATCATGGCTGCATTTCCCTCAAGCTCGAAGGTTGCAAGCTGATCGGCACTGAAGCTCGACTCGCCGGGAGGGCCGATGGAGACCAGCTTCTGCAGGAACTGGACCGCGGCGAGCGCCTGGGGCGTATTCAGCGTCACCTTGGTGAAATCGGAGTTGAACATGTTAGCCCCAAAGCTCCACAGGAGCGGCATGAAGTCGGCGACGACCGGGTTGCCCTGCTGGCCGCGCAGGACATAGCCGTACATGTTGCCCCCGCCGCTGTCGGTAACCTTCTTTCCGATGTTGTACACGTCGTCCCAGGTCTTCGGACCCTCCGCCATCCCATATTGGGCGAGGATATCCTTGCGATAAAAGAACATCTGGGCGTTTCCAACCGCCGGGAAGGCGTAGATCAAGCCGCTCGCATAGGGGTATTTGCAGATGGCAGTCGACTTGTCGATGAAGTCGGAGGAAAGGCCGCCCTGATTGATAGCGGTGAAGTAGGGGGTCAGGTTGGTGAGCCAATGGTTCTCCGCGTACTGGGTGAACCAGGGATCGTCAAGGAGGACGATGTCATAGAGGCCGGTCTTCTGAGAGAGATCGAGAACCTCCTTTTCATAAAGGTTCGAGTAGGGGGCCTCCACCACCTCGACCTTGATCCCCTTTTGCTGGCCCCACTCGCGCAGGAGCTCCTTGATGCCGGCGCCCTCGGGGGCGTTGTTTGTCGCCAGCACCAGCTTCCCGGTCACGGCCGCCGAACCGGCGGCGCCGGCCGACGGCTTCTCCTTCGTGCCTCCAGCCCACACCCCGCCTATCAGGAGCAGACCGAAGGTGATCGCCATGAGAGAAAGAACTAACCTTTTCATATTTGACTCTCCTCTCCTTTTGTTCGGGACCTATGGTCCCGTGGTCTTGGCTGCTTGGAATCCGAATCGACTGCTCTGTACCCTGTATCACCTCCTTGTCTCTGCTCGTGCGGTCGACGCCTCGCTCCGATGCACGCTACCGCTTCTCGCCTGCGCCCAGGCGTCAGGTCATCGATCCGTAGCTCACGAGGAGATCGATGTTGGCCTTGAGCCCTATGTCCGTCCTTGTGTACAGGAAGCTGCTCTCGGGCCTCTTCTTGTCCACGATGTAGTCGTAGATCGCCTTCACCGTCTGGTATCCCTGGCTGTAGGGATCCTCCCCGATGGAGGCGCTCACTACGTCTTCCTTGAGCAGCTCCACCGTGTCATTCAAAAAGTCGAAACAGACGACGCGTACCGAGCCCGCTCGTGACACCTCCTTCAGCGCGCGGCCGACCCCTCCGATCCCGGTTCCGGTGGTGAGGTAGATTCCGTCGATATCGCTCCTTTCCGAAAACACCGCCCGGGTGATCTCGTAGGCACCGCGGTCGGAGTCATGCGACTCGTGAATTCCTTCGATCGCGATAGCGGGAAAGTCGCCGGCCATGACCTCTTGAAAGGAGGCCATGCGCAGCTTGTGGACAAGCACATTGCGAAAGCCAGTGAGGATGACAACCTTCCCTCGTCCCATCATGAACTTCCCGAGCAGCTCGGCCGCTACCCGGCCGGCGCCGACCGGATCCTGGCCGATGAAAACGAGCCGCTTGCTCGTCGGGGCGTCGGTATTCAGCGTGACGACCGGAATGCCGGACTCCACCGCGCGATTGATCCACGGCGCGAGAAGGTCGGGATCGGAAGGCGCCACGCCGATTCCGTCGACCCCTTCGGCGAGCGCCTCCTCGAAGAGAGCGGCTTCCTGCTCCGGATCGTGAACCTCGGTCTCGAGCCAGCGCACTTGGACAAGCCAGTGTCCGAGCTCGGCCAGGAAGGAATTTGCACCCTCGTGCACCCGGGTCCAGAAGGGATCTCCGGGAGTTATCATGGCGATATTGATTTGCTTTCGGGTGACGAGGAACTGGGCGAACCTGTTGGGGGCATAGCCGAGCTGCTTTGCTTTGGAGAGAATCTGCTGTTTTACCTCGCCCGAGATTCCCTGGCGGTCATGAAGCGCCCGATCGACCGTTCCCCGAGAGATCCCAAGCGACTGCGCGATGTCCTTCTGGGTAACGACTTTCTTTTCTCTCATCGCGGTCCGCTATCTAACGGCTCTCCGTGCTCGTGCACGGACATCGACACACAACCGCACTCCCATCCCCCCCGAAGAGGAGTGAGTCCCTCCCGACCCTCTCACGCCTTAGCGTAATGGTCAGGCATGCTCCCAATTATAGGACAACGCTTGCAGAATGCAAGTCTTTTCTTTCGTTCCCTTTTGTTGAGCGATTGCGCCCGAAACCTTCCATCTACGGCGAATTATCAGGAACAACTCGAGGAGCGGGAATAGCTCACGCAAAGAGTCCCATGCTTTCTGCGAGCGCCTTCTTGAGCTCGGATGGCGCAAGCCGCTGGACCTCCGGGGCGAAGGGCTCAAACGAAAGGCTGCCTCGGTAGCCGCGGGAGTCGAGAATCTTCACCTGAGAGGTGCTCTCAAGCCGGTCGTCCTGGGTGACCAGGACGCGATGCTCGTCGCGGCATTTCGAAAGGGGAAGGGACGCCGTAACCCCCGAGAGATGGACCAGCCCGATGCTCTTTATCTCGACGTTTTTCTCAAGCGTTGCCAGGCTGTCGGGACCGATCGCATGGTGGAAGGTATCGTGCACGATGCGGTAGCAGGAGGCCCCCGATTCGGCGATCGCCTCCAGGGCGGTCACCTTCGAGCGGAGCGAGCACTCGAGAAAACCGAGCGGCTCCACGTAGCCGAGGAGCCCCCGGTCTGCAAGCAGCGGAGCGAAGCTCTTGAGCGCGAGCACGGTTTCGCGAAAGGTCTGGCTCGGCGTGCGCTTGTCTCGGGTGTCGTTGTTCGGTACAAGCACGATCGCTGGGCAGCCGATGCGCTCGGCGAGCTCCGAAAGCCCCGCAAGCTGCCGTTCTCGGTCGTGCAGAACGGTTTCGAGATTGAACTGCTGGAGCGCGTTGATGGTGAGAATCTTCAGCGAGTGACGAGCGGCCATGGCGCGGACGGCCGCCGCCTCGAGCCCGTCGATGAGGTCGACGGAGGATAGGTCGTTGCGAAGCTCTACGCCGCCGGCGCCGACTTCCGCCGCCAGCTCGAAGAGCTGCGCGAGCGGCAGGGTCGGGCAGAGGATCCTATTCAGGGCAAAACGCGACCCGTCGATCATGCCATCCCTCCTTGTTAGGAAAAGTATGCACCATTTCTCCGCCTGGTCAAAGCCTTCTTTCGTCTGCCCTTGATGTTTTCGCAAACGTTTGCTAGACTGATGAGGAGCCCCCAAACCAGATGAATCCGACAATCAAGGACATCGCCAAGCAGGCCCAGGTCTCTTTTGCGACGGTATCGCGGGCGCTCAACGACAAGTACGGGGTGCGACCTGAGACGAAAGAGCGTATCCGCGAGATTGCGAAGCAGCTCAACTACAGCCCCAACGGAATCGCACGCGGCCTCGTGAAGCGGCACACCCATACCATCGGGCTCATCCTTCCCGACATAACCAATCCCTTCTTCCCGGAGGTGGCGCGGGGCATCGAAGAGGGGGCCCAGGAGGGAGGCTACAGCGTCTTTCTCTGCAACACCAACTGGGAGCGTGAGCGCGAGAACCAGTACATCGAGCTTCTCGCAGAGAAGCGGGTCGATGGTTTGATAGTCGCTCCCATCTCGAACGTCGTGGATCCGCTCCAGGAGCAGCTCTTCGGCTCCATACCCGTCGTCTACGTAAGCAATGCCCCTCAGAACACCGAGCGGAGCTTCGTCGTGATCGACAACATTCGGGGGGGCTTCCTCGCCACTAAGCATCTCATCGAGGCGGGCTATGAGCGAATCGGCTTCATCGGTGCCAAGGAGGGTTCGCTCACCATCGATGAGCGGCTCGAGGGCTACCGCCTCGCGCACGAGCGTTACGGTCTTCCGATCGAGGAGCGCTACATCCGGCTCGGCCGATTCACCAGGGATGCCGGCGCCGCAGGGATCCGGGCAATGATCGAGGAGGGCGACTATCCGCGCGCGGTCTTCGCCGAAAACGACGTGCTGGCCTTCGGGGTCGTGGAGGGGGTGCGCTCGCTGGGGCTCTCGGTTCCCGGCGATGTCGCCGTCGTAGGCTTCGACGACATCCCCTTCGCGGCCTACCTCGAGGTCCAGCTGACCACGGTCTGCCAGCCGAAGCACGAGATGGGGAAGATGGCGGCCAAGATCCTCCTGGAGGAGATAGAGGCGGCTCGTGAGCACAACGGCTCCGGAGGCAACGGGGCGCCGCCGAAGGGAGGGGGACGACGGGTGATCCTCGAGCCGGAGCTCGTCGTTCGCCGAAGCAGCGTCGCTCCCTGAAGGCCGCAGGCGAGCCGGACTGGCACTTTACTTTCTGACGAAAACGTTTACAATACAGGGGCTTATTGTTCTTGGAAACGTTTGCGAACGGAGAAGTCCGAGGAGGAGTTCAAGCGATGGCAGAGACGAAGATGAAGGCAGTGCGGCTCTACGCCGACTGGGATCCCAAGCCGGGCTTCAAGCTCGGTGCGAAGGACATAGACAAGAAGCAGACCTATCTGGGTAGCCGGGTATGGCGTAACCCGAAGCTCGTCGTGGAGGAGGTCCCCATCCCCAAGCCCGCCTACAAAGAGGTGCTCATCGAGGTGCGGCAGTGCGGCATCTGTGGGAGCGACGTTCACATGGCGCAGGCGGTGGAGGACGGCTACATCTTCTACCCGGGGCTGACCGGATTCCCCTGCACGCTCGGCCACGAGCTTTCCGGGGTCGTGCGTGACGTCGGGCCAGGAGCGATGGACAAGGTCACCAACAAGCCCTTCAAGGGCGGGGAGTGGGTGTGCACCGAGGAGATGGTGTGGTGCGGATCCTGTCAGCCCTGTGCCGACGGCTTTCCCAACCACTGCGAGCGCCTCGATGAGATCGGCTTCAACATCAACGGAGGCTTTGCCAAGTACCTGGTTGTTCCGGACCGCCTCCTGTGGAGCCTCGATCCCCTGCGCGAGCAGTTCTCCGAAAGGGATGTCTTTCGGCTCGGAAGCATGGTCGAGCCGACCAGCGTCGCCTACACGGGGGTGATAGTTCGCGGCGGCGGGATCAAACCGTGCGACAACGTGGTGATCTGCGGGTCGGGACCGGTGGGCCTCGCCGCCTGCGCCATCCTGAAGCGTGCCGGGGCGTCCAAGGTCATCCTCTCTGAGCCGGAGCCTGCGCGCGGAGAGGTGGCTAAAAGGCTGGGGGCCGATGTGGTCATCAATCCCCTCACGGAAAACATGCCGGAGCGGGTTCTGGAGATTACCCACGGGATGGGGGCTAAGCTCTACCTCGAGGCGACGGGGCTTCCGACGGTGGTCTATCCTCAGATCGAGCAGTGCATCTGGGAGGGGCGCACCCTGAACGCCACCGTCGTCATCGTCGCCCGCGCCGATGCGAAGATACCGGTGACCGGAGAGGTGCTCCAGGTTCGCCGTGCCCAGATCGTCGGCACCCAGGGACATTCGGGCGACGGAACCTTCCCCCACGTGATCCAGGCGATGGCGAGCGGGATGAACATGCTTCCGATGATGACCAAGGAGGTCAAGCTCGATCAGGTTCCCGAGAACGTCGTGCTCCTGCGGACCGACAAGAAGGAGTGCAAGATCAGCTGCCCGAACCCCGGGAGCAACTAGGAGGCCACCATGGCAGGAAAAGGTGAGAAGCCAAAGTTTCTAACGACCAGCCACCCGCTCATTGTTTTCGAGGACAACGAGGTCGGGCGCCTCAAGAAGAGGATCTTCGATGCGCCCATGCCTGAGATCGACCGAATCCTTGTCGACTATGAGATACCCTCCCCATCGGAGCTGGGGAAGGGCGGGTGCTACATCCAGAGCACGCCGCGCGCTCATGCTATCGAGAAGCGGCACAAGAACGACATAGTCCTCATCCCCGTGGGGACAACCGAGAACCATGGGGCTCACGCCAATAGCGGCCTCGACAACTTCATGGTGACGCAGATCTGCGAGGGGGTTCGCCGCTACACGGCGAAGAAGGGGAGGGAAGTGAACCTCGCCGCGCCCCCTCTCAACTACGGGGGCCACCCCTACCACCACCTCGGCATGCCGGGAACGGTGATGGTCCCGCAGGAGGTAGTGGTCGAGACCCTAATCTATGTGATGCTCGGACTCTGGAACGACGGCTACCGCAAGCAGATTATCATCAACAACCACGGGCAGCTGTGGATGCTCGAGACCGCGCTCCATGAGTTCCTCAAGCGCTTCCAACTGCCCGGAATCTACCAGGTCCTCGACTGGCACCGCGCAGTGCGGGAATTCTTCATTCCGGTCGACCGCGAGGACTCGCTCGAGACCACCTTCATCCACGCCGACGAAAGCGAGACTGCCGTAGGGCTCCTCCTCTTCCCGGACATGATCGACATGAAGCACGTCAAGGACGCCCGCGGTCCTACCTTCCTTCCCGGCGGCCACTTCGATACCTCGGTCGACCCGTGGCGGCGGCCCCACCGCTGGTCGGAGGGCGAGGGGCACACGGCGATCGAGCGCAAGGGCACTCCCGAGGGAGTGGTCGGCGAGCCCTCGCTTGCCACCGCCCACAAGGCAAAGCGGCCGATCGCGGCGATCTTGAGCTACCTGACGCTCGTGGTCGATCAGATTCTCGAAGCCTACCCCTCGGGGAAGCTTCCGCCGATCGATCAGATCACCCTGCGGGACCCCAAAGAGCTCGAGCCCTTCCTGAAGGAGCCGTTCAGCCCGGGCTGGAAAAGCGTCTTCGAGCTTCCTCTCGTCGGGCCCTTTACCAAGGGGTAGGGGGGGGGCGGCGGGCCGGGCACGGCCGTGCGGGAGCCGCGCTGTGCCCCGCTGCCCGCGCGTGGTATGATGGGAAGAGGCTATGGGTGAGAGCTTTCGCTATCCGTTGTCGCTTCAAACCGTGCTGCCGGATGACTATCCGTCGAACAGGGGCTTCGAATCGCTGCTGGGTACCCTGCGGGAGCTCGGCTTCTGGGGCCTCGAGCTCAACATCGGAGATCCCCGAGGCTTTGCCTACGATGCGGTGCACCGGTACCTCCAGAATCACGGTCTAGAGTTTTCGATGCTCGCGACGGGACTCACCGCTCACAGGCTCGACCTGTCCCTTTCCTCCTCCGATGAACGGGTGCGGTCTCGGTCGGTCGCAGTCTGTCGAGAGCTCATCGACTGGATCGGGAATCGCGTCACCGGGGTGATCATCGGTTACCTGAAGGGCGGGCAGAGTCCCGACCGAGAGGAGGCCCGGCGGAGATTCGCGCGCTCACTCTCCGAGGTCGTACCCCGCGCCGAGGAGCGTCACGTCCGTCTGCTCATCGAAGCGACGAATCGCTACGAGACCGCGATCGCGAACACGGTCGACGAGGCCGCCGCGTTCGTGGAGGAGTACGGGCCGGACGTAGCTCAGATTCTTCCCGATACGTTCCACATGAATATCGAGGAGGCGGATCCCTTCGGCGCGCTACGGCGCCGGCAAGACCGCTATGCCTCGCTCCACCTGTCCGACAACAACCGCTATTTCCCGGGCTTCGGCGCGATCGACTTCACTCGATTCATCGCGCTGCTCGACGAGATAGGCTACCGCGGGCGACTCGCGATCGAGGGAAACATCGTGAACGACCTGGTGAGCGATGCACGGAAGAGCGTCGCCCATCTCGCGCCGCTCCTTTCGGCGTAACCCGTATGCATTTGGAGGGAGAATATGGCGAAAACTGTTCGCGTTGGGGTCATCGGAACGGGAAGAATCGGCAGGTTGCACACCGAGCATCTCAGCCGTAGGATTCCCGGAGCCGAGGTGCTAGCCGTCTCGGACGTGATCGAGGAATCGGCCGAGCGGTGCGCAGCAGACTTCGGCGTGCCGGTCGTCGTGAAGGATTATCGAAGGCTTCTCGAGGATCGCGAGATCGACGCCGTTGCCATCTGCTCGAGCACCGATACGCATGCCCAGATCATCGTCGAAGCGGCGGCGCACGGAAAGCACATCTTCTGCGAGAAGCCCATCGCCCTCGATATCGCAGTCATCGACAACGCGCTCGAGGCCGTCAGGCGAGCGGGAGTGAAGCTTCAGATCGGATTCAACCGCCGCTTCGATGCCAACTACCGCAGGGTGTGGGAGCTGATCCGGGAGGGCAAGATCGGCGAGCCACACCTCCTGCGGATCACGAGCCGCGACCCGGCTCCGCCCCCGATCGACTATGTCAAGGTTTCCGGGGGACTCTTTCTCGACATGATGATCCATGACTTTGACATGGCCCGATACCTGATCGGAAGCGAGGTGGAGGAGGTCTTCACCCTCGCGGCGGTGCGGGTAGACCCGGCGATCGGGAAGGCGGGGGATGTCGATACCGCTATCGTCTCCCTGAAATTCGCAAACGGCGTCCTCGGAACTATCGACAACAGCCGCAAGGCAGTCTATGGTTACGATCAACGTGTCGAAGTTTTCGGCTCGAAGGGGATGGCTCAGACCTCGAACAATACCTCAAACAACGCCCGGCTTTCCGGGGCGGAGGCTGTGTGCGAGGACCTGCCCTTAAACTTCTTCATGGAACGCTACGTCGATTCCTACATACAGGAGCTGCGAGAGTTCGTGCGCTCGGTTGCGGAAGGGACCGAGACGCCGGTCGCCGGGATCGACGGGAAAATGCCCGTCATGATCGGCAAAGCCGCGCGCCTTTCCTACGAGCAGCACCGGCCGGTGAAGGTGGCGGAGGCATAGCTCTAGCCGCGCCCTGCGCGGGAAGGGCGGCCGCCACGGCGAGCGAGCCGGTGCGAGGGGGCGTTCCCCGGCAGCAAAGGGTTGATCGTCATGGTCGGTAAGCTGGTCGCCCTCTACAATCGGCTCGTCAATGCCTTGAGCTTCGGTCCCGAATATCAGAAGCTCTTGCGCCTCTTGAACACCCGCATCGACAGCCCGGAATCGATTGCCGAGCTGCCCACCTCCCATCCGGGAGGCTTCATCCGGGAGCTCAAGAAGCGCCGGATCACGATAGTCGAGTCATACCTCATCATTCTGCGATACCTGGAATCGGAGCATCATCGGGAGCGTATCAACGCCCTGCGCCTGCTCGAGGAGCAGACCTTTCACTCAAAGAGTCTCACCATGCCCCTCAACACGGCGCGGGTGCAGCTCGCCCTCATGAAGGAAGCCATCAAGAATCGGGACAACAAGCGGCGGCAGCTCGAGCTCCTCGAGGACTTCACGATCTCGGCGTACGGACAGCCCTCGGCAATTCGCGGCTACCTCGACGAGCTGGGTATCATCGAGCTTCCCGAAAGCGGGCTCCCATTGGCCGAGATGCGGATGGGATGGGATCTTCATGTGCACGACAACTCCTCCTTCGGCAGGAAGACACCCTCGCAGCTCGTGATCGACGCCTTCATCAAGGGCATCTCCGAGATCACCGTGGCCTTCAGCGTGCTCTCGAATCGCGCCGCAATCGAGGAGGTGCTCGAGGCGGGGGCTATCCTCGGCGTTCGGGTCAACATCGGAGTGGAGCTCAGCGCCGAGGCGGCGGAGCGACGCTTCCACTTCATGTTCCTTTTGCCGCCCGTGCGCGACACCCGGGAGCTTTCCGAGTTCGTGGACCGCAACCGGGAGACCCTGCGGTGGTTTGCGGAGGGGCTGGCGGCTACCCAACGAAACCGGCTGCGGGGGGTTCGGGCGCTCGTTCACAACTTCAATGTCGTATTTCTCCCCGAGCTTAACCGCGGGTACCCGGAGTCGAGCGTCTACTATCTGCCGCCGCTCGATCTTTCCGAGGTCGACGAGATCGCCCCTCTCGACGTCCTGAATCGCCTCCACCTTGGAGAGCTCCTCTATCGCGAGCTGAAGCCGGTGCTCCTCAAGCGAGTCCTCCTCGCGAAAAGTCTGCGCCAGGAAGCTTCCAACCAGCTTCTTCGCGGCGAGATCTCGCAATGGGACTTCAACAACCTCTCCTCCCGCTACCTCGAGCTCCGCCGGACCTACGTCGAGCTTAACTCGGAAAGCCTCCGGGCCAAGTTCTTTTCCAATCTTGATCTCTCGGATTATCCGACGGCATTCGAGGACCTCGAGGGGGTCGCCCGCCGGCTCAAGGCCACCGGCGGGAGGATCAAGGTGCTTCACCCGCTCGAGCACGGGCTCGACCGCGCCTATGAGCTTCTTCTTACCGCCCACCAATCCGTCGACTTCGTCGAGATCTACAACATGTATGACAGCATCAACCGCTCCATCGACGACATTCTTCGGTTCACAGGCTTCCTCAACGCCTTGAACAACGGACAGCTCGAGGGGGTCCGGCCCTTTCTTGTGGGGCACGATCTTTCGCGTATCGAGCGAAGGATACCAGCGGCCGTGCGGGCGATCGCCGAGAAGCCGCTCGTTCCGGTGTGCGGAAGCGACTCGACTGGACGGAGCCGAACCATACCGGGGATGGGGTTCATCTACGCCGACGACATCGTCGGCAGGAACCGGCGACGCTATCTCGACCGCCACTTCGCGCTTCCCGATCTCGTCTCGCGCTCTATCGAAGCTGGCGGCAGGCTCCGCGCCGAAGAGAGTCCCGGCGCAAGACATGCCGCAATCATCAGCATGGGCAAGGCGACGAAGGGTACGCCCAACAAGGTAGGCGACGAGCACGAGACGACGCCCATCCCGCTGGCTCGCGCTCTGCGCTATCTGAACGCTTGGCTCAAGAATTTCCTCTATGTCGGCGTCGGATTCCTTATTGCGTACCTCGCGCTCGGCCTCGACTACTCCCTGCTTTGGCTCGGGATAACCGCAGTCCGCCATGTCGTGGTCGATCTCCTCGCAGGCAGAGGCTCGCATGTCCGAGAGTGGCACTGGCGGGCCGTCGATTATCGCAACATGAGCAGGTCGCTCTTCTGGACCGGACTTTCGGTCCCGCTTCTCGCATTGGCCAAGGCGGGCTTCGATCTCATCTGGCCCTTTCCTCCAGCCGGGCTGTGGCACAGCTTCGCGAAGTTCTTCGTAATCTCGTTTGTGAACGGTCTCTACCTTTACGCCCACAACACCCTCCGCGGATTCGACAAGACCGTCGCGAAGGCCAACTTCTTTCGAAGCATCTTCTCGTGGCCTTTTGCGAGTCTCTTCGGTCCAATGGGCGACCTCCTCGCCATTCCAAGCATCGTCCAGGCAAAGGTCTGGTCGGACATCGTCGGAGGGCTCATCGAAGGCGCCGGCAAGTTCAGCCGCGCGGTCCGCCTCACGCGGCGCGATCTTTCCGAGATCATCCCGCTCGCATGTTCGGATGACGAGGAGCGGCGCAACACTGCGATTCTCGACCTGCTCTACATCTTCGGACGCGAACCGAGGGCCCGCAACTCTCTTCAAGAGCTCCTCTTCGGCCGCGCAAACCGGCTCGATCGCATCGGAGAGCTTCTGCGCGGAAAGCCCATCCGCCCTCCCGCGTACGCATCGGCCTACGAAAGCCTCCATGCGTGGTTCGACCATCAGGGCAACTACTACAAGCTTTCCGACTTCGCGATCTCCCGCTACGACCATGAATGGGCGCTCACGCTTGTCGATCTGATCGCCCGGGAGTTTCCGCGCATGGCCCTGTGGCTTGCGGCACAGGGTCGCCCCGGCGGCGATGCCCCGCGAGCCGCTCGTGCAGGCGGGGAAAAAAGCTTTACATCCCTCTCCTGACTGGCGTAGAATCAATAAAACTGGAGGAGGAGCGCCAATCGATGGTAGTCGGTAAGCGCATGACTCCGAATCCCGTCGTCGTCGATCCCTCGACGCCCGTCACCGATGCCCGCAAGATCATGCAGCGTGAAAAGATCCACCGCCTGCCGGTCGTGGATCGGCACGGGAAGCTGCTCGGAATCGTCACCGAAAAGGATCTCCTCTACGCGTCGCCCTCACCGGTCTCGTCGCTCGACATCTACGAGGTGAGCCACCTTCTATCCAAGCTGACCGTCGACAAGGTGATGACCAAGAAGCTCGTCACGGTGACTGCCGACACCCCGATCGAAGACGCCGCGCGGATCATGATCGACAACAACATCGGCGGCCTTCCGGTTCTGAAGGATGCGCTCATGATCGGGATCATCACCGAGTCCGACCTTCTGAAGATCTTCATCGAGCTGTTCGGTGCGCGGCGCCAGGGTATCCGTGCGACCATCCTCATACCCGAGCGACCGAGGTGTAGCAAAGACCGCTCCCGTCCGACGCCCTCTCTTCAAGCATCCCTCCGCGTGGCCAACGCGCCGCCGCCGTAGTATAGTGCACGCAGAGGAGAAACCAATGAAGATAACAACAAGTGTGCTTTCCTACGGCCCGGGCGGTTCCTACACCGGCTTTGCCGCCTACCCCGAGCGCCACGAAGCGACGCTCCCCGCCATCATAGTCTGCCAGGAGATCTTCGGAGTCGACGAGCATATCAAGGATGTCACCCGGCGCTACGCGGAGGCCGGCTACTTCGCTTTCGCTCCGGACCTTTACGCCGATCACGGCAAGCGTCCGCCGGCCTTCACCGAGTCCCGGGTCGAGGCCGTGAAGCTCTTCATGGACAGGGTTCCGCCAGGCGAGACCCGCGACCCGGCAAAGCGCGACGCGCACCTCGCCAAGCTACCGCCGCAGGAGGCGAAGGAAGTCGGGGAGAGCCTCGGGGCGCTCTTTGGAGGAGCCGGTCCGACGATGTATCGCGAGAAGCTCGTGGCGACGAGCGCATTCCTCCGCGAGGAGAATGCCCTCACGAAGGGCCAGCCGATCGGGTCGGTCGGGTTCTGCTTCGGCGGTGGGCTCTCCGGAGTGCTCGCTGCTGCCGACACCAAGCTTGCCGGCGCGATAATCTACTACGGGCGCTCGCCCGAAGAGGAGGAGGTAAGCCGCATCGCCTGTCCGGTGCTCGGCTTCTACGGCGAGATGGATCCAGGGATCACGGGGACGGTCCCGGAGCTTGCCGAGCGTATGAAGCGAGCCGGCAAGAGCTTCGAGCACTACGTCTTCCGCGACGCCTACCACGCCTTCTTTAACGATCAGCGCAAGATGTACAACGCCGGGGCGGCACGCTGGTCCTTTGCACGGGCGCTCTCTTTCTTCGCGGAACGCCTGGCGCCCGACCCGCGCCTCCGATAGCTCCCTACGGCCGGCGCCTGAGGGTGCGCGGGGATCGGGACGCCGTGGGAGCGCCGGCCGCGCAGGCGCCGAGGCCGTCGACCTATCGCCGGCGCCTGCGGGAGCGGGCCTCCCCGCGCACGTTTTCGGCGCCGCGCGGCTTTTGCGCGACGCATATCCATGCCGGCATCGAGCCCTTCTCTCCGGGGGTAAAGACCGACGCGCGCAGCTCGACGACCTCGAAGCGCTCGCCGATCGCCGAGCGGATGTCGGACTCGGACCAGCGCGGGGGGCCGGCAAAGGGGCGGTCGCCTCCCTTGCCCGCGATGAGGCTGTACCACAGCCCGCCTTCGGCGAGAATGCGCAAGATGCCGTCGAGGACGGCGGCGCGCTCGCGTCTTCTGGTGTAGAGGTGAAACCAGCCCCGGTCGATGACGAGATCGTAGCTATCATCGGGCAGGGTGCGCGACGGGAAGTCATCAGGGAAGCTTCCGACGTGCCATTCGATGCGGGCCGCCGCCTCCTCGGACTTGGCCTGCGCCTGGCGTATCGCCGTGGGAGCGGCGTCGATGCCGGTGCAACGGTAGCCCATTCCCGCGAGCCAGATGAGGCTCCCCCCGGTTCCGCATCCGATGTCGACCACGCGGCAGGGCCCGACGGCGTGACGCTCGATGACCGAGGGAAGATTGCCGTCATAGGGGCCGGGGTCCCACGGCACCACACCCGACCGATAGGCAGAATCCCAGTAGCTCATTGCGCAAAATATAGCGATCCGTCCTCTGGAGCGTCATCAAAAAAAGGCGATTGCGGCCTGACCTGCGGCAACGTACAATTGTGACACTATGGGCAGGAACGGAGATAGGACGTGGGCTCTTGTTCTGATGATCGTGGTCGTCGGTCTTCTCAACGCCGACCAAAACCTCATCAATTCGACCCTTGGCGCGATCGAACAGGAGTTCCGGGTTAACGATGCCGACATCGGCCTCATGAGCGGCTTGTTCACGATTCTCGGCGCAGTCGTCAGCCTCGTCATCGGCTACCTCTCGGACAAGTGGAACCGAAAGATGCTCTTCACCCTTTCGGTGCTCGTGAGCGAGATCCCCTGCTTTCTTACCGCCTTCTCCCAGAATTACGCCCAGTTTTTTGCCTATCGCATCCTCACCGGATTTGGAGTCGGTGCATCGTTTCCCGTGATCTTCTCGTTTCTCGGCGATCTCTACGACGAGAGGGAGCGGGCCTCCGCGGTCGCCTGGATGACGACAGTGATGGGGATAGGCCAGATTCTCGGCCAGCTCGTGAGCGGGTATCTCGGACCGACGCTCGGCTGGCGCCTGCCCTTCGTCATAGTCTCGGTTCCGACGCTCATCGTGCTCCTGGTGTTCTACCTCGTGGTTCGCGAGCCCAAGCGCGGAGCTGTCGAGGCCTCGGTCGAATCCCTCATTCAGGAGGGATACCTCTACCCGCGGACGATCAAGCTCCGCGACTATCTCCGGCTCTTCCGCGTTCGTACGAACCTCTTTCTTTTTATTCAAGGCATTCTCGGTACGGTGCCGTGGGGAGCGATACCGCTCTTCATCGTGAAGTTTCTCAATGAGAGCAAGCAGCTTTCCATCGAGCAGGCGACAACCGCGTTCCTCCTCTTCGGGCTCGGCAACGTGGCGGGAACGATCCTCGGCGGTCTCTTCGGCGGCGTCCTCTTCAAGCGCAATCCAAGGTGGCTCCCGCAGTTCTGCTCGGCGACGACCCTGGTCGGAGCCGGCTTCACGCTCTACCTCTTCATTGCCCTCCCCGGCGGAACGCTCCTGTGGACTCTGGTGTTGGGCTTCAGCGCGGCCTTCTTCGCCTCGATGACCGGCCCCAACATGCGGACCATGCTTCTCGACACGAATGTCCCCGAGAACCGCGGGGCCATCTTTTCAATTTTCAATCTGACCGACTCGGTCGGGACGGGAATCGGCAAGTATGTCGCCGGCCTCATGTCGGTATCGTTCGGCCTCGGGACCGCAATCAGCGTGTCGGCTGGTTTCTGGATCCCGTGCGCCATCTTCCTGTGGATCGCATCGTTGTTCTTTGTCTTCGATATCAAGTCCCTCCATGCACAGATGGAGCGGATAGCTGATGCCATGCGGGCGAAGAAACCAGCGACGTGACCGCGGCTGCTTGGACGCGTCCGCCCTACAGCTCGACCATCTGCCACCTGCCGTCGAGGAGAACCATCCGCTCGCGGTAGCCGCTCTGCCGCAGGAGTGCGCGGGCCTCCTCGAAGAAGTAGGTGAGCTTCTTCGGATCATGCGCGTCGGAGTTGATGTTGGTCGGTATGCCGAGCTCTGCGGCCTCGGCGAGAATCCAGGGGCTTGGGTAGACGGAGTCGGTCCTTCCACGAGCGAGGCCGCCGGTGTTTACCTCGAGGATCGACCCCGAGGCCGCGACCGACTCGAGGGCGCGCCGCACCTCGTCGCGATACCACTGGTCAGTCTCCGAGAAGTAGGAGCCGCGCGGATTGTTTTTCTTTATCACGTCGAAGTGGCCGACGATATCAGGCGTGCTGTCGGCAACCATCTCCCGCACGAGCGTGTAATACTCTCGAACCATACCGCGAATGTCGCCGCCGAACGCGGAGGCTAGACAATGGGCGTACTTCTGGGTGGACCCGTCGATCTCGATGTGCTCGCCGCTTGATGCGCCGTCGAGGAAGTGGACCGATCCAATCGTGTAGTCCAAGCCCCTCGCCTTCACCGTTGGGTCTGTGGGACCGTAGAGACCGCGAATGTAGTCGATCTCCAGCCCGAGGTAGATCTGCAGGTGCGGAGCATAGCGCCTTTTGAGCGCGACGGCTTCCTGTGCGTAAACGACGAAGCTCTCCTCGCTCAAGACCCAGTCGCAGGGAAAGGGCAGGGGAGCGTGGCACGAGAAGCCCAGGGCGGCGAGACCGAGAGCAAGGGCCTGTTCAGCGTATTCCGCGAGTCGGCCTTCGCCGTCGTCGAGGTAGCAGTGCGAATGGTAGTTGGTCGAGACCATGGGCGTACTATAATGCAGATGGGCGCGCCAGTCATCGGTGGTCCGCTCTCATCTTGCAACCGGTTGAGGCTCGGTATATAAGGTATCAATGGAAACCTACGCGTCGACCGGAGACTACCTTGCTGCACTCGAGGCGCGCGCTTCGCTTCCTGCCGGGTTTCGCGCCGGCAGGACCTCATTCACCTTTCGGCCGCGGGAGCGATCGATAGAGAATCCCTATACGATGAATCTTTCGCTTCTCCTCCTCGACGATCCGAGCCCTTCGTTCGCGGGTATCTTCACTCGCAACGCCTTCCCCGGCCATCCGGTTATAATAGGACGAAAGAGACTCTCCATGCCCTTCACGCGCGGGGTTCTCGTGAACAACAAAATCTCGAACGTCTGCACCCAGGGCGGAGAGCAGGACGCCGAAAGGATCCTCTCCCGCCTAGCGGAAATAGCCGGCGGCGACCATGACGACTATTTCCCGGCATCGACCGGCATCATCGGCTGGGGCCTCCCCGTGGAGGAGATGCTGGAGGCGATTCCGCCTCTCGTTGCCTCGCTTAAGGCCGATTCCATGGCAGAGTTCGCCACCGGGATCATGACGACCGACCGTTTCCCCAAGGTTCGCTCGACCACGGTGGGCGAGGGCAGGATCGTCGCAGCCGCAAAGGGAGCGGGGATGATAGAGCCGAACATGGCAACCATGCTCGCCTTCGTGCTGACGGATCTCGACATCAAGCGAGACGATCTCCAGGAGTCACTCGGGCGGGTCGGCGAGCGCACCTTCAATCGCATCTCGATCGACAGCGATCAGAGCACGAGCGACACCCTCCTCGCCTTCAGCTCGCGCAAGCGCCGGGGGGTCTCCCCACGCCAGTTCGAGGAAGCGCTTGCGGCGGTTTGCGCGGAGCTTGTTGAGGACATCGTGCGAAACGGCGAGGGGACCGCGCATGTCATCCGGGTCTCCGTGAGCGGGGCGCCAAACGAGGGTCTCGCTCTCGGCCTCGCAAAGGCGATCATCAATTCGCCGCTCGTGAAGACGGCGGTCTTCGGCAACGATCCCAATGTCGGTCGGCTTGTCATGGCGATCGGCGATTATCTGGGCAGCCACGGCGCCGAGGTGGTCCTTTCGAAGATTCGACTTCGCCTTGGCGATGCGGTCATTTTCTCGGAGGGTAGCTTTCGGCTGAACGCGGTGACCGAGGAGCGCCTCTCCGCTTATCTCAAGGCAGGGCAGTTCGATCCAAAGAAGCCCTACCCCGAGCACGACCGGACGGTTGACATCATCGTCGACCTGGCGGCCGGACAGGCAAGAGCCCAGGTCATCGGAAGCGATCTCTCCTACGATTATGTCCGCGAAAACGCAGACTATCGCACCTGACGAGGCACAAGCGAGGAAGGAATGAGCAGGGAGCTTTCGGAGACACGCATCGAAGAGGCGCATCAAGCCGTCGATCGGCTGCGGGCGGAGATCGGCGAACGAGTGATCGGTCAGCGGGATATGATCGACGGACTTCTCATGGCGCTGGTCGCAGGAGGGCACGTCCTGCTCGAGGGGGTGCCCGGTCTCGCGAAGACTCTCGCGGTGAAGACTCTTGCGGAGGTCCTCGACACTCACTTCAAGCGCATTCAGTTCACGCCGGATCTTCTGCCGGCAGACCTCATCGGCACGATGATGTACCGGCAGCAGACCGGTGAGTTCGTGGCTCGAAAGGGGCCGATCTTCGCAAACATCATCCTTGCCGATGAGATCAATCGGGCTCCTGCAAAGGTCCAAGCGGCGCTCCTGGAAGCGATGCAGGAGCGGCAGGTAACTATCGGCGACAAGACCTACATTCTCGAGTCCCCATTCTTTGTGCTCGCAACACAGAATCCCATCGAGCACGAGGGAACCTATCCGCTCCCGGAGGCCGAGCTCGATCGTTTTCTGCTCAAGATCATCGTGAGCTACCCCGACACCGCGGGCGAGCTCCAGATTCTCAAGAGGATGGGGGTAGAGCGCGAGATCCCCGTGCGCAAGGTGCTCACGCCGGCTGAGCTGGGCGAGTTGCAGGCCGCGGCTGCCTCGGTGAGGGTGGATGAGCGAATCGAGGAGTACGTCGTCGGCATAGTTGCGGCGTCCCGCGAGCGCGATAAGGCGCGGCACTCTTTCGTACGCTTCGTCGAATACGGGGCATCGACCCGCGCCTCGATCTTCCTCTACCGGTGCGCGAAGGTGAATGCCCTCTTCGATGGGCGAGGCTACGTGCTCCCCGACGACGTGAAGGCAGTCGCCTTGAGCGTCTTGCGGCATCGGATCATTCTCTCCTACGAGGCCGAGTCCGAGGAGCTGACGCCGGACGACGTGGTGCGCCAAATCCTCCACGCCGTGCCCGTCCCGTAAGCATGGAGCGCAAGAACTTCTTTCGAAGCGTCAAGAATCTTCATCTTGTCTCGTCGAAGCTGGTGGAGGGAATCCTCTCGGGCGACTATCGCTCGGTCTTTCGAGGCTTCGGAATCGAGTTCGACGAAGTCAGGGAATATGTCTACGGCGACGACGCGAGGCTCATCGACTGGAACGTGAGCTCCCGCATGGCGAGCCCCTACACCAAGGTCTTTCGCGAGGAGCGCGAGCTCATCCTCTCGCTGGTGGTTGACGTATCGGCCTCGCTCACGAGCGGCTCGACGGCGACCAAGCGCGAGCTCGCATCGCTTGTCGCTGGTCTGCTCTGCGTAGCGGCGGTGCAGAACAACGACCGCGTCGGCGCCCTGTTCTTCTCCGATCGCATCGAGAAGTGGGTTCCCCCGCGTAAGGGACGAAAGCACGCGGCGCGCCTGGTTCATGATCTGCTGACCCTCGAGCCCAAGGGAGGCGGCTCGGATCTCCCGCTGGCGGTGCGGACCGCCCTCGAGTCCATGAAGCGGCGCGGGATATGCGTCCTTCTGTCGGACTTCAAGACGCCGGTCGTCTGGCGTGAGCTTACGCTGCTTGCGCGTCGCCACGACGTCATCGCGGCCATGCTCGTCGACCCGCTGGACCTCGAGTTTCCGCGGACCGGTCTCCTCGAGCTCGCGGACGCCGAGAGTGATAAGATCCTCCTCGCGCGAGGGGGCTCCAAGGCCTTCCGCGACGCCTACCGCTCCTACTGGAGCGCCAATCGCCTTCAGTGGGAGGAGGGCTTCGCCCGGCGCGGGATCGACCTCCTCACCCTCGACACCGGGGGCGACCCCGCGAAAGAGCTCATCGCCTTTTTCGAGCGCAGGAGGCGCAGGTGACGGTCGCCGGCCTCTCGGGGATGGCCATGCGCGCACTCTTCGCAGTCGTCGCGGCTGCTGCGGCCCTGCTTGCTCTGCCCTCGCGCCACCTCGCCGCCCAGGAGGGATACACCCTCATCCGCTCGCTTGTCATCCCGCCGACCTTCTACGTCGGCGACCGGGTAGAGCTTCGGCTGCTCATCCAGCCGGACAAGGGACGGAGCGTCGCCGCCCCGCAGCAGCTGCCCCGCGATCCCTATCTCCACATAGAAGGGGTGACCGTTCGGAAGCTTGACACCGAGGCAGAGGTGCGGATCCTCTTCGAATCCTACGCTCCCGGAGAGCGCGAGCTTCCTGCGATCCGTCTTGGTGGCGTGATTCTCACCGGGCTCAAGGTGCGGACCTCCTCGCTTATCTCGGCGGGTCATACCGCCTTGAGCGAGCCGAAAGGCCAGCTCTTCCTGCCGGGAAGCGGGCTTGTGCTCGCACTGCTCATCGCAGTGCTCTTTGGCGTGCCACCCCTCGTCTTCTTTTCAATACGCGGCGCGCGCAGGCTTGTCGCTCATCTTGTCGATCGACGGGAGTTCGAGCGCCCCTGGGTGAGACTGCGGGCGGCGCTCGCCAGGCTCGATCGCGGAGAGGGTTTTGACGATGCACGCGGTTTCTATATCCTCGTGTGCGACGAGCTTCGACTCTACATGAGCAAGCGAGTTGTGCCTGACTATCTCACGGCGACCGCCCGAGAGTTCGCGCCCCTCACCGAGCGGGCCCTTCCGAATCTGCCCGAGGTCAGGGCGACCGTCGAGGTGATGCAGTTTGCCGACAGTGTCAAGTTCGCCGGGATGGAGGCGGGCCCGGAAATCCTCATGCGGGATGCGGGCCGCGTGCGCGTGGCGGCGGAGGCGATCGAGGCGCGTGCCCGTTCCGAGCGCGAGGCCCGGCGGAAGGGCGGAGTCGTGCATGCTCAGCTTTGAGACACCCGGCTATCTCGCGCTCCTCGTGCTTCTTCCCTTCGCGATCTACCTGCGCCATTTTCGGCGCGGGAGAGGCGGCCGCATCGCTTTTCCATTCACGGTCTGGAGAGGCGGCGGATTCGACCGGCCCGATCGGTGGATGAAGGCGCTCCTCTTCCTGGGGTCGCTCTCCTTCTGGACGGGGGTCGCTTTCCTCATACTCGCCCTGTCGGGGCCGGTCTCGACCACCCGCGAGCGGATCTTCTTGTCGCGCGGCTTGGATATCGTCTTTGCCCTCGACGAGTCGCCGAGCATGTTCGCGCAGGACTTCGGAAAAGAAAGCCGCTACCAGGCGGCCAAGCAGGTGATTGTGGACTTCGTTCACCGACGCGAAAACGATGCGATCGGACTGGTGACCTTCGCCAAGGAGGCGGTTCTTCGCGTTCCGCCGACTCTGGACTACCGAACGCTTCTCGACGAGCTTGCAGGTCTCCATCCCGGCACCCTTGGCAACGGCACCGCCATCGGTATGGGGATCGCGGTGGCCAGCCTGCATCTGCGGGACAGCACGGCGAAACAACGAATCATCATCCTGTTGACCGACGGCGAAAACAACGCGGGTACGATCCAACCCCTGCAGGCCGCCACGATCGCGGCCGACCTCGGGATCCGAATCTATGCCATCGGGATCGGCGGAAGCGGAGAGGCTCCGATCGAATACACCGATCCGGAGACCGGCAAACGATACAGCGGCGTGTTGAGCGGCGCATACGATGCACGACTTCTGCAGAACATCGCGGAGACGACCGGCGGGCGCTACTTCGGCGCGTCGAACAGCGATGCACTCGAGGGTATTCTCAAGGCCATCGATTCGATCGAGAGCACCGAGCAGCGAGTCACTATCCGTACGACCACGACCCCGAACCATCGGATTTTCATAATCCTCGGGCTCCTGTGCGTTCTCGGCGATTTCGTGGTGCGGAAGGCGCTCCTCCGCGAGGTGATCGTATGATTGCCTACCCCACCGGGCTCTTGTATCTCTTCGTTCTCGTCCCGGTGCTGGTTATCCTGTGGCGGCGCTACCTTTCGGGAGCTCGGGACATCCGAGCTCTTGGAGGGGCATGGCGCTCCGAGCGATTGCTCAACGTGTACGTCGTGAAGGCATTCTTCTCGGGTCTCACCTTCGTGCTCTTCTGCGTCTTTGCAATCCTCGCGCTCTCGGGGATCTCATGGGGGCGCTACCCGGTGAGCGAGCGCTATCTCGGAAGCGACGTGGCACTCGCGATCGATGTTTCGCGGAGCATGCTCGCCCAGGATGTCTATCCGTCGCGCCTCGCGCGGACGGCGGGGGTTATCCAGGGGCTCCTCGAAAGGGCAAAGCGAAGCCGCTTTTCGGTCGTCGTCTTCAAGGGGATCGGAGTTCAGGTGATTCCCCTCACCGAGGACACCGATGTGATCTCCTCATTTCTCCGGTCGATCGGCCCCGGGGTGCTCACCTCGCCGGGAACCGACATCGAAAAGGGCATCGACGCCGCCCTCGCGTCCCTCTCCCTCCGCGACGCGGACAAGAAGATGATCCTGCTCTTCACGGACGGCGGAGCCCTCTCCGGAGTCGCGGAGGCGGCCGCCCGCAGGGCGGCGGCGCGCTCGATTCCGATCTACGCGATCGCGGCGGGAACTGCTGCCGGAGCGCCGATTCCGATCGGGGGAGGAAAGTTCGTCGTGGAGCGTAACGGCGACCGGGTAATAACCCGCGTGAATGATCCTCTCCTTGGGCGTATCGCCTCGACGAGCGGAGGCGAGGTGCTTTCGCTTGACGATCCCCTGCTCCTCACGAAGCTGACCGCGATCGTGAATCGGCCGGGCGGAGGGGCGGGGGAGGTGGTGTTTCGGTTCGAGCCGCGCGACCAGTACCGCAGCTTCCTCGCTCTCGCCTTGCTGTGTCTCGCGATGTTCGTAAGCGTGAGGGTGGTGCGATGGCGAGACACGTTCTAGGGGTCGGCAGCCTGCGGAGCCCTTCGGCGAGAGGGTCGACTTCTCTCGCGGCTGCGCTCCTGGCTGCGGCTCTTCTCATTGCGGCCCTTGCCTTGAGCGGGTGCTCGAAGGCGCAGGTCTACTACCAGGTCGCGTCGGGGAACTGGGCCTACGATCGCGGCGACTACCAGGATGCGATAATCGACTACCTCAATGCGGGCAGGTCGGGCCTCTATTCCGGTTACACCGCCTACGACCTGGGGAACGTCTATCACGCCCTGGGAGAGGGAGAGGCGGCCGCGGTGGAGTGGGCAAAGGCAGAGCGATCCAACGATCCTACTTTGAGGGGATCGACTCTCTTCAATGAGGGGATTCTCGCCTACGAGATAGGCCACTATCGAGTCGCCTACCTGGCCTTTCGTCGGACGCTCGAGATCGACCCATCCGACATTTCGGCGAAAATCGACTTGGAGCTCGCCTACCAGAAGATGCGTACCCAGGAGAACCCGCCTGGAGGAGGGGCGGGGCCCTCCGAGCCGATACGAGTGGTGAAGGACAAGAGTCAGGTGAACCGCGAGCTCGACTTCATCCGTGAAAAGGAGGACCAGCACTGGAAGGCTGCTGAGAAAGCCCCCCCAGCCCCCGAAGTGCCGGACTGGTAGATGCGCAGAAGAGCTTTCCGGAGGGGAGAAACGCCGGGGGCGGCGGCCCGCCGACCTCCATGCGGCATCCGATGCCCCGCCGCCCGGGCGAAGGGCCGTTGCTCCTTCGATGGCCGACTCCTAGCGAGCCTCTTGTCGCTGCTGTTTGCCTTGGCGATCCCGGGAGTATCCGCCCTCGACCTGCAGCTCAGCGTGCGGCCCGACCCGGCCATCGTCGGAGAGCAGGCCACCATCTCGATCATCTTCGACTACGCCGACGCGGCTTCGGTCTCGGCCGACCCGTTTACCCCGCCTTACGGTCTGGAGCTGGAAAGCGGGCCCTACATTAGGCCCTACATCGACGAGGCAGATCCGACTGTGGCGAAGGTGGAGGTCTCCTACGTCGTAGCCGCAAAGGCGCCGGGACGCTACCCCATTCCCTCGATCACAATCCACACCCGAGATTCAACCGCGGCAACCGAGCCCTTCGTGCTTTCGGCAGGAGTCAAACAGGGCGATTCGGTCGTTTTCCCGCCCTCGGTCCGGTGGCGCGCCCTGAGATCTCCGATCTATGTGGGCGAGACGATTCCGCTTGCCCTCGAGATCGAGAACGAGATCTCGCCGGTCCCCGTCGACCGGCTCGTCGTGCAGCCTCCGGCCAGCGGGCTCGAGCCTGCGCCGGGCCTCCTTTCGCCAAGCGCCGTGACAATCGGCAACACCAAGCTCTACACCGTTCCGGCCGCCACCTATCTGTTCACTCCCGTGTCGGCAGGGACCGTTGTCGTTCCCGCGGCGTCGGTTGGGGTGGGGAGCCTGACCGGGAGCGCACAGCCCTTGACCCTCACGGTTCTGCCCGATCCGGAGGGCATCGAGCAGACCGGGGCCATCGGAGCCTTCAGCTTTCGTGCGTCGACCGAGGCCGCGGGGCGACCGGGGGCGGTCACGCTCCGTCTCGAAATTACAGGCGAGGGCAACCTCGGCTACCTTCGCCTTCCTGACCCGGTGACGACCAACCTCCTCACGCTGGGCGATCAGGAGACGAGGAAGCTTGTCCCCAGCCTTCTGGGCTATCGCGGCTCGCGCGAGCGGACCATTCGCTACCTTGCGGCCGGAGAGGGAGCGGCTTCCTTGCGCATTCCCGCCTTCAGCTGGTTCGATCCGCAGGACAATCGGCTGCACGTCGTGCCCGGGCGGGTCGTTACTCTACCGGCCGGCGCCGAAGCGCCGGGCGCCGCGGCGCGAGGCCCTCAGTCCGCCTCCCAGGAAGCGGTCGGCCCGGCGAAAGGTCAGGCAATCCAGCCCGCTCCGCCCGTGCCCTTCGCCCCGGAGCCCTGGGCGGTGATCGAGGGGGCGAGCTACCGGGACTTGGCCGCCGAGCCGCTATCCTATCTCTGGCTCCTCCCTGGTCCCCTCTTCTTCCTGATCATGCTCTTCGGTCGCCGGTTTTGGCGCGGGATGCCGGTGGCCCTTCTCTTGTCCATTCTGCTTCTGGGCTCCACCCCGCCCTCGACCTTAGAGCTTGACCCCATCGCGACGAAGGCGGTGTCCGACTACGAGGCAGGTCGCCTGCAGCGTGCACTCGACGGATTCACCCGCGGGCTCGAGATCGAGCCGAAGAACGCCGCGCTCTTCTTCAACAAGGGACTCGCCGAGTATCGCCTTGGAATCGACGGCTATGCCGTCAATTCCGTACGGACGGCCATCTTCTATGACCCGACCTCTTCAACCTATCGGCACCTGCTCGACTGGATGATTCAACGGCTTGCGATCCCCGAGCAGGTGCCCACGGTCCCCCCGCTGCGTCCCGACCTCTTCTTCCTTGGTCTTGTGCTTTTCATCAACGGAGCCGCTGTCGCCGCCGGGCTCCTCCTTCTGAAACGGAGGGCGGGATGGGTCATTCTTCTCGGCCTGTGCGCCGTCTTGGCCCTCGGCTCTGCAGGCGGCCTTGTCTACACCTTGGCGGCCCGCTCTGTGAAGACCGCCGTCGTGGCCGAGAATCGGACCGAGATGAAGAAGATCCCCGTCAACTCCGCCAGTCACTGGCTCGATCTTTCCCGCGGGATGGCGGTTCGCATAATCGGCGGCTCCGGCGACTACGATCTGATCGAGACGGGATACGGAATCAAGGGCTGGGTGCGCAAGGAGTCGCTGCTTTCCGACGGCGTTCTCCGCGTTGTCCGAGAGCGTCAGGGCGAAACTTCCGTTCAGACGAAATAGTCTTCGGCCGAAAAAAAGAGTGGCGCGACCGATGACTCTTCTCCATAATGGTCGGCAGACCGCCGGCGGGAAAGGGGGGTGCGGATGAAGGGGGAAGAATGTTCGCGCGGCTGAGACCGGTGGTGCTCTCGCTCCGAAGGAGAGCCGCCCAGGCAAACCGGTGGGTGATCGCCGCGCTCGTGGTGGTCTTCGTGGCCTTGCTCCTTATTCCGAGCTTCTCCATCTCGATGAAAAAGGAGCCCGTGACCCGCGGGGCAGGCGAACCAGGCAGTCCGGCTGAGCCTTCACAGCCGAAGCTCCTCCACACGTCGGTGACTGTCGCGGGCGGAGACACCCTTTTTGCCATCTTGGCCGGGGCGGGAATAGAGAGCAGAGAGGCGGAAGAGCTGGTTGCAAGCCTTTCATCCGCGTTCTCTCCTTCCGACCTCCAGGCCGGCCAACAGGTCGACCTCGTTCTCCGCACCGACGCCCAATCCGGGATCCCGCAGCTTCTTACCTTGCGGATTGGCGTCGACGCGACCAAGGAGATCGAGGCCGCGCGGGCTGCCCCGGGGGGCTACTCGGTACGGGTCGTTCCGGAGCAGCTTGAGCCTAAGCCTGTGCTCATTCGTGGCTCGATCACCTCGAGCCTCTACGATTCCGCCTCATCCGCCGGGCTGCCCTTACCCGTCCTCATGGAGATGATCCGGGCTTTTTCGTTCGACGTCGATTTCCAGCGCCAGGTGCGGCAGGGCGACCGGTACGAGGTCCTCTACCAACGGGTTTTCGACAAGCGTGGGAAGTACGTGGGCGACGGTCCGGTCGATTTCGCTGCGCTCGAGCTCGCCCAGTCCACCCTGAAGATCTACCGCTACACCACGACCAAGGGGCTGACCGATTACTTCAACGAAAAGGGGCAGAGCGTGCGCAAGACCCTCATCCGCACCCCCATCGAAGGGGCATGGATATCGTCCGGCTACGGAAGGCGTGCCCACCCGATCTTCGGCTTCAGCGAGTTTCATCCCGCCCTCGACTTTGCGGCGCCGCTCGGCACCCCTATCATGGCGGCAGGAGACGGAGCGGTTGTGGTCGCCGGATACTCGAGCGAATACGGCAACTTCGTCAAGCTTCGCCACCGCAATGGCTACGCTACCCTCTATGCCCACATGGGTGCCTTTGCCCGTGGGATAAGGGCCGGTGCCGCGGTGACGCAGGGGCAAACCATCGGCTACGTGGGTCTCACCGGTGTGACGACGGGCCCGCATCTGCACTACGAGGTGACCTATCGCGGAGAGCACGTGAACCCCGCGACGGTTGTCTCCCCTCCCGGCCCCGTCCTTGCGGGCGACGAGCTTGAGCGCTTCCTTTCCGCCAAGCGGCTGCTCGACGCTGCCGTGCAGAAAGGCGGGCGTGAGAATCGAGCCTGAGGGCGCGGCTCAGAGGCGGCCTCAAGCGCATCAATCGGGCGTGAAGCCGCGCACGGGCGACCGAGGGAGCACCCGGGTGCGCGGAATCGAGATCTTCGCGCCTTCAGCGCGGGAGCTGCTCGGGACGCTGAACGATGACGATATCGACGCGGCGGTTGTAGGCGCGCCCTTCCGGCGTGTCGTTCGACATGAGGGGGCGCGTGCTTCCGTACGAAACAGCGGACATGCGCTCGGCCGGAACGCCGTAGGCCTCCATCACGGTGAGGATATTGATCGCCCGGGCCGCGGCGAGGTCCCAATTGGACGCCCATTTCGTCTCGTCGGTCGGGGTGTTGTCGGTGTGGCCCTCGATACGGACGCGATTGGGCAGACCACGGATGAAGTCCGCAATCTGCTGTAGAACGGGTATGTAGTCGTCACGGACCTGCGCCGACCCCGAGCCGAAGCTGAGATCCGAGAGAAGCGTGATGACCACCCCCTGCTCGTTCGCCACGACCCGCACCTTGTTCTGCTTGATGAGGAGCTTCAGCTGCGAAACCGCCTTGGTAAAGAGGAGGGTCCTGTTGGCTTCGGTCGTGGTCTGGGCCGGCTGCTGCGGGGTGATGTTCGACAGGTCGGAGGTTCCTACGTTAGAGCGGTCAAAAAGAAGCCCGAAGTTGCCGCCGCTGAAGACGCTTGCGAAGGCGGCGGAAATCTCCTTGTACTTGCTGATGTTCATCGAGCTGATGGTGTAGAGGATGATGAAGAACAGCAAGAGCAGCGTTATCATGTCTGCATAGGTGAGGAGCCATCGCATGAGGTCCTCTTTCGGTTCCTCGACCGCTCGCCGCCTGCCGGGCGGCCGCCGCGTGATCTTCGCCATGGCGCTCTAGCTGGCCCCGCCTTCAGGGGTGATGAAGTTCTCGAGCTTCTTGCGCACGAGCCCCGGATTCTCGCCGAGCTGGATCGCCAGAACCCCGGCGAGGATCATCTCCAGCTCGAGCTTTTCTCGACGGGTGCGATACTTGAGCTTGTTCGCGATCGGAAGCCAGACAAGGTTTGCGAGCCCGATACCGTAGAGAGTCGCCGTGAAGGCGAGGGCGATTGCGTGGCCGAGCTCCTTTGGATCTTCACCGAGCAGCGAGAGCACGACGATGAGTCCCATGACCGTCCCGATGATTCCCATGGTCGGCGAGAAGCCGCCGGCCGTTTCGAAGATGCCCGACTCCTCCTTCCGTTTGGTCTCCAGCAGGTAGATGTCGTTTTCGAGAATGGTCGAGATGGTCTCAGACTCCGTTCCATCGACCACGAGCTGCATGCCCTTCTTCAGGAACTCGTTGTCCGCCTCTTCGACGATTTCCTCGAGGCTCAAGATTCCGTCTCGGCGGGCTTTTTCGGCGTACTCACAGAGCAGCTCGAGCATTTCCTGCGAGGGTCCGGGGGCCGCGGTCATCGACTGGCGGACGAGGCGGAGGAGGCCGAGGACATCGCGTATATTATAGGAGATTATGAGAGCTCCGAGGGTTCCGCCGAGGATGATGATGAGGGCGCTCACGCTGAAGAGCGCCAGTATGTTTCCCCGCTCAATGACGAAGCCCATGAGCAGCCCGCCAAAACCGACCGCCAGCCCGGTCAGAACTGAGACGTCGGTTCCCCGCCTTCCCATCGCCATCTTTCTTCTGCTCCGATTAGACCGATCCTAGTATCGGTCGATGGAAACAGATGGTCAAGCTATCTTTGCCTCAACTATTCATTGACAAAACTCGGACTCATGATATTATAGGCGTGTAGTTGCCCGTATATCTGATATATTTAAAAAGCATACTTCGTTAGTCAGTGACACTGATGCGTTCACGCGGTGTAATCATGATGTGCGCTGGTCATACGACCCTTCGTTCGTGGCGCCGCGGGTGGTTGGAGGTACGTCATTCCTATCGCAAAAACGTAGTGACGGCTGATTGCGGGATTGTGACCGGTGGACTCACAGAGGAAGGTGCTTCTCTCTTCGCGGAGCGCGGTATTATCCCGCAACCCTACCTACCGAGAATGGCTTACGACTAACACCCCATGTTTATTGAGAATGGCCACATGCCGTTGGACGGCGTCCGCCGAATGTGGATTGGAGGTTTGACCGAAGAATGAAGATCCAGGAGCTGACCGAGAAAATCTATCAGGACGGCATTGAGAAGGTACGACAGGAAGAGCGGGTCATTCTCGATAACGCGCGCAAGGAAGCAAACGCCCTGATCGAATCCGCGAAGAAGGACGCCGAGGCCGCCATCCGAAATGCCCAGGCGGAGGCCCTTCAGACGAAGAGCAAGCTCGAGGCCGAGATGAAGATCGCCTCGAATCAGGCGCTGAGTCTTTTGAAGCAGCAGATCGCCGATCTCCTCTCCGAGGCCGCCCTATCTTCGGCGGTTCGCGAGGCGATGAACGACGTCGATTTCATGAAATCGCTCATCCAGACGATCGTCTCGAAGTGGAACCCGTCCCAGACGAACGTGGACCTGACCGTTGTGCTTCCGGAAGACAAGAAGGAGGCTTTTCTGAATCTGTTCAAGTCCAAGGCGGGTGAGATCCTCGGGAAGGGCATCGAGATCAAGTTCGAAGGTCGCATGGCAGGAGGGTTCCACATCGGTCCTTCGGACAACTCCTTCAAGCTGTCCTTCTCCGAGAAGGACTTCATTCAGTTCTTCAAATCCTTTCTCCGGCAAAAGGCCAAAGAGATCCTGTTTTCAGGAAACTCGGTGTGAAAAGAAACTACTACTATCTGGCCTCCAGTCTTATCGAATTGATTCGAGGCAAACCCCGTCGGGAGGGGTCCGTCCGTGAGTTGGTGGAGTTCTGCCAGGAACAGCTTCATCCCGATGATTTCGAGTCCTTGAAGAGCCTGTTTCTCTTCAATGATATCCGCAACTTCATCTGGCATCAGAATCCCGACGACCCCTATATGGCGCCCTCCTACTACACCCTCGATGAGCTTAAGCTGGGGAAGGTGGAGCCCGAGCTGCTCCTGCCCTTCCTGCAGGCGCATCTCGAGAACCGGGCGTCGCGCGTACAGCTCTACCCTGATCTTATCGAGCTCGACGAGCTCACCACGATCTTCTACGACCACCTCGGAGGCATCCGCGATTCCTTCGTGCGGGAATACTATCAACACGAGCTGAATCTCCGCAACATAGCGGTCGCGCTCGAGCTGCGCGAGAACGCGGAGCCTTTCCGGGGAAAGCTTATTCCTGCGGGCGACGCCTACGAGGAGATCATGAAGAATACGGCGGAGGACTTCGGTCTGTCCGATGGCTTCCCCTACATTCGCAGGCTCATCCCTCTCTTTCGCGAGCCCGACCTCACCGCGCGCGAGGAACTTATCGAGGACATTCGGTGGGAGTGGCTCGACGAGAAGATCGAAAGCGACCTGTTCTCTTCGGAGTTCATCTTTGCCTATGCTATCAAGCTGCAGTCCGTCGAGCGGTGGGACGCGCTAAATATCGAGAAGGGCGATGAGCTTTTCAGCGAGCTGCTGAACACGGTCAGGCGAAGCGTGCGCTTCGCCATCGAGTTCTCAAAAGTCGAAGGTACTGAAACGGTGGAGAAGTAAGAGCCATGAGCAACGGCAAGGTAGTGGAGATAGACAGTAACCTCCTCACGATCCGCGTAGACGGACCGGTCTCGCAGAACGAGGTATGCTATGTCCAGAGCAGCGACGGACGTCTCCTTGGAGAGGTAATCAAGGTTGTAGGTGACAGGGCGTTCGCGCAGATCTTCGAGAGCACCCGCGGCCTGAAATTGGGCGTCGGCGTCGATTTCACGGGCAAGATGCTCGAGGTCGAGCTGGGTCCTGGCATCCTCTCCCGAATCTACGACGGGCTGCAGAACGATCTTGAGCGGAAGCAGGGTCTCTTCCTGAAGCGGGGCGAATACACCCCTGCCCTCAATCCGGAGGCTCGCTACGAGTTCAAGCCCCTCGCCAAGAAGGGGGATGTGGTCGTGGCTGCCGATTGGCTTGGCGAGGTTCAGGAGAACTGGATCCCGCACAAGATCATGGTTCCGTTTGCCCTTGAGGGAAGCTACACTATCGATTCGATCGTCGGACCCGGAAGCTACCTTACGAGTGATCCGATTGCGACGCTTCGCAGGGGCAACGGCGAAATGGTCCATGTGACGATGGTTCAGCGGTGGCCGGTCAAGAAGGCGATCACCGCCTACAAGGAAAAGCCCCGCCCTTTCCGGGTCCTCGAGACCGGGGTGCGCATCATCGACACCTTCAACCCCATGGCCGAGGGCGGCACAGGCTTCATCCCGGGACCGTTCGGCGCCGGAAAGACCGTCTTGCAGCACACGCTTTCCCGCAACGCCGAGGCCGATCTCATCATCGTCGCCGCGTGCGGCGAGCGCGCGAATGAGGTGGTCGAGCTGTTCACGGAGTTCCCCGAGCTTGTCGATCCCCGTACCGGGCGGAAGCTCATGGAGCGGACCACGATCATCTGCAATACCTCGAACATGCCGGTCGCCGCCCGCGAGGCGTCGGTCTACACCGCCATGACGATCGGAGAGTACTACCGGCAGATGGGCCTTCGCGTGCTGATGCTGGCCGACTCAACCTCCCGATGGGCTCAGGCCCTTCGCGAGATGTCGAACCGCCTCGAGGAGCTCCCCGGGCCCGACGCCTTTCCGATGGATCTTCCGGCTGTCATCTCGGCGTTCTACTCGCGGGCAGGTTTCGTCTATCTCAACAACGGCAAGACCGGTTCCGTAACCTTCATCGGAACCGTTTCGCCTGCCGGCGGCAACCTGAAGGAGCCGGTGACCGAGTCTACGAAGAAGGCAGCGCGCTGCTTTTACGCGCTTTCGCAGTCGCGGGCGGACGCAAAACGCTATCCTGCGGTCGATCCGCTCGAGAGCTACTCCAAATACCTGGAGTATCCGGAGATCCAGCTGTATCTGAACGGCAGGCTCGGTGCCGACTGGGTCAACATGGTTCTCGAAGCGAAAAACTGGAACCAACGCGGCAAGGAAGCCTACGATCAGATCAACATCCTTGGTGACGACGGAGTTCCAGTCGAATACCATACGACCTACTGGAAGTCCGAGACGATCGATGCCGTGCTCATGCAGCAGGATGCCTTCGACGAGATCGACTCCTCGGCGCCGTTTGAGCGTCAGAGGTACATGCTTCACGCGGTCATGCGCATCTGCAATCTCGAGTTCAAGTTCGAGAACTTCGAAAAGGTAGGACTCTATTTCAAGCGGATCATCAACGCGCTCAAGCAGATGAACTACAGCAAGTTCGAATCCGACGAGTTCCGGAAGTTCGAAAAGGAGCTCGATTCGATAGTCGAAGAGCGGAAGGTCGAGGCGGGGGAGGCGGAAGGGGCGGCGCAGCCCGCGGCGAGCGCCTAGCGGCAGCGAGGGGAAGGGATGGAGACACAGGCATTTCAGAAGATCTATACGAAATTATCCAAGATAACCAAGGCGACCTGCTCCCTGCAAGCGGAGGATGTCGCCAACGAGGAAATGGCCTACGTGGCGGGGCGCCACGCCCAGGTTCTGAAGGCCTCCGAGGGAGAGGTAACCCTGCAGATTTTCGAAGGTACCGAGGGGCTCGCCACCGATGCGGAGGTCGTGTTTACCGGAAAGGCTCCTACGATCAGGTTGTCGACCGAGATGGCGGGGCGCTTCTTCAACGCCTACGGGGATCCGATCGACGGCGGACCTTCCGTCGACGGGATCGAGCGGGAGATCGGCGGACCCTCCGTGAATCCCGTGCGCCGGATGCAGCCCTCGAAGCTCATCGCGACGGGCATCGCAGGGATCGATTTGAACAACACTATCGTCACCGGCCAAAAGATCCCGTTTTTTGCCGATCCGGATCAACCCTACAACCAGGTCATGGCCGACGTGGCCCTGCGCGCGCAGGCGGACAAGATCATTCTCGGGGGGATGGGGCTCTCAAACGACGACTATCTGTACTACCGCGAGCTGTTCGACAACGCGGGGGCGCTCGAGAAGATCATCAGCTTCGTCAACACCACGGATCAATCACCGGTGGAGCGGCTCCTCATTCCCGACATGGCCCTTACCACCGCGGAATACTTCGCGGTGGAGCACAACCAGAGCGTCCTGGTCCTTCTCACCGATATGACCCTCTACGCCGACGCCCTTGCCATCGTCGGAAACAAGATGGATCACATCCCCTCGAAGGACTCCATGCCCGGCTCGCTTTACTCCGACCTCGCGAAGATCTACGAAAAGGCCGTACAGTTCCCCGAGGGGGGCTCGATCACCATCATCGCAGTCACGACCCTGTCGGGGGGCGACATCACCCACGCGATCCCGGACAACACGGGATACATCACCGAGGGTCAGCTCTTTCTGCGGAAGGACAGCGACATCAATCGCGTCATTGTCGACCCCTTCCGCTCGCTCTCGCGTCTTCGCCAGCTCATCATCGGTAAGAAGACCCGCGAGGATCACCCCCAGGTCATGAATGCGGCGGTCCGCCTCTATGCCGATGCCGCTAACGCGAAGACCAAGCGCGATAACGGCTTCGAGCTCACCGACTATGACAGGCGTGCGATTAAGTTCTCGTATGAATACTCCAAACGTCTCCTTGCGATCGATGTGAACATCCGCATCGACGAGATGCTCGATACGGCGTGGGATCTTTTCGCGAAGTACTTCCATAAATCGGAGTTGGGAATCAAGCAGTCAATCCTTGAGGCTCACTGGAAGGGCGATTGAATGGAGATCAAGTACCAATTCAACAAGGTAGCGATGCAGGCGCTGCAGAAGCAGCTCAACGTTCGCCTCGCGGCGCTGCCGATCCTGAAGAGCAAGGAATCGGTCCTCCGGATGACCGAGAAGAAGCAGAAGGAAATCTACGCCGAGCTTGCGGAATCCTTTCAGGAAAAACTCGCCTTGCTCAAGAGCGATATCAAGCTCTGGTCGGAATTCCCCAAACAGGTCTACTCCATGAAGAGCGTCACCCTGAAGACAAAGAAGATCGCGGGAATAACGGTTCCCGACATCGATGAGATCGATTGGGCGATTCACGAATATTCGCGCTTTGCGAATCCCAAGTGGCTCACCACCGGGGTGACCATCCTTCGCGATCTCACGCTCATGCTCGCCGAGATGGAGGTCGTGGCGAAGGGCATCGAGATCATCGAGCACGCCCGCCGCAAGACCACCCAGAAGGTGAACCTCTATGAGAAGGTGCAGGTACCGGCCTTCACCGAGGCGATAAGGAAGATTAAGAGCTACCTGGAGGACGTGGCCAATCTCGACAAGGCTACCCAGAAGATCACCAAGCAGCGGAGCGCGGAGGAAGCCCAAGCAGTATGATCGAGAAGATGCTGAAGCTGACCCTCCTCTTCCACCACTCGACGTCGGAAGCCTTCCTCGCCGAGCTGCAGAGGCTTGGAGTCTTCCACATCGAGAACTACGGCGTCAACCAGACCGAGGAGATCAGGGCACTCGAGGAGAAGATCGACGCGCTGACCCAGCGCGAGCGTCTGATCCGCAAGGAGCTCGAGAGGGCGGAGCGCGCGAAGCTGACGCAGGTTCCATTCGAAGGGCCGGAGGAGGAGCTGCTCGCTCGAATCGATGAGCTGCGGGCGAACGCCGAAAAGCTTCAGAACGAGCACCAGACTCTCGCGGTCGAGATCGAGCGCGCCTCCCGTTGGGGCGAGTTCAGAACCGATGCGGTCGCCGAGCTGGCCAAGTCCGGCTTCGGCATGAAGCTCTTCTTCGCGCCCGAAGCCGCTGCGGATCGCATTCGAGATTCCCTTGCGGGAACCTCCTATCTCTTCGAGCCGGTTCTTGAGGAACGAGGGCAGGTCTATTTCATCGTGCTCTACAAGATCACTGAAGGCGCCCCGCAGATCGACGCGGCTGAAGAAGCTCTTCCCCGCCAGAGTCTCTCTGCCATGCGAAAAGCGGCCGCCGATATCACAGCGGAGATCGAGAAAAACCGGGAGGCGCTTTTCGACCTCGGCAAGCACGTCGAGTTCCTCGCCGAGCGGGCTCGCCTCTATCAAAACGAGCTTTCGATGCTGCTTGCCCACGCCAGCCTAAGCGGGGAGGCCGAGGGACAGGTGCTCGTCGTCTCGGGCTGGGTGCCCAAGAAGATTCTCGGCGAGGTCAAGGGCTTCCTCGAGCGGCAAGAGGTGGTCTACATGATCGAGGAGCCGCATCATGGCGAGAAGGTGCCGGTGCTTATCAAGAATCGGGCCTATTCGAGGCTCTTCGAGCCAATCATGAAGATCTTCAGCCTGCCGAGCTACGCCGAGCTGGACACGACCCCCTTCCTCGCTCCCTTTTACACGATCTTCTTCGGCCTGTGCGTCGCCGATATGGGCTTCGGGCTCGTGCTCATCGCAATCATGCTGATCGCGCTCTTCGTGGTTCGCCGAAAGAGCGCGAGGCCGCTCATCCTCTTGGGTCTTGTCCTTTCGAGCTCGGTCTTCCTCGCCGGGCTTCTGCTCGACGATTTCTTCGGCCTCAGGGTAACGGAGACCTTCGGCAAGAGTTCGCCTCTCTCTCGCCTCGTGCTCTTCCCCAACATGTATGGGCAGATGTACCTCGCCATGACGCTCGGCGTCTTCCAGGTTGCGGTGGGCTTCTTCCTGCGGCTGCGAAACGATCTGCGGGAGTACGGTCCCGTCGGTGCGGTGAATCCGACCGGCTCCTTCCTCATGCTTGTCGGGGTGGCGATTGCTGTCGTCTACGTCCTGGGCGGACCCAATCTCGCCATCGGACCGATCCCGGCAGGGCAATGGATCTCATCCATTCCCCACGCCATTCCGATTGCGCTTGCGGCGGTGGTCGTTGGTCTAATCTCCGTGGTCTTTTTTGCCCACCCGAACCGCAAGATGGTGGGAAGGCTCAAGCACGGCCTGTGGCAGCTCTACGAGCTGCTTATCGGGTTCTTGGGAGATACCCTTTCGTACCTGCGGTTGTTCGCGCTCGGATTCGCGGGCGGCTTGCTTTCGGGAGCGATAATCAATCTAGCCTTGCTCGTCAGAGGCGACGCTTGGTGGGGCTACATCCCGATGGCGGTCGTCCTTCTCCTCGGAAGCGGCATCAACCTTGCAATCGGGCTCCTCTCGGCCTTCGTACACTCGCTCAGGCTGACCTTTGTCGAGTTCTACAAGGCCGTCGGCTTCAAGGGAGGGGGAGTCGAATACGACCCATTCAGGACGAAGTGACAGGCACGAACCTCGTTCGTTGACATAGACACATATTGAACATCTGGAGGAAGATATGGACACGCTTGCGGTCATCTTGGCATCGCTTGGGCTTGGATTGATGTTTGGGCTCTCCGGGGTAGGTTCGGTCATCGGTCTCGTCATCGGTGGCAATGCTGTGGTAGGGGCGCTCAGGAAGCGGCCCGAGATTTTCGGAACCACGCTCGTCCTCTCCGGGCTCCCTGCTACGCAGGGGCTGTATGGCTTTGTAAGCTACATAATTTACCAGGGCCACGTGGCGCCCGGGATGACGGTGTTCAATGCCGCTGTAGTTTTCGCCGCGGGGCTCGGATTTGGGGCCGTCGCAATCTTTTCGGCCATCAAGATGGGTCAGGTTTGCGCGGCGGGGATCTCTTCGATCGGCTCGGGTCACAACGTCTTCGGGAGCACGCTCGTGCTCGCGGCCTTCCCGGAGTTTTACGCGATTCTGGCCCTGGTGGCGGCGATCCTGATGGCCGGACTAATCAAGTAGGACGGCCACTTCGGCCAGGGGTGGCGGGCCGCACTCGGCGGCGAATAGGAGGAGCTTATGGTACTGTCGGAAGTCTTCAAAGTGAAAAACGTCGTACCGGAATTGAAGAGCTCCACCAAGGATGAGCTCTTCGCCGAGCTGGTCGAGTTTCTGGCAGGTCGGGAGGAGTTGGACGAGCGGGCCAGGGATCGCATTCTTGTCGCGCTCCACAGCCGCGAAGAGATGCTGAGCACCGTGATTGCTCCGTTTATCGCGCTGCCGCATGCCTCCCTTCGCGGTCAGCGAAAGACCCTTGGGGTCTTCGGGGTCTCCCGACGCGGCATCGACTATGGCACGCTTGATGGAAAGCCAGTTCACATCGTCATGATGCTCGTCGACGACCGCTACGAGACGAAGAAGCATCTGAAGATGCTCCAGAAGGCCGCGGAGCTGATCGGTAGCCCCAACTTCTATTCCAAGATCATGGGCTGCACAACTGCCGAGGAAATCTACAACATCATTACTGAGATCGAGGACATGCAGCGGGTGTAGCGGCGCACCAGAGCGCGTCGCAACCGTCACGCGCCACAGCTCCGAAAGCCTTCTTAACAAGGCGCGCTCGCCGCAAGGTTATGGTACAATTGCCCTCCGAAAGGAGGGCACAATGAAGATTCTCGTAGTCTACGATTCTGTCTTCGGAAACACCGAGAAGATTGCTCAGACAATTGGTAGCGCTGTTGGCTCTCGGGGCGAGGTAAGGATACTTCGCGTCGGCGAGGTAACCTCGGAAGAGCTGAGCGCAGTGGGGGCTCTGTTCGTCGGCTCGCCGACCCGAGGATTTCGGCCTACCCCCGCGGTCACCAACCTTCTCAAGGGGATCTCCGCGGTTGCTCTCAAGGGAGTGCGGGTGGCAGCGTTCGACACCCGAATCTCCATGAGCGACACCAAGTCACCAATCCTTCGTTTCCTCGTGGGGTTGTTCGGTTACGCCGCGAAACCCATTGCGGACCGCCTTCAACGGAAGGGCGGGCAGCTTGCGCTTTCTCCCGAGGGGTTTATCGTCAAGGGGACGGAGGGCCCGCTTGCGGAAGGCGAGCTCGAGCGGGCGGCCGCGTGGGCGAAGAGCCTTCCTGCAGCATAGCGTTTGAAAGGGAGGGGGTGGCAGGATGAGAAAGGCTATCGTGCTTGTCCTTCTGAGCGCCGCGATTGTCGTGTTTCTATCGGGGTGCGCGCCGGGCGCAAATGAGCTGGCCAATTCGGCCGGTCCGCAAGGCGTAATCGCCGGATTCTGGCGCGGTCTGTGGAACGGCATAATCGCGCCGGTCACCTTTGTGATCTCGCTTTTCAACCGAAATGTTCAGATGTACGAGGTACACAACAACGGAGGCTGGTACAACTTCGGCTTTCTGCTGGGGATGATGATTATCTTCGGAGGCGGAGGCCGGGGAGCTGGGGCCGGACGAAGAAAGGGTTAAGTGGCCGAGGCGCCGGGCCTGCCGTAGCGCAGCGGAATCCTGGCAGGTTCTTAAGCGACCTGCTAGTACAGCTCTTCGAGCACATAGAAATAGCTCTGGTCGGTGCCGAAGACAATCCACTTGCCCGAGATCACCGGAGCGCTCAACATCGCGCCGTTCAGATCCATCTCCCAGAGGAGGCTGCCGTTGCGGGCGGAAAGGCAAACGAGCTTCGGCTTCGGCCCATCGGGGGAATCGGGATCCCCCCGCAGGCCCAGGTAGACGCGATCTCCCGCCACCGTCGGTGCAGAGCTCGTCGGGACGTCGAAGCTGTGCTCCCACGCGATGGTGCCGTTATTCGCATGAAAGGCCCGTACGACGGTGTCACCGCTGGTGTAGATGACGAGATTACGCCAAACCGAAGGAGCCAGGTAGTCCAGCAGCTGCAGGTTCTGTGTGAAGAGCCGGCTCGGATCGAAGGTCCCCGCGGCATAGCCCCATCGAGAGGTGTCGTCGAAGCGCCACCGCAGCTGTCCGGTGGTCCGATTGTAGGCGTAATAGTCGAGCTGCCAGGTACTGTCGCCGGTCTCCGACCCTGTCGAGAAGAAGACAAGGTTCCCTTTCAGGGCGGGGAAGGAGTACCAGTAGGCGTCGAGCGCAGCGGTGTCGAGGACCCAGAGATAGGCCCGGTCGTGGAGGTCGTACGCCCCAAAGCTGTTCGGATTGCTCATGGGCCCGGGCGCGAAATAGACCACATCCTTGAAAACCTGGAAGGTGTCGTAGTACCACACCGGATTCGGTATCTTGAACCTCAAGACCCCGTCGGGCGAAAGGACGTAGGTGTTGCCGCCGTCGCTTGTGAAGAGAATCGAGTCGCCGTAGCGAACGACGGAAGAGCGGACGGGATTTCCGGTGTCGAAATGCCATGCCTCCTTGCCCGTCTTCCTGTTCACCGCGTAGACGTTTCCGTCTTCCGAGCCGAAATAGACGTTCTTCGAATCGGCGACCGGAACCGAGTTGATCGGCCCCCCAGTCTTGAAGACCCAATTCATGAAGCCGCTTTCCAGGTCAAGAGCGTAGAAGTTGCCGTCGGCGGAGCCGAAGTAGATGGTATTGCCCATGATGACCGGCGGGTTGAAGGCGACGAGCGGCCTGCCCTGTTCCTGCAGCTTGAGCTTCCACTTTATTCCGAAGGGCGGGTAGACCGCGTTCGACGTGGCGCCGCGCCCCTGATCCCCGCGAAAAGTGACCCAGTCGCTCGACCGGCTGCAGGAGGCAAGCAGGACGATCGCCGCCGCGGCGAGGAGAGCGAGGGACCGTCGGGCGCTCACCATCGGTAGTAGAGGCCCCTGAGGCTGAAGCCCCTGCGGAGGGAATTGACGAAGCCAGCCTTCCGGCATTGCCGCACGGTCTCTCGATACTCTTTCTTGAGCTCCTTCCACAGACGCTCCCGCTCGCCCACTCCATACAGCTCGCGATACTTGAGCTCGGTGTACAGGGACGCGAATCGCGTGAGCTCGGGGTGATCGGCGGCGTACTCGTTTGCGGTCGCGGCAGGGATCTTCAGGGTGAAGCCGTTTGCAACGAGCCGAAGGAGCAGGAGCTTGTAGAGCGCGTCGAGCGAGCGGCGGCCCTTCCCGCGGGAGAGATTGAGGAGGTAGAGCTCGCGGCCATAGCGATAGAGGTACATGACGAGGATCACCCCGGCGGTCAGCACCGCGAGGAGGCGCAGCACCAGATACCACGGGAAGTGGTAGAGAGGCGCGAGCTCCTGGTTCTCAAGGAGCGGAATCACCACGTTCCAGTTGTTGGGGTCGCCGCCGGCCTGGGGCGGGATGGCGTAGGCGGTAGTCTCGAAATCGACCCATCCGTAGCCGGGCATGTAGAGTTGGACCCACGAGTGATGGTGCGCAGTCGTGATCAGGTAAAGCTCACGCAGGGGAAACTTCTGAAGCGCGGGGATCTTTTCCCGCAGAAGCTCAAGGCCGCGCCGGTGGGCCGGGGTCTGGAGATCCTTCGCCGCGAGATAACCCGTGACGACGCGGGACGGGATGCCGGCGAGGCGTGCAAGGATGGCTGTCGTGTTGGAGAACTCGACGCAGTCGCCGTTCTTTGTCCTCGTCAGGAAGTCCACGAGGTGCTGAACGGAGGTGTCGTTCGAAAAGCCCACCTGATACTGGTAGGTCGAGAAGCTCTTGAGAATCGCCATGATCTTCGCGAAGTAGCCGGTTTGTCCGTTCGTCGCCGTCTGCAGGTAGCGCTCGAAGATCGCGCGGTCTTCCGGCGAAAGCGGGATGCGGAGGTAGGGCGCGAGAGCCTGTTTCTCCTCCGGCGTGAGGCCGGTGATGGCTCGAAACCCCTGCGTGGTCGGGTCGCTGATCATCGACACCGAGGTGTAGGAGTAGTTGAAGGGGTAATACCTCCGATCGAGAACGGTCGGCTCCACCGTGTTGGGTCGGTAGGCAAGCACTCGCTCGGGCAGGGTGGAGAGGTAGAAGACCGGGACCGGGACTCTGTCGGCATCGCTTAGGTCCGCCGTCTCCGGGTCCTGCCAGGTCTCGAGCAGGCGCTGGTTGACGAGCTCATTGAGCGGTTGGTCGGGGGTCCGCTCGAAACCGGCAACAGGATTGAAGTCGCCGAAGTAGCCCTCCGCAGCGTAGATCGGATCCATCGGGCTCGCAATGACCATGACTGCATACTGCCGCGCCTGTCCCTTCGAGCCGGTCCCGGTCTGGCCGCTTTGCCATTGATCGGAGGGTATGCCCTCGAGCGCAGCGTGATCCCCGGGCTGCTGGCCCGGCTGCGTTCCATCGCCGTAGAGGTACTGCCTGCCGAGGAGCCTGCCGTTCTCGCCCTGATCGAAAGGATTCCGGGGGGATTGGAGAGTCCCGCCGGGAAGGCCCTTGCCTGTGGCGTCGATCGGGACGGGCTTTGGCCGGACCCGGTGGTCGAGGGCATTGAAGACTATCGAGTTGCTCACGAAGTTCGGGGGCAGGAGCACCGCGACGAGAATCACCACCGGAACGACGACCGACGCGAAGAGAATCAGCTCTCTTCGTCGTCGCCTTTCGCCTTGGGCGCGGAAGACGGCAAAATAGAGG
>DAHUYW010000069.1 GCA_027306915.1 Spirochaetales bacterium | reverse complement strand
GTTCACGAAGTGGGTGGAAGGACCACTTGTCGATTGGCCGACCCGCTCCGCGATGGCATAGAGCTTGCTTGAGTCGGCGTTCAGGTTCGAAAGGACACCGAGAAGTTGGGTTTCGGATCCTGAATAGCTTTGGGATGAAATTGACTTCCCAGGCAAAGGAGCTTGCACAAGTTGGGCTCCGCTCGGATCGGTGAAGAGATCGACTTGTCCGTGGGAGGTAGGGTCAGGTACGTACAGACCGTGGGCTGTTGCGTAGTTGTTAGCAACTTCTAGGTTCGCTGGTTGTCCGGAAATTGCGCTCGCGACCCTTGCGTATGCGGTCAGGAGACATCCATCTTTGGCGATGGTGTCGACGATTGGATTCTGCACCGGATTCGAAGGTCCGACAATCTGAACTTGCTGTGGTGACAAACTCCCAAGAACGGCCGAGGCGCTCTGTTGGATTGGCGAACGTGCAACGGGAAGCAATAGGAGCCCGTTTGGATCTACGTATTTCAGAGGATTGTTGCCACTGTACGCATAGGGATCCAAATTGAATGAGTTGAATACTCCGCCCTGGCCAGGCAAGTTCAAATTGTAACGTGTGGTATCGCTATCGGTCGGAGTCGCCGGCAGGTAGCTCCCGAACGCCGGGTCGGGTGTCATCCATCGTGCGCTGACCGGGTCGAGGTAGCGGACACCGTAGTAGTACAGCCCGGTCTCCGAGTCGTACTCCTTACTCGTGAAGCGGTAGGCGATGATCGAGCGGTCGGTGCCCTCATCGATCCACTGCTGGCCACAGGGGGTGTATTCCATGTGCTCCCACTCGCGGCCATCCTGCGTCGTCACGAACGTCGTCGATCCAAGGTGGTCGGGGTGATAGTAGAAGACGTTGTGCTCTTCGTAGTCCGAGTCGTAGAAGTCGCTGTCTTCGAGCCGAGTAACAACTCTGGTGTCGCCCACGAAGATGTGCTTCTCGATCATGTGACCGTTCTGGATCTGGTAGTAGCGGTCGATGTACCAGCTCTCCCCATGCTCGCCGCGCTTCAGGGCTCGCTCGCCGTTGTAGTCGTAGAGATAGTCAGTGGGGCCGCCGGGACCGAAGCTATGTATCAAGCGGTTCTCTTCGTCCCAGACGTAAGTCTGATCCTTCACTCTTGCAGATCCGCTTCATGCACGCCCCTGCTCCGTAGAAAGGTCCTCCGTTCGCTCTGTGCCAGTTGCTCATATTCCAACAGCGCCGTAAGCTTTTCCTCGGCGCTCCACTGCTGTGGTCTTCGTTGCATCGTGCCGTCCCCCCGTGCCCCTACCGTAGCACGGGAGCGAACCCAACGAGAAAGGGTCCCCTGGGGAATCCCGACCTCCTTCGCAAGGGACGTCGCACTCCGGGCCGGGGGCAACGTTATCTTCCTGACCATCGAATCAATCAGCTCTTCAGGGTAGTATCTGATCATCGCGTAGCTCCTATGCACCCCGAAATTTCCCCCAGGGGTACCCCTGGGGACTACATAGACGCGACAACTACCCTGACACAGGGGGTATCCGGTCAGCCAGCGGCTCGCTCGCCGTTCGGACGACGGCGCAGGCTTGTTTGGCTGAGCGCTGGTGGGACGTAGTTGGTCGCGTCGGGGGTTCCGACGTCGGTTCCCGGAGGAACGATCTGGTCGATCCGGTCCAGGACTTCGTCAGAAAGAACGACCTCGGCGCCTACGAGCAGATCGTCGAGCTGTTCCATGGTGCGCGGGCCAAGAATCGCCGACGTCACACTTGGGTGGGCCACCGCGAAAGACATCGCCATGTGAGTCAGAGAAAGCCCGGCCTTCTCCGCCACGACGATCAGTTGTTCCACCGCATCCAGTCGGTGTTCGTCGCTCATCTGCTTGCGTAAGAGCTTGACGCGCAGGCTGTCGGGCAACGGCTGGCCCTTGCGGTACCGGCCGGTGAGCATGCCCTTGGCCAGGGGGCTCCAGACCATCACGCCCATCCCGTAGCGCTGGCAAACCGGCAACACCTCGCGTTCGATGCCGCGGCTCAGGATCGAGTAGGGCGGTTGCTCGACGCGAAACCGTGCCAGAGCGCGCCGTTCCGCGACCCACTGCGCTTCCACGATCTCCGACCCGGGGAACGTTGACGATCCGATCGCGCGCACCTTGCCAGAGCGCATCAGATCGGTGAGGGCCGAGAGGGTTTCCTCAATGTCGGTATCCGGTGACGGACGGTGAATCAGGTAGAGATCGATGTGATCGGTCTGCAGGCGGCGCAGCGATGCTTCCACTTCGCGGATCAGCCAGCGTCGCGAATTGCCCTGCTGGTTCGGGTCATCGCCCATAGGGTTGTTCACCTTGGTGGCGAGCACAATGTTGTCACGCCGGCCTTTGAGAGCCTTGCCGACGATTTCCTCCGATTCCCCCTGACTGTACCTATCAGCGGTATCGATGAAGTTGATCCCTGCATCCAAAGCCTTGTGGATGATCCTAATCGAGTCGTCGTGGTTCGGATTGCCGCCAACAGCACCGAACATCATCGCCCCTAGGCAATAAGGGCTGACCTTAATACCGGTTCTTCCAAGCGTTCGATATTTCATGTTCTTCTCCTTTTGCTAATTTGCATGGTCTGCGGCTTCTGTGGCCGCGTCCTCGTTTTCCCTCGTTCCAAGGGCCGTCCTCGTCCGAGAAAGTTCTCGTCGGACTGTTCGCGTATCATTGAATATGTCCACATAGTGCTACAAGGCTTGTGAACATCCCATTGTCGGTTCGCGGCCAGTGAAATAGACCCTGGGGCGGTGTGGTATCCCACTACCAGGGCAGGACCATAGACTCGTTGGGTTCCTCGAAACAGACGACCATTGGTCTATCCCTGCGCTGTTGGACGGATAACGATCTCACCCACATTCACGTCGGCCGGCTGCTCAATCGCGAACGCAATGGCGCAGGCGATTGCATCGGGCGCAATGGCCATCTTGTCCATTGCACTGGCGATCTGAGTCTTTACCTCTGGATTCGTCATGGAGTCTGCGAGGTTCGTTTTGACGAAGCCCGGTGTAATGATTGTCACCCGCAGCTTGGCGCCAGCTTCCTGGCGCAAACCCTCGGAGATGGCACGCACCGCGAACTTAGTGCCAGAATAGACCGCCATGGTTGGCGTGGTGATGAGTCCGGCAGTGGAAGCGGTGTTTACGAAATGCCCGAAACCTTGCTTGCGGAAGACGGGCAACGCGGCAGCGATACCGTACAGGACGCCTTTGATGTTCACGTCGATCATCTCCTCCCAATCCTCGACGCGCAGGTCGTCGAGTAGAGAAATCGGCGCAATGCCAGCATTATTGACAAGAACATCCAGTTTACCGTATCGTTCACAGGCCAGCTTGACGAGGTTGGACAAGTCGGCCCGTCGTGTAACGTCCGTGGGTGCATGGACTGCCTCGCCCCCCGCACTTGCGATACGGTTGGCGAGAGCCTCAAGCCGATCAGGCCGACGCGCACCGAGCACGAGCTTCGCGCCGCGCATAGAGAGCAGTAGCGCTGTCGCCTCACCAATCCCACTGCTTGCGCCAGTTACTATGACAACCTTATCTTTGATTCCCGACATAAGTACTCCTCTCCAGATCGGACTCGTTCAATGGGTGACTGTGCCCCTTCGTCAGGAGTCGCAAAAGTGTTGCTCCCTCCTCTCGGGTGAGCCGGCGTCGCGAATTACCCCGCTGGTTCGGGTCGCGTCGCCCATCGCAATGTGGGCTTTGACGGCCAGCACAATGTCGTCGCACCAGCCTTCATGAGCCTCCTGGACGACCCCCTTCGATCACACGCTCGAGATTCCATCACCACGGGACATTCACGTTTTCCCAGCGCATGAACGTCCCTGTTGGGCCGTCGGGGCCTAGGAGCGCAACGCGCACCACCTCGCGGGAGCCCTCCTCGACAGACGCCGTGCCCTGATAGCCGTTGAGGTTCGCCTTGGCGAAGCCCGGAGAGACGGCGTTGACCTTGGTCCCGGTCGACTCCAGCTCGACCATCATAGCGAGCGTCATGGCGTTGAGAGCTGTCTTGGACGCCGGCTAGACGGGGCCGAAGTTCTGGTGTTGGGCGCAGGTCGGGTCCGCGTTCAACGTCAGCGAGCCGACACCGCTCGATACGTTGACGATGCGGGCGTCCGACGACTCACCCAGGAGCGGCAGCATGGCCTAGTAAACGGCCAGGTCGCCGAACACATTGGTCGCCCACACCGCGCGCACTTCATCGAGAGACACGTTGCGCGGGCGGCTTGTCTTGGCGTGTTCTTGGAGGGATAGGCTGCCCTTTCTTGTATTCGAGATAGCCGGGTTGTTGACGAGCATGTCGAGGCGGCCAAGCTCCTTGCGGATGCGCTCCGCAGCGGCGGTGATCGAAGCCGGATCCGTTACGTCGAGCTGGAGCGAGATGGCACCCGGTCCAATCTCCTTGGCAGCGGCCTCGCTGCGCCCGATATTGCGCGACCCGACCAGCACCGTGAGGCCGTGTGCCACGAGCTCCTTAGCTACCTGAGAACGGACTCCTTGATTGGCCCCGGTGACCAGGGCGACGCGTTTGTTCTGCACATGGACCTCCGTTCGAGAGAGGAGTCAGGTCGACTCGGTCAATGCCACGGCATCAGCGCCAGCGGCAATGCGAACCGGACACGATGGGTCGGTCGCCGCCCGCCACACCGCTTCCGCCACATCCCGCGACCGAGTGACCACGGACGACTGCGCCCATTCCGCGAAGACGCTCTGCGACAGGCCGGCATAGGCATCAGGGATGCCCCCTTGCATCCGGGACCGTGCGTTTTCACCAAAGCGGGTCTCAGGAGCCCGTCCCGGTAACACCAGGCGCACTCGTACATTGAATTGCAGGAGTTCCAGCGCAAGAGACTCGGTGAACGCGTTCACCGCCGCCTTGCTGGCCGTGTACACGGAAAGCAGGGGGAGCGGCTTCAATGTCACACTCGACGTAACGTTTACGATGACACCGGCTTTCCGTTGCCGGAACTGCGGCAGCACCGCCTGCGTCATCGCCATCGTGCCAATGGTGTTCGTCTCGAAGACCTCACGCGTGATATCCATCGGTGTGCCTTCGTGGGCGTTCAGCCAGCCAATCCCCGCGTTGTTGACCAGGACATCGATCGGCCCCGCGGCCTCCACGGCCTGACGAATACTGTCCGGATCGGTGATGTCGAGGCCGAGCACGCGCAGACGCTCGGAACGCGGCAGAATGTCCTCACGCGGCGTGCGCATCGTGGCAACGACCTTCCAATCGCGATCGAGAAAGTACCGGGCGATCTCGAGACCGAACCCGGACGAGCATCCGGTGATCAGGGCGGCGGGCTTGTCCGGCATAGTAATCTCCTTCTCTGCATCGATGTGTGGTCAACGCCGCTTGGCTGTGTTACATTGAAGCTAAGCGGAACCACATTCCAATTATATCCGGAACAACGTTCCTGTCGCATATCAAGATACGGAACATTGTTCCGATTGTCAAAGGGAAATTTGGTGAATGACGAGCTGGAAAGCCAAGGGGAGAGCTTGGAGCCTCGGGGCCACAAGGATGGCCGAGTGCGCATCGACGCACAGCGCAACATCGACGCGTTGCTCAAAGCGGCCATCGAGGTGTTCTCGACCTCAGGAGTGGACGCTCCAGTGCGAGAGATCGTCGAGAAGGCCGGGGTCGGAATCGGGACCTTTTATCGCCACTTCCCGCAGCGCTCCGACCTCGTCGCGGCCGTCTTCCGTCACGAAATCGATGCCTGTGCGGACGCCGCACCGATCTTGGCTTTCGAGCACGAGCCTGGCGAGGCACTGGCGAAATGGATGCAACGATACGCGGCCTTTCTGGGAACCAAACGCGGACTGGCCTCCGCCCTGCACTCGGGAAACCCGGCCTTCGACCAATTGCCCGCGTACTTCCAACAACGACTCCAACCGGCACTTCAGAACCTTCTTGCATCCGCGGTAGCCGCTGGCGAAGTCCGCACCGATTTCGCCGCAGAAGATCTTTTGGATGCGGTCGCGAGCTTGTGCAGGACCGCTTATGAAAAAGGAGCAGACCACGCACGCCGCATGGTCGATCTGCTCGTTGATGGGCTCCGTTACGGCACGAGCCGGCCGGAGGACAGGTCTTCCTCATAAGACTTCCGTCGCGTCCGGCGCCGACGTTCAGCCGACAGAGCAAGCCTGCGAAGCGGTAGTGTCCGGCACATAAATCTTCAGGCCGGACCACGACGAAGGTCTTCCGCATCGCTTATTCTTTCCCGGATTGGGAGCTTCTAAAGTCATTTCCTTTCTGAGGCGATGAAAGATGGTAGCGCGAGCATGATCGCGGAAGTCCAGATTGGCCTGTGGTTTTTGGCGTTGAGCATTGCGTGCATATGATCGGGTTACTTTAGATCTTGGTGGATGAAAAGAAAGGGCATACCCTTCGAATAATGAACTACCACGTAACATCATCGGAGGTGATGTATGCCCGGGACAAACAGTACTACAGAGCGACCTCAGGAGGCAATGGTCGCCGACATTCAGGGAACGATCGAGGAGATCGCTCGACTTGGTGCCCAGCGGCTCTTGCAACGAGCGCTCGAGGGCGAAGTGGAGGAGCATCTTGCACGCTACGAAGAGCTGCGTGACGAGGGAGGTCGACGGGCGGTGGTGAGAAACGGACATGCCGCCGAGCGAACCGTCTACACAGGAGTGGGTCCAGTGAGGATACGACGGCCCCGAGTGGATGAGCGGGCAGCGGAGGGGAGTGAGGATCATCACCCGTTCTCAAGTGGAATTTCGCCACGCTTCCTGCGGCGCACTCCGACCCTCGCGGGAGCTCTTGCGGTGCTGTACCTGAAAGGGATCTCGACGAACGACTTCCCCACGGCGCCTTCCGCGATTCTGGGCGAGTCGGCGAAAGGGCTGTCGGCCTCTACGATCACCCGACTGAAAAGCGTGTGGGAGGACGAGTACAACCAGTGGCGCCGTCAATCGCTTCGCTCGAAGGAGTACGCCTATGTGTGGGCCGACGACGTGTACTGCAACGTCCGACTCGATGAGGAGCGCTCCTGCATCCTGGTGGTCATCGGAGCTAACTTTCAAGGGCAAAAACACTTACTTGCGGTCCATGACGGTTATCGGGAAAGCAAAGAGAGCTGGAGAGAGCTGCTGCTCGATCTGAAGCACCGAGGGCTGGAGCACGATCCGAAGCTGGTCGTCGGAGACGGAGGGCTGGGGTTGTGGGCGGCGTTGCCATTAGTGTTTCCCACGACAAAGCACCCACGCTGCTGGGTGCACAAGACAGCGAATGTGCTCGACAAGATGGCCAAGAGCGTTCAAGGACGGGCGAAGGCAATGATTCACGACATCTATCTGGCCGAGACGAAGAAGAACGCCGAAGGCGCCCTCGAGCATTTCATAACGACCTTTCAGGCGAAGTTCCCGAAGGCGACCGAATGCCTGGAGAACGATCGTGAAGAGCTGCTCGCCTTCTACGAGTTTCCCGCCGAGCACTGGAAGCACATCCGAAGCATCAACGTGATCGAGAGTGTGTTTGCCACCGTGCGGCTACGGACGAAAAAGACCAAGGGATGCGGCACTCGGATCGCAACGCTGACCATGGTCTTCAAGCTCATCGGTGAAGCCGAAAAAAGCTGGAGGAAGATAGACAGCTGGAAAAAACTGCAGTTGGTTCAAGAAGGACGCCGATTCGTCGACGGAGAACTCGCCGTGGAAACGGCAGCGTGGTCAGTGGATCGAAGGGTATGACCCGTCCAACTATGAGAAAAATCAAGCGCTTTCTTCTGCAATTGTGTCCAGCGTAGGCACATCGTTAAATGAACGCTCTTTGATCGCCCGCGCTTGACCACTAACCCGCATTTCTCAGTGTGCCGTGAAAGGCGTGTTATTTCCAGTGGGTGCGAATCCCACCCGGCAACTGTCGCTCCAGCCGGA
>DAHUYW010000068.1 GCA_027306915.1 Spirochaetales bacterium | reverse complement strand
GGGGCCCGCGGTCTTTCGCCGGATCCCGCCGAGGCAGCTCCGTTCGAGATCAAGCTGCCGCTGTCGGGGCCGCCGCTCGTCGGTTGGACGAAAGGCACAATAGCCTACCAGATCTTCCCGGACCGCTTTCGCGACGGAGATCGAGCGAACGACCCCTCCTCGGTGACGCCGTGGGGCGGACCGATCGGTCCGGACACGAGCAGCCAGTACTACGGGGGCGATCTCAAGGGAATCATCCAGGAGCTGCCCTACCTCCACCACCTCGGCATTGGGCTGATCTATCTCAATCCGATCTTCGAGGCGCAGAGCTCCCATCGCTACGACACCGTGGACTACCTGAAGATCGATCCGATGCTCGGCACCCTTGCCGATTTTCACGAGCTCATCAACAGGGCCCACAGCCTGGGCATCCGCGTGATCCTCGACGGTGTCTTCAATCACACCGGTACGAAGTTCTGGGCGTTTCAGGACGTTCTCAAGGAGGGGGAGAAGTCGCCCTACGCGAGCTGGTACTTCATCAAGAGCTTTCCGGTAAGCGTGGCGGAGGGAAACTACGAGGGCTGGGGGGGGCTCGCCTCCCTTCCGAAGCTGAACGTCGCCAACCCGGCGGTGACGAGGTATCTCCTGTCGGTCGTGCGCTACTGGACCGAGCAGGGAATCGACGGCTTTCGGCTCGACGTGCCGAACGAGATCGAGGCCCCCCGATTTTGGAGCGAGTTTCGGCGCACCGTGAAGGAGATAAATCCCGAGGCCTACTTGGTCGGGGAGATCTGGGAGATTGACCCAGCATGGCTGCAAGGCGACCGCTTTGATTCGCTGATGAACTACCCGATCGGCTACCATGCGCTCCTACCCTTCTTCGCGCACAAGAAAGGCTGGACAGCCACGCGCCTTGCCGATTCGATTCAATCGGCGCTCCTCGCCTACTCGCCGCAGGTGGATGAGATGAGCTTCAACCTGATCGATAGCCATGACACTCCGCGGGCGCTCACGATCCTCGGCGGCGGAGACATCGGCGCGACACCGGGAGAGCTCGCGGTTGGGCGCATGGAAGCAGCTATAGCCGTCCTGTTCACCCTCCCCGGGATTCCGGTCATCTACTACGGCGACGAGCGCGGGATGCTCGGCGACCGGCGCGACGGCTGGGATGCCCAGCGCGGGACCGTGGATTGGTCGCACGTTCTTGTGCCAAGCCTCTATGAGCGTTACGAAGCCCTCATCCGCCTGCGCCGCGACCACCCGGCCCTCTGGAGCGCGCGTGTCGAAAGCGTACTCGCCGATGACGCGCACGGCGTCTGGGTCTACAAGCGGAGCGACGGGGACGAGGAGCTGCTCGTGGCGACGACGAACACCGACGGCCGCGAGGAGATCACTCTTCCCGCAGTGAAGCCGGGAGACTCCTACCGTGACCTCCTCACCGGGGCGACGATTGCGTCCGGGCCCCGTGGGCTTACCATTGTTCTTTCCGGCCCCGAGACCCGGGTTCTCTTGAAGCAGTAAGGTGAGTCCCGCGCCTGGCCGCTAACCTTCGTGCGCCCGCGCGGACAACAGGGGTGGCCGCCTCGCCTCATTGACCCTCTCACTTCGACGCAGGTACCATTTCGTGAAAGCGCTCCAGGGGCGCTCGGAGGAGGCACACGTGGAGGATTGGCTCAGACGATTAACACTCGTTCTCGTCGCAGCGCTTCTTGCCGTTCAGGCGGCGGCGGCACAAGGCCATACCTTCACGGTCTCGTCTCCGGCGCTCTCGGGCGATCCTCAGACCGGCTTCCACAGCGGCCTCGTCTCGGCCGGGCGGCTGGATCCGGTCTACGCAGCGAAGGACGGCGCGCCGGCGAACCTCATCTCGTTCCCTTTCGTCTGGCGAGACGTCCCTGCCGGAACCAAGGCCATCGCCCTCATCCTTGACGATCCCGATGCCGCTGCGGTGATGGAAGCCTACGGGAGAAAGGGGGTTCCCTTCGATCACTGGCTTGCCGCGGACATCAATCCCGCGCTCGGCGGTCTTCCGGCGAACGCCTCGGTGAGCAATCCGTCGTTCGTCCAGGGCATGAACAGCGCCGGCCAGATCGGCTACCGCGGGCCCCAGCCGCCGGCCTCGATTCCGAAGGACGTTAAGCCGCCGCTCATCCACGTTTATCGTCTGACGCTCTACGCCCTCTCGGCCCCCACCGGGCTCCGGAACGGCTTCAGCCTCTCGGAATTGCGGGCTGCGATGCAGGGCACGATCCTTGGGCGGGCGCAGCTCCTGCTCAGCTACAGCAACTGACAGGGTGCGCGGGAGTGCGACGCGCACAGATGAGCCGCCAACGCGGTCTCCTCGCTAGCCTCCCCTTTGTGGGGTTCGGCCTGCTCTTCATCGTCCTCACCGTTGTTCCGACCCTGCGCGGCCGGCAAACCTTGTTCTGGTCGGAAACGACAGGTATGCTGCTTCGCGCGCAAGCTCATTCCTACTGGGGCCATTCGCGGGCCTACGGCAGCCTTCACGGTGAAGACTACGAGGTGCGCTACGCCTACGCGGTCGGAGGGAGACATTTCCAGTCGGCGCGACTTTCGTACCGAAGCGTCGCCTACGCGGAGTTCCGCCGCCTTGGCCGGCAGGGCGACCCGGTGCGGGTCTACTACGACCCGAGCCACCCGGCCGACTCGGTGTTGTTCCCGGGCGAGCCGCCCCTCGCGGGCAGCCCCCTCTTCCTGGCCGGTCTCGTTCTCGCCGCAATCGGGCTCGTGCTTCCGATCATCGCCCTGCTTCGTCCGGAAAGTTAGCAGCCCGGTGAGGCTCGGGGCAGACACCCGATGGGTGTGCCGGTCATCACCTGCTTGACCTATTTAGTTCATTTCTGTACATTTCAGATATGGACCAAAAGACGATCGCGCTCATGGCGACGCTGATGAGAGGCTCGCGTGTTGCCGAGGCTCGGCTCGATGCGATGGTCGCGCCGATGGAGCTTTCCACGACGAAGCTCCTGACCCTTCGTCACCTGACGGCTAGCCCGGAGCCGGTCACCCTCGGAGCCCTCGCCGCCTGCATGGCCTTCGTCAAGTCCAACGTGACCCAATTGATCGATCACCTGGAGGCGGCGAGCCTCGTGCACCGGTTGCCAAACCGCGACGACCGCCGCTGCACTCACATCGCGATAACCGAGCGTGGCAACGAGCGGCTTGCGGAGGCGCTCGCGGCGATTGGTCCGCTCGGCGAAAGGATCGAGCGGCTCTTGACGCCCGAAGAGCGTGAGCGGCTCGCCGATCTTCTCCAGAGGCTGATCGAAGGGCTGCGCTAGTGTCCAACAAGGAGTTGCACCATGGATAAGCCTGCAGATAGCATGTATCCCATTCACGAGCTCTTGCGGAAGCGGTGGAGCCCGAGAGCCTTTTCGTCCCGTCCGGTGGAGCGGGAAAAGATCTTCACCCTCTTCGAAGCGGCCCGCTGGTCGCCTTCGGCGGCCAACAGCCAGCCCTGGCACTTCATCATCGCTTCCCGCGACGAGGACGAGGAGGCCTACTCGAAGGTGAGGGAGGTGCTGACCGAACGAAATCGACTCTGGTCGAACGGCGTTCCCTTCCTGATCCTCACGGTTGCCCAGGTGGAGCGCGAGAAGGGAAAGCCGAGCCCGTGGGCGCTCTACGACCTCGGCCAGTCGGTCGCCCACCTCTCGGTGCAGGCAACCGCTCTCGACCTGTTCGTCCACCAAATGGCAGGCTTCGACCGGGAGAGGGCCCGCTTGCTTTTTGAGATTCCCGAGGGCTTCGACCCGGTTTCGGTCGTGGCCGTCGGATATTACGGAAGCGTCGAGGGCCTTCCGCCGGAGTTTCGGGACCGGGAGATCGAAGCGCGCACGCGCAAACCCCTCCACGAATTTGTCCACCGTGGGGAGTGGAAGTCGGCCCTCCTCGAGCCGGAGCTTGCCAACTAGCCCAACGAGACGATCGGCGAGGCAGCAACTCCGCTACGGCATGACGGATCGGAGCGCGTCGAAGCGATCACAGTCCGCCACGACAGGCCGTCAAGCCACGTCAGGCGGTCGGTGCCCGCTCTACGTGCCCTTCACCTCGATGCCGAGGAGCTCTTCCCACAGCTGAATGATCGCCGGCTGCGAGAGCTTCCCGCGCCCCGAGGCGCGGGCGGCCTTGAATATCTCATGGACGAGGGCGGTGACGGGAACCGGGACGTCGGTCTCGCGGGCCTGGGCGAGGGCGTAGCCGAGATCCTTCCAGTGGATGTCGACCGTTCCGCCTGGGGTGAAGTCCCGCTTGAGGAAGGCGGGGACGCTTACCTCGAGCACCCGTGATCCCGCCCATCCCCCGCGGATAGCCTCGTAGAGCACGTCAGCCGAAAGGCCGCTCTTGGTCCCGAGCGCAAAACCCTCGGCGACGGCGGCGAAGGTTATCCCGACGATGAGGTTGTTCACGAGCTTCGCCACCTGCCCCATCCCCGAGCCGCCGACCAGGACCACCGAGGAGCCCATCGCATCGAGGACTTCGCGACACCGATCGAAAACATCCCGGTGTCCTCCGGCCATTATCGAGAGCGTCCCGTCGATCGCCCCCCGCTCGCCGCCGCTCACCGGGGCGTCAAGGAGAGAGAGCCCCTTCGCCTCGAGGGCGGCGGCCGCCTCCTGGATCACTGCGGGCTCGGTCGTGCTCATGTCGACGACGATGCCGCCGCTCGCCATGCTTTCCGCGAGGCCGCCCTCCCCGAGCAGTGCGCGGCGCACCACGCTCGAGGAGGGAAGCGACAAGAGCACGATGCTCGACCGCCGTCCCAGCTCCGCAAGACTCGCCGCGCGCTCCGGGAAGCCCTCGAAGCGAGCGGGATCGACGTCGTAGACGACGGTCTCGAAACGCGCCGCGACGCGGCGCGCCATCGGGCGTCCCATCACCCCCAGCCCTGCAAAACCGACCACTGTTCCCATGATCCCCCCGCCGCGTCGTCGCGGCATGCAACCGTTACGAGTGTGCGCTATCGGGCCGCGGGACTCGGTGCCTCGCCGCCCTCCATGATTTCGACGACCTGCAGGAGTGCGTCGTCGCCGCCGACGTTGCCCGGAAAGACGATGTAGGGAAGATCGGGCCACAAGGCCTCCCGGCCGAGTCGCCACACCGGGACGCCGCTCACCACCTGCCCGAGAACCTCCGCCGCGTTCACACCGAGAGCCGAGCGCGCAAGCTCGATACTGGTGATCCCACCCTTCGCCACCAGGTAGGACGGCACCGCGTCGATACGGTCGACGACCGCGCACAACCCGCTCATGATCGTCCTGCCGGCAGCGAGGAAGTCGGCGCGCCGCTCGACCTCCCGAGAGGTGTAGACAAGCGGGGTGACCCCTTGCCGAATGAGCTGCGTCGCCTCCCGCGCGACTCGCGCTGTCTCTCCCGCGCGGGTCCGCTCGTCGAGAAGGGCCTCCACGGAGAGGTCGAGCCCCTCGACCCTTCCCGACCGAAGCGCGAGCTCGATCTGCCGCGTCGTCTTTGCGACGTAGGAGCCGGCGACGATGATCCCTGCACCCTCCCGGCGCGGCAATTCCGTCCGGCCAAGGAGGGGCCGGTCTTCGAGCCCTCCTCGCACCTTGACGAAGGAGGCGGCGGTTCGGTAGATGAAGCGCTTCCCGTCCCGCTCGGCCTTCGCGACGGCGAGGGCCAGCACCTCCAGATCCTCGTAGCAGGCGGCATTTGCGACTATAGGCGTGCCGCTGCTCGCACCCGCGAGCACGGCGGCAGCGTAATCGACCCCCCCGGTTCGAAGCGCATCAAGCGAGATCGAGCGCACCTCCGGCGCCCGCCAGCGGCCGCCGCTCTTCTCCTCGACCCACTCCCTGAGATTGCTGTGATGGAAACCGAAGTCCGGATCGCGGGCGAACTCGGTCTCGGCGGCGGGGACGAGCTCGTCGGGCGCGACCACGACGCCCGAAGCCGCGCCTGCAACCCAGTGGATGTCGTCGATCGTATAGCGTCCGGCTTCGAAGAAGGCCGGCACGATGAGGATCCCGTCGATCGGTATCCCGACACCGCCGGCGAGCGCCGTCACCTCATGCGGAAAGTGGCCCCGCAGAGTGCTGTCGCTCCGCGAGGCCACGACGAGCTCGACCCCCGCGTCCGCCGCGGCGGTGCGAAGATTTCGGCCCAGCTCGCCGGCAAGAGCCTCGGCCTCGGCCCGGGAGAGACTGCGAGAGTTGGTGGAGAGATAGAAGAGCGGCCGTGAGTCCGCGAGGGCGGCGGTGAGAGTCTTCGTCGACCAGTCCATGTAGACCCGCACCCCGTGCACGGTCTGGGTTCCGGTTGGATCGTCGTCCACCACCACGAGCTTGCGCCCGCTTTCCGCGAGCCCGCGACGAAGCAGCTCGCGCGCGCCAGGAATGGCGAGGGGCGGCGGAAGCCCGGCGATGTGTTTGGAGAGTGTCATGCGGCGTGACTCCCGCTCATTCTGCGTCCTGCAACGAGTAATCGAGGGTATAGGAATGCTCCCCGCCCGCGATCTCGATAGAAAGCGTTCCCGCGATTCCTTTCAGCTCCCCGGTGCCCGTGTCCGGAACCACCCGAATGATGAGCTCCTGGGAGCCGCGGTCCATCGTGGCGGAGTGCTGGAAAACGAAGCTGCCGGTGCGCCCCGCAAGGGTCCCCCGAACCCGCTCGATGGCGACGTAGCCGGCGGACATCTTGCCGGCGACGTTGGTCCCCGCGGTCAGCATCTCGCCCGTGCTCGTTCCCTCGAAGTCACCCTGCCAGGTCTTGTCGATCGACATTCGCCCGAAGGTCACCCCCTCCGATTCGTCGTTCGGCGACAAGGGCTCCACTTTCACTGCAAATCTACCTTTTGCCGTTGCCATCCCAATTCCTCCAGGTAGATTTGTAGCAATTCTTCTCCATTTCTACCAGCGACTTCCTTTGGGATTGCGCGGATTGCACCATTCACCGTCCGCGCGCCGGCTCCAGGATGTGGCACCTGGATGCATTTTCTTGCGGAAGGGGTAGCCGATAGACTAGGGATTTTATCATATTTAGCCTCTCGAACTAGATAAAGGAGTCTCAATGGGCCAGACCGCATCCCTCGGCGCAGGGCTGGATTTGAAGCGGACCGTTCCCTGGATCGTGTTCGTTGTATTCTTCGCCGTCCTCAACGAGACGGTTTTCAACGTGTCCACCCCGGCAATTGCACGGCAGTTCCACCTCACCCCGTCCGGCGTCAGCTGGGTCATGAGCGCCTTCGTGGTGTTCTTCGGGGTCGGATCGGTCATCTACGGGAGGCTCTCCGACATCTTCAGCCTGAGGAGGCTCATCGTCATCGGGATTCTCGTCTACAGCGCCGGGTCGGTGGTAGGCTTCGCGCTGCAGGGGTACTATCCGGCGGTCATCGCGGCGCGCGGGATCCAGGGCGCAGGGGCGTCGGCGATCCCGGCGCTCATCACCGTGGTCGTCGCCCGCTACTTCCCCGTGTCGGAGCGGGGCAAGATCTTCGGCTTCATCACCTCGACCGTCGCCTTCGCCATCGGGGTTGGTCCGGTCATTGGGGGCTTCGTGTCGGGAACCCTTCACTGGTCGTTCCTGTTTGTAGTTCCGCTTTTCACCCTCATCGCTATCCCCTTCTTTCGCAACGTGCTGCCGGACGAGCCGCGCCGCGAAGGGACGGTAGACGTTCTCGGTGCAGGTCTGGTGGCAGGAGGGATCGGCTCCCTCATCCTCTACCTCTCCTTCCTGCGATGGTACTTCCTCGCGGCGAGCCTCGCTCTCCTCGCGGGATTCGTGATCGAGATCCTCACCCACCGGAGCCCGTTCATCGATCCGGGGATGTTTCGCAACTCCATCTTCCGCAAACGGACGATAGTCGGCTTCATCCTCTTTTCGGTCGTGACCGGAGCGCTGTTCGTCATACCCCTCATGCTCAGCGCAATCGACGGCCTCACCACGAGCCAGATCGGGCTCGTCCTCTTCCCCGGGGCCATGAGCGCGGTGGTATTCGGTGCGGTAGGCGGCAACCTGGCGGACAAACGCGGCAACACCTTCGTCATCACGGTAGGGCTCTCGCTCCTCCTTGCGAGCTACCTCCTCCTTTCGGTGGTGATCGGCTATTCTCCGTGGCTCGTAGCTGCGTCGCTTCTGCTGACCTACGTCGGCTTCTCCCTTGCGCAGACGGCCCTCTTCAACAGCGTTTCGCAGATCCTCGAGCCGAGCGAGACCGGCGTCGGGATGGGGCTGTTCAATCTGGTGAGCTTTGTCTCGGCTGCGGTCGGGACCGCGCTGGTGGGGCGCTACCTTGGAAGCGGAGGGCTCTCGTTCTGGCACAATCCGCTCGTCGCCCAGGCAAAGGTCTTTCCCTACAGCAACCTCCTCACGCTCTTTGGGCTCCTGGTCGTACTGGCCGGTTTCATCTTCTACAGCAGCCGTCGGAGGGAACGCGGTCGGACCGAGAGCGTCGAAGCTCTCGCGCGGGAATGAACGAAAGGCGAGCGGATCGCGCCTAACCC
>DAHUYW010000067.1 GCA_027306915.1 Spirochaetales bacterium | reverse complement strand
AATGTCGGCGGCTGCCGCGCCGCGGCCCCATTTCATCGGTAAAGCTTCGCCTCGATCCTGCGATCCGGGACCAGCCACATAAGCGCGACGAGGATATAGATCCCATACGAGATCCACCGGTCGACAAAGGCCAACGGAATAGCGACGCTATACAGCAGGGGCGAAACCTTGCCCTTGAGATCCCTGCCGAGTGCAGCCGCAAGCTTGGAACCCGGTCCCTGCAGGGCGACGATCAGCCTCTGCAGGATCCAGTAGGCAATGGCCGCGCAGAGGAGGACCACGCCGTAGACCGCGGTCGGTACGGGGGCGAAGCTGTTCTCTCCCATCCATCCGGTAACGAAGGGAACGAGCGAAAGCCAGAAGAGCAGGTGCATGTTCGCCCACAGGATCCCGCCGCTCGTCTTGTCCGCCGCGTGGAGCAGGTGATGGTGGTTGTTCCAGTAAATGGCCAGATAGACGAAGCTCAACAGGTAGGTCAGAAACACGGGCAAGAGCGGGCGCAGCGCCGCGAGCGTCGCGCCGCGAGGGATGTGTAGTCCGAGGACCATGATGGTGATGAGGATAGCGATCACCCCGTCGCTGAACGCTTCCAAACGCGTCTTGTTCATACGGTTCGGCAGCCTCCCTACAGAGAACCCGGAGAGCCTGCCACACCGGATACTCCGATGCAAGCCCTCGGTGGCGACGCCTCCCGCAGCTCCCTCGGCGTTCTCCACAGATCGGAGATGAACCTCTCGTGCTTCAACAGGATCGACCTCGAATCGTGCTTCGTGCTCCACGAGCATGACGTCGACGAGCACATCAGTACGATGGTCCCGCGTGTCGGAGGGGTTGAACGCCTGCTCCTGACGCCGTGGAGAGCTTGCTGCACGACTTGTGGTCGTCTGGGTCGAACGCGACGGTGAATCTCTGGACTCTACTCACTGTCGATTTCTCTCTCACGTATCTACACGACTCTGAATCCGCGGCCTGGACGAAACGACTCCAATCGTTCCACTAGAGTGAATGTCTGCAAGGACCGCTTAGTGCTGAGAGTCGATCCGGTCTGGCGGAATGGGTGGTCTATTCTGATTTGCTCAGGATCTGGTTTCCCTGAGTCTCGTCAGAGCGATCCGGTGTTGTCTGCCCGATTTTGGTGGTTACGGTTACCAGAAGGCCGTTTTCGGTCCAGGATGAGGTGCCCACTTTCGGAGAGGTCCCTTTGACGCTAAAGGAGCCTGATTTTTGAAGTCCGGTATACCCCAGATATAGTCTGAAGTATTTATCGTCGCCGGCTGCCCAAAATGGTTTTCCGGCATTTGCCGAGCAGGTATACGTTGAGTTGTAGTACCAGCTGGGGTCCGTCGGATAACCTGCGAAATAGCCAGGGTAGTAGTATGTTCCGTCGCTGAGAGTGAATTTGACACTGTAGGTGCCGGCAGTTATTTCGTAGTCATGGTTGGCGTATATTATCCCAGAAGGAAAGCCTCCCAAAATAGCCGCATAGATGTAACCATCGTAGTCAAATTGCCCGTAGATTCGCCCCGCTGGACCGGTGCACGCGACTAGCAGCACGGCCCCGACAAGCGCGAGAAGCAGAACCGTAGTTCTGAGTAATCCAGCCTTTCGTGACCGAATCACCATAGTATTCCCTCCTTTCTATGAATCCTCTGCGATGCAGCGTTACACTTGCGATGATGAGAGAATTCTCGTAGTTTTAGAATTGAAATGCAAGCGCTTTGTTGGGCTCCCATAGCCATTTCCCCGAGCTCGGATCTGGCATAGGAATCGAAACGGATTGTTGACCAGGAAAGAAATGCTTTGGAAATGAGAAGGACGGACTTCAGGGCGCAACCAACACTTGTGATGAAGATTCGCGCAGCGCGAAAGGTAGCAATCGACAGCATGAGGCCCTCTGAGCTTCATTCCGTTATGTGTTGTCCTCGCTCAGCTTCGAGTCCATGTCTGGATGAACCTTTCGTACTTGATTGTGTGCTGTGCCCTGTCTCTTCTTGGTCGCCGATAGATGCGCTTCAGTGTCCGCGCCCAATAGGTCCTTTATGAACTGCCCATCTTGTGTCCAACTCTGATTCGCTTTTGTCGATCAATCTCGCGGAGCCTTTGTGAGCACCCTGCGAAGGGACGGAGGTCTCCGCCAGGCGCACACTGACTATGGACGTCTCTCAATAAGATCCCACTTGTTTCCGTAGAGATCGCGGAACACGGCGACGGTGCCGTAGGTCTCCTCGCGGGGCTCTTCGAGGAACTGGACGCCGCGGGAGCACATCGCGTGATAGTCGCGGTGGAAGTCGTCGGTCTCGAGGATAAGGAACACGCGCCCGCCGGTCTGATTGCCGATGCGCGTCGCTTGCTCGCCGGAGGAAGCTTTGGCGAGAAGAAGGTTGGTCCCGGTAGATCCCGGCGGAGCAACGACGACCCAGCGCTTTCCTCCTCCAAGCTCGGAGTCTTCGATAGGCCGGAAGCCGAGCTTCTCGGTGTAGAAGGAGATGGCCTCGTCGTAGTCTCGGACCACGAGAGCGATGGAGGCGATTTTCTGTTTCATGGGTTACAGCCTACCGGAGAGGGCAAGCCCTCCCGCGGCGTCTTACGCATTTACTTCACCCCGCCGAAGGCGGCGAAGCAGCCGTTCTTGTGCAGGATCTCGACCTTTCGGAAGCCGACCTCGCGCAGGAGACTAAGCTGGTATCCCGCCGATCGCGGCGTGTCCTCCTGATCGATGTAGGCGAAAACCTTCTCCCGGTACTCCGGACCGCCGAGCTGCTCGAGATAGGCTCCGTAGCGCTCCCACATCGCGCGCTGGACCTCCGGGTGGTCGTGCATGACGAGATCGGAGATCCAGATCGAGCCCCCGGGGCGAAGCGCGGCGTGGCACTTCTTGAAGACGCCCTCCCAGTCCCCGTCCTCGCGCAGGTGGTGAAATACCGCGGCCGCGACGATGATATCGTACCCGGAGGCGTCAAGCTCGAGCTCTCGGATGTCGGCCTTCGCGGTCCGCACCCATCCGCGTGTCGATGCGCCGACCCGTTGTGCGGCGCGCTCGAGCATCGGCGTGCTCAGATCGACGAGCATGACGTTGAGGTCCGGAAGGTGCTGCAGGAGCTTGAGCGAGTAGTTCCCGGCTCCACAGCCGATGTCGAGCAGATCGGTCGCGCCAGGATTCACCTTTGCCGCGACGGTCGCGATGAGCTCAAGCGTGATCGGCGCATCCATGGTCGCAGACTGACCCGTCTCGAGATTCGAGAAACGCTCGACATCGCGGTCGAAGCGCTCCCTGATCTGTGCAACTGTCGATTTCATCCTTCGCTCCCTTCGGGTGGGCAAAAAGGTAGCCGTCGGCGTCCTGGCTGTCAACACGCCCTCTCGTTCTCTCCTTTCAGACGCTCCAAGCAGGCCGCCGGCCCCGGCGCCACTGTTTGTATTTGTCTTTTTCGCTATTTTGGACTAAAATTGTAAGGTATAAAGTGAGGAGTCGTGGTGATGCATGGTCTACGGGCACGACGATGTTGGCTATGAGCTGCGTCGGTCGTGCTTCAAGCAGGCGATCTGGGAGGCGAGGGAGCGGCGACAGCTCTGGTGGCCTTCCGATGGAGTACCGGAAACTGGCATGAAGCGTCCCCCTCGTTGCATTCTCTTGGGTTGCATCATTTTCTCTGCCGCTGCCCTCGTTTCGTGTGCACACAGCCCCACACAGGCCACGGCGATCTCGGTAGGCGCACCGGCCCTCGAGCAGAGTGCATTGCTCTACGTCGCCGAGGCAAAAAAGCTCTTCGCGGGCAACGGCATTGCGATCACCATAAAGGATTTCACTACAGGACCCGCGGCAATCGCCGCGATGATGAGCGGTATCGTCGACGTCGCGGAGACCGCGGAGTTTCCGCTTGTTGAGGATGCCATGAACGGACAGCAGATGCGCATCCTTGCCGAGAATGACCGTTTCGAGAACGACTATCTGGTCGTTCGGGGGGATCGCGGCATTTCCAACGTCTCAGACCTTCGTGGTAAACGGATAGGCGTCACGATGAAGGCAATCACCGCGTTCTACCTAGGCCGTTTTCTCACCCTGAACGGAATTTCGTCGAAGGACGTTACGGAGGTCAACGTTCAACCCGCGGATTTCGTACGGTCCATTCTTGACGGACGGGTCGATGGGGTCGTTGCGTGGCAACCATTTGTCGGCCAGATGGAAGCGGCAAGGCCCGGCAGCTTAAGAGTCTGGCCGGTACAGAGCGGTCAGGACGTTTACGGGCTTCTGGTTTGTACGCCGGTGTGGCTTACCGGTCACTCGGAAGCCGCAAGGAGATTCCTCAAGTCGCTTGTCTCTGCCCAAGACTTCCTCGTGCGCCATCCGGACGAATCACAGGCAATCGTGGCGAGGCGGCTGAACTATCGCGATTCCTACCTCTCCGCTGTTTGGCCGAAGCATGAGTTCGCGCTGACCCTTGACTTCTCCCTTGTGGCGGCAATGGACGGGGAGGCGCGTTGGCTCATCGCGAATCACTTGACCGGAGCGTCGCATGTCCGAGACCTGACGAAGCTGATCTACCTTGCCGGTCTCGACGCCGTGAGACCGGCGGCTGTAAACATGATGCAGTGAGTTGAGGTGCACATGCGCATTCGACAGCAGCTCACATTGACCACGATTGTCTTCGGAACCCTTCTCGCCGCCGGCTTGGCAACAACGGGAATAGCGAATCACTTTCTGAGACTGGCCGATGAGCGGGAGACAGCGGCAAATAATGTCGCCCTCTCGGCAAGCTTCCTCACGTACCTTTCTACGGATTACCTCATGTATCCGGGGCGTCTGCAGCTTCGCCGCTGGCAAGACAAGTACGTGGACTTCTCGCGCCTTGTCGGGAGCCTGCGGGCGGGAACCGCGGAGCAGTTTGCCATTGTGCGCGACATTCAAACTGATGCGCAGAGATTAAAGGACGTCTTCGATAGCGTGAGCGCAGCCGCGGGCGGCGTGGCTCGAGATGACGACGGGGAGCTTGCTCCTGCCTTCTTAAGGCTTGCTTTTGGCCGTCTTGCAGTGCAGTCCCTAAGCCTCGTTGCGGATGCGCAGCAGCTGTCGCGTCTGTCGCGGGAGGAAGCGGAGAGACTCACGCTAACGGAGTTGTTCGTGGCCTTCGCCTTGTGCGGCCTCTTCGCCGCGTACTTCTTTGCAACCTACCTGTTTGTGCAGCGGCGCACGTTGAAATCAATCATCGAGCTTAAGGCCGGCACTGCGATTGTCGGAGCCGGCAATCTTGAATACCGAATCGGGGAGCCAAAGAACGACGAAGTCGGAGACCTCGCGCGCGCTTTCAATGAAATGACCGTGAAGCTCAGCGAGCAGAGCAGGAGGCGAGAAGCGGTCGAGCGCGAGCTCCATACACATCGCGACAACCTGGAACGCATTGTAGCGGAACGAACGGAGGCGCTTCGTCAGGCAAAGAGTGAAGCGGAAGAGGCTAATCGCCTCAAGAGCAGCTTCCTCGCGAATATGAGTCACGAGATTCGCACCCCAATGAATGCCGTGATCGGTTTCGCGAATCTTGCATTGAAGACCGAGCTGACCCCCCAGCAAAAAGACTACGCTTCGAAGATCCACAATGCCGGGGTAGCACTCCTTGGCTTGATCAACGACATCCTCGATTTTTCCAAAATCGAGGCGGGCAAGCTCGACATGGAGCAGATCGACTTCGATTTGGAGGAGGTGGTCGAGACCGTGAGCTCGTTCGCGGCGCAGACCACCTATGCGAAAGGCCTCGAGCTTTTGTTGAGCTTCGCGGCAGGGATGCCGAGAAACCTGGTCGGAGATCCGCACCGGTTGTCTCAGATTCTCCTGAACCTCGTCAGCAACGCGACCAAGTTTACCGACTCGGGCGAGATCGAGATACGCTCTGACCCCGAAGAGCAGACGGGAAACAGGGTCAAGCTTCGTTTCTCCGTTCGCGACACCGGCGTCGGCATGGATGAGGACCAATGCGCAAGGCTGTTTCGGCCCTTCACGCAGGCGGACAGCTCGACGACCAGGAGATATGGCGGAACTGGCTTGGGACTCAGCATCGCCCGGCGCCTCGTCGAGATGATGGGCGGCAAGATTTGGGTGGAAAGCAAACCGGGAGCCGGCAGCACCTTCACCTTTACCGCATGGTTTGACGTTTCCGCCCAGAAGACCAAGAGGCAGCGGGCGGTTCCCGCACGGTTGGAGGGGATGCGCGTTCTTGTTGCGGATGACAATCTCGCGGCGCAGCAGGTGCTGCGCGAGATGCTTGAATCGCTTCGATTCCGAGTCGAGGTAGTCGGCTCAGGGGAAGAGGCGGTGGAGGCTGTCGTAGCTGCGCGGGAGACCGAACCATTCGGGCTGATCCTCCTTGATTGGAGGATGCCAGGGATGGACGGGATAACGGCTGCAGGCGTCATGCGATCAGACCGGCGCATTACGAACCTATGTCCGATCATTCTCCTGAGCGCGTCCGGCGGTGGAACCGGAGAGCGCAAGGCAGCGATCGAGGCGGGAGCGGCCGATTTCCTTCCAAAGCCTTTGACCGCGTCGACCCTTGTCGATGCGATCTTCAATCTCTTCGCGCCCGAGGTTATCGCCGCAATCAAACAGACGTCGGAGGGCGCACGTGGCGGGCGTCCGCTCGCGGGAGCCCGGATCCTCCTCACCGAAGACAACGAAATGAATCAACAGATTGCTCTGGAGCTCCTTCATGGAGCAGGTGCGGAGGTCATAGTGGCATCCAACGGCCGAAGGGCGCTGGAAGAGTTGGCGCGGGAAGGCGCCGTCTTCGACATAGCGCTCATGGATATTCAGATGCCCGAGATGGATGGATACGAGGCGACGACCCGAATCCGGGCGCAGGAGCGATTCAAGGATCTGCCCATAATCGCCATGACGGCACATGCGATGGTCGACGAGCGACAGAAAACAAGAGAAGTCGGGATGGTCGACCACATTTCGAAGCCCATCGATCCGGCGGCGATGCTCGCGACTCTGCGAAAGTACTACCGGCCCGGCGAAGAGCTGCGAAGCGAAGGAACAATGGCTTCCCCGGAGCCTGCGGCGGTATCGATTCCGCAGATTGTTGGGCTCGACACAGAGTCGGGGCTCAAGCGGGTTTCCGGTAACGCTGCCCTTTTTGTCGAGCTCCTTCGGCGCTTTGTCGAGACCCAGGCCGATGCGCCCGCACGCGTCAGAGCCGCCTTGCGGAGGCAGGACGCGAAAGAGGCGGAACGAGTTGTGCACACCGTGAAGGGGCTCTCTGGGAGCATAGAAGCTTCAGTGCTCCAAGCCGCCGCCGCGGAGCTTGAGGAGCGTCTACGGTCAGGAGCGGGGCCGACGGAGCTTGAGGGCGCGCTTTCGAAGTTCGAGAGTGAGGTTGCCGCAGTCGAGAGGGGAATTCAAGCGGGACTCGGAGAGCTCAAACTGCCTGCCTCTCTTCCTACAGCGAATCTTCCAGACGCCGAGGAGATCGGAAGCATTCTGTCGACGCTTGAAAGACATCTGACCGAAAGTGACAGCCGTGCAGTTGACTACCTCGATTCGGCTAGGGAGGCATTGTTGCAGGTCTTTTCGGCCGACGCCTTCATGCGGCTGCAATCCTTTGTCGCGGTCTATGACTTCGAAGGTGCCCTCGCGGAATTGGCGTTGCTCAAGGCAGAGGCGTCTCGGGATCAGGAGAGCAGTCCGAATGCGTAATCTCGAAACGGTTGACAGAAGAGCGACGATACTCGTCGTCGACGACACTCCCGAAAACATCCGGATCTTGAGCTCTCTCTTGGACGACAGGTACCAAACGAAGGCCGCGACGACCGGCTCCAAAGCGCTTGATCTCTGTTTCTCGAATAAGCCGCCGGATCTCATTCTCCTCGACATCGTGATGCCAAACATGGACGGCTTCGAGGTCTGCAGGCGAATCAAAGCCAATCGGAAGACCGAAGATATCCCGGTTATCTTCCTTACCGCAGAGTCCAGTATGGAGGCCGAGCGCAAAGGATTTGAGCTGGGAGGCGTCGACTACATTACGAAACCCATTAGTCCTTCCGTGGTCGCCGCAAGAGTGAAGACCCACCTGGACCTTAAAGTCGCCCGAGATTCTCTCAAGTTTCAGAATGAGTACCTGGAGCAGGAGGTCGCGCGGAGAACACAGGAGATCACCGTCATTCAAGATGTCACGATGGCGGCGATGGGCTCTCTTGCGGAGACGCGGGACAATGAAACTGGGAATCACATTCGCCGCACGCAGTTCTACATCCGGGTGCTCGCGACTCGCATGGCCGATCACCCTCATTTTAAGGATTTCTTGGCCGCGGATAGGATCGATCTCCTCTACAAATCGGCTCCCTTGCACGACATCGGCAAGGTCGGAATACCGGATAGGATCCTCCTGAAGCCCGGAAAACTGACGCCCGAGGAGTTCGAGATCATGAAGACTCACACGACCCTCGGCCGCGACGCGATCATGTCGGCGGAGCGTTTGCTCTCCTCGCCGACCTCCTTTCTCGCGCTTGCCCGGGAGATCGCCTGGACGCATCATGAGCGATGGAACGGCTCGGGTTATCCGCGCGGTCTCAGCGGCGTCTCGATTCCGATATCGGGCCGTCTCATGGCGGTCGCGGACGTCTACGATGCGCTCATCAGCAAGCGCGTATACAAACCGGCCATGTCCCATGAGGATTCGGTTGCCGTGATTCAAGGTGGCGCGGGAACTCATTTCGATCCCGATGTCGTCGAAGGTTTCATGGATGTATCGGAAGAATTGAGAAACGTCGCACGCAGGTTCGTCGATTCTGGAAGCCCGCCGAAATGACCCCCCGCGATAGGTGAGCGATCCCGGTCGTGTACGATCGGGAGCCCCCGGTTCTCACACCCCCACCACCTTCGTGCTCTCCTCGCCGAACTGGCTTACCACGCGCACGGCGATCCGCTGTCCGGCATGCGAAGGCATGATCGGATGGCTTAAGAATCCGTAGAGGCGCTCGAAGGCTTCGGCGTCAATCTCGATCTTGAGGGTCGCTTCAAGGCTCTTCTTCGCCTTCTGCGCGGCCTGGGAGTCGAGGCCCTTGCGCCACTTGTCAAAATCATCATGGTC
>DAHUYW010000066.1 GCA_027306915.1 Spirochaetales bacterium | reverse complement strand
CACAGTCCTGCTTCGCGTGTCCATCTTGAGGCACGATGAACTGCGGCTCCAACGCGATGACCTGCGGGAAGTCCGGCTTGACGATTGCAGGCATCAGCGCGCTGTGCGTATAGCTGATGCGACCATCCCGGTGGTGTGCCACGCTGCAGGAGGAACAGTGGATGGACTCCGAGGAGAAATAACCGGTGGCGTCGAGGGCGATCAGCAGCGTACCGGCAAAGGAACGAAACTGATCGAGCGCCTCTTGCTGGTGCAGGTACTCGAAGATCGAAGCGAACACCGGCCGCAGGAGCTGCGGGTCTACCGGATCCAAGAGATTGCGGATTTGGTTGTCGGTGGGGAGTTTTTCGATGCCAAACAGGGTCGCACCGTTGTTCATCCCCCTGGCTTGCTGCATGAGCTGTTGATGAGCGAGAAAGGACGGGCTCTGGACAAAGAAAACGGCGAAGGCCGACCGTGCGATGTCTTGCATCGAATACTGCCAGTTCTTTCCGCGACGGCCATCAGGCAAGCCATCGATGGCGGAGCTGAGAAACGATAGCAGTGTGCGAAAGACCTCCCCTCCCCGCATGATCCACCGACACCATCGTGCAGCAACCTAGGTCGGATGTCTAGAACTAGACGCGTGTGTAGTGGTGCCGACGATCCGCCGAGCCTGCTGCACGCGCCGCCGCTGTCAAATTGAGAACTGCTGCCGAGTCAGGCATCAGTTTGACAACTGTGCCGCCGCATGGTAGAGTTCTCCCAAAATAGTTATTGTGGAGCATGTCGTGAGCTGCTCGTGCTTCGGCACAATCGAATCGTGGCAATTCAAAATCTAAGAGGTAAAATATGAGATCAATTCGGCTATTTGCCATCGCACTCATGTGTCTCGTGGCGGCCTTTGCAGCGTATGCGAACGGGAACCGTGAGAAGTCGTCTTCAAGCGCAACATCCTCGAGCTCATCTTCCTCCCAAACCCTGACGGTCTGGCACTATTTTAGCGCAGCAAGCCAGGTCCAAGCTATGAACGACGAGGCAGCGCTCTTCAATAAGTTGTACCCCAACGTCAAGGTCAACGACGTCTACATTCCCTACAATCAGCTTTCAGGCAAGGTGATTGCCGCTTCCGGGGCGAACACCGGGCCTGATGTTTTCATCGACGGAGGAGATTGGGGGGCCATTACCGACGCCGGCGCGATTGCCGATATGACGCCGTATTGGGATTCATTCCCTGCCAAGGCGCAATTCAGCAAGGCCTTGATGCTGATCCTCAACGGCAAGATCTACGCAGTACAAGGGTACGTGAACCTACTCGGGCTGTGGTACAACAAGAACATTCTGGACAAGATCGGCGTAACTCCGCCGACAACAATCGCAGAGCTTACGAGCGACATGCAGAAAGCCAAAGCGGCAGGCTATATCGGCATCACGCTGACCGGCCAACCCAACGATCAGGGTGAATGGCAGGCCTATCCATGGCTGACGGCGGAGGGGTGGTCCTACCACGATCCGCAGGCGAGCGCTCTCGAAAAGGCCTTCGGACTCGTCTCTTCGTGGGCACAAGACGGATACCTTCCCATGACTTCAGTCACTTGGGGCCAGACGCAGCCATTCCAGAAGTTCCTTGTTGGCAACGTCGCGTTCGCCGAGAACGGCAACTGGCAGATGGGCGCCGCGAAGAAGGCCACATTTAGCTACGGGGTAGTGCCCATGCCCGCCGGTCTGCAGGACCCGCGCGTATATGTCGGCGGAGAAAAGATGGCGATCGGTGCGTACTCGACGGAGAAGAAGCTTGCATTTGCCTATCTGGCCGACACGTTCTTCAGCAAGGAGGGCGAGCTCATCACCCTGAAGGACGTCGGGAGCATTCCGGGGAGGAACGATGCCCTGGACAACACTGCAGTCACCTCGAACGCCCTCATTGCGCCCTTTGCTAAGGAAGTGCGCGACTGGGGCGCGCCCTTCCCGCCGGCGATCGCGACGATCACGAAAGCCAACAACGCCGAGCTCGGCGTTGCGCAGGAGTGGAGCGCAGCCATCGCTGGTCAGAAATCCCCAAGCGCAGCTTCCGCGGACGCGGTCGCAAAGGTGAAATCGGCCCTCGGAGGCTGACAAGTCGGCTCTCACCTCGACGCCCATCGCATCACGCCGCCCTCCGAACGGAGGGCAGCGTGATGTTCGGGTCGATGGTCGAGCGCACATCCACGGGAACGTCCACGCCTTGCTCGCGTCCTTTCGAAGGACGGCTGCCGCGTGGGCGTTCCTGAGATCGAACCTAATTCGGGTGACCAATGCGCCGCAAAAAGGAAAAGCTGCCCTACGCGGTCTTTCTCGTACCGGTGATTATCTATCTGATCTTTCTCAGCTTCTATCCGATGATAAACCTGCTTGAAATGAGCGTAAGCAAGGTTGCCCCATCGAATATCGTTCATGGCACTTGGCCGTTCGTCGGCTTTTCGAACTTCGCGAGAATTCTCAAGCAATCGGACTTCGCACACGCGTTTGGGCACACGCTTGTGTTCGTGGTCGTCGTCGTCGGTGTCGGGATGATCGGGGGTTTGATCTCCGCAGCGATGCTTCAGCGAACCGGCAAGTTGTCGAAGCTCGCGCTGAGCTTCATGGTTTTCACCTGGGCGATGCCGCCAGTGGTCTTGGGCAGCCTTTGGAAGTTCCTGCTGCTTCCCGACGGGTTGGTGAATGCCGTTATTCTGGGGCTCCATGCAACCCGGGCGCCGATACTCTGGTTGATACACTCTCCCTTGGTTCTCGTTTCTGTCGCGCTCGTCAATTCTTGGGCGGTCATTCCGTTCACGACGATGGTCTACCGTGCGGCAATGATCGATATACCGATTGACCTCATCGATGCCGCTTCCATCGACGGAGCCAACACGGCCCAGCGGTTCTTCTTTGTGAAGCTCCCGCTGCTCATGCCGATTACGCTCATACTCGCGGTGCTGACGATCGTCTACGCCTTCCGCAGCTTCGACTTCATCTATGTCATGACGAAAGGCGGCCCTGGTACGGCCAGCACGACTCTGCCGTACTTGAGCTACATCGATTCGTTCGTGAAGTTCGAGTACTCATCGGGAGCAACGGTTGCTGTGATCACGATCCTCGTGGTCGCGGTTCTCGCCTTTCTCTACGTGCGAACCACAAGGAATATCGAGGAAAAGTAGGGTCTATGAATCCCGTTTCAGAGCGGCTACGCAGGACCATCTCGAGCTTGGGAATCGTCGTCCTGATCGTCGTGTACGGTGTGCCCCTGGTCTGGATCATTCTCACCTCGGTGAAGTCGAACACAGCGATCCAGGCCAACCCTGCTGGGCCGGTGTTTGCTCCGACATTCAATGCATACGTAACGATCACAACGCAGGGGACGCTCGGTACCGCCGCGCTCAACTCGGCCATCATCGCGATCTTCACTACGCTGCTTACGATGTGCATCGCCGTTCCAACGGCCTACGGTCTCGATCGCACCAAGGGATTCATCTTGTCGGCAGGGCTCGGAGTGCTGGTTCTTCTCCAGATGATTCCGCAGACGGCAACGATAATTCCCCTCTACAAAGTGTTCGCCACCTGGCGGATGCTGGGGACATTGACTTCGGTAGTCCTGGCAGATACCGCGCTCTTGCTCCCATTTACCGTCCTGGTGCTTCGCCCCTTCGCATCGGCAATTTCCACCGAGATCGAAGAGGCCGCGGAGATAGACGGCGCGAATGTGTTCGCGCGCTTCTTTCGGATAGTGGTTCCCCTCATGTCGAACGGAGTTGCGACGGCGGCTTCGCTGGTCTTCATCCTGTCGTGGGGCGAGTTCTTGAATGCAATCAGCTTTCTTACCGAGCCGCAGTCCTATCCAATTAGCGCGCTCATTAGTCAGGAGATCTCCAATTATGGCATCAGTTGGTCCGGTCTGATGGCGATCGCAGTAGTTGGCTCTCTTCCGATACTGCTGGTCTTTCTTGTCGCGCAAAACCGACTGGCGAGCGGCCTATCGTTAGGCGCGATCAAGTGAAGTCCGTGCCCGGGCATTCGTGAGCAAGTGGATTCGCCGAACCAGAAATACGATGTGAGCTGCATCGGCCTCATTGCCGTCAATTTCCCGGTGCGCGCCGTCGATCCGTCGGTGTTCGACGCCGACGTCACGCTCGTCGATCCCATAGAGATAACCACGGGCGGTGATGCGGCGAATCAGGCGGTCGTGCTGTCGCGCCTGGGGAAGCGCGTCCTGCTGGCAGGAAAGGTCGGCGACGACCAGTCAGGCCGATTCATCGTCGAAAACGTGCGCGCCAACGGCGTCGACACCGGCGGGGTGGTTCTCGACCGAAAATCCCGGACGAGCACCTGCGTCGTCCTTATTCGAAGCAATGGGAGCCGCAACTTTCTCTCAAACCGAGACGCGAACGAGAAGCTCTCTTTGGACGACATCGACGTGAGCACGGTGTTGAACGCTCGGGCGATCAGCCTCGGCAGCATGCTTGCGATCCCTAAACTGGACGGACCACCGTGCGCGGAGCTCCTCAGAGAGGCCAAACGGCGCGGATGCCTGACCTTCGCGGACACGAAGCACGACACCTATCGAATCGGATTCGACGGGATTCGACGGGTCCTGAGCCAGGTCGACTACTTCCTGCCGAGCTATGAAGAAGCGCGCCAGCTCACCGGTGAAAGCGACCCACACCGTGCCGCTGACGCGTTCATGTCCGCGGGAGCGGCCAACGTTATCGTCAAGCTCGGGCAGGACGGCTGCCTTCTGCGAACGCCTAATCAGTCCAAATTCATCGAAGGCTTTCCAGTGAAGGTGGTCGATTCGACCGGAGCCGGCGACAACTTCGTTGGAGGCTTTCTCGGTTCGATTTTGGACGGCCGCGGCGTCGAGGAAAGCTGCGTGTACGCGAACGCCGTCGGCGCAATCAGCGTCACGGAGATGGGCGCGACCGCGGCACTCGAAGGCCGCGAACAGGTGAAGGAATTCCTGGAACGGTTCGGGCGGTGACTCACGGGACGTCGAGCGGGCGTTGAGCGCCGTTGTTTACACGGAGAACGAGGCAACAAATGAAGATCGGCGGTGATACATTGGGGAGGCTTCTTCGGGACGCGCAAGGTAGCGGCTACGCCATCCCCCATTTCAACTACTCGGATATCTGGGACCTTCTGGCGATCGTCGAGGCGGCCGAAGAGGAACGAGCGCCGGTTATCCTCGCCTCGGTGCCGAAAGTCGTGAACGAATTCGGGCCCGACCTGTGCGGCGCGATTGGCCGGACGATCATGGAGAGGGCGAATGTTCCGATCATTCACCATCTCGATCACGCGACTGAAGTGGAGCTTTGCATCGCCGCGATCGACAACGGATATCCTTCCGTGTTGATAGACGGTTCGACCCGTCCCATCGCCGACAACATCAGGCTCGTTCGCGAGGTGGTCAAATATGCGCATGCGCACAACGTCCACGTCGAGGCCGAAGTCGGGAAGATCCTTTCTTCCAAGGACGAGGGGCTGCCCGGTGCCGGGGAGACCCTGGCGGATGCAGAGGAGGCGAGTCGACTGGTCGCAGAATCTCGACCCGATTCCCTTGCCGTAGCGATTGGATCATCCCACGGATTCTACGATCGTCCGCCGCTCCTCGACATCGACCGCCTAAAGCGCATTCGATCGAAGGTGGACATTCCGCTTGTCCTGCACGGGGGCACAGGTATCCCGCCGGACCAAGTCCGATCGGCGATCGCCAATGGGATGGCAAAAGTCAACGTAGGGACGATCATTCGACATACCTACCTGACGAATCTACGGACCGCGTTGGGGAATATGGAGCGCGCCGCCCATCCGGTCGACATCAACCGCGGTGTGCGTCCCGAGATCAAGAAGGTCGTTCGGGAATGGATTGCGATATGCATGGCAGCAGGCAGGGCCTGAAGGGGATAGAAACATGGCGTTGACACGAAACGGCGAGATGCCGCGGGCGAGAATAGGGCTGTTGTTCATGGGCCGACAGCGGCCCGGCTTCGATCCGGCATGGGGTGAAGAGGTCAAAAAAAAGATCAAGAGCTACTTCGTCGACCGAAATGTCAATGTTGTGATTCCATCCGATCACATAGACGATGAGAAGACCCTACGACACGCGATCCAGATTTGCCGGCATGCCTCCGTGGAGGTTCTGGTCGTCGCTCAGCCGACCTTGAGCGATGGTAGGCTCGCGCCGCTCATCGGTCAGCTTTGGCCGTTTCCTTTGGTGTTGTGGGCGACGCCGGAGAGGCCGGTTGGTGAAATGGTCAGTAGCAACTCGCTCGTCGGAACACATATCTTCGCAGCAACACTCCGGCAGATGAATCGTCGATTCGAGCTTCTGATTGGCTGGCCGCCGGACGATGCCTTTGCGGGTAGATTTACTGCAGCGATCAACCTTGTTAGTGCGGCAGCGACGATGAAGACGAGCCGGGTCGGGCTCGTTGGATATCACGCGCCCGGCTTCATCGACCTTCACGTCGACGGAGCCGACCTCAGTCGCCTTCTGGGTATCGAGCTCGTACACTTCAGCGTTAACGAGTTTCTCCAGCGCGCGATGGCAGAGACGAAAGAGAACATCGAACGCGATCTTGCGGCGACCGCGTCGCTCGGATTACCTATCCGTGGAGTCGCCGCCGACAAGCTCGAGTTTCAGTCGAAGTTCTATCTCGCAATTAAGTCGCTGATGGAAACTCACGTTCTTTCGGCGATAGGCGTACGATGCTGGCCGGATCTTCCAGACTTGACGGGACAGTGGCCTTACTTGGCAATAGCGCGCCTGGTATCCGAGGGAACCGCCGCGGTCTCGGAGGGTGACGTGGACGGGGCCATTGGCATCCTCATTGCAACGCGGCTTGGATACGGTCCGGTGTATGTCTCCGATTGGCTAGAGCATGACAGCGAGAATGTGACCATATGGCACACGGGGTCGCCGCCGCTTCAGATGTGCGATCCAGTTGGTCAGGAAACGGGTCCGACTATTGCCCTGCACTTCAACAACAAGATGCCGACCGTGGTGGAGGCAACCATCCGAGCAGGTATGGAATGCACCGTGTATCGCTTGTGGCGCTGCGATGGAAACTACCACATGGCTGCCTTCGAGGGCGTGACGGCTGCCCCGAGCCGCCATCTTCTCGGTGTCAACGGAGTAGTACGGTCGACGAACGTCGACCTGGACGACTGGTTTGACGCGATGGTGCATTACGGTATGCCCCATCACGTCTGTGTCGCACCAGGGCATTTCCAGAAGCTTCTGAGGCGTTTCGCGAGGTTGCTGGATATCGAGTGGCATGTGTGACCGGCCGGAAAGAGTGAACCGCCTCGTTATGTCACTCGGGACAGCCTGCCGAGCCTTGGCCTGCTTGACACGTCAGATCGCGCCCGCTTCAATAGCATTCAGCTCTTTTGAGCTGCTTCCTCGCCGAGGGAGGTACGGGCGGGGCTCAATAGGAAAGAGGTAAAATGTGAAGACAGTTCTTTCGTCAATCGAGCAGCTTTCAGACGTGAGCTTACTCCCGGGTTTGTTCAAAGATCGCAGCAAGCTCAATCGTGAATACGTGATGAGTCTCAAGAGCGTGAACCTTCTTCAGAATCACTTGATCGAGGCGTGTCTCTTGCAGCTTCGGCTGAACGAGACCCAGCGAAATCGGAGCCTCGATCCGGTGCAGGTGGAGGCTTACCGGGGAGATCTTCATTGGGGATGGGAATCGCCGGGGTGCCAGGTTCGCGGACAGTTTCTCGGGCACTGGCTTTCCGCGGCCGCTCGGACTATCGCTGGTTCCGGGGATCCCGAGCTGCGCGCAAAAGCGGGCGCTATCGTCCAGGAGCTTGCGCGATGCCAAGAAGCCAATGGAGGGGAGTGGGTCGCGTCGATTCCCCCGAGCTATCTGGATCGCGTTGCTCGGGGGCAATGGGTCTGGGCGCCCCACTACGTGGCGCACAAGACTTTGATGGGTCTCTTCGACATGTACAAGTACGCGAAGAACGAACTGGCGCTGGAGATTGTCGCCAAGGCGGCCAACTGGTTCCACCGATGGAGCGGGCAGTTCCCCGAGAAAAAGATGGCGGAGATTCTGGATACAGAGACCGGCGGGATGCTCGAGCTCTGGGCGGATCTCTATGGCGCCACGGGCGACAAGAAGCACCTCGAGCTTCTGCAACGCTACACGCGCACGAACCTCTACGACGCCTTGCTTCGCGGCGAGGACGTGCTCACCAACCGTCATGCGAACACGACGATTCCCGAGGCGCACGGCGCGGCGAGGGCGTACGAGGTGACCGGGGACAGACGCTGGCGTGAGATCGTCGAAGCCTACTGGAAGTGCGCCGTCACCGATCGGGGAACGTTCTGCACGGGTGGCCAGACCTCCGGCGAGGTTTGGACCCCTCCATTCGAGTTTGCCGCAAGGCTCGGCGATACGAACCAGGAGCACTGCACGGTGTACAACATGATCCGCCTGGCCGACTGGCTGCTGCGCTGGACGGGGGAAGCACGCTACGCCGACTACATCGAGCGAAATCTGTACAACGGAATTCTCGCACAACAGAATCGTACGACCGGAATGATCGCGTACTTCCTTCCCCTCGAGGCAGGCGCACACAAGATTTGGGGTTCGCCGACGCACGATTTCTGGTGCTGTCACGGCACACTCGTGCAGGCCCATGCGACCTACTCCTCCTACATATATTACCGTTCGGCTGATGGAATCACGATTTCTCAGTACATCCCTTCCGAGATCCAAACTATGCATGCTGGCACCCAGGTCAAGATAGGGCAGAGCTTCGAATCTGGGAACCTCGGGACGGAAGATATTCAGCGCCCCGGCGATGTCGCGAAATCCGGCTGGCACCGTCCTTCCGCGTGGACTATCAAGATTGCGGTCGACGCAGAAAAGCCCGTTGATTTTCAATTGCAGTTCCGAGTGCCCGATTGGATCGCTGGGCCGACTGGCGTGACGGTAAACGGCGAAACGCGGAAGATCGATGGCGGCCCGGGGTTCAAGACGATTAACCGCAAATGGCACCACGACCGGGTAATAATAGAGCTGCCGAAATCGCTGACCGCCGTTCCGATTCCCGATCAAACCGACACCGTGGCATTCATGGACGGACCGATCGTGCTCGCCGGGCTGAGCTCGCATCAGCGGCGTTTGACGGGCGACAAGGACAAGCCCGAGACCATGTTGATCGCCGGAAACGAACGCGAGTGGTGGAACTGGCTTTCGGGATACCGGACAACAGGGCAGCCGGAGAACATTTCGTTCATACCTCTGCTCGATGTCGTGGACGAAGACTACACCGTCTACTTCGAAGTCAGCAGCCCAATGGGGCGCTGAAGGATCGCAGCTGCCGAGTCGCAGTTGGTGTCTCCGTGCACCGTCTTCAGCGGCTCGCGATCGTGTGCGTGTCCAGTGCCCGGCGGATCTGCTAGGAGTGCGCTCTGTAGTACTCGATCGACGCTGCCGCTTCGACGATGAGGATACGATCCTTCGCGAGCGCGATCGCCGTGAGGTAGGCATAGTCCTCCGATCCGACGGGGGCGCTCCATTCGAAGTAGGCATCGCGAGGCGACGCGGGAAGGGTAGGGCGCTGCTTGGGATCGAAGGACCCTTTATAGTGACCGCCT
>DAHUYW010000065.1 GCA_027306915.1 Spirochaetales bacterium | reverse complement strand
AAACCCGGGGGGCTTGTCGTGGACTACCTCGGGCTCGCCCAGGAGCTGAAACAGGCGCTCGCTACCTACACCGAGAGCGGGGGCACCGGGCGCACCGCTCTCGACCAGGAGGAGGCCGTCGCCGTCATGCTGGAGAAGTACAAGGTCTGCGCCGTACTCTTCCATGGCTTTGACCGAAGGCGCTGGACGACCGGCACCGCACAACAGCGCCTCTCCCTCTTGCCTCAGGCCCAAGAGCACATCCTCGCGCAGGAGAACGGGAAGGATCGCTGCATCACAGCGGTCCGCGAGCTTTCGCAGGCTTTCGCTCTCGCGGTCCCACACGAGGAGGCGCTGCGCATCCGCGACGACCTCGCCTTCTTCCAGGCGGTTCAAGCCGCCCTCCTCAAACACGCCCCCGGCGACCCGCGACCCGAGGAGGAGCTCGACCGCGCCGTACGGCAGATCATCTCACGCGCGGTTGCCCCCGAAGGGGTCGTCGACATCTTCGAGGCCGCGGGACTCCAAAAGCCCGACATTTCGATTCTCTCCGACGAGTTCCTCGCCGAGGTACGCGGCATGCCCCAACGCAACCTCGCCGTCGAGCTCCTTCAGAAGCTCCTCAAGGGCGAGCTCGCCTTCCGCCGTCGCAAGAATCTCGTCCAGGCACGCTGCTTCGCCGAGATGCTCGAGCAGACCATCCGTCGCTACCAGAACCGCGCCATCGAAGCCGCACAGGTGATCGAAGAGGTGATTCAGCTCGCCAGGGAGATGCGCGCGGCGAACGCTCGCGGCGAGCCCGTCGGCCTCTCCGACGACGAGCTCGCCTTCTACGATGCACTCGAGACGAACGACAGCGCGGTCAAGATCCTGGGCGGCGAGACCCTCAGCGCCATCGCACGGGAGCTCGTCGAAACCGTGCGGAATAATGTCACCATCGACTGGACCCTGCGGGAGAACGTCCGCGCTCAGCTCCGAGTCCTGGTCAAGCGCATCCTTCGCAAACACGGCTACCCGCCCGACAAGCAGGAGAGGGCGACGCAGACGGTGCTCGAACAGGCGGAGGTGCTCTCAGCGGAGTGGGCGACGCTTTGACTTGCCTCGTTTTCTTCCCAACCGGCACCTCTCGGTATCCGTCAATGTTGATATCTGACAAATATTGTATTAGAATAGAATTATCACAGAATGGCCCGTTTGGAAGCATTTGAGCTACCGAACGCTACCGCGTCTGCGGCCATTCTTGCGAACGAGCGAAGCAGCCGTGAACGCTATCGTTGAAGAACTGTTCCTGAATAACCCGCTCCCCATGTGGATCTACGACCGCAAAACTTATCGCTTTCTGGAGGTGAACGACGCCGCGCTTCGATCCTACGGCTACTCCCGCGAAGAGTTCCGGTCGATGGATCTCTTTTCCATCCGCCCGGCGGAAGACGCCGCTCGTCTGCGAGAAGTGCTCGATGCCGCTCGGCCTCCGCTCCAAAGCTTGGGTACCTGGCGTCATCGCGTGAAAGACGGGAGCCTCATCGACGTGGAGATCACGTCGCACACCATGAAGTACCAGAGACGCAACGCCGTGCTCGTCACCGCGTTGGATATTTCGCGCCGAAAGGAAACCGAGGAGGGCCTCGCGATAGCTCTCGAGAGGGAACGACGAACCAGACAGGAGTTGGAGCAGGTCAACCGCAGGCTTTCCCTCCTCCTCGACGCAAGCACCCTCCTTGTGGCGTCCCCCGATTTTGGGAACACGCTCCGCAAGTTGGCCCAGGTCGCCGTCCCGGTGCTCGCCGATTGGTGCGCCATCGACGCGGTGGACGAGAGCGGAGCGCTCAATCGCTTGGCCGTAGTCCACAGCGATCCCGCGAAGGTGGAGCTTGCCTACGAGTTCGCGCGCAAGTACCCTTCCCAACCCGAGTCATCTCCAGTGCATCGCGTCCTCAAGAGCGGGAAATCGGAATACTACGCAGAGATCACCGACGAGATGCTCGTCGCCGCCACAAGCAGCGAGGAACATCTCGCCGACGCCCGCTCGCTCGGATTCAAGTCGGCCGTCACCACGCCGTTCGTTTCGCGCAATCAGCCGCTCGGGGCGATCACGCTCGTGATGGCCGACTCCGATCGACGGTTCACTCCGGACGATGTCGCCCTCGTCGAAGAGCTCGCTCGCCGCGCCTCGATGTTCATCGACTACTCGCTCCTGCTCGCGGAAACTCGTCGCGCAAACGCCGAGCTTGAAGAACGCGTACGCGAGCGCACCCGCGACCTTGAAGCCCTCAACAAAGAGCTTGTCGCCTTCAGCTATTCCGTCTCCCATGATTTGCGCGCACCGCTTCGCCACCTTTCTGGGTTCGTTCAGTTGCTGCAAAGTCACGTCGGAGCCGGCCTTGACGAAAAGGCACGACACTATCTCGACATCATCGCGGACGCCGCGAAGCGCATGGGCCAGCTCATCGACGATCTTCTCGCTTTCTCTCGAATCGGGCGCGCGGATTTCCACTTCGACGACGTCGACGTCTCGGGCATCGTCGACCAGATCCTCCAAGTGCACGCATTGGACGGGCGCGACGGTAAAGTCGAATGGAAGGTGAACCAGTTACCACAAGTACTTGGGGACGCTTCCATGTTGCGGCTTGTGTTCCAGAATCTCATCGACAACGCCGTCAAGTTCACTCGAACGCGGGGACAACCGGTTATCGAGATCGGTTCGGAAACACGAGTCGATAAGCACGTGTTCCACGTTCGAGACAACGGGGTCGGATTCGACATGCGCTACGCGGACAAGCTTTTCAATGTATTCCAACGTCTGCACAGTCAGGACGAATTCGAAGGAACGGGGATCGGTCTTGCGAACGTGAGACGGATCGTCGAGCGGCATCGCGGAGAGGTCTGGGCCGAAGGGGCGCTCGATCAAGGCGCGACCTTCTTTTTTTCGCTGCCGCTTGAAAGGAGCAGAGAGAGCGATGGCTGAGCTAGGAAGGATTCTCCTCGTCGAGGACGACCCAAAGGACGTGGAGCTGACGATGTCGGCGCTTGAAGAGATACGGCTCGCCAACGAGGTGTTCGTCCTGCACGACGGAGCCGAGGCCCTTGACTATCTCCTTCGAAGAGGTCCCTACGCCGGCCGCTCCCAGATCGAGCCCGCCGTCGTGCTCCTCGACCTGAAGCTGCCGAAAATCGACGGACTCGAGGTATTGCGTCAGATGAGGACCTACGATGAGCTGCGCGAGATCCCCGTGGTCATCTTGACCTCCTCCCGCGAGGAGCAGGACCTGGCGGCCGGATATCGCCTTGGGACCAACGCCTATGTCGTGAAGCCCGTCGTGTACGCGGATTTCATCGCCGCCGTCAAAGAGGTGGGTCTCTTCTGGGCGGTCGTGAATGAGGCGCCTCCGCTGGCGGCCAAAGAGTCGCCGAACTGATGGCGAAGCTGCGCATTCTTTTTGCCGAAGACAGCCGGCCCGACGTTGAGCTTATCTCCAACATGCTTACGATTGCCGGATACGATCTTGAGCTGACCGTAGTCGACCAGGACGAAGCATTCCTGGAGGCCCTCGACCAACGCAGCTACGACCTCATCTTGAGCGATCACTCGATGCCTTCATTCAGCGGACTCATGGCCCTCCATATCGCCCACACCAAGTCTCCTGATACCCCCTTCATATTCGTTTCCGGAACCCTCGGGGAAGAGCTTGCCATCGAATGTCTGAAAAGCGGAGCGACGGACTACGTGCTGAAGGATCGGCTTGCGCGATTGGTGCCGGTGGTCCGCAGGGCGCTCGAAGAAGCCGCGGCGCGCAGGAAGCAGAAGGAAACGGAAGAAACTCTCCGGGAGGAGGCGACGAGCCGAATGGCGATTCTCGAGAGCCTTCACCAGATCGACATCGCAATCGGCTCGAGCATGAACCTTGCTCTCACCGCGAACGTGCTGCTCGACAAGGTCGTCGACCATCTCGGAATCGACGCGGCCGACATACTCGTCATCGATCGACACAGTCCAGCCCTCGAAGACTTTGCCCGGCGCGGCTTTCGCTCGACGGTGCCTCGCTGGAGGCTCCCCTTTGACACAACTCTGTTGGACGAGATTCTCGCTGGCGGTGCTAGGGTCACGAGACTCGATCTTCGAGATCAGATGGAGCGATTTCATCGGACCGCGCTGGTGGCGGAGGAGGGTTTCGTCTGCTACGCGGCTGTTCCCATCGTCTCGAAGGGACGCCTGAGAGGGATGATCGAGACCTTCTGCCGCCATCCCCTGAACCCCGATGCCGAATGGGAACAATTCCTGGCGATGGCGGCCGGACAGGCCGCCATCGCGATGGATAACGCCGAGCTGTTCGAGGGTCTCGAGCGTTCCAACATGGAGTTATTGCTCGCCTATGACGCTACGATCGAGGGCTGGTCGCGGGCGATGGACCTTCGCGATAAGGAAACCGAAGGGCACACGCGACGAGTCACCGAAACGACGATCGCCCTATCGCGGACCATCGGAACTTCTGAGGAGGAGATCGTACACATCCGCCGGGGTGCCCTGCTTCATGATATCGGCAAGATGGGAGTCCCGGATCATATTCTTCTGAAAGAGGGACCGCTCACGGACGAGGAATGGGCGATCATGCGAAAACATCCTGACTACGCCCTCCAGATGCTTTCCCCGATTTCGTTCCTGGAGCCCGCGCTTGACATTCCCTATTGCCATCACGAGAAGTGGGACGGCAGCGGCTACCCCCGGGGATTGAAGGGAGAAAAGATTCCCGCTGCCGCGCGGGTGTTCGCCATCGTGGACGTTTGGGACGCCCTTCGATCCGATCGACCCTACCGCCCGGCCTGGACCCATGAGCGGGTAGTCGACTACATCCGCGCGCTCGCGGGGACCCATTTCGATCCCCACGCTGTCGGGCCCTTCTTGGAATTGATCGGCTCCGGCGATTTCCCACGCGATTCCGCAGGTCTCGGCACATAGCCCTGGCGAGGCGAGGACTTCGCCGCCTGCCTCAAGCGACATATGATCGACCGCCTTCCCTATCCCTCATCACTCTCCACCTTTTCACGACCAATCGTCGTCGCTCCTTCGCCTTGCACCGCAGGGTTACCTCACCCCTGCGTGAACCCTTCGAGCTCCTCCGGCCTCTCCGTAAACCGCCTCGAGCACCTCTTCCACCCCACCACCCCGAAGTGCATCCGGGTGTCCCCCATCGGATCGAGACCCCAATCCCGGCACAGCCTCGCGCACAGCTCCCGCGCCGACTCAAGCGTCTCCTCTGTGAAGCGCCCCTCCCAGTCGATGCGTGTCGGAGCGCTCGCGCCGCCGCTTGCCCCCCCGTGCCGTGCGTCAGATGCCCTTGAACTCCTCGGTGAAGTTGATTTCAAGCTGCCGGCACAGCGACGCCTCTTCGCCCCCCGGCCTTTCCGTAGACCTCTTTCTCGATCTCGATGCTGCTCTTCACCCATTCCATGATGCTCGCCTGCGAAAGTTCCTCCGGATCAAAGCTTTCGAGGCGCTTCACGACGATGGAGAGCACCTTTTCGGTGATCTCCCGGGAGAGCCTCTCGCGCTCGGCGTAACGCCGCTCCCGCTCCGCGCGCTTGAGCTTGTCGATGTAGACGTCGTAGTCGCCCATGCGCCTCACGCACCCGTAGCGTGTGCTCCCGGCGCACCAGATGCCGTACCGCGAGGCGGGAATCCCGTTCAGCTCCAGCACCTTCTTGATGCTCCGATCGGCGCCGAAGTCGCGGTAGAGGCAGAAGGCGTTCCACCCGGGGTTCGTCTCCCCCCGAAGGCGCTCCCAGGAGTCCGCGCTCTCCACGGCCGAGGGAAGGCCTGCCGCTTTCGCTTTCGCACAAGGTATGAGACGGAACAAGATCGAGCGAAGAAACGCTGCTACGATGGCACTGGAGTTCAACAGGACAGCCTTCCAGACGCCGCTCGACGAGGCAGAGGTGAGGCGGACTGTTGATTCCGCTTATGGATTCATAGACGCTGACATCGAGTATTTGATGCCGGCACAGGCCGTCGAGAGGGTGGATAAGTACGGATTCTTCATTGCTCGACTCGCTGGTCGTAACTACGTCTGGGAGGAACTGAAAGATGGTGAAGTTGAGCGCTATCAACAGATTCAGTTCAATGACTTCAATAACTACTTTCCAAATATCAAGGTAGTTACCGGAAGGAGCACAAGAGGCGAGAACACCTATCAGTCTCTTGGAGCCTGGTGGATCGAGCATACCGGCAGGAGGTACGACCTCGCGCTATTCAATCCCAACATGAAGCCAGTGTACTTCTCCGGCGTGAACAAGGTTCGAAATCTTTGGGATGGTTTCAAGTACGAAGCCGTTCATCATCGAGGAATGGCCGACAGCTTTCTCAGTCACCTGCAGGAGAACATTTGCGAGAACAATGTCGAAGTCTGCGAGTACATGCTGGATTGGCTTTCCGCACTCGTGCAGTACCCAGGAAACAAAACGAACCGGGCGACGACGATTGTGTTGCAGGGAGATCAAGGAACCGGCAAGGGCTTTTTCGTCAATCATATCGGAAGGCTGATCGGTAAGGCTTATAGCTACATAAACATGGACTCGTTCGCCCTACAGGAATTCAACGGGCTCTTAGAAAACAAGCTGCTTGTTTTCTTCGACGAGGTGGTGTGGTCGAGAGATCGGAAAAAGGCGAACTATGTAAAGAGTCTTATCACTGAGAGATCAATGGCGATCAATCAGAAGTTCATCAATGCGTATGCCGTCAACGACTACATGAGTTTCATCCTGTCAACAAACCACTTTGGTGAAGGGGCGTACGTTGAGGGAGAAAACGAACGGAGATTCCTGGTCGTGAACGTATCCGACAAGCATAAGAGTGAGCAGGCTTATTTCAAGAAGATCGAGGATGATCTGAACAACGGCGGATTTGAGGAGTTAATGCACGTGCTCGGAAGCCGTGACATCAGCAAACGTGACTTCGAGAAAATTCCGGTTACGGAGGCGAAAAGGGAGACCGTCGCAATGAATCTCGACGAATTCAAATCATGGCTGTACCAGCGAGTGATGGCCGATGGTTTTGTGGCCGCTGACGAGCGCGGGGTTCCCACCCTTGTCATGTTCGGAAGCGCGAACCTGATCAGCTCTACGGCTCTGTACGAGAACTACAGACATGAAGTGACCGGGAGGCCGGATACATTTACCGGATTCATTCTTAGGATGCAGCGGGCGCTTCCGACCATGATGAAGAACGGCAAACACAAGAAGAATAGAGGGAGCTATTATGAACTTCCTGACACGAGCACAATTCGCGAAGAGCTTCGTATGACGATAGGGGTTAGCTTTGAGCCAAATGGAGATGAGGTTGCAGACGATAGTGATTGCTGAGAAGTGGAGGGTGGTGCGAAGCCGGAGGAGGAGGCCACATTCAGGAGTGACCTCCTTTCGTTTTTTCGGGGTACTTTCACGGCCTCAAACCCCTCCACCTTCCACCTAACCCTCCACCCTTTAGCACGGTGAAGGCGAGGAGCTATTTGATGATCAGAACTACACTTAGCTGCTATTCCTGTCTTTATGGTGGAAGGTGTGGAGGGTTTTCTGAAGGAAGTTAAGAAGCACAAGATCAACTTCTTCTCCTAATCCGAAATGACCTTCAACCTTCCAAACCCTCCACTCCATCAATCTGTGTGCTCTTGCAAGGATAGGTTGATAGCGATCGCGCCCCCGGAGGGGGCGAGCTGAGTTCGGGGGTGGTGGGTGCACTCAATAGATGTAGCGATTATGGAACGATGGGAACGGACAGCCAACCTGCTCAGGACGGCAGGCAACAACGGAAATCGAGTGAAGGAACTGCCACCAGAGTCGAGCCTCCCCCCTGGTCTTCGTGAGATAGGGCCATTCTTAGTGGTTCCTCTCCATCAGGTCGAACGATACGGCGACGAGCGCCGAAGGTTCCTCCAATTGCTGCGCTTTGTTTGTTCGCCGATCAGACCTCGGTCACATGTAAGCGAACCCGTGCCCACTCAGAAAGCCGATTCTTGATCAGTCTCGATATTCGTCTTGCCGCTCTCCGGCCAACACCGACCTGTCGCTGAAGTTCGGCTATCGTGATCCTTGGGTTGTTGACGATCAGATAGATCGAGTAGAGACATCTCATGAGCTCGGTGGTTGAGCGGTGGAGAATCGTCGTCGCCGTGGGATGGACATGTCTGCCACAGTTCTGGCAGGACAAGGCTTTGCGGTTAAGGATCATGTGATGAGGAGTGACTCGGCCACATTTCTCGCAGTAGACCCCTGTTGGATACCTCACGTCGGTGAGCCACCGAAGGCAGGCTTCGTCACTTGCGAAGTCCTTTTTGAAGTGAGCTTTGTCATAGAATTCCATCGGAATCCCCCGGCGTTTACGTGCTTTGACGGCACACCCGGCCTTCCTAATTAGTTGTCAACAGATGGGATCGTCAAAGCTTTACTCGCCTTCCGCATCGCGGATTCGTCACGTCTATCGTAGCGCAGGGTTGTTTGGATTGATCGAAGGCCGGCGAGGCGGGAAGTCGTTCCTATATCCGTGCCGGAACTGAGTAAAGTAGTAATAAACGTCCTCCTCATGTCATGGGGGCTCAAGTCGGCGACGCCCGCAATTCTCGCTCTTTTTCTGAGGATGTCGTAGATCGCCTGATCACTGATTCTGCGACCGACCATGAGTTGACCGCCTTTCTTGCCAGAAAAGAACAGTGGGCCGGAAGCATCGCCTCTGATTATCAGGTAGTCTGAGAGGAGTTTCGCTCCGCCATCGTTCAAGAATACTTTCCTTTGCTTGTTCCCTTTACCAATGACCGTGATGTCATAGGCTTCCTCCTCACCGTCCTCAGAACCAGCGAGGTTTTCGAGATCGAGTCCGGCGATTTCAGCACGACGAAGGCCGCAGGCATAAGCAACCGCAAGAATCGCGGCATCCCTCCTGCCTGCGGGAGAAGCGTCGTCATGGAGCGCCTTGAACAACGCCGAAATCTCTCTCATTGGCAGCGCTCGACCAGCAGGAAGCCGACTCCCACGAACAAGCGGGACATCTCTGAGCCTGGCATAGGTTTCGGCGTCGATAAGCCCAAGTCTCCACGCTGATCGCATGGTTCCCCGAACGGCGGCGATGATTGTGTTCGTTGTCGAGGGGGCGAGACCACTATCGCTCAGTTTCGTTCGAGCGGCTTGCAGAACAGCGTAGGTAAGATTCGCCCACGGCATCGAGAGAATGTCCTTGCCGAAAAGCCTCGCGACCGTCTGAAGGGCGCTGCGCATTGTTCTGCGGCTTCTATGTGCAAGAGAGGATAGGTAAACAAGTGCCGGGTTCTGATCGGCTACGGTTTCAGGCACCACCGGGACGACCTCGCTCAAAACTACCTCCTTTTGGCTGTGATCCGCACAAAGGGTCTTTTGCATAAGCTATTTCTGGATCACTTAGAATATAAAAGTGAGGTAGCCTGCATTACAGAGAATCTTCTAAAGCAGGGCTTGGTTTGAATTCGCGGCCTCAGAAATGGCGTAACATCCGTATAAGGGGGTGACGAACGTGACGCACGACAGTACGAAGATGCCGACTTTCACCGGCTCTCCCTCCTATGTCGCTAAGGCCCAAGCCCTCTTCCTCTCCCACGTCCGCTGGCTCCGCGATCTCGCCATCTTGATTCGATTGTCTTGGCTCACCGGTCAGTTGCCTCACGCTGCGGCCCTCTGCTTGATCGAGGCCATCAGGGACACGCTTGTAGAGCTCCGAGGGATGATGGACGCCGGGGAGTATGTGAGGAAGGGTAGGGAGGAGGGGTTCTTGCCAGAGCTGCTGAAGGGAAGGGTTGTGATGCCGGTCGGGGTGATAACTGAGGTCTATCGCGTTCTTGAGACCCTGTGAGATTCACCTGAATTGTGAACGCTGACCTGGCTTCGGAGTCTCGGTGATAGGAGATGTAGGCAGTGCCGTGAGCCA
>DAHUYW010000064.1 GCA_027306915.1 Spirochaetales bacterium | reverse complement strand
AGAGTTTTAGGAGACCTAGTGAATTGATCATTTCTTGGTAGCTGTCGGTATCGATGAGTACAGCCTTGGCCTCTCCATTTTGTGTAATAATGATCGGATTGCGGGTGTCATTGACTTGCTTGAGCATGTCCGCGGCGTTGGTCTTGATGTAGGATATTGGTCGAATATTGGATTTCAGATCCATCAGTTACTCCAGTCCGCATATGATACCTTATTAAGACTTATTCGTCAAGACAGCCGAAGCGACCGCATGCGGCCCTTATCAGACGCTGGTAACACTCAGTGTCGAACGCTCTTTGAAGCGCCCCAACGACTGAGTTCAGCTGCTTTGGGCGGTGCAACTTCAGGACCCCGCCAGAGGCGGGGACGTTGTCATGGACCGTAGAACCAGGCTAACCGAGTTCTACTGGATGGCTGTATGCCCAAAGCCAGCTGCAACGAAATGAAAGGTGCGGAATATACCCACAAGTGGGGATATCGCTCCGTAAAGCGCGGCTCCACAATCAGTTGAGGTCGATGCTCTCTTCTCAACATTTCACGAAAACGGGGTGTGTTGCTGATGTGAAAGCGAAACCCCGAAAAGGAGCTGTTATGCGCTATCGAGAGCTGTTATGCGTGTTTCCGCGAAGATTGTCTTCTGGAAGAACGGTCTATTACTACCAGACGTATGACAAAGATGGTCGTAGGACGAATCCGAAGTCCACGGGCGCAGTGAGGGCCCGGGACGCGCGGTTGTACTGCATGGAGATGTACCGAGAGGGAACGCTCGGCGTCACCGTGAAGAAGGTGCCGACCTTCAAGGAGTTCTCGGTAGGGTGGTGGGACATGAAGACCTGCGAGTACCTGAAGAGTCGGATGGCACGGCGCAAGATCTCGACCTCCTATGCTCGGCACGGGAAGAGGAATCTCGAAAAGCATTTGATACCGGCATTCGGAAACAAGCGCCTTAACGAGATCACGAGCCACGAAATCGATGTGTGGATGGTGTCCAACCTTGAAAAGGGACGGGCCGCGAACAGCGTGAACCTCATGTACACGATCTTGAAGGTCATGCTCGGAGTCGCGGTGAGGAAAGGGCTCATCGAAAAGAACCCCTGCGCCCAGGTGCAACGTGCCGCGGTTCGGAGGAACAAGGTCGAGATCATGACGATCGAGGAGGTGAAGAGACTCTTCGATCCGGAGCAGCTCGAATGCGTGTGGAGAGAGGAGTTGCATTACACTCTGAGCATGCTCGCGGCGACGACCGGTATGAGGCTCGGCGAGATTCAGGGGCTTCGGGCCGACAGCGTCTACGCGGACTTCGTGGAGGTTGTGCGGCAGTACAACTCCTTCAGAGAGGTAACGGATACGAAGACCCATGACACCCGCTACGTGACGATCCCGGCGGTAGTTGCGCGTGGATTTTCGCGACTCATGGAGGTAAACGAGGACGGCTTCGTCTTCTCGAACGACGGAGGGAAGACGCCGGTCTGTAGGTCGGCGATCTACGAGCACTTCCACAAGGCGCTCGAGCAGGTCGGGGTCGACCGGGCTAAGCAGAAGCGCCGCGGGCCTACCTTCCACAAGTGGCGGCACTTTTTCAACACGACCTTGCGAATGGGCAACGTCGCAGACAGCAAAGTTAGGGAGCTGACGGGCCACAAGAGCGAGGCGATGACCGAGCTCTACACTCACTTCGATCCGAGGAGCTTCGGCGATGTGAAGCGGATCCAAGAGGGAATCGCGCTCGGGACATTGGCCGCAGACGAGAACGCGGAGACCCAAGAGCCGCCCGCAGAGACTGATCTCCGGGATTCGAAGAAAGCCCTGGCAACGGGAACCGCATGACTGTCGAGTTTGAATATACCCACAAATGGGGAGAGACTTCGCGCTCTGCCCGTGAGATATTCAGCACAATGGAGAATCCAGGTGTGATCAAAAACAGAGGATGTCGGCTCTCCGGCTGGTTCAGACGGATCGAACGAGTACTCCTCATGGTGATTCCGGCGATGGCCCAGTTGCTCTTGAAGCTACTTCAGACTCTCCTGAGTGACGAGGAAACGACTGCGCTCGACATGGATGCCGGCGACGTCTTAGGAGCGGGTCGTCATCCCGGAGGGTCGAAGACGGGCATGGTAGCCCTACCCTCTCCGGGAGGCGATGCGACCGGGCGTCCCGTTTCCGGCTTCGGCGTTTCGCCCAGTGCGAATTTGGATAGCGGGATCGTGAACGCTATCGCCTCCGACCGGCATGGAGCAGGGATGGTCCGAATGCCGCGGCAATTCGATCGATTGCCTCCGGCAACCCGGGGACGTCAAGCCGATTGCAGGAGAGGAACGCCGACCACTGTATCTGCTTTTGGCGATCCTCAGCGAACTCCGCGAACAATCCGATCGGAAGCTCTCGCGGGAGCGCCGTACCGCGGCGAGAGAGGGTCGCTGCAGTGGCCTGGGACAGCTGTCCGTGCCTGGATTGTCCGGACAGCGCGAGCGGATCGAAGGAGTCCTTCATGCGGCTGTTTGCGATCCCGAGCTTCACGATTGCTTCAAGCTTTTCGGCTATCACTGACGCCCGGGGATATACGAGAAGCTCCGTTGGCGGCCTATCGGCGAGTATCGTCGGGCATCGAACGGGCTCCGGTCCCGGTGTTACTGCATCCCCGAAGCCGACATCAAGCTGGAGCGTCGCGTGCGCACTTCCAAGCCGAGCGAGCAGTTTCGCACGCAGGCCGCCGTAGTTGGCCTCTTCGCGAATCTCGGAAACTCGAACCGAGCCTTGGTCGAACAGAATGCCGTCTTCACCTGGGATTGAGCAGATCTCTCGCACGGTCTGCGCGAGGCTTTCGGGATCGAGCGATCCCAAGCCGAGAAAGTCGGCATCCCGCGTTGGCCGCAGGGGCGCGCTAAACCAGAGGTCTAAGAGAATCGCGCCTTTGAGCAGGAACCGCTCGCGGTGCGGCGAGATGCTCAGTCGGTAGAGAAATCGCTCGATCGCATAGCGCCTCAGGGTGACGGTGAAATCCTCGCCCCGCTCCTTAGGGAGCTGATCGTGAATCGATGCGGCCCGGCTGTCCGTCACGCAAGCGCCTCGAGGTAGGGACGAATCAGGTTCGTCACCCGGTCGACCTTCGCGAAGCGCCAGAGTTTGTCGATGTCAAAGCGATCCGTCCGCCGCGCCTCACGGAGGGCCTCGAGAGCGACGTCGAGCCCAATGCGGTTTCTGAACTTGAAGCAGTCCGCAACGGTCTTCTTGATTCCCGTTATCCTTATCGAGATCCCTTCGATTTGGCGGGTCTCCACGCCAGCGTTGAGGGACTCCGAGGAGTAGCGAATGACCCGAAGCGATGGGTAGTCAAGGCGGGGTGCGTAGGTCTTGTTTGCGAGGGCGATCCAGACCTCGCGGGGAGATTGGGTCGTAAGCTCGTGGTAGCGAAGGGCCGTCAGAAGGCAGAACACCGCCCTCGGTGCCCGTCGAGCGACCGCCGCAAGGGCTTCGTTGTCGGATTCCTCGTAGGACGGGAGCGCATAGACTCCCCTGGCGATTCGCTTCAGCCTGCCTGCCGCAACCAGACGGGTGAGCGTGATTCGCGGAACGCCTGCCGCCACCAGGTCGCGGGAGCGAGCGGTTACGCGCCGGGCGAAGAGCTTCCGGATTCGCGCCTGGAAGGACTCCGTGGCAGATGTTCCATAACCTCGGTAGTTATTGTCAAGTACCGAGAGAATGGAACACCCTCCATTGCCGCCGATCGAAAAGGTGCTGAAGCAGAGATACGGCTTACCCCCATTGAGATTAACGCTACACTTGTGTATTCTAAATTTCGATGAAGACGATCGATGAAGGAAATGCCGGCAAGCCGACAAAAGCGCGAAAGGTAAGTCGGGGTCGCCCCCGCAGCAGCGAAGCCGATAGCGCAATTCTCCAGGCGGCCCTTGATCTGTTTGTCGAACGAGGCATGGATGGCGTCGGAATCGAGCAGGTTGCCGGGCGGGCCGGCGTTGCGCGCACGACGGTATACCGCAGATGGTCTTCGAAGGAGTCGATCCTCGCGGAGGCGATGGCTCGGAGCAGAGGCGCTGCCGACGAGGAGGTGCTGCGAAAACCGCTTTCGCCGCAAGGCACCGTGACGGGCGTCGTCGAGGCTTTGGCCGAGACCGTAAGCGCTCCGAGATACCGCCAAATGGTGGCACGATTGATCGGCTCGATACCGGATCAGCCTGCACTTATGGCAACGTATCTGAAGAACTACCTGCTGCCGCGTCGAAAGATCGCCGCTGACGCGATCGAGCTCGCCCGGGCCGAAGGTCAGATTCGAAACGAGGTAAACGTCGACATTGTTCTCGACCTCATCGCCGGCGCGATCATGTACCGTCTCTTTCTGTACCCTGGCGCCCACTCGGAAAAGGAGATGCGCACCTACCTTCGCAGGGTGTTGGAAGAGCTTCGCTTGGAGGCATCGAAGTGAAAATAACGATCCTGACGATCGGCGCGATGGGTGACACCCAGCCCTTCGTTGCGCTCGCCGCGCGCCTGAAATCGATGGGCCATGAGGTCAAACTTGCCGCCCGGCCGGATTTTACTGCGCTTGCAGCATCGTACGGCATCGAGTTTGCCCCCCTCGGGAATCCCTACAAGGCCGTGATGAGGGATCAAGCCGTGGCCAAAGCGGTCGGCTCCGGAAGCCTCGGAAAGATCATCAAACAGGGCTTTGACCAAGAGCAGAGGCGAGTCTTTTTCGAAGGTCTCGATACCGACACGATGAGGGCGGTCGAGGGTGCGGATGCAATCGTCTACAAGAGTAGCTGGATCCCCTTTTACGCCTACGCGGAGAGGCTCGGCGTCCCCTGCGCGGCCGCCATGCTCATGCCGCTCACGAGGACTCGCGCCTTCCCGAGCTTTCTGCTGGGCAGGGGGCAAGACCGGGGAGCCATCGTGAACTCGCTCCTTTGGAGGATCACCGAACAATTCGTGTGGCAGGTAGCGAGAAGCTATGACACCAGAGTGCGCCGCGAGTTGCTGAAGCTTCCGCCGTTGCCGTTCTTCGGTCCTACCAGGCGGCACGGGATAGCGAAGATTCCGCTTCTGTACGCCTACAGCCCTACCGTACTTCCCCCTCCGCCGGACTGGCCGCAGCGCATCCACGTGACCGGCTACTGGTTCGCAGAGCCTCCCGCGGAGTGGACGCCGCCGCCCGAGCTCCTGACCTTCCTGAACGATGGCCCGCCGCCCGTCTACATCGGCTTTGGGAGCATGACGAGCGGAGATCCGGAAGGAACCTTGAAGATGGTCCTGAAGGCGCTCGCACTTTCGAAGAAGCGAGGCATCCTGCTCGCAGGTTGGGCGGGTCTCGGCGAAGGGGGAGCGCTTCCCGACTATGCCTATGCCGTCGAGAGCGTTCCGCACAGCTGGCTCTTCCCGCGCGTGGCCGCGGTGGTCCACCACGGGGGAGCCGGCACCACTGGAGCCGGCCTCCGCGCCGGTGTTCCTTCGGTCCTCACTCCCTTCGTGGCCGACCAGCCGAACTGGGCGGCGCGGATCGCCGAGCTCGGCGCCGGGCCTCGGCCAATCCCCTACAAGGAGCTGACCGCCGAGCGGTTGGCCGACGCCATACGGGAGGCCACTTCGAACGAGGCGCTGCGCGAACGTGCGCGGATGATCGGCGAGCAGATCCGAGCGGAAGACGGAATAGGGACGGCCGCGGAGATCATTCTGAACCATGTAGGTCGAGAGTACCGCGCGACCTGACTCCGATGAACTTCAGGAGAGCCTCGACCGTGGGCGGGCTTCTGCTCGCCATGTTTTTCTCATCGCTTGATCGGACGGTAGTTGCGACGGCAATGCCGCGGATTACCGCCGATCTGAATGGAATTGGCCTCTACACCTGGTTGATCACCGTGTACCTGTTGACCTCGACGGTGGTGATGCCGGTCGCGGGAAAGTTCGCCGATCTGTTCGGCCGCCGCACCGTATTCACGATTGGGGTAGTCGTTTTCATGGCCGCGTCCGGGCTTTGCGGCAGCGCGGCAACTATGGTGCAACTCATCTCGTTCCGCGCGGTTCAGGGCCTTGGCGCGGGGATGACCTTTCCTACCGCGCAGACCATCGTGGGCGACGTTTTCCGACCGCCTCGACTCGGACGATGGCAGGGGATTCTGGTCGCGGTGAACGCAGTCGCCTCCCTCCTCGGGCCGCCGCTTGGCGGCTGGATCGTGGACACACTATCGTGGCGATGGGCGTTTTACGTCAACATGCCGTTTGCGCTCATCGCCGCAGCCTGCCTGTTCTTCGGCTTTCAGGGTGAGCCGAGGCGGGCGGAGACCGTGAAGCTCGATTGGGCCGGCACCGCTACCTTTACCGTCGGAACCGCCGCTTTCCTGCTTGGGCTCAACGCGATGGGAGGCGGACTCCGGTCGCACTCGCCGGAGATTGCAATGATGTTCATCGTCACGGTCGTCGCGCTTGCCTGGTTTGTCTTGATCGAGCGAAAGGCTCAAGATCCGATTCTCGACCTTCATCTCTTTCGAAGGAGAGAGCTTGCCGTCTCGAGCATCGAGGCCATTCTCGTCGGAGTCGGGCTGTTCGGCGCGATCGTATTCATCCCTCTCTACCTCCAGGGCGTCGTAGGCCTTGCCGCGTCGAGGGCCGGAACCGCGGTTGTGCCGATGATGCTCGCCATTATCGTCGCGAGCGTCGCTGGTGGACAATTGAGCTCGAAAATCTCCTACAGGACGATATTCGCATTGGGCTTCCTCCTGGTCGCGCTGGGCTTCTTGCTTCCGGGTGTCATGGTGTCCCCGGTTTCCGCCGGACTGGTGATCGCGTACACGGTGCTCCTTGGGTTCGGTATTCGGATCATCTTCCCGACCACGAACACGGTCGTCCAGGAAGTGTTTCCCTACAAGGAACGGGGAGTAGCGACATCCGCCGTGCAGTTGTCGTTCAGCGTCGGAGCGATTCTTGGAATCGCGGCGGCGGGCGTAATCCTCAATGTCCAGTCCGAGCGACTCCTTGAGAGGACGCTTGTTCCAATGGCGGGGACACTCATGACAGAAACGCATTCTCCGGCGAACGCCGCTCGACTGGCCTCGATGATCGAGCTTGCAAAGAACGATCCTCAGCAGCTTTTCAGCCGTCTGATCGACCCAGAAGCCGAAGGGCGTGTGCCGGATCAGCTCCGGTCGATTCTGCTCCCTCCGCTAAGGACGGCCCTCGCGCGATCATTATCACTCGCATTCTTTGTAGCGATGTTTGCGGCGCTACTCGGGATTGTCACTGCCTTTTGGCTGGGCAACCGCGGCATCACGGGCCGCAAAAGAGGATCGGCCTCCAAGACCTCCGATTAAAATGAGACCAAAGGACACAACACGATGGAGGGTCGGGCAAGGCGTCGCCATTGTCGCCTAAAGCCGCTTCTCCACAGCGACGAAAGCTCAGCGATGTGGCGGACACCAAGGAACGCGATATCTTGGGTTCCGCGAGGGCCCGCATGCCGTGGAGCGGCTCCGCCGAAACAGGAGGCCGCGCCTATGTTCCGGACGAGGCAAATCGGCTCTCGAACGAGGACGCCCTCGACCGCCGGCTTGGGCGCGCCGATTGGCGTTTGAACCGTAGAACCTGCCCCCTTTGCACAGCCGGACAACGCTTCGATCTTCTAGTATAGTCAGCCAAAGGCCGGATGCAAGTATATTCACCTGGGGAACGTCGCAATGGGGGCAGTCCGGCTCCGGCTGATCACACCGGCTCGCGGTGCTCAGCTCCCTTTCGCTTCGGAGACGAGCTCGTCGTGAAGCCGTTCGGCGGCAGCGCGGAATCCCTTCGCAATAGGACCAGCAACGGAGTCGGGAAAATCGTTCGGCAGGTCCGACGTCGCTGCCTCTATCGCCTGCGGAACCGACTCGAGGAGCTCGCCAATGATCGCCTCGACCTCTCCTCTCATATCGCAGGCGGCGGCGGTGCCTCTCCAGTGGCGCAGCAACATCTTCCCCCACTCGTAGTGCCGATTCTTTCCTGTGAGCGCCATGGCCATCTTTAGCTTCTCCGGCGCGATGTGGCTCGCCCCTCGGCCTATGACCGGATAGGCGGACATGACGTCATAGAGGGGGGTGAGGCGGTACCGCCCTGTCCGTTCAATGAAGATACTGAAGTTCTTCGCGTGCCCGTCCGGAGCGGCAAGAAGCCAGTAAAACAGTTGCGCCCGAAAAAAGGTTCGCCGGTCGGCAATGGGATCCTGCGCGCCGAGGAGAATCTCCATGATCTGGGCTATCCCCGGACCGCCGTCGGATTCGTATTTCAGGGCGGGGGGAGTTCCTGTCGCCTGGCATAAGTCCTCCTGGGGCAGGCGCGCGATCCACGTCCGGTCCGAGGACAGTCGTCGGTCGAAACGCTCGACCGCAAGCGCCTTCGTCTCTCCGAAGCGAACGATCTCACAGGGAGCGACCTCGAAACCAAGGGCGGAGGCGATGCGGGAGCAGAGCCACTCGTTCTCGAGCGACTCGCTCATGTCGATTCCCATCGCGCCGATTCTTCCGAGGGGGAGCTTCAGGATGTGGGTCGTCGGCGTCGCTCCGATCGGTTCATACCACCGGCCCCTCCGCTTAAGAAGCGCCGTCTTCTCCTGAGCCCCGGCAATCGAGATGCGAAAGGACTCCTCCCGCTCTCTCCTGCCCCTGACTGAGGTCGTTACCCCTTGAAGAACGGCTTCAACTCCGGCCACAGTCAGGGCTTTCCCCTCGATTCGATGGACATCAGACGGCTCCTCGTCATCGGGAAGGAGCTGAACGGCGCCAACGCAATCGCGACCGATCTCGGCAAGAAGATCGAAGGGGGAAAGCGATCGGGCGGAAAAGCGCTCTCTGATGCGCGCGCGGATCTCGGTGCTGTCCGGAAGCAGATTGTCGAAGAAGGCTTCGACGAGGGCACCCGAATAGACATACTCGGTGGGGGCAAGAGGAAGAGAGAGCGACAGGGGGCGCGCCTCGGAGGATTCCAGCCAGTCCGCATTATAGCGGAACTCGTCTCGTCCCTGACTCGTCAGGCTCCACAGTCCGACCCGCTCGCCGTTCATCCACACAGCGAGCGCCCGCCTAGCGGAAGGACGAGCCATCGCTACCACTCTTCCCGGGGCTCGTCAGGCGAGACCGCATCCTTGGTGGCGACGATGAGCTCCAGATCGAGAGCGGAGAGCAGCTTGAAGAGGCTCTCGATCGAGGATGTGCCGGGGCTATTCTCGAGGGCGGAAACGGTCTTCGCGAAGAGCCCGACGCGCGAAGCGACCTGTTGCTGGGTCACACCCCGCGTCTTGCGTCTGCTTTTCACCGCCGCAGCGAGCTGTGGCAACGTGTGGATATGATATTCCATCGGCTTCTCCCGAGACTCAAGGATGTGCGCAGTATACCCTATAGGGTCAATCTCTGCAATATACCCCATGAGGTATGTCTCACACATATCCCCTGCAGGGTACGGCGATCGGAGCGTCCCGCGGTTCACGGAGGCACGATGCCTTGGCACAAGGCTGCCGACAATATCCCGGTGCGGAATGTGTCAACATAGTTGTCGCATAGTTCTTTGAGATTCACGCGGCGTTTCCACCCGCCGATCGCTTCCTCTCGAGGGATGGATTAAGGTATACGACCTCGGGAGCTGCCCGTTTTTTCGGAGCCCCGCTCCATCGTTCCGGATGCAGGCGGTGGGCTTCTTCGAGGGTTCGGTTGCGAGCATCGAGGATCGCCGCGGCGGATCCTTCGTGACGTTGTTGCGGCGTGACGTATCCGATGCCGGAGTGCAGATGCTCGGTGTTGTACCAGTCGACGAACGCTGCCATCCACTCTCGCGCGTGCGCTAGATCCCGGAAGTGCTTCGGATAGCCGGCGGTGTACTTCAGCGTTTTGAACAACGATTCGCTGTAGGGATTGTCGTCGGAGACCCGTGGTCGGGAGAACGAGGGGATGACGCCAAGATTGTGCAGCGTCATGAGCATCGTAGCCCCTTTCATCGGGTTACCGTTGTCAGCGTGCAGCCGAACCCCGTTG
>DAHUYW010000063.1 GCA_027306915.1 Spirochaetales bacterium | reverse complement strand
CGCTCGCGAGCGCGAGCGACGAGGTCAGGAGGAGGGACAGCACCATGACCGGCTTGCGCCCGACGGTCTCCGAGAGCGTCCCGACGATCAGCATCGAGACGGAGAGGGTGCCCGTGCAGACCGAGATAGCGAGGCTGCTCACCGCCGCGTCGATGCGGAACTCACGGCTAAAGAGGGGGAGGAGCGGCTGGACGTCATAGAGCGTCATGAAGGTGACGAACCCGGCCGCGAAGAAGGCGAGGTTCATGATGCGGAACTCCCGCGTCCCGCGCTCGACGAGGCTCACCGTGTTGTTTCTCTGGCCCTCTACTATAGGCGACTTTGCCGCAGAGTCTCAATGGCGCGGATGAAAAACGTTATCAGAGAAGAATCCCCGAGCGTGCGCACGTCTTCGACCCCTTTTTCTCTTCGCGTCATCCGCCGGCGCTCACCCCGAGCCCCCGCCTCCGGGCAGCCTGTCGCGACTACGGGCTCAGTCAGGAGTTCGTGACGCCCCACGCACCTCAACAGAATGGGCTCATCGAGCGATTCTTTCGAACGCTCCAAGAAGAGTGTGTCTGGTAGCATTAGTTCCGGAGCTTCTCGGAGGCTCGAAGGACGGGGAGCATTACACTCCGCCGCTCCCTTCCCAGGGCGAGGTGGCACTGATGTTTACGCCGGCAGATAGCTTGGCCGCTCATGCTCTCGCCGAGACGGTCGGAACGAAAGCCCTCAAGGACTCTCTCGGCAGTCGACAGGAAGGGAGCAGTACGCCCGAAGCTTCGCGTCATTTTCGGCGAGGCATCGAGGTGTTTTCGGTGAGCTCCGTCTCGAAGGTCGCAACGACATGGGCGACAGCGGCTTCGATGATCTTGCCCAAGCCGGCGAGTTGACCTCGACATGCGTCACCTTTGCTGCTGCGACAACGCTGGTGGCCACAGCACCGGCGTCGCGAGCAGATGTCGCCCGTCCAAACACCGACTGCGACAAGCTCGGAGCTACGGGCCGGGGCAGTTCCGGGATTCGCGCCGGCTCTACCTTCCGGAAGCTCCCGCGCGATTTGCACGTTTTTGTTGCGCGAAGGAAAAAGGTATGATAGCATTTTAGTTGAGCAAAGCAGTCGGCTATAGCACTGCGCCAGAAAGTGGCAGCCGGTCGAAGGCTACTTGACGGCGGCCGCTTCCTGACGCAGTCGGGTACATCGGTACCGGCAGCCAGCGGAGCATACTGGGCCTTGCGCGTTGTTGCCTAGACGGATTGTGCAAATGCGGGAGGAATGCTCTTCCCGTCTTCTTGACGCTTGTGACTCCCCCCTAGGTGTTAAGCGAATGAAGTATACTCGTTGATCGAGTCCGTCCCTTTCTTGTCGATCGGTCAACCGGGTGGAAGCATCTACAGCATTTCAGGTACTGTGACCGTCAACGGAGGCGGTGGGATTTCGGGTGCGACGGTGAGCATAGGAGCCTTGTCGGTTGCCACCGATTCAAGCGGAAATTTCACCTTCTCGAACCTCGCAAATGGGACCTATACGGTTGACGTAGCCATGGCGGGCTACACGTTCAACCCCACCAGTCAGTCGGAGACCATTTCCAGCGGGAACATAACCGGCGTCACCTTCGCGGCGGCGACGATCAACGGCATGCCGGCCCCCCCGGCGCTGCCCACCATCACCTCATATACTGAGAACGTGCCCACGACCTCGTCGCCAGTTCTCGTCGGAGCCAACACCCTGACGGAAGACTTTGAGCCAACCGTGGAAACCGCAGTCGACGCGACCACGGGAGCTGCGTTGCCGAGCGGATTTGGGCTCGCATTCGCCTCCTATCCGATTCAGCGGATCCAGCTCGTCAACACATCCGGCGTCATTGTTACGTCACCATACTGGCTCGCGACGCCAGGCAGCCTCGTGGCTCAAAATGTACCGCTGAAACCTCTTAGCCAACTACCCGTGCTCGAGCTCACTGAGTTCTGGCAGCTGATCGGCAACGTCCAACGATACGCGGCAGGAACGAACACGAGCGTCACGACCAGCTACACCTACGGTGTCAACTCCTCGCAGTCATCGAGCTTTACCTCGACGGTCGGCGCCTCGGCCACAGCGTCGGTCGGCGTCGGTCCAGCGAAGTTCTCCGCCACTGTCTCGACTCAGTTTTCCTCGACCACCTCGAGCTCTCTGGACATCTCGAGCTCACAGTCGACCTCGAAGACATTCGAGGTGAACGCGCCGTCGAACGAGAACGTGGTCTACACGCTCTGGCAGCTAGTCTATGAGCTTCGGATTGTGCTTCACGATACGAGCGCATCGGGGGCCGATCAGTTCGGTTACGTACCCTTCAGCGATCTGAACTTCACCTTGCTCTCGAGCGACGTGGCGCCGATTTACGTCTATCAGCAGAATCAGATCGTGCCCGAGACAGCCTTCTTTACGCAGTGACGGCCTTTCGGAGGAGGTATGCTATCGCGGAGCCACCGGGCCTGGGGGGGCTCCAGCACGATCCGTAGCTCCTCATCGGAGAGGGAGGGCTCGGGTTGTGGGCTGCGCTGCCGGAAGTGTTCCCGAGCTCTAAAAACCAGCGACGTTGGGTACACGAAACCATGAACGTGCTCGACAAGATGCCGACAAGCGTGCAACGACAAGCGAAGACGATGATCCATGACACCCACCAGAATCGACAATATCCCCGGAGAGCCCCACGGGAACGGCAGAAAAACGACCTACCGGGGCTCATCGCGAGCCTGACACTGGAGGAGACGAAAATGAAACTGGCTCTCTCCGGTGTTAACCGAAAAGAGCCAGTTCGCCAAATGATTGCTCCAGCTCCCCCGGACAGACTCGAACTGCCGACCTAGTGGTTAACAGCCACCCGCTCTACCGACTGAGCTACAGGGGATCGTCGTAACGGCAAAAAGAATAGCGAAAGTCGAGCGCTCTGTCAACTGGCTCCGCGACGGGTTGGGCCCGGGCGGGGTGGGGGATGGGCGCCCGAGCTTGCCGTAGCCGGGCGGGCGGGTAGGCTACACGAGCTCGTGCGAGCGCTTCAGGCGCTCGAGCGCTCGTCGCGCCCGGTTGTTGAGGTAATCCCGCAGGATCAGGGAATCCTGCTGGTCGATGCGAAGAAACTGGAGCGCGAGGGAGTCGCTGTTGCGAAGGACACAGCTGTCAATCGTCAATATGTGCTCGCCAACCTTCAGAGAGCAGGCGGACAGCTCGGTTCCCTTTTCCAGACCGGCAGCAAGCTCCGCCTGATCGGGCACGAAACAGGCGCCGGTCTGCGAGATGTCCAAGAGACTTCCGGTGATGAGCTGGAGGGTCGTGGGAACGGTAAGGATGAACTCCAGCTCGTCGTACTCGCGAGGAATGTAGCGGCGCGTTTCCCGTCCTTCCTTTATCATCCCATAGCGGACGAGGATCTCCTCGAGATTGTGGAAGGTGCGGGGATCGTCGAGGTTGTCCGGCAGAATGCCGTTCACCCCGAGGTGGACGGCTTTTGCTGCTTCTTCGAAGGGGAAGGAGTCACCCTTAAGAAGGATGCAGACGCTCTCCTCGCGAGTCTTGCGCTCTCGCAGGAGCTTCACGAAGGGCTTCCAGTGCCGAGGAAAGTCGACCGCATTGAAGACCACGACCTCGGGGTCGACCTCGTCAATGTTGTCCATGGCCTTGAGCGGGCTTGCGTAGCGAACCACCTCAAATCCGACCGGTTTCAGATGGAAGAGAAGGGTGCTCCTCGTGTCCTCTTTTTCGGTGATCAGCAGCAGCTTCATTGCGTCCCCAGATTCCTGACCGAGTAATTATACATCAGCCAAATCCGGTCGGGTCGATGTAGATAGTAGGTATACTGGCGCAGCTCCGTGTAGTTGGGATAGGCGAACTTCTCGAGCACTTCGACGGTGGCCTCCGTCGGGGTATAGCTGGTTTTCTGAACGGTAAAGTCGCTTGGCAGCATCAGGATGTCGTAGTCGGTCGTCTGCTGCTCAAGCTCCTTCTTGAACTCGGCGACCATGTTCCGCTGCTCCTGGTCCGAGGCTTTGACATAGCGCCGCTGCATCTCGGGTTGCTGCAGCATGAGGTTCTTCACGTCGACGTAGAGAAAGAACTTGTTCCACTCGCTCTTCTGCCGGGCATGGAGCATGTAGGCGATGACCTCGTCGGGCGGAAGAGCCTCCTCCTTAAGGACTCGACCCGTCTCCTCGCTGATGACGGCTTTGAGGGTGGAGAGCGACCCGGGATTGACGTTGAGGGTAAGCTGATTCGACTGAATGACGTTCGCATCGGCGAGGGTGCCGGTATAGAGGTCCGGATAGAAGAGAGCCTGCACGACGTAGACGCCGGGATTCGTGAACTTCACGTAATCGGAGAGATCTTCAATAAAAGCGAACTGCTCGCCGGGGCCGATGCTTACATTGTGAAAGAATACCGGTTGATTCGAGCTTCTCTGTATGATAAATTGACTCGCTTGATCGACCTGCACGTTGGTAAGCGTCCGCACGTCGAAATCCAGGTTGAAGACCCTTCGGTCGGCAAGCTTGAAGGTGTAGGTTTGCGGGGAGTCATTGCTGATCTCCACCTTGACGGGGATCTTGCTGTCGGTATAGACGATTTGCTGGTTGTAGAAACGGATGGTCAGACCGATTCCTTGCGGAGCTGCGATAACCAGGGGCGCCCCTATCGCTAGAGCGGCAAGGCAGAGCGCGGTCAGCAATATTCTTTTCAAGGCGGCTCTCCGATTTTCCGTATCTATCTTCGGTAATCCGCATGATAACATTATTCCAAAATAAAATCACCGAAAGACTGCGAGCTTACAAGCCTCTGAAGGCGATCGCCGAGCGCCTGGCGGCGCATCGCTTTCCCCTCGAGATCGAAGGGCCGACCGGGCTCTTCCTTCCACTTCTTCTTGCGGAGCTCGAGCGCTACACCAAGGCCACCTCGCTCGTGGTGGTGCCCACCGAGCAGGAGGCCGAGGCGCTCTACCGCGATCTCTCCCTCTTCCTGCCGAACGTGAGCCTCTTTCCCTGGTGGGGAACCGCTCCCTACCGCTCTATCTCCCCGCAAGCCCAGGTCTACGGCGACCGGATGACCAACCTGATGCGCCTTCTCGGGGGCGAGCGGCTTCTTCTCGTGACCTCGTTGCGCGGCTTCCTCACGCCGGTGCCGCCCGCCGCCTTCCTAAATGACCGCGCTGTGCGCATAGCGAAGGGCGACACCTTCGACCCCATGATGCTCGAAGAGCGGCTGCAGAGCTTCGGGTACCTTCGAGTCCCCAAGGCGACCGTGGGCGGAGAGTTTGCGCTGCGAGGCGAGGTGCTCGATCTCTTTCCTCCTGCCTCCGAGGAGGCGACCCGGGTCGTCTTCGATTTCGACACCGTCGAGGAGATCAAGCACTTCGATCCCATTTCGCAGTCCTCCACGGGAAGCGCCGACTCGATAACCATCTATCCCGTGCGCGAGGTGCTCTGGAGCGACGAGCGCATCGACGGGCTCGAGGGCTATCTCTCCCGAAAAACGGAGGGCGCGGAGACGCGATCCGACCGCGTGCGGGCGGGAGCACCCGTCCGTTCCGCTGCGAGCGCGGCCGAGCCCTTAGGCGATCGGGCAGAGCGCCTTCTTGAAGAGCTGCGGGAGCGGAGAACCTGCGAGAACGAGGAGCTCTACTTCACCGCAAGCTTTGATCGACCCGGCTCTGTCACCGAGTTTCTCTCCGCGGATTCGACGCTCTACTACGTCGAGCTCGAGCGGCTCGAGACCGGAAGCGACGTGCTGCGCAAGGAGTACACCGATCTTTTCGTTGCGGCCTCCAAGAACGGCGATGGATCGCTCTTGCCCCCTCCCCAGGAGATTCTCCACTCGTTCGGCGAGATCGCCGAGAGCCACCCGCGGCGGATCATTTTTCCGTCGATCCGCAAACACGATTCGACCGCGCGAATCTCCATCCCCTGCGCCCCACCCCGCTATTTTTTTGGCAACGTCAACTTCCTGAAGGATGAGCTGCGCAACCTCATCGACGCGGGCTACTCGATCTACGTCTTCTCCGAATCGGAATCCCAGGGCCAGCGCATCGGCTACCTTTTAAAGGACTTCCCCGTCGAGATCATCCCCGAAAGCGTGTCGGCGGGCTTCTCGCTTCCGGACCTCAAGGTGATGGTCATCCAGGAGAACGAGATCTTCGGCCGCAGGCGGCGCATCCCTGCTTCGGTAAAGAAGGCGAAGAGCCAGGCCATCGACACCTTTGTAGAGCTTTCACCGGGAGATTTCGTCGTTCACGTCAACTACGGAATCGGGAGGTTCCGGGGGATCGAGCGCATCAAGGCGGCAGGTACCGAGCGCGACTACATCCAGCTCGAGTATGCGGGAGAGGAGACGATCTTCATTCCGATCGAGCAGGTAAACCTGATCCAGCGCTACATCGGACAGGAGGGGCACGCGCCGCACCTCGATCATCTCGGCGGGAAATCGTGGGAGGCCCGCAAGGAGCGAGTGCGCAAGTCGGTCGAAGACCTTGCCCAGCGCCTCGTCGATCTTTACGCCAAGCGGAAAACCCTGCAGGGCTATGCCTTCCCGCGGGACACCGACTGGCAGCTGCAGTTCGAGGCGGAGTTCCCCTACGAGGAGACCGAGGATCAGCTGCGCTGCGTCGACGAGGTCAAGGCCGACATGGAGTCCTCGCGGCCCATGGACCGCCTTATCTGCGGCGACGTCGGCTTCGGAAAGACCGAGGTCGCGCTGCGGGCGGCGTTCAAGGCTGCGATGGAGGGCAAGCAGGTGGCCTTTCTGGCCCCGACGACCATCCTCGCCGAGCAGCATTTCGAGACCGCAGGCGAGCGCTTCGCGCACTATCCGGTGAGGATCGCGATGCTTTCCCGCTTCGTGCCCCATGTCGAGCAAATGCGCATCCTGAAACAGGTCGCCGCAGGCGAGGTCGACTTCCTGATTGGGACCCACCGCATCCTCCAGAAGGACGTCCATTTCAAGAACCTCGGGCTCCTCGTCGTCGACGAGGAGCAGCGCTTCGGCGTACGCGACAAGGAGCGCCTGAAAGAGCTGAAGACCAACGTCGATTGCCTTACCCTCTCGGCGACTCCGATCCCCCGGACCCTGCACATGTCGCTCCTGAAGATCCGCGACATGTCGCTCCTTGCTACCCCACCCAGCAATCGCCGGCCCATCGAGACCTTCATCCGGGAGTACGACGAGGAGGTGGTCGCGGAGGCGATACGGCGCGAGATCGAGCGGGGAGGGCAGGTTTTCTATCTCCATAACCGGGTAGAAACCCTCGAGCACGTGAAGGCCTTCATTCAAACCCTGGTTCCGGAGGTCATCGTGGAAACCGCCCACGGCCAGCTCGGCTCGCATGATCTCGAGGAGATCATGCACCGCTTCATCCACGGAGCCTTTCAGGTCCTCGTCGCGACCACGATCATCGAGAACGGGATCGATATCCCGAACGTCAACACCATCCTCATCGATCGCGCCGACATGTACGGCATCTCCCAGCTCTATCAGCTCCGCGGAAGGGTGGGGCGCTCGAACAAGGTCGCCTACGCCTATCTCCTCTATCCGGGCGAGCGCGCCCTCACCGAGCTTGCGATGAAGAGGCTCTCCATCATCTCCGACTACACCGAGCTCGGCTCCGGCTTCAAGGTGGCTCTGAAGGATCTCGAGGTGCGCGGCGCGGGGAATCTCCTCGGCCGCGAGCAGCACGGCGACATCCTCTCGGTCGGCTTCGACATGTACCTGCGAATCCTCGACGACGCGGTTGCGGAGCTGTCGCATCAAAAGGCGGAGGGTCCCCCGGAGGTCTATCTCGAGCTCGAATACTCCGGCTACATTCCCGACGGCTACATCTCCGAGCAGGTGGAAAAGATGGAGGTTTACAAGAAGATCGCCTCGATCACCACGGAGGAGGAGCTTGCTCAAGTCCACTACGAGCTTGAGGACCGTTTCGGTCCCCTTCCCGAGCAGGTCTTAAGCCTCCTCTCGCTCGCCGAGATCCGCATCATCTGCAAGAAGCTCTCCATCTCCTCGCTGAAAGAGAAGAACGGCATGGTCGAGATCGAGGTTGCCCGGGTGTCCAGGCTTTCCGCCGACAAGGTTGTCCGGTTGATCCAGGAGAGCGGGGGAAGCGTGCGCGTCCTTCCCACCCGCCCCAACGTGCTGGTCATGACGACCGGCTCCATCGGCCTCGCCGACAAGTCTGAGTTCCTTCGCGAGCGGCTCTCGGCACTGGTGTAGCTGTGCTTTTCCCCTTGGACAAGAGCGGCATTTTCTCGTAGTATGACCGCGATGAACCGCGACATTCGAAGCTACGTCTTGCGCCGTGGAAGGATGACCTCCCTCCAACGGCGTTCCCTTGCGACCCTGTCTGGCGGCTACTGCATCCCCTTCTCCGACGATGCGCTCGATTTCGCGGAGTTGTTCCCGGGGCGGGGCGAGGTGATAGTCGAAGTAGGCTTCGGCATGGGCGATGCCACTGCGCAGATCGCCGCCGAAAACCCTGCGCAGGGTTTTCTCGGGATTGAGGTCTTCGAAGCCGGAGTGGGGAAGCTCCTCTCGCAGATCGAGCGCCGCGAGCTGTGCAATGTGAAGATCGTCGTCCATGACGCTCAGGAGGTTCTCGCGGCGATGGTCGCTGACAGATCGCTCGCGGGGGTCCACATCTTCTTTCCCGATCCGTGGCCGAAGAAGCGGCACCATAAGCGCAGGCTCATCCAACCTTCCTTCGCCCGCATAGTCGCGGAGAAGTTGCGCCCGGGCGGCTACCTCTACGTCGTCACCGACTGGGAGGACTACGCCGAGAAGATCCTCGCGGTGCTCGGTTCGGAGGCGCTTCTTGCGAACCGCTATGACGGCTACGCGCCTCGGCAGGAGTGGAGACCCGAAACGAGCTTCGAGCGCAAGGGTCAAAGGAAAAACCACCTCATTCGAGAGGTGTATTTCGTTCGAAGGGACGTGTAGCGTATGAAAGAGGCGGACAAGTACTTTCTCGACCGGTATGTTGCGGTGGCGCTTGAGAACAACAGGATCGATACGGAGCTCTTCGAGCGCTTCAATGTGAAGCGCGGATTGCGGAACGCCGACGGCACCGGAGTCCTCGTAGGGCTTACCGAGGTAGGCGACGTCCACGGCTACATCATCGACGAGGGGGAGACCGTTCCCGTTCCGGGGCGGCTTCGCTACCGCGGAATCGACGTTGAGGAGATAGTCGCAGGCTTCCAGTCCGAGGGGCGCCCGGGCTTCGAGGAGACGTGCTATCTCCTCCTGTTCGGGGAGCTTCCGTCGGCCGGGGCACTCTCGGAGCTCACCGACTTTCTGGGAAGGCGCCGCCGGCTTCCCGAGAATTTCACCGAAGACATGATCCTCAAAGCGCCCAGCCCCAACATCATGAACAAGCTCGCCCGGAGCGTCCTCGCCTACTACTCCTACGACCCGAACCCCGAGGACTACAGCATGGCGAACATCCTCCTCCAGTGCCTGAACCTCATCGCGCTGCTGCCCACGATGACCGCCTACAGCTACCAGGCGAAGCGCCACTACATCGACAAACACAGCCTCGTCATCCATGCGCCGAAGGCGGAGCTCTCGACTGCGGAGAACTTCCTCTACATGATTCGTCAGGATAGCGCCTACAGCTCCCTCGAAGCGGAGCTCCTCGACCTCTGTCTCGTCCTCCATGCCGAGCACGGCGGCGGAAACAATTCCGCCTTCACCGTTCACGTCGTCTCTTCCGCCTCCACCGACACCTACTCCGCCATCGCGGCCGCAATCGGCTCGCTCAAAGGGGACCGTCACGGCGGGGCGAACATCAAGGTCATGGACATGATGGACGACATCAAACAGAACGTGAAGGACTGGTCGAGCGAGCGGGAGGTCGGCGACTATCTCGCAAAGATACTTAACAAACAGGCCTTCGACAGGGCAGGCCTGGTCTACGGCATGGGCCACGCAGTCTACACCCTGTCGGACCCGCGCGCGATTCTCCTCAAAGAGAAGGCGATAGCGCTTGCCGCCGAGAAGAAGATGAGCGACGAGATGAACCTCTACCTCTTGATCGAGCGGCTGGCGCCGAAGGTGTTCGAAGAGGTCAAGAAATCCCAGAAGGTGATTGCGCCCAACGTCGATTTCTTTTCAGGCTTCGTCTACAAGATGCTCAACATCCCGCGCGAGCTCTTCACGCCGCTCTTTGCGATCTCTCGCATCGCCGGCTGGAGCGCCCATCGGATCGAGGAGATCTTCATCGGCAACCGCATCATCCGGCCCGCCTACAAGTGCGTCGTGGAGGGAGTTAAGTATAAGTCGCTCGCCGAACGATAGGACCTGGTGCGGGCCCCGTGACACTCACCATGCCCCTCTTCGGAGGCGAGCACGGATCGGGCCGACGAAACGGCTCTCGTCGTCCTCGGAGCTACTTCCAGAGTCTCAGATTGAACAGCCTGCCATAGGGAACAGCCATCGATCCAAGGATGAGGACGCTTCTCGCCGCTGGAAGCGTTGCCGACGAAATCGCAATCGTCCGCGAGGTGGAATAGAATCCTTTCCAGCGTTCCACGGACATCTTGATGCTGTCGTTGTCAGAATGAGTTGGAATGAAAAGCCGGGGGCTAACCTGCTGCATCAGGTTGAAACCTTTCAAGTTGTCGGCGTTCATATCGCTGTAGCTGTTCGAGAGCTGCGAGATGGCCACATCCACCTTCCCGATGACAGCCAATTGTTCGGCTGTCAAAGCATCCTGGCCGAGATCGCCGAAATGGACGATGCGCACTCCGCCTGACTGGATGATGTAAATATAGTCGGTGCCGCCTTCATCCAGAATGGGGTCATTGGAGTTATGAGCGGCCGCGATGCCTGTGATGGTTACGTCGGGGAGCTCGATCTTTCCGGTTTCGGCCAAGAGCCGCCGACCAGGGAAAGCATCCGAGAGTGTCTTACAATAATGGTCGGAATGGAAATGGGTGGTCAGCAGGATATCCTGCGCCGTGGGAGTCTTGCTCATGTTGCCGACGTCGTACACATCGACAAAGACAGTCCTGCCGGTGGGTGTAACGATTTCCACGTCGGCGGGGTCCGCGGCGTAGGTGAGGGTGACGCCCACTACCGGGGTCCGGGGCGCAATTGGCTCCGCTCTCGGTGCAGGTTCCGCCGGGCCGAAGCAGAAGACCACAAGAAAAAGCAACATGATAACCGAAGAATTGCGATTCATCGGGAACACCTCTCCTGGGGAATACCCCTATTTTACGACCGTCATGCTGGAATCGGCAACGAAATTTCTCCCTTCGAAATCTCGTGCACGCCTCCCATGTACAAGACAAACCACGGATGTTGCTGAGCCGCGGAAGTGCAGCAGGTAAGCAGTGAACTGGTGAGCAACGAAACAGGAGGCCGAGGTCCGAAGCCTTCAGCGCGAAGGAGCGAGGCGCGAGCAACCGGAGCGTCGAACATTCCCCCGGGCGAAGGGGCGCGCCTACTCGACCTTCTGCGCCTCGCGGATCGCCTTCGCCTCGTTAATGACATTGTCGGCGATCTTGCCCGAGATCGAGCTGTAATGGTCGAAGTCCACCTCGAAGGAGGCG
>DAHUYW010000062.1 GCA_027306915.1 Spirochaetales bacterium | reverse complement strand
CTGCTGGTAGCCCTCCTGTGCCGCGGTCACATTCTGCTGGAGGACATCCCGGGGGTCGGAAAGACGATACTCGCGCGGGCGCTTGCGGCCTCGCTCGGCTGCTCGATGCAGCGCATCCAGTGCACCCCGGACCTCATGCCGGCCGACGTCGTGGGGACGTCGGTCTACGACCAGCGGACCGGAGACTTCGAGTTCCATGACGGGCCCGTGATGACGAACCTCCTCCTCGTTGACGAGATCAACCGCGCACCCAGTCGGCGCTTCTCGAGGCGATGGAGGAGAGGGCCCTCACGATCGAGGGAGAACGGCACCCCCTTCCCGATCCCTTCATAGTTCTTGCCACCGAGAATCCGATCGAGTTCGAGGGAACCTTCCCACTTCCCGAGGCGCAGAAGGATCGCTTCTTCCTCGCGACGCGCATGGGCTATCCGGACGAAGAGGCGGAGATCGCAATCATGGAGTCGCAGCGCCGGATGTTCCACCCCGTCGCGGATCTCACGGCGGTCACCGACGTCGCTTCTGTCCGCTCGATGCAGGAGGCGGTCACCCGCGTGGCGGTAGACGAGGTCTCGATCGACAACATCCTCCGCCTGATCGGGATCACGCGAGGCGACGGCCGCCTTGCCCTCGGCGCCTCTCCACGCGCGTCGCGCGCCCTCTATCGCGGGGCGCAGGCCCGGGCGGCGCTTGCCGGAAGGGCTGCCGCGGGCTCCGCCGACGTCGCAGCGCTCGCACCCGCTGTCCTTTGGAAGCGGATTGCGGTGAGGCCCGAACAAGCCTTTCGCGGGATAACCGAGGAGGCAGCCATCGCCGGCCTCATCGCCGAGGCTGAGAACGAGAGCGGAGGCGGGGAACGATGAGCGGCGACCTTCCCGCCGGAAACCGGGCGCTCGCGGTCTTGGCCGCCTGCATCGCAGCGTTCTTCGCGCTCTTTGCTCCCGCGGCGATCCTTCGCTATCTCGCCTCGGTCGTCCTCCTTCTGCTCGCCGGATCCTACCTCTACAGCCGGATGGTTCCGCGCTTTCTCGCGGTCGAGCGGGAGAGCTCCGTGGTGCGCGGTGTGCGTTTCGAGCGCGCCGCGCTCCGTTTTTCGGTCATGAGCCGCCTCCCCTTTCCGCTGCCCGCGGTTCGGGTCGCCGAGACGGTCGGCAGGCTCCGAACCGAGCAGGCGCTTTTCCGTTCCCTCCTTCCTCCGCGAGGGAAGGTAGGGATCGAGGTCGCCTTCCGGCCGCAGGAGCGGGGTGAGTTTCCCGTGGGTCCGATCCGCCTCTCCGGGCACGATCCCTTCGGTCTCTTCGGCTGGGAGAGGCGCTTTCCGGCTCCCGCAACGGTCGTGGTCTATCCGGCCATCTATCGCCTCGAGCTTGTTAACGACCGAGGTCTTCCCGCCGGAAGCATTCCCAGCCTCTCTCCCTTCCACGAGGATGTGACCCGCTACCGCGGCGTGCGGGAGTACATCGCCGGCGACGAGCCGAAGCGAGTCAATTGGCGGCTCTCTGCAAAGACGGGGAGGCTCTACACCACCGAGTACGATCGGACCCTCTACTCTCCGGTCCGCATCCTGTTGAATACGTGCCGGGAGGACTATCCCGAGCGGCGGCGGGACTACCTCATCGAGCGGGCCATCGAGACCGCCGCCTCCCTCGTGGTGAGCTTCGCCCGGCTCGGCCAGGCGGTTGGGCTCGCCGTGGCGTCGAAGGAGGGAGTACCGGGGTCTCCCATTTCCGAGCGGACGGGATGGGATCACGCCGTCGGAATTCTCGAGGGTCTTGCCCGTCTCCGGCAGGACGGCGGGCACGCAGACCTCCGGCCGCTTGTCGCAGGGAGTCAGGCAGGTGTCCGGCAGCTTCTCGTAGGGCCGGATCTCACCGAAGAGCAGGTCGCCGTCGTGCTCGCGGCCCTCAGGCGGGGAAGGGCGGTCGAGCATGTGAAGATTGTCTCGGCGACGGAGGCAGAGCGCAATCGCGAGCTGGAGTCGCTCCTGCGGGTAACGATAGTGGAGGAGGCCGGCCATGACATCGTCCGCGGGTAGCCGCCTTACGCGTGCCGGCACCGTGGCTCGCTACCTCCACCCCGCGATCGCCGTGATCGTCCCGTTTCTGTTCCTCTCGCTCATCTTTGAGATCATCGTGACGAAGATCCTCGCGGTCGCGCCACTCGTCGCTGCCGCTCTTCCGCTCCTGCTCCTCGCCGTTGGGGCGATCGAGTACCTAGTGGGCTGGTGGCTCGGAGCGACGCGGGAGAACGGCATCGCGCCCCTCCTGCGGGAGCTTCTCCTCGTCCTCATCTGCGGGGCCGCCGCTCTCCTTGCCCTCACAGGCACCTTCCTGTCCCCGCTCTCCGCACTCGCCCGACCCGACTTCTGGGCAGCGACCATCGCCCTCTTTCTGCAGTGGCTGCTCACGCAATCCTTTCGCCGCCGGCTGCGGGATCACTCCCTCCTTCTCACCCTCTTGGAGGGGAAAGAGGAGACGCGGCGTCCGGCATTCTACCGCGAGTACGGCCAGGAGGCCGCAGACACCCTCGCTGGGCTCTCCCAGGTTCGAAGGCAAATCCTTCTTCTCCTCGTGGTTGCCTTGTCGGCGCTTGCGGTAAGCACCTGGGGATTCGGAGTAAGCCTCTCGATCGCCGAGACGAGTGCAGCAATCGTCTACGTTGTCGCGAGCCTTCTCGCCCTGCGGTCGGTGCGCCTGCTCGCCTTCGAGCAGCTTGCCGCCTCGGAGGGCGCGGGATGGACGCCGCGGCAGTTGACTCTTGGCGCCGCGCAGGCGGTGCTCCTGCTGGCGGCGGTCTGCCTGGCTGCTATCCCGGTCGCCTGGACCCATCCCCTTCTTTCCGAGTCGCTCCTCCTGCGGGCGCTCCGCTGGCTGGCGGCCCTTCTCGCCTCGCTCCTCGGTCGCGGTGCGCCTCCACCGACCCTTCCCCAGTTCCAGCCGCCGCCGGCCCTCCCGCCGATGGGGCAGGCGCTGCGGAGCCTTCCGAACGCGGGGCCCCCGGCGTGGGCCGCTCTCCTGCGTACGATACTGCAGGCGCTCGGCTGGGGGCTGCTCGGGGCCGGCGCGCTTGCCCTGCTCGCCTTTCTCCTTCGCCCGCTCCTTCGGATGCGCCCTGCGGCGGGAGGAGCGCGCCGGCCGGTCGCACGCGCCGTGCGCTATCTCGTGGAGCTGGCGCAGGAGCTCGTCGCCCGGCTTCACCTGCTCTTCTCGAGGGACCGGTCGCGCTCGCAGGGGTGGCGCTTGTCGCGCCTGCGCCGAGCGGATCGATCGGGCGGCGGGGGGCGCGCGGGGGCGCGGGATTCTCGGGGCGCAGGGAAAGAGGAAGAGGAGCTCCACAGGCGGCTCCCGCTCGCCCTCTTTCTCCGGGCCTTCCGGCGTCTTGTCCGCTGGGGCGAGCGCGCCGGAGTGCGCTTTTCGCCGGCCTACGCCCCGCGCGAGTACGCCGGCCTGCTCGGCAAGAGGGTGCCGGAGGCGGCACCCCTCCTCGCCGAGATCGCAGCGATCTTCGAGGAGGGACTCTACTCGGGGCGAGCGCTCTCCCGCGAGCGGCTTGCGGCCTATTTTCGAGCGGTCGGGCAGGTGGCCCGGATGAGGAGCGGAAAATCGTGAGCGTACCGACCGTTGTCGAGCTTTCCGACTGGGCGAGTGAGCTCATCGCCGGGGTTGAGCGCCGCTTCTTCGGGAATCGACGCGCGGTCGAGCTATGTGTGGCGGCGGCGCTGTGCCGGGGGCACCTCCTCATCGAAGACCTTCCGGGTACCGGAAAGACGCTTCTTGCCCGCTCGATCGCCGAGGAGCTCGGCGGCCGCATCAAGCAGGTGCAGTGCACCCCCGACCTGATGCCGTCCGACATCCTCGGGGTATCGGTCTACAATCCGCGCACGGAGGGCTTCGTCTTCAAGGAGGGGCCGATCATGACGAACTTCCTCCTGGTCGACGAGATCAACCGCGCGACCCCGCGCACCCAGTCGGCGCTCCTTGAGGCGATGGCCGAAGGTCAAGTGAGCGTCGAGGGGCGCACCGTGAGGCTTCCGGAGCCCTTTGTCCTTGTGGCGACGCAGAGTCCGGCGGAGTCGGAAGGGACCTTTCCGCTGCCCGAGGTGCAGAAGGACCGCTTTTTTCTCACCCTGACCCTGGGCTATCCGTCGCCCGCGACCGAGCGGCGCATCCTCTCGGGCGAGGCGGAGCGAAGCGGGCCTCTCCCGCAGGAAAGGACCGACAAGCCCGGGCGTCTCCTCGCGATGCAGGAGGCGGTCCTTTCGGTCCACGTGGCGCCAAGCCTCGCCCGCTACATCATGGCGATCGTGGGGCGGAGCCGAATCGACCCTCGGCTAGTCATGGGAATCTCTCCGCGCGGCTCGCTCGCGCTCTACAAGGGAGCACAGGCGCTCGCCGCGATCCGCGGGCGTGATTACGTCGTTCCTGAAGACGTGAAGGAGATCGCCCCTGGCGCTCTCGCGAGCCGCATCCTTCTCAAGCCCGAGCACACCGGACACGGCCTGAGCGCCGCCGCCTATCTCGAAGAGCTGTTTGCCACGACGGAGGTTCCAGGCTACGAAGCATGATGAGGCGCAGCCGGGTATGGGTCCGCGCCGCGGCGACCCCTATCGCGCGCGCTTCTCGGGCTCGGTTTTCCCGGTGAGGCGGTACTTCATGAGGTTCAGCTTGATGAGCTGGATTGTGAGGGCCGGATCGACCCCCTTTGGGCAGACCTTGGAGCAGGCTCCCGCGTATTCGCAACCCCAGGCGCCCTCCATCGAGTCGACCGTGTCGAGCCGCCTGCGCTCGCCCTGGTCGCGCGAGTCGCTGTTGTAGCGATAGGCCTGGGCGAGGGCCTGGGGTCCGAGGAAGTGCGGGTTGGTGTTGCTGACCGGGCAGGCATCCACGCACAGGCCGCACTTTATGCAGTTCGCGAAGTCGAGGAAGTAGTCCACCTGGCTTTTCGTCTGGACGTACTCCTTCTCGGCGCGAAACTTTTCGTCCTCGTCGGTGCGCACCAGCCACGGGGTCACGCTCTTGTGCTTGGCGAAGAAATCATCGAAGTCCGTCACGAGGTCGCGGAGGAGGGGATGGGCTTCCATCGGCCCGATCGTTATGTGATCGGTCTTGAGGGAGAAGATGTTGGTCTCGCATGCGAGGCGGGGCATGCCGTTGATGACCATGCCGCAGGAGCCGCAGATGCCCATGTTGCAGCTGTAGCGCAGCGAAAGGGTGGGATCCAGGCGCTCTTTCACTCCGATCAGAGCGTCGAGAACGGTCGTGAAGCGATCCGCCTCGATCTGATAGGCGGTTTCCTTGAAGTCCTGAGCTTCTGTGTCAAACCGCTTTACCTTGAGCTCAATGGTTTTGGTTTCGATTGCCGACAGTTGCCGCACTTTTGGTGCCTCCATGGAAGTAGCACTCTCGAACCCCAACGATGCCGTAGGCGAGCGAGCCCGCGCCGATGAGGACGAGGAGGATGGTGGTCACGGTCGCGCTGACCGGGACGAGCGCGAAGAGCGCAACGAGGAGCAGAAGAACGGGAACTCCGATCAGTCCTAAGTAGTAGAAGAACATGAAGAACGAGGCTTTCATGGCGACCACCTCACGAGCACGACGATAAACCCTGCCACCCAGAGGGCAAGGACGATGTAGGGGAAGGCCAGGTAGAGACCCATGGGATGCGGATAGCGCTTTCGGTACAGGTGCGCGAACTCTTCATTAAGGTGACCGAAGGCGATCCCCCGCGACCCGGAAAGCGAGAGCCCCTTCGCTATCTCGAAAAACTGCGGGGTCCAAAGGACCCACATGACGAGGGTGAAGACCTTCAACGGGAGTCCCAGACCCGGAAAGAGGAGATAGGCGAAGACCGCTAGACCGTACAGGATGACGAGCGGAACCATAATCCGATAGGTGAGGACGTGGACGTAGGCCTCGAGGTAGAAGTGCACGAGGCGGCCGATGCGCGTCTGCCGGCCGCGAAGGTCCTTGGTTTTCTTCGGGATTGCCATCAGTAGGTTCTCTCCATCGGCTGCCATTTGGTGATGGCGACCTCGCGGTAGGAGATCTTCGGCAGCCCCTCGGTTCGGTGAATCAGGGTGTGCTTCAGAAATGCGGCGTCGTCGCGCTTGGGGTACTCGACCATGGCGTGGCCGCCGCGGCTCTCCTTACGGCCGAGGGCGCCGGCTACCACCGACTGCGCCAGCTCGATCATGTTCCCAATCTCCAGGGTGTCGCGGAGGTTGGTGTTGTAAACGTCGCTTCGATCGCGAACGCTAGCCTTTGCAAAGCGCTCGCGAAGCTCCGCCAGCTTGCCTTGCGCCGTCTCAAGCTTCTTCGTCTCGCGGTAGACGTGAACGTTGGCATCCATCGTCTCCCAGAGCTCCTTGCGCAGCTGGTAGGGATCCTCCCCCCCCTTCCGGTCCAGGAGCTCCTGGAGCCCGCCGAGGGCCGCGTCGACCTGCTCCCGCGTGTCCGCCGCATCGGGGCGGCTCTTCAGCCCTTGCGCTCGGGCCGCCGCCGCCTCGCCGGTCATGCGACCCCAGATCACGCAGTGGCTCAAGGAGTTGCTGCCGAGGCGGTTCGCCCCGTGAACGCTCACGCAGCCGCACTCGCCCGCCGCCCAGAGCCCCCCAATTGGGGTCGACCCGTCGGCGCTCATCACCTCGCCCCCGAGGCCGACGTGGATGCCGCCCATGGTGTAGTGGGCCGTGGGGCGCACGGGGATCGGCTCGTAGGCGGGATTGATGGCAAGGCGCTTTATCGCAAGCTCCTTGATCATGGGCAAGCGCTCGTCGATCTTCTCCTCGCCGAGGTGACGGAGGTCGAGGAGCATGTGGCTCATCCCGGACACCTGGTGCACGAGTCCCCGGCCGGCGTTCATCTCGGTGATCATCGCCCGGGAGATGATGTCGCGCGGCGCGAGCTCCATCTTGCTCTTTGCGTACTGGTCCAGGAAGCGCCTATTCTCGGAGTTGAGGAGGTAGCCTCCCTCGCCCCGCGCAGCCTCCGTGATGAGGACGCCGGTCGGGATCATTCCGGTCGGATGGAACTGGACGAACTCCATGTCCTTGATCGGGAGACCTGCCTTGAAAGCGAGGGCGATCCCGTCGCCCGTGCTCGAGTAGGCGGTTGTGGTGAAGCCGTACATCCGCGCGAAGCCCCCCGTAGCGATGATGCCGGAGGGCGCGGCAAAATGTTTCGGCTGGCCGGTCGCGAGGTCGAGCGCAACCACCCCCATGAACTCTCGGTTCTTGAGCAGGAGATCGGTGGTGTAGTGCTCGTGGAAGATCGTGACGTTGTCGAACCGTATGAGATTGTCGTAGAGGGTGCTCAGCATGAAGAAACCGGTCTTGTCCGCAGCGAAGACGGTACGCGGAACGGTCATGCCGCCGAAGGCCCGGAGCACGATGCGCCCGCTCTCATCGCGATTCCATGGGACGCCGAGGTGCTCGAAGAAGCGGATCTCCTTCGGGGCCTCGGCGACCAGGGTCTCGATTGCGGGCTGATCGCCGAGGTAGTCGCCGCCCTTCACGGTGTCGAAGGCGTGGAGCTCCTCGGTGTCGCCGCCCTCACCCGGATAGAGGACGCCGGAGATGCCGCCCTCGGCCGAGACCGAGTGGCTGCGCATGGCGTGAAGCTTCGAAATGAGGGCAATCTTGAGCTTCCCGTCGGATATTCTCGCCGCCTGCAGCGCCGCGCGCATCCCGGCGAGGCCGCTTCCAATGATAACGATGTCGAAGTTGAGCCTTTCAAGCTGTCCGGCAAGGCCTGCGCCGGTTGTACGTTCTAGTATCATTTTTCTCAGAAAATATACCGAGCTGGGTCCAGATGCGCAAGGGGAGCGCGGCTCGCGATCCATGGTGCAGGATCGCCAGGCATCGAGTATACTTGGCGATGGTGCCAGAAGGAGGAGTGCGGGATGGGCAAGGTCGCGGCGGTCCACGGCGCCTTCGCGTTTCTTCTCGTTCTCTCGGCGGCGCGGGCGGATGCGCAGGCGGCGAGCTTCTTCGAGCTCGTGAAAACCGCGCCGCCGCAACAGCTGCAGCGCGCGATTGACGAGGGCACCGATGTGAGCATCCGGGACGGATACGGGGTCACCCCGCTGATGTACGCGGCCGAGTCGAACTCGAACCCTGCTGTGGTCGCGGTGCTGGTAAAGGCGGGGGCGGATCCGAACGCCCTGACCTCGGCGGGAAACGAGACCGCTCTCATGCGCGCAGCCGGATTCAACCCGAACCCCGCCGTCGCCGCGGCGCTGCTCGAGTCCGGCGCTTCGCCCACTGCGCGCGACGCCTTCGGCTCGACCGCCCTGATGTATGCAAGTGAGTTTAACCAGACTCCCACGGTTATCGAGACTCTCCTGAAAGGCGGAGCCAACATCTCCGCGTGCGACGACGAGGGGGCGACGAGCCTCATGTACGCCGCAGAATCCAACCAGAACCCGGAGGTGCTCACCGTGCTCCTTGCCGCGGGGGCCGATCCCAATGCTGCGGCCCAGGACGGGCGGACCGCGCTCATGTGGGCAGCCGGCCACAATCAGAATCCTGAGGTGATAACCACCCTGCTGAATGCGGGAGCCGGCGGGAAGGCCCGCAACAAGGCGGGCTTGACCGCCTTCGACTACGCGCAGGACAACCCGAGATTGAAGGGAACCGAAGCCTATAGAAGGCTGAGCGACGCCCAACACTGAGACGCACTAAAGGAGATCCGGCAGCCTTGAAGCTCCGAGGTCGACTGATGCTCTCGCCGAAGAGCATCCGAAGCAAGCTCCTCTCCTATTTTCTCGCGATCATCCTGCTTCCGCTGCTTACGCTCGGAGTGCTCGGGCCCGTGATCTACTCCCGCACGATCGAGCGCGAGACGACCTCCCACATGATCCAGATGATCCGGCAGGTGACGCGCAACTTCGAGTTCTACATCCATGATATGGAAAACATCACCTACTACCTGACGCAGAGTCCGGAGATCCAGGCCTTTCTCGATACCTCGCATTCGCCCCTTTCAGCCGGAGCCTCCTACGCCGAGGCGCACAGCCTGCTTCGCACCTACACGCGCGCCCACCCGGAGATTGCCGGAATCCTCGTGGTCAACGATGCCGACCACCTGTTGAGCAACGATTTCGAGCGCATCACCCGCGACGCCATTGCAAACGATCGCTGGTACCAGGAGGCGATCGCCACTCCCGGTGTGATCCAGCTCTTCCCCGCCCCATCGGGCGGAATCTTCGCGACGGTAGGGAGGACTCCTCGGACGACGTGGTATCGGTGGTAAAGGCCGTTACCGATGAGGCCACTGGCCGCATCAAGGGGGTGATCCTCATCGACATGAAGCTCCACGTCGTCGAGGACATCTTCGCGGACACCGCCTTGGGCGAAAGCGGGTTCATCTTTCTCATCGACCGGATCGGTAACATCGTGTACGCGCCGGTGAACAAGATCGTCTATCGCGTACGCAACGAATGGCTCAATTCGCAGAAGCACAGCGCCGTTCGGCGTATCAAGGGGAGCAGCTACCAGCTGATGTGGGAGGAGTCTCCCTATACCGGATGGAAAACCGTAGGGGTCTTCTCCCTCAACGAGGTGCTGAAGCCCGTTATCAACAGCCGCTACTACTCGATAATAATCGCCGCGCTCACGGTCGTGCTCGCATTCATGGCATCCGTCTTCTTTGCCTCGTCGATCGCCCGCCCGGTCGTCAAGCTGCGCCTCCTCATGAAGCAGGTCGAGGCGGGCAACCTCTCGCCGAGGTTTCGCGACAAGGGCAACGACGAGATCATCCAGCTCGGCAACGGCTTCAACACGATGGTCGCCGAGCTTCAGAAGCTCATCGATCTCGTCTACCACGAGCAGCAGAGCAAGCGCGAAGCGGAGGTCAAAATCCTCCAGCAGCAGATCAAACCGCATTTCCTCTACAACACGCTCGATACCATCCAGTGGATGGCGCAAGAGCGGGAGGCCTACGATATCGTCGAGCTTGTCGGAGCCCTCACGAAGCTGTTTCGGATCGGCTTGAGCCAGGGCAGAGAGCTTATCCCGGTTCGCGACGAGATCGATCACGTCCGCAGCTATCTCACGATTCAGAAGGCGCGCTACGAAGACAAGTTCGACTTCAAGATCGCCGTCGACGATGCAGTGCTCGACTTCCTTGTGTTGAAGCTCAGTCTCCAGCCCCTGGTAGAGAACGCGATTTACCATGGGATAAAGGAGCGGCGCGGGCACGGCGCAATTGAGGTCGAAGGGGAGAAGCGGGATGATCATCTCGTGCTCCGGGTCACCGACGACGGGATCGGCATGAGTGATGAGGAGCTCCTGCACCTGCGCACCGTTCTCGAGAACTCGGCGGCCAACAAGCCCGCCAACGCGGGGTTCGCGCTGCTCAACGTCAACGAGCGAATCCGCCTCACCTTCGGTCCCGAGTACGGAGTGCGCATCTACAGCAAGTCCGGCTTCGGCACCACTGTGGAGGTGATGCATCCGCTGGTCGAGAGGGAGACCTAGGAATGTGGAAGGTCCTCATAGCCGACGACGAGCCGAAGGTTCGGCGCGGGCTTCGCTCGACCATCGAGCAGTCGGAGAGCGACATGATCGTCGTGGCCGAGGCGGAGGACGGCCAGTCGGCCCTGGGGGCGGTAAAAGAGGCGAGGCCCGACATCCTCCTCGTCGACATTCGGATGCCGTTTCTCGACGGTCTGCAGCTCATCGAGCAAATCAACTCCCTCACGCGCGACTGCGTCATCGTCGTCATCACGGGTCACGACGAGTTCGAATATGCAAAGCGCGCCCTCCAGCTCCGGGTCTTCGATTTCATCCTGAAGCCGATCTCCAAGGATCAGCTCATCGATGTCCTGAAGCGCGCGCGGCTCGAGCTCGAGGCGCTGCGGAAGCAGAACCGGTACGTAGCTTGGGCGCGTGATCAACTTGAGCGCAACCTCCCGGCCATTCGGGAGGAGTTCCTCCAGAAATGGGTAACCGGAAGGCTCTCCCAGTCGGAGATCGACGACCAGCTCGACTTCCTGGGCATCGATTTCGGTCTATCACCCGGGATGGTCGTAGTTCGTATCATGGAGCGGGGAGTCGGGACAGCGGCCGCGCGGCAGCACGACCGGCACCTTGCCTCGCTGGTCATTCGCAATATCCTCATCGACACCCTTCAGGAGTTCAATCCGACCTACGTGTTTCAGGACGACTACGACGACATCGTGGCACTCACCTCCGCCTCGGGCGGAGAGGCGTGGGTCGATGCCCTGCCGCGCATCCGCTCCAAGGCGTCCGATTCGAAGATTGCCGAGATCATCGCCGCGCAGGCCGCGGTAAGCGGGGGAATGGCGGCGCTTCCGGAGACGTACGACCTGCTCGTCGCCGAGCTCTCCGACCAGGGCGCCACCTCCTCCATCGTCTTGAAGGTCAACTCCTTTCTGGAGGAGAACTACGGCCGCCACAGCCTGACGCTCGAGGAAACCGCCGGAGCGATGAAGCTGTCCCCCGGCTATCTCAGCAGGGTGCTCAAGCAGCAGACGGGTCTCTCGTTCGTCGACTATCTGACGAGACTCCGCGCGACGAAAGCCGCGCAACTCATGCTCGATCCCTCGGTGAAAATCTACGAGGTTGCCGAGTCGGTGGGCTTCGCGAGCCAGCACTATTTTTCACGTGCTTTCAAGCGCGTGCTTGGTCTGGCTCCGGTTGACTATCGAAAAGGGGTAGGCGATAGATGAATCGGAAGATTCGGGCCGGCGTCATGCTTGCAGCCATCTGCTCGACCATGGTCCTCCTCGTCGCATCATGCTCCCACGTGTCGGAGTCGGACCGCGACATCGAGTACCTCATCGGAATGTCGCAGGCGAACCTAACAGGCTGCTGACAAAGTCGGGGCGAGGCGGATCGACAAGCGGGAATTTCCGTGGTACAGAGGGGTGGGAGGAA
>DAHUYW010000061.1 GCA_027306915.1 Spirochaetales bacterium | reverse complement strand
AAAAGTGGGATCCTGCCCACCACATGTTCACGATGCCGCAGGAGCGCTACCTCGACACCCTCGAGAGCGACCCCGGCTCGGTCAAGGGAGATCTCTACGATCTCGTGTGCAACGGAATGGAGCTCGCCTCGGGGTCGCTTCGAATCTACGAGCCGGGGCTTCAGAAGCGGATCTTCAACATCGTCGGATTCACGGAGGCGGAGGCGGAGCGCCGCTTCGGCTTTCTGCTTGAGGCCTTTCGGTACGGTCCGCCCCCTCACGGCGGGATCGCCCCGGGGCTCGATCGCCTCCTCACGATCATGCTCGGAGAGTCTACCATCCGCGAGGTAATCGCCTTTCCCAAGAACACCCTCGGGATCTCTCCTATGGACGGCTCGCCGTCCGAGGTCGATACGCGGCAGCTCGAAGAGCTCCACATCCACCTGCTTCCTCCGAAGGAGAACTAACATGTATACGATTCAGACACTGAACAACATTTCCGCAAAGGGACTCGAGATCCTCGACAAAGAGCATTTCCGGGTAGCGTCGAAGGTCGATATGCCGGACGGTATCCTCGTTCGGAGCGCCAAGATGCACGACATGGAGCTGCCTCCTTCCTTGAAGGCAATCGCGCGGGCCGGGGCAGGCGTCAACAACATCCCTATCGAGAAGTGCACCTCCCGCGGAATCCCCGTGTTCAACACACCCGGCGCGAATGCGAACAGCGTCAAGGAGCTCGTGATCATCGCGCTTCTCGTTACCTCCCGCAAGATCGTTGCCAGCATCAACTGGGTCAAGAGCCTATCAGGGCGCGGCGAGGAGGTCCCGGCCCTCGTCGAGAAGGATAAGGCCAATTTTGTCGGCCCGGAGATAAAGGGCAAGAGGTTGGGAGTGATCGGTTTGGGCGCAGTCGGCGTGCTTGTTGCGAACGACGCGGCGGCGCTCGGCATGGAGGTGATGGGATACGATCCCTACATTTCGGTCGAGTCCGCCTGGGGTCTGTCGCGGTCCGTCAAACGAGCCCCCGATATCGACACCCTGGTCTCATCATCGGACTACATCACCATCCACGTCCCGCTGACAGAGACGACTGCGAGCCTCTTGAACAAGCAGCGCTTTTCGAAGATGAAGCGCGGAGTGCGTCTGCTCAATTTCGCCCGCGCGGAGCTCGTCTCCACGCCCGACGTCCTGAAGGCGATAGAGGATGGGATCGTAGAGTACTACGCCACGGATTTTCCGGAGGAGGCGCTGCTCCATAGCGACAGGGTGATAGCGTTCCCCCACCTCGGCGCGTCCACGCCCGAAGCCGAGGACAACTGTGCGATCATGGCGGCGCGGCAGCTCAAGGACTTCCTTGAATGCGGGAACATCAAGAACTCGGTCAATTTCCCCGACTGCGAGATGCCAACGAACGGACACACCCGCGTCTTGATCGCCAACCGTAACATCCCGAACATGGTCGGTCAGATCACGACCCTTCTCGCGAGCCAGAAGATCAATATCTCCGAGATGCTCAACCGCCACAGGGGCGATTTTGCCTACAACATCATCAATCTCGAGGGCGACGTTCCCAAGGAGTTCCCCAACGAAGTGATGAAGATCGAAGGCATCATCATGGCGCGGGTGATCAAGCCGTAGTGATCGACAGCCGGTCGAGTCGGGGAGAGGGGCGATGATGAGCATCAGGAGCGCGTTTGTTGCCGCAGCGAAGCTTCTGCTTGGTGCCGCGGCCGTAGCGTCGGTTGTTTCGTGCTTCGGGCCTCGCTTGCCGGATGGTCTCTACGCCGAGCTTGACACTACGAAGGGCTCTATCACCATCTCGCTCGACTACAGGCTCGTCCCGCTTGCCGTGACGAACTTCGTTGGCCTTGCCGAGGGGAAGATCGCTTCTGCCGGCGGCAACAAACCCTTCTACGATGGACTCTCCTTCCATCGCGTGGTGAAAGGCTTCATCATCCAGTCCGGAGATCCCACCGGAACCGGAAGCGGCGGACCGGGCTACACCTTCCCCGACGAGATCGTTCCCACGCTTCGCCACGACGCCCCCGGGGTCGTGGCTATGGCAAACAGAGGACCCAACACCAACGGAAGCCAGTTCTACATCACCCTTGAGCCTGCACCGTGGCTTGACGGGCACTACACGATCTTTGGCCATGTCGTGCGGGGAATGGATGTCGTGCGGTCCATCGTGCAGGGTGACCTCATCAAACAGGTCAAAATCATCCGGGTTGGCAGCGAGGCGAAAGCCTTCACGGTCGACCAGGCCTCCTTCGACCGTCTGCGCTCGATTGCGCTTGACCGCGACCGCGAGGCGGCGGACGCAAGGGAGGCGGCGGACCTTGCCCTCATCAAGGCAAAGTGGCCCAAGGCGATCGAGACTCCGGACGGGGTGCGCTACATCGTCGAGCGCCGCGGAGTAGGCACGGTGACCCCCCGCCAGGGCTCAGAGGTAACGATAAGCTACATCGGCGAGTTTCTCGACGGAAAGGAGTTCGCAAGCACCGCCAAGGAGGGAAAGCCGCTCACCTTTCAGATCGGCGAGACCATTCGCGGGCTGAACGAGATGCTGCTCACCATGCGGAAGGGCGAGAAGCGGCTGGTCATTGTGCCGCCGCAGCTTGCGTACGGGGACAACGGCATCCCCGGGAGAATTCCGCCTGACAGCTACCTGGTGTTCGATGTCGAGCTCTTGAGCTTCAAATAGGAACGGAAAGCTCGCGGGAGTCGGAGCCCTCCGTTGACAGAGGCGCCGCGGTCATTGTATATAAGCAGCTGATCAGCCGGGGGATTAGCTCAGTTGGTAGAGCGATAGGTTCGCAATCTATAGGTCAGGGGTTCGAATCCCCTATCCTCCATCCCATACCTTAAAGCTGCGCCCGGCGGATCGGGCGATTTTCCCTTCTCGCTTTCACCGAAGCTTCAGTCGGCCGCTTTTGAGTCACCTTGTAGGCGAGCGGCTTGCCGAACATAAGCTTTGTCTGGGCATGGACCGAAGGCAACGCAACGAAGACGATGGTGATGAGCGGCATAAGGTTCCACTCAAGGATGGCCTGAGGTATCTGCAGCCACCGTGCCCGATTCGCCGGCGGTCCGCTCAAGAGGTAGTCCATTACAGGAAAGATGGGAGAGATCGCGGTCGCCCCGATTATCAGGTCCCGGTAGAGGCGGGCGCAGAATGCGCCTACGTCGGTCGTGAAGAAGGTCGGATTCGCCAGATGCGGCAGCGTGAACCCCACCACCAGCACGATCCAGCTCACGGAGAGGATCAGGTGCTCCCGCAGGACGGCGGCAATCTTCGGCACCTTCAATTGCCAGGGGATCTCCGGATGGAGCTGCGACTGGCTCACGGCGTACCTGAAGTCGGTGATACCCCACGCGTGGCGGAGGGCCTGCTGGTAGCGGCTGGCGACGGTCTTGACCGCCGAGTCTGCCTGAGGAGCGTCGGCGGAGACCGGCAGGAAGATCGGCTCTACGCGCACCTCGCCGCGGCGCGCGAAAAAACACTTCAAGAACATGTGCCAGTCTTCGGGAATGATGTCGGTATCCCAGCCTCCGACGCCATGGACGAGAGCGAGGCTGGCGCTGTAGGTCGAGATCGGAAAGGTACGCCGGCCGCCGGTGGCAAGCTGGGCCAGCTGGTTCATGCTCATGAAGAGCGTAACCAGGCGGATGAATGCCGGTATGTCCCACGCGTTGTTGTGAAAAAAGAGCGGAGCCTGCCACAGGCGGACATAGCGGTTTGGATTCGCGGCGAACTCGTAGGTGAGACACGCAAAGTAGCTTGGATGGAAAACCGAGTCGGCATCGCAGCTCGTTACGGTGAGCGCCGAGATGTCGTAGCCCATTCGCTGGACAAAGTACTCGTGGGCCCACTTTTCAGCCCAGGCCTCGTTTGCGGACTTGCCAGGAACCTCCCCGGGAATGTCCGAAGGATGGAGGGTATAGAAGATCCCGCCAAGGCGCGAGTCGAACTCATGCTGCAGCTGCTTCGCCTTCTCCGCCGCCCCTTCCTCCTTCGCCTCCATCGCGAGCACAACCAGGATCTGGCGCTCTACCTGGCGTTGCGAGGCAAGGGCCTCGATCGTGTTGCGCAGGACGTGAATCGGCTCCTTGAAATTGGGAACAATGACGATGTGGCGCACATCCTGCCAATCGAGCACGTCACGGCGGCGCGATGCCTCGCCCCTGTATCGCTTGAGCCAGTCGACCTTGCGATCGATAAGGATGCGCCGCACGCCGATGAGCCCGAAGACGGCAATTCCCAGCCCGCGGACGCCCCAATAGAGCTGGAGGGCTATGGTAAGCGTGATGGTAACAATAGGAGCCCAAAAGGCTCCCAAGAAGGTACAAAGCAGGACCGCCCAGGTGATCGCGCCCGGAAACACGTCCAGCAGCCGGCCGCGGGATGCGGCCCGGGGACGAACAGAGGAGTCCCCGCCCGGCAAGGCACTCGGTCGGCTCGCGCGAACGTCGACGGGCGTCCACCACTTCGCCGAGCGAACCCATGCGTCGAAGGGGGGAGTCGCCGGACGGGCGGGGGTGAGGTCGCGCCAAAAGTGGGGGCGTTTCAGCTTTTCCGGGGCCGGATGGGGTCGGCGCTGGGGGGGGCGCCGCGCGCCTGGAGCGCGGGAAGTCGGCGAGGTTGTTGTCCCGAGCGAGAAAAGTGCCGCCAGGCGTTCCGCCGAAAGCGAGCGCCGCTGCCTGCGCAGCTCACGAGCAATCAGCTTTTCTGCGGAAGGCTTCTCCCCGCCGAGAAAGGAATCTTCGAGCTCATCATACCTTTTCATGAGAAAAGAACACCCAGGTCGGAAACTTATAGCCTGCAAGCGCGGTGAGCGTCAATACGTCGCGGAATTCGGGTAGGGGAGCCGAGCGCGGACAAAGGCACCTATCTTCCTGATTGCCTGTGTTGCCTCCGGAACCCACGGAGCGGCCACCTGCCAGACATGCCACAGCCCCTGCCACTTCTCCAAGGTCACCGTCACCCCAGCCTCGCGGGCACGCGCCGATAGTCGATTGAGACGGCGCGCGCAGTTATCATGGCGAAGAATGCCCCTCTCGTGCGACTGGAGCCTATCGGAGGGGCTGGGGGAAGAGCGGCCCCGATGCGGAGCGCGCAAAGCGGTCCTGAAGTGCCGTCAAAGCCGGCCTATCGTGCCGGCTTGAATGCGAAGCCTATCCCGAGCGAGAGGTCCCACTTGAAGAGATCGAGCGGCTGGAAGAGGTAGGAGACGCCGATCCCCGCGCTGAGCATGAGCCCAATCGCCGACAGCCACTGCTGCTGCACCCGAGTCGAGAGGGCGAAGGCGCCGGGGAGATCGCGGGAAAGGAAGAAGAGATAGCCCGGGTAGAGACCGACGATTGGACCCGAGAGACCCGTGGCCGCGAGGCTGTAGCCCGCGCCGAGGCTGACCCCCACCGCAGGCGGCAGGTCTCGACGAGCCGCCACGTCCAGCAGCGTTTCCAGGACTAACGCTTCCGCTACGACGGTTTGGGCTTCGACTGCGACCTCGGCCGACCCCTCGATGAGCGCGACCACGGTGGGCGCCGGGTTCCAGAGGATCGCCCAGGACCGGCGCTCCGAGCCAGGAGGAGCCTTGCCCCCGCCGTCGGCGCCCGCGGGGGCAAGCTCTGTCAGGCACAGCACGATTGCGAGAAAGAAAATCGGGGATCGGCCGCTCGCGCTCACTTCTCGCTCCTCACGAAGGGAGGTTGGATTATCGATATTACCTGGGTTGGGGGCTTCCGGCTTCATCCGGTGGGAAGGATGTACCGACATGTCCGGAAGCGACCCGCGGGCGCCGCCGCCCTGAGACCGATCCCGCGGCTTCAGCTTGCGCTCCCTCCCGGGAGGGGGTAGGATGAGGCCGGTGATTCAATCATCCATTTGAAATCGTGATAACGAGGACGCAGGTGAGCGACGAAGAAAGCGAAGTGGAAGGCAAGATAGTCAATGCGGCCATCACCTGCATCGAGCGGCAGGGCATTCAGAACGTCACGATCCGGAGCATCGCGAAGGAGGCAGGGGTCAACAGCGCAGCGATCAACTACTACTTCCGCTCGAAGGACAAGCTCATCAAGAGGGCGATGGCGACCACGCTGACCCACCTCGCGGGCGACCTTACCGAGATCGCGGCCGACGACTCCCGGCCGCTTGCGCAGCGGCTCCGCGATCTTCTCGACTACCTTATCGAGGGCGCCATCCAGTATCCGCGGGTCACGCGGGCGCACCTCTACGAGCCTCTCTTTGAGGGAAGCTCCGAAAGCGAGTTCGGCGCACTGCTTGCCTCGATTCTTGCCAGGATTCGGGCCGATCTCGAACGAGAGCAGGGACTCGCGGCCAGCCGGGAGCTTGAGCTCCGCCTGGTTCGGCTCTTTTCGGCCGCCCTGCTTCCCGCCCTCATGCCGACCCTCTTCCAAGGATTCGACGGGATCGACTTCAGAGACTTGCGCACGAGGAGGTCCTACGTCGAGCTGCTGACACGGGAGGTTGCGGGCTGATAGCCCGGCCGATCACCCCTCCATTTCGCCCTTGAACACTCGAGCGAAAAATCGCACGACATTCACGATCGTCCCTATGGCGCTCCCGAAGGCGGCGGCTATGAGCGCTACCCGGACTGCCAGGTTGAGCCACGGAAGGGCTCCGATGCCCGGCACGGAGGAAAGGTCGATCGGAAAGATCTGCGCGATGACGATGAGGGCCAGGACGCTCGCTGCGCTCATGATCGCCTGACCCAGGTAATGGAAGTACAGCGGGTGATAGAAGATGAGGGCGAGGTTGAGCCCTAGCTGGATCGTGAGCGAGAGGTTGACGGCCCAGAGGATCTCTCCGTAGCTGCCGAGAAGGAAGGGGACCTTCCATGCAGGGAGACTGTTCATGACGTAGAGCAGTCCGCCGTCGAAAATGACTCCCGCAATGTAGCCGCCCAGCTGGTTCTCTTTGGGTCGGTCTTTCATGTGCTCACTCCTTTTCTGCCGCAATCTTATCGCGAAAAGGCGCATCACACCGAATGCGCCCCGTTGGGCAGCATGAGCTGGAAGACGTCCACGTCGAGATATCGGCCGAACTTGAAGCCGACCTCGCGCATCGTTCCGACGAGGAGGAATCCGAAACTGTCGTGGAGACGAATGCTCGCGGCGTTCTCCGAGGCAACCCGGGAGAGTATCGTATGAAACCCGACCCTCTCCGCATGCTCTATCGCCGTCTGCATAAGCTCCCTGCCGATTCCCTGCCGCCTTTGACCTTCGTCCACGTAGAGCGATATCTCGCAGGTGTCCGCGTAGGCGGGCCTCTCCGACCACCGTGAGAGGGCGCTCCATCCGGCAAGCCGACCAACGCGCTCAGTCACGAAGATGGAGAAGCGCTCGTCGTGGTCGGCGAACCAGGGCTCGCGCGCTTCGACCGTTTTCGGCTCGATATCGAAGGTCGCGACCGTGCTGACGACCGCCTGATTATAGATTGCGACGATTGCCGGCAGGTCGCTCCGCACGGCTCGTCGTATCCCGATCATTCTCCGAGTGTAAACTGAAGAGTGCGGTTCGTCATCGGTCCTCTGCAGCCGTGAGGGTCATCGAGACCACGATAGCAGTATATTATGAAATGCCGGATGGTGTGCTCTTCGGGGGCTGACCGACGAGGCGTGGGATCAAGATGCCAGGCGTGGTATTCGAAAAGGTCGAGAAACGATTCAATGAGGTGGTCGCGGTCAGGGACCTTACCCTCGATGTCCCGGACGGCGAGTTTCTGGTCATTCTTGGACCTACCGGCTGCGGGAAAACCACCATGCTGCGATGTGTCGCGGGGCTCGAGCGGCCGAGCGGGGGCAAGATCCGGATCGGGGATCGGTACGTCTTCTCCGGCCCCGCGGGCATCGACCTACCCCCACGCGACCGCGATATCGGGATGGTGTTCCAGCACTATGCCCTGTACCCCCACATGACGGTCTTCCAGAATGTGGCTTTTGGGCTCAAGGTACGGGGCCTATCCCGACAGGAGGTTTCCCGCCGCACGTCCGAGGCCTTGGAGATAGTCGAGCTGTCAGGATTCGAGAGCCGCCGCCCGAGGACCCTGAGCGGCGGCCAGCAGCAGCGGGTCGCCCTGGCGCGCACCATTGCCGCGAGGCCAAGCGTCCTGCTCTTTGACGAGCCCCTCTCCAGCCTCGACCCCGACCTCCGGACCTCGGTTCGCACTCACCTGAGGCGGGTGCATGAGACCGTCGGCGCGACCTCGCTCTACGTTACGCACGATCAGAGCGAGGCGATGATCCTCGCCGATCGGATCGCCGTTATGAAGGATGGCGGGCTGCTCCAGATCGGAGAGGCTTCGGAGATCTACTCCTCTCCCAGGACGGTTGCCGTGGCCGAGTTCACCGCCAATCCGAGGACCAACCTGCTGAAAGGCGAGGTACACCGGGCGGCCTACGGTCTGGTGCTGGTTCCCCAGGCCGATCCCTATTGCTTCATTCCACTGCCCGAGGAGTGCGCTCCCTACGCAGGGAGGATTGTCATTGTCCACGTACGTCCCGAGGACCTTGAGATCATCCCAAACCCCGGGGAGGAGATGGGAAGGCTCACGATTCTCGCCCTGATGCCCGAGGGGGCGAGCCTTTATGTTCATCTTCGCTTTGGCGAGCGGAGCGGCCAGCTCCTTGCGCGCGCTCCGTTCGGCGAGCTCCCAAGCCTCGCCCGCGGGCAGAGCGTTTCCTTACGTTTCCGCCGCGGCAACATCTTCAGCGTCGAGACCGAGCGGCTTCTTGGCTCCTTTGGCTTCGATGAAGCATCGGGGCCGCGCGAGGCGCCGCAGCCGCGCTGACGCTACTTCACCGCGCCGAGGGAGAGGCCGCTTGCCAGGCGCCTCTGAGCAACGACGAACACGAGGAGAATCGGAAGCGATCCGACCACTGCAAGGGCCATGAGCCCGGACCAGCTCGTCCCATAAGCCGAGATCTGCTGGCTAATGAGGGCGCTAATGGGATAGGTCGTCGGATTCGTGAGGATGCTTATTGCGTACAGGAACTCTCCCCAGGAGAGAATGAAAACGAGGGAGGCGGCCGTCGCGATCCCGTTACTCATGAGGGGCACGATGATGCGGATGAAGGTAGTCCAGGTGCTTGCTCCGTCGATCGAGGCCGCTTCTTCGATCTCGCGCGGCAGGCCGCCCACAAAGGGACGAAGCACGAGAACGGTGAAGGGGAGAAAGAGCGCGGTATCCGCGAGAATTACCCCCGGAAGCGTGCCGAGGAGTCGCCATGCGCCCAGGACGCGGTAGAGGGGGATGATGGTCGCCGTCTGAGGGATCATCTGCAGAAGCACCAGGACCCCGAGCCCGACCGTGAGAAGGGTGCCTCTCGATCGGTCGAGACCATAGGCCGTCGGGATTCCGATTCCGATGGTAAGGAGCGTGGTCCCGATCGAGATGATTGCGGAGTTGAGAGCGGCCTGGCCGAGGGTTCCCCCCTGCACGATTCCCTCGTAACCCTGGAACGAGGGCGTGAAGATCACGCCGCCGGGATTCGCAAAGACCTCCCGGTTGTCCTTGAACGAGGTTGCCACGAGCCAAACGAGCGGAATCCCATACAGCAGAATGAGAAATGCCACTCCCACGAGCGCCCACGGGGTGGCTCTCTTTTCCTCGAGGCTCTTTGGTTTCCTCACGTTCCCTCCGTCCGCTTCGTCGCCCGCACGTAGACGAAGGCAAGCACGAACACGATGAGAATCGTAAATACCGCTACGGTCGCCCCCAAGGCGTACTTGTACTGCACGAACGAAAGCCTATAGCTCAAGAAAGGAAGGGTCGTGCTCGCAACCCCGGGCCCGCCATAGGTCATGACGTAGATGAAATCAAAGCTCCTGAAAGCGTAGACCACGGTCAGAACCGTGAGGATGAGCGTAATCGGCATGAGCAGGGGCAGCTTGATCCGCATGAAGCGCTGGAATTTCGAGGCGCCGTCCACCGAGGCTGCATCGAGGAGCTCGAGGGGAATGTCGACGAGGGCGGCCCGGTAGACGAGGGCGCTGAACGGCACCACGGCCCATGAGTTCACCAGGGCAACCGTCAGGAGAACCAGATTCCCCTGTACGAGCCAGAGCGGACCCTTCGCGACAAGGTGGAGCTGGGTGATGACGTCATTGATCAAGCCGTTTGGGAGAAGGAGAAACTTCCAGAGACTCCCGAGCACTACGGGCGGCATTGCCCAGGTAAAGACCATGAGGCCGAGGCCAACGGCGGAGAGCCGCCCCTTCGCCTGAAGCAGGGTGGCCGCCCCCAGGCCGCCCAGCATGCCGATACCCACGACGACCGCCACGAAGATCAGGGTGTTCTTGAGCGCAAGGATCGCATCCGACATGTGGAAGAGAGTCTCGAAGTTCTTGAGCCCTATGAAGGGCCAGCCCCCTCGGACGATGTTGACCGCCGACACGTCGCTCAGGGTCATCCAGATGAGGCTAACGAAGGGATAGAGGGCCAGAAGCAGGAGAAAGACCGCTGCGGGGATTACGAAGGGCCAGTAGCCGGCACGGCGATTGCCTCGTGGTCTTGACGCCGCAACACCCCTCGACTCCGACACCTTCAACTGACCAACCTCCTCGGGCTTCTATCCTGCGGGCATGAAAAGGAGGGCAGGCGGGCCGACGGTCCGCCTGCCGACGTTAATTCCAATCGCTACGAGAGCCGGGTTACTTGCCGAGCTCGGAGGCGACGCCCGCAACGGCCTTCTTGGCGCCTGCGGCCGGGGTCTCCTGACCCGCGATAACCGCGCTCCACTGCTGACCCACGACGAGCTGCGCGTTCTGAACCTTGGTCACCGGTCCCGCATCCGGCGGATAGAGCGCGCCGGCATTCTGCACCTCTTGCGCAAAGGGTGCAAGGAGCGCATCGCTCGTCACCTGAGGATCGGATGCAGCATCCTTGCGGGAGGGAATGCTCCCAACGTCGCGGAAGGCAATGAGCTGGCCCTCCTTGCTGAAGTAGCTACCCTTCAGGTAGTCCCAGGCGAGCTGCGGATTCTTCGAGAAACCGCCGATCGACTCCGCCTCGCCGCCAAGATAGACTTTCGCTCCATGGCTGCCTGCGGGCATCGGAGCCACACCGTAGTTGAACTTGGCATGAGCCTTAGCGGTCCCCAGCTGCCAGTTGCCGTTCTCGGCGAAGGCAACGTCGCCGACCGTGAAGGCCTGGAAGGGCGCGGACTGACCCCAGGTAACGACGATGCGCGAGAGGTAGCCTTTGTCCACCCACGAGGTCAACAGACCGAATGCCTGCTCAAGCGACGAGGAGCTTGGATTGGAGTAGGACCAGCCGTAGGCTGAAAGCCAGGGGTAGGCCTGCCACTCGCCCTGGTCGTTCGGTTTGCCCGTGAGGGTGATCCCCTTGTATCCGGCTGCGGTGATCTTCGCCAGGTCCGCGGTCAGCTCGTCGATGGTCGTCGGGGGCTGAAGCCCGAGCTTGTCGAGGATGTCCTTGTTGTACCACAGACCCAAGAGATTAACGTATCCCTGCACCCCGTAGACCTTTCCGTCAATCGAGTGAATAACCGCAGGGACAAAGAGATCCTTGTCCGCGAAGGAGTTCCAGTAGGGGCTCATGTCGGCGATCGCCTTCGCGTCGACGAACTGGCCCACGTCAGGTCCGTTGTAGACTACGACATCGGGCCCGGTGCTGGCCGCAGCCGCAGCGACTATCTTGTTCGGAAGCTGGTCGTAAGGCACGAAGACATAGTCGATGTGGACGTTGGGCATGTTCTTGTTGTACAGGGCCGCCAGATCCTTGAGCTCCTGTACCTGGCTTGCCACGCTGAAATAGTGCCAGACGGTGACGGTGCCGCTTGTCGCGCCGGTCATCGCCGCCTTCTCCTTCTGTCCACCTGCGAACAGCGGCAGGCTCGCGAGGGCGAGCATAAGCCCTACGAGCACAAAACGTTTGTGATTCATCTGCTTGCCAATCCTCCTGTATCTTTTGTTGATTGTCTGCCCAGTACTGACAATACGAGTACTGAGCACAGCCTACCGACACTCCCCACCGAGCTACAAGCAGAGTATTCCGTACAAAATGGATACAAATCCGACTTCAGGTGGCGAACGGAGTCCGCTTGAGGGCAGGAAAGATGCCGACCCACATCGCCGACCCGTCTCGCCCGACGGATGCAATATGCCTCTTACGCCTTGATTCCCGTCAGCGTCACTCCCTCTACGAAGTAGCGCTGGCCGACAAAGAAGAGGATCACCGGCGGAATCACCACGATCACCGCCGCCGCGAGCAGCACGTTCCACTGCGTAGAGTAGCTTCCGATGAAGTTGCCCAGACCGATTGCGAGCGTGTATTTGCCGGGGTCGTTGAGGTAGATCAACGGCAA
>DAHUYW010000060.1 GCA_027306915.1 Spirochaetales bacterium | reverse complement strand
CCCAGGAGCCTCCCTAAACGCTGGGCAAAGATCCCTCGTATCCACCTGACAACGATCATGCTACCTCCAGTTCCCCGTGGGTGATCCGCCACACCCTCGCCATTCGGCGGGCGATCGCCGTGTCGTGGGTGGCGACAATCAACGCCGTGTCGAGGCCGGAAAGGGAGCCGAGCAGCACGTCGAAGAGGCGCTGCGCGGTGGGATGATCGAGCTGACCGGTCGGCTCGTCCGCAAGAATGAGCCTCGGTCGCATGACAAGGGCCCTTGCGACGGCGACGCGCTGCGCCTGTCCTCCGGAGAGCTCTTCGGGTAGCCGTTCGCCGATCGATTCAAGCCCAAGCCCTGCGAGCATCGCTCGCGAGCGCGCTTCCGCATCCGCGGCGCCTACCCCGGAAAGGAGGAGGGGCATCCCGATGTTCTCCACGACCGTGAGCGCCTCGATGAGGCTCTGCGACTGAAAGACGTATGCTACATGGCCCGGCCGAAGCTGCTCGATGGCGCCGAGGGCCGGCCAGGTGACCGACCCCTCGGTGGGTGTGTCGATCCCGCCCATCAGGTGAAGGAGAGTGGACTTGCCGCTTCCGGACGGACCGATCACGGCGATTCGGTCTCCCGGAAGGATTCGACATGTAGCAGCCTTCAGCGCCGCGACCGGGGTTGGTCGCTGGAGATAGGTTCGACCGGCGCCCGATAGGGATACAAACGGCTCGCCTTTCATGCCACCACCCTCCCATCGACCAGGTGAATCGTGCGGTCCGATCGCTGCGCAACCGCGGCGCTGTGCGTCACGATGAGGACCGCCGACCCCTGCCTTCGGTAGTCGTCGACAGCGTCCATGACCCTTCTCTCGGTCTCCGCGTCGACCTCGCCGGTCGGCTCATCCGCGAGGAGAACCTTAGGCTCTGCGGCAAGCGCGACCGCAAGCGCGGCTCGAGCCGCCTCGCCGCCGGAGATGTGCACCGGCCGGGCACGTCGCACCCCTTCGAGTCCGAGTTGTTCCGCCAGCTCGTCAATCCGCGTTTTCCGCTCCCGGTTGCCCGACAGGTGGAGCTGCAGCGCGATGTTCTCTTCCACGGTGAGATGGCCGAACAGGTTGCCCGACTGCATCATGATGCCGATATCCCGCGCGCGAATCGCGGCCCGCTCCGCCTCCGATTTCCTCGTAATGCGGATGCCTGAAACGATCACGTAGCCGCCGTCGGGAACGTCGAGTCCCGCGAGACAGGCGAGAAGCGTCGACTTGCCGCTTCCGGAGGGTCCCTGAACCGACACCATCTCGCCAGCCTCCACCCGAAGGTTGACCCCTTGCAGCGCGAGGGTCTCCTCCTCTTCGACATGATAGAAGCGATACAGGTCATGCGCCTCGAGAATGCTCATGGCACCCTCCAGGTGAAGCTGTTTGAAATGCGCCTCCATTGATCGACGTTATCGGAGCCGGCCGGTGCCCAGAGCCGCAGCTCGGCGAGTCTGCCGTTGTGAAAATAGAAGTAGGCGTCGTTCTCCAGACGAACCTCTTTGTTCGTGACCGAGTTCGGCGCCGAGTTCGACTCGTAGCGAAGGAGGACGACGGGCTCCCCCGACATGGTTAGGTCGATGACGTGCGCGCCAGTCACCGCCCGGCCGCTTGCATCGAGGGCCTGCGCCTGATTGGCGAGGATTGTAGATGCGGTTGGACAGGAGCGCGCCGGCGTGACCTTGACGGAAAGGCCGTCAAAATCGAACGTAAATCGTACGTTGGTCCCGTCGACCCGGCGGGCCCAACCCTCGGGAACGTCAAGTTGATAGCCGCCGACGGAGGAGGCGTAGGTGACGAAGACCTGGCTGTCGGGGATATCGCCCGAAGGCGTTGTCCGACGGGCGACCGGCTTCTCCGCGGCGCCCCTCCCTGCGGCCGCGGTGGCGGCGCCTGCCGCCCTTCCACGGGATGATACGCCTTCCTGGTTGGGCATTCCTCCTGCGACAGCCGGCCGTGAGGCCGAGGCGTGACTCCCGCCGCAGCCGCTCAAAGCAGCCACCATCGCAGCCATGGCCACGATGGCAAGAACAACAGCAATCCTTTTCATGGAGCGCTCCTCCTGGGTTCGTCGCTTCCTTTTTCTGGATGCTACCCGCGTAAGATGAAGCCGGAATGAAGCGAAGGTGAAGTTTGAATGAAGTTTCCGACGCTCTACGAGGGTGCGCCCTTCGCGAGCGCACCCAGTCTGTTTAGGCGTCGGTTTGCTCTTCAATCCCCTGCATTGTTGGAATGCTCGCCCTCCGCCGACCGATTGGCCTCTTCCCCCGAGCGTCCCTCGCCGTGGAAGCCCTGGCGCTCGGAAGAGCCCATATTCTCGCCGAGGATCTTGCCGTTTCCCGCGTCGACAACCACCTCCAAGGTGCCCTTGGTCGTGTCGGATACGTCGATCGCGAAGACGAGGGAACCGTTCTCGTTCTCTAGGCCGGCGCTCAAGACGGTCGCGGCAGGATGCACTGTTGCCACGGATTGAACCGCTTGAGCGAGGGTGAGCTTTGCCTTTGAAGCCAGATAGGCGGCCTCCGATTGGTCCCGAAACTCGCGATCCACCTGGATCGAGCTCTTGTAGCTCGGCCCGCCGCGGTCACCTCCGACCTGACTTTGCGCCACGGCGAAAACCGCACCGCCGGAGAGCATCGCAAGGCCGAGAATCGTTGCGGCAAGTCGCCGCATCCTTACGTGAATGTTCATCGTGAACCTCCATGATCGAAATCTTAAGATAAGAGTAGGCAGGCAGTCTTAAGGCGACATGAAGCGGTATGGAAAACTCACTTACAGAGTGACGGCGGCTTGCAAAAGCCCAACCAGCGAATCCACGCCAACTAGATTCCTTTCCGATTCTTCGAATCACCTTTCTGAAACCGGCGTGTAGGGATGGTATATTCGTCGTCTATGGAGGGACAGCGTGTGCATTCAACAATGATACCCGCGATCATTGCCGGCCTGATTGAGGGGGTGGTGGAATGGCTACCCGTAAGCCGTAAGACCATGATCACTCTGTATTTTGCCGCTATAGGAGTCAAGGTGGAAAGTGCCTATGCCTTGGGCCTGATCGCCAACTTCGGTTCCTTTTTCGCCGCCCTTTTTTATTTCCGCAAAGAAGTGTGGGGCGCACTGAAGTGCCTTCGTCGCCCCTTTGCTCAGGAACCGAATGCCAGGTTGTTGCGGTTCGTGATACTGGGTACCCTCGCTACGGGCGTGGTTGGTATACCGATCTATCTCTTGGTGCAACGCACCTTTTCGGTAATGAGCGGCTCGATCGCAATGCTGATAATCGGCGTATTGCTGTTAGTGACTTCTTTTGTCGCCCGGGGAAAGGAGCGGCTCGCGCGAAGGGCGAGGAGCTGCAACGAGAACAACAAGCCCATAACCATCAAGGCCGCGTCGATCACCGGCGCACTTCAAGGGTTTGCAGCCTTACCCGGAATCAGCCGCAGCGCCGTGACGATGACACCGCTGCTGTGGATGGATTTCTCTGCAGAGGAGTCGCTGCGCCTCTCGTTCATGCTTGACGTGGTGGCTCTAGTAGGTGCAGGGGTAGTTCCTGTGCTTGTCGGCCACGGAGGTAGAGACGCGATCACGCAATTCGGTTTCGTCCCGACGCTGGTCATGCTTGTGGTCGCCGCAATAGTTTCGTTCTTGGCAATTCGGCTCGTCCTCGACCTCGCGCGAAGACTTCGCACCTCCACCGTGACGTTGATAATTGGGATTCTCACAATTCTGGTGCCGCTGTGGGCAATACTTCGAGTTCATTAAGGGGACTGCATCGAGGCGAAGGCGACACGAGGGATAGCAGCACGGACCACCCGGACGAGACCTCATCACTCCAACACCCTCGTCTGTCTCCTCAGCGAATTATCGTCAGCTTTCTTACGGCCGAACGATATTACCGGAACTTCAAGGCCGGCAGCGTCGTCAAGAAGGACACCGCTGGTCTCCGGAATCTCGCGTAGACCCTGCAGCAGACCCAGGGGTAATCAATCGACGGCCCTTAAGGCAGGGACGCCGTACGAAAAAAGGTGTGGAATGATTTCATAATCAATCGTTTCATTTCGCTACGGTGAGGGAGCGCCGTGGGCTCTGCGGGGCATCTCGCTCGAGGCCGCCGAGTCGGTCGTCGTCCTTGGCCCCAGCGGCGCCGGTAAGAGCACCCTGCTCAAGGCAATCGACGGGTACCTCTCTCCGGGGGAGGGGAGCCTTTCCGTCGACGGCGTCGATCCGAGCCGGGATCCGCTCGCGGTCCGGGAGTGGATCGGCTACGTTTCCCAGGAAAACGACCTTCCGCGTGAGCTCTCCCTTCGCGAATACCTGACCGGGCTCGCACGTATCGATGGCCGAGGCGAAAGCGATAAGCCGAGAAATCGTGGAGAGGCTTCACCTCGACGACGCGATGGACCGGCGGCTGAAAGTTTTCTCCGGCGGGATGAAGCGGCGGGCGCTCCTCGCGGCGGCGCTCATCCGTCCCTGCAGGCTTCTCCTCGTCGACGAGCCCACGGCAGGGCTCGATCCGGACGAGCAGGCGACCATCCTCACGATGATCCACTCCTTGAGCGAGTCCTGCCAGGTCGTGATGACGACCCAGATCCTCCAGGACGCGCTCGCACTTCCCGCGAAGACCATCGTGCTTAAAGAGGGAAGCATCGTCGCGGAGACGACTGTCGCGGAGATGGTTGAGGCGGCCCGTGAATCCTGATGCGGTACTGTCGGTCGCAGGACTGGGGCACCGTGTCGCGGGAGGACGATGGCTCCTGCGCGACTGCTCCTTCGATCTCTATCCCGGCTTCACCGCGCTCGTCGGTCCGAACGGCGCCGGCAAGAGCACCCTCCTTCGCACCCTGTGCGGGCTCCTTCCCAAAAACGAGGGGGAGGTTCTCCTGGAGGGGGCTCCCCTGGACGGGGGGGCGGCGCGCCGGGTCGGTTATGTCCCGCAGTTTCCGGGGGTCTATCCCCGCCTGACGCCGCGCCAGTTCCTCCGTCGGATCGCCCTCTGGGAAGATCGCGTGGATCACCAGGGCTCGATCGAGCGCGTCGACGAGACGCTTGAGCGCTTTCGCCTCTCCGAGGCGGCCGATGCGCCGTGCCGGTCGCTCCATTTCGGACAGCGCCGCCGCCTTGCGCTCGCCTCCCTGTGGATACGGGACGTCAGCGTGGTGCTCCTCGATGAGCCCACCGCGGGGCTGGACGCCGGGGAGCGCCTCGCCTTCTGGCGAGAGCTCTACGAGCTTTCGCGCAGCCCGCACAGCCCCTCCTCTTACCTGGTCACGACTCACCTCCTCCCCGAGGTAGAGTCCTATTGCGCACACCTGGTCTTTCTCGAACAGGGGCGGGTGCGCCTCTCCGGGGCGATCGCCTCCCTTCGCGAGGCGGCGGCACAGAAGACCTTTTGGGCTCCAGGCGAAGAGGCTTCCGGGCGACGTGCGATCGACACCAGCCGCGTGCGCGGAGCTTTGCATGCGGTCCTCTACGGCGGAGCGCGCCCACCCTCCTGGGAACGCAGAGCCTCCGACCTGCTCGACGGCTACCTATGGACCGTGAGAGGAGAGCACACCCATGATGAAGCTCGCTAAGGGGCGACCGGCCGACCTCCTTGCCGTAGGTTTGGACACCTGGCGTCCTGCATGGCGCGATCCGCTCACGCGCGTTGAGATCCTCCTGCTGCTCGTGCTCACCCTCTTCTCGAGCATCGCGACGGTCGGTTCGCAGACCGCGGGCGACGGCGCGATCCAGATGTTTGCGATCGCCTACGCGGTCACCCCCTTTGCCCTGGTCCTCCTGATCGGGCAGATCGGCCGGAACCTCGATGCGGAGGTCGCGTGGTGGAGCCGGCCGCTCCCGCGGGAGAGCTACTACCTTCGATCACGGGATGGATCTGGCTGAACCGGCTGCTCTACATCGGAGTCGGCCTCTGTCTCCTCGCCGGTGCAATCGCCTCCGGCGGGAGGCATGGCTTTCGGTACCCGCTTCGGCATCGCTTGGCGGTCCGCTTGAGCACCGTCGCGACCGCCGCAGCGGTCATCGTGTGCGGGCTCGTGCTCCACGGGATCGCCTCCTCCCTCTCCCCTGGCCTTCTCGCCGCGAAGCTGCCGGCAGACGCTCTGACGCCTGCTACCGCCGCCGCGCCGGATGGCCCGCCGCGCGCCGAGCGCGCCGCCGTCGGGGTCTCCCTCACCGTGAATCCGGATAGCGGCGCGGTACGGGGCCGGGCGATCTACCGCCGCCTCGCCGGGCGCCGGATTGACTTCGAGCTGAACGCAGGGCTCACCCCGTGAGTGTGCGCTCAGGCGGTCGTCTCCTTCCGGTACGGCGTGCCGGAGCCGGACGGCGCGTTCTCCCCCACACCGCGGCTTCCCTCTGGTCGGTCGCCATGCCGGAGCGGACGGCGGGGACGCTGGCGATCACCTATCGGGGCTTTCTCCTCCCACGGGCATCCACCCTGCCCTACCCTCCCTTCGCGCTCGGGCGGGTCTACGACACGATGGAGGCCGGGAACGGAAGGTTTTTCTTGAACGGGCTGGGCACCTGGCTTCCGCTCGTCGTCGATCGAGCCGGCCGGCCGATCTCCGGAATTCGTGGGGGAGCCCTCCGCCTCGCCCTTTCGGGAGCGACCCTACATGCCAAGACGATTACAAATATGGGCGTCCTTCCGACGGCGCCGGGATGGGGCGGGAAGATCGGGCCCTCGGCGCTCATGGCTGCTCCGTACGCGGTCACCGCCCTCGCCTTTGCCGAAGACTTGAGCGCGGTGGAGCCCTCGGGGGAGAGCCTCTCGGCCGCGCAGCTCTACGCAGCCGCATGGCGGAGCCTCGAAGCGATCCTTCCCGGCCAAGAACGAACGCTCGAGATTGCCTACTCCCCCGTCGCGGCGTCGCCTGAGCTCGTGGGAAACATCCTCGTCGCCTCCGATCTCCATCCCTACCGGCTTCCGAGGGACCCGGTAACCGGTTCTGTGACCGCGACGCCTGCTCCGGAGGGCTGCCTCGGCGAGCTCGTCTCGCTCTGGTGGTCGGAGCAGATCCATCGAACAGTCGGGCTCTTCCCTCGTCCGGCGACTCCGGCGCAGTCGGAGGCCCGGCACGTCTTGGCCGCCCTCGACTTCCTCCACCTCTTACCCGAGGGTGAGCGGCCTCGCGTGACAGGGGATCTGCGCCGCGGCGGCGGAAAGGATTGCCGATCCGACCGCAACCCGGGCATCAGTAGCCGGCGCGTTCATCGAACGGCCGCAGGCAGCCGCAGCGCGATCGTCGCACAATTCTGGAGAGTCATGATGCAGCGATTTCTGACCCTGGCGCGCTACGAGGCGCGCATCACGTTCAGCTTGACCCTCGTGCTGGTGCCGGTGGCGCTACTCCTCGTGGCGCTTACCCATGGAGTGCTCGAGTCGGCCGCCCTATGGCGCAGGCACTTCATTGAGGACTGCGAATCCTTCATCCTGATCGCGATCGCCCTCATCACCACCCCGCTCCTTCTCGTCGATAGCGAGGCAGGGATGGTGGAGCTTTCCGCGACGCTGCCGCGGCGCACGATTCTTCAGGTGCGCTGCCTCACGCTGTGGACGGCATGTTGGGCGATCCTCCTCGCGGGGCTCGAAGCGATGAATCTCGTCTGGGGACCGGCATTGTTCTGGCGGGGGATTCTCGCCGCCCTCGGCCCTTCGCTCTCTTCCTCGCCGCCCTCGCGGTCTGGTCGACGACCCTGTCGGGACGCCTCGCGGTCGGCTACCTGGCGACCATCGCCCTTCCGGTCGCCGATCTGATCCTCCGCATCCTCGGCGCCTACACGGCCGTCCCGCCCCTGCAGTTCCTCGACGCCTTTGCCTACCGCTGGACCATGGCCAGCCCCCCGTGGTACGCGGTCAAGCTCTTCATGCTCGTCGTCGGGCTCGCGGGGCTTCAGGGCTGCATCCTTCTCGCGAACCGGCTCTACCGGAGGACGCTGTGAAGCCTGCGCGCCGCGCAGCCATTTCCAATTCCCGCGCGATTCCGATAGAATAGCCGCATGACTCCCGAAAAGCGCGATCTACATCCCGATTTGGAGCTGCCGAGCGAAGAGGCTCTTCAGCCCGTACCGGAACCGCCGCGCGGGGTGATGATCCCGCTGAACCTCCCCGCACGGCACAATCCGATGCTCCAGAAGCTCGTCGATCGGATCAATGCCGACGTCGATGCCTATGCCCTCTGGGAGTGCGCGAACGTCAACGCGGTCGTCCGCCTCGGCATGAGCGACCACGGGCCGGTGCACGTGCACATCATCGCGAACATCGCCCTGAAGCTCCTGCGCCTTCTCACCGCGGCGGGGGTCGAGCCGAACATCGTCAAGGACCACGGCCTGACGCAGGAGGATGCCGAGATCGTGACGGTGATCGCCGCCCTCACCCACGACCTGGGGATGTCCGTTCACCGCCTCGACCACGAGCAGTTCAGCCTCTTCATCGCGCAGGAGAAGATAAGGGAATGGCTTGACGGCCTCTACCCGGCCCGCGAAGCGACGATTATCCGCTCGGAGGCGCTCCACGCGATCATTTCGCACCGCTCCGGCGGCAGGCCCCTCACGGTCGAGGCCGGGATCGTCCGCGTCGCCGACGCCCTCGACATGGCCAAGGGGCGAAGCCGCCTCCCCTTCGAGGCGGGGCAGGTGAACATCCACTCCCTCTCCGCCGCGGCGATCGACAAGGTGGAGATAAGCCGGGGTGCGGCGAAGCCCATCCACATCATCGTGAAGATGACAAACTCGGCCGGCATCTTTCAGCTCGATGAGCTCTTGAAGGAGAAACTAAACGGCTCTGGCCTCGAGCCCTACGTCGAGGTCGAGGCGACAGTCGAGGGCGAGGCCGAGCGCAAGCTTATCCAGGTCTTTCGGCTGTAGGGCACCCCGGAGCGCCAGTACCCGATCTCTACGTCTCTGCCGAAGCGGCCGTGGTGCGGCGCCTCCGCCCCGCGATGAGGAGGACGAGCGCCAGGGCGGCGCAGGCGGAAAGGCCGAGGGCGTCGAAGACCCGATTGAGCCTGCCGGCGCCGCGCCCGAGCTCGAGAAGCAGCATGTTGACCAGCGGAGCCAGCCCGAAGGAAACGAGATAGGCCGAGGTGGTGATCCCGGTCCGCTCGCTGCTCATCGCTCCCTGCGCAAAGACGACCGCCACGCCCGAGCTCGCCGCCACCACGAAGGCGTAGGGGATTTGGAGCAGTAGGATCTCCCAATAGGCGCCGCTCGCGCTCAAGGCGAAAAAGAAGAGGGCCTGGATGACGATCCCCGCCGAGAGGACCGCGACTACCCCGACTCGGTCGGCAATCCGTCCGGCAATCGGCAGGAAGAGCAGCTCGCCGAGCACGGTGAGGGAAAAGGCGAGGCTCACGACCGAAGGCGACGCGCCAAGGCGCTCGGTGAGGTAGAGCGGGAGAAACATGATGCGCCCGGAATCCCCCGCGAACAAGAGGAGGCCCACGAGGAACAGGAGCGCGAGGAGGCCGACCTCCGGCAGGCGGAGCCCCCGGGAGACCGCTCGCTTCTGCGTCCGCTCGTGGGCCTTGTCCGCCATCTGCCTCCACGCCCAGACGAGTCCGACGAGGAAGAGCCCTCCGCTTGCGAAGAAGACCCCGCGGTAGCCGATCCGCTCGACCAACAGGCCGCCGACCACCGGACCGACCAGCCACCCGAAGGAGTAGGCGGCTCGTTGGAGGGTCGTGATGAAGGCGCCCGACTCCGGTTTTTCCTCGCCTGACTTCGTCTTGCTGCGGATGGTGTCGTTCAGGAGGGCGAAGACCGTCGCGAAGGGGCTCAATCCCGAGAATGCGAACAGGGCGAGGGCGACCCCGTAGGAGGAGGTGAGGCCCAAGCCGCCGAACGAGACTCCCGCGCACACCAACCCCAAGAGGATGGCGCCCTTTCGGCGCAGGACGCGGTCGGTGTAGGCGCCGGATGCGATGGCTGCGACGATCGCGCCCAGCCCCGACGGGACGAACAGGAAGGCCGCCTGAGCGGTCGTGCCGTGCAGCCCCTTGGTCACCCACAGGGTGAGGTAGGGCATGACCATCCCTTCCGCCAAGGCCATAAGGAAGAGCTCGATCAAGATGGATCGGTAGTCCCTATCGCGGAACACCTCGCCGACGACGCTCCGCCATGACGGAAGCGCGGCGCCCGATGCCGGCTCCTTCGCCGAATCCACCACCCTGCCTCCCCGTCCGCGAGATCCTCGACGGAGAGCCTCGTGGTCGATTCACCAAGGGAAGCACGCACGAGGGTGACGTGTCAACGCGCGGCGCCGCCCGACTCACGATCGCGTGTCAATTGCGGCGCGGACGAACTCCCGATCACGCGGCAAGCGGCGGACGATGCGTGCTGCCGACGCCGCCGCGTGGGGGTCGACCCGCAATTGTACGCTCTCGTCCGTTCTGATAGGCTCGAAGGGGAGTCAGAGAATCTGCGGATCATGTGGAGCCTTCGTCGTGGCCAAGCTCACCCTAAACCAGCTCTCGAGTCTGCTCTTTCGCGCGTGCGACGACCTGCGCGGCAACATGGATGCTTCGGAGTACAAGGAGTACATCTTCGGGATGCTCTTCCTGAAGAGCCTGTCCGACCTTTTCGATCAGGAGCGCGAGCGCCTCGCGAAGGAGCTCAAGGCGAAAGGGATGGCGGAAGCTCACATCGCAGCGCAGCTCGACAACCCTGACCAATACGATTTCTTCGTTCCTGAGGATGCGCGCTGGTCGAAAATCCGCCACGTGAAGATCAACGTCGGCTCGACCCTGAACAAGGCTCTCGAGGCGCTCGAAGACTCCAACGCCGGCACCCTGCAGGACGTGCTCAAGCACATCAACTTCAACCGCAAGATCGGGCAGCGAACCCTGGACGACGATACCCTCGCCAACTTCGTCCAGAACTTCGAGAAGATACCGCTTCGCGACGAGAACTTCTAGTTCCCCGACCTACTCGGGGCCGCCAACGAATACCTCATCAAGTTCTTCGCCGACTCGGCGGGCAAGAAGGCGGGAGAGTTCTACACGCCGGTCGAGGTCGTGCGCACGATGGTCGAGATCGTCGAGCCGCAGCCTCACATGAGCATTTACGACCCGACGGTCGGCTCGGGCGGTATGCTTATCGAGAGCCGCAGCTACATCATCGAAATCGGCGGCAACCCGCGCGACCTATCGCTCTACGCGCAGGACAGCATCGGGACCACCTGGTCCATCTGCAAGATGAACATGCTCCTCCACGGGATACAGTCTGCCGACATCCGCCAGGAGGACACGATCCGCCGCCCGCAGCATCGCGACGAAAAGGGCGAGCTCATGCGCTTCGATCGCGTCCTCGCCAATCCCCCCTTCAGCCAGAACTACATCCCCAACGAGGTGGACTACCCCGGAAGATTCGCGGTGTGGATGCCGGAGAAGGGAAAAAAGGCCGACCTCATGTTCGTCCAGCACATGCTCGCGGTGCTCAAGTCCGACGGGCGCATGGCGACGGTCATGCCCCACGGCGTGCTCTTTCGCGGCGGCGAGGAGCGCGAGGCGAGGCGCTACTTCATCGACCACGGCTGGCTCGAGGCGGTGATCGGGCTCCCCGCGGGTCTCTTCTACGGCACGGGCATTCCCGCCTGCCTCCTGGTGATGAACAAGAAAGATGCCCGGTCGCGAAAGCACGTCGTCTTCATCAATGCCGATCGCGACTACGGCGAGAGCAGGGCGCAAGTCTTTCTCCGCGCCGAGGACATTTCGCGCATCGTCCGCGCCTACCGCACCCTCACGAGCGGAAAGGCGGAGGAGCTCTCCGGCTACGCTCGCCGCGTCCCGGTGAGCGAGATCGAGGCGGAGGACTACAACTGCAACATCCGCCGCTACGTCGACAACTCCCCTCCCCCTGAGCCCCACGATGTCCGCGCGCACCTCCACGGAGGCGTCCCGACCTCCGAGGTCGACGCCCTCGCGCGCTACTGGAGGAACTACCCCGACCTTCGCAGCCGCTGCTTCCGCGCCCGCGCGGGATCGAGTGCCTACCTCACCTTCGCCCCCGAGGTGACCGACCGCCGCGCCCTTGCCGCAATAGTCAACGACGACCAAAGCATCGCTTCCGCCCACGCATCCTTTCTTGCGGCGCTCGACCGCTGGTGGCGGAAGCACCTCCCGGAGATCGAGGCGCTCGCCCCGACCGACGGCAGGCGGGGGAACGTCTATTCCCTCCGGCGGAGCCTTCTCGCCTCAATCGAAGAGGCCTTTGCCCGCACGACCCTTCTCGACGCCCATCAGATTCGGGGCGCCTTCGCGCGCTCCATCGACGAGCTCAAGGCCGACCTGCAGTCCGTCGCGGCAAGCGGATGGAGCCCCGAGCTCATCCCCGAGAGCGAGATCCTCGAGAGCCAGTTCCCCGACCTCCTCCTTGAGATGGAGGCAAAACGCGCGCGCCCTGCGGAGCTCTCCACCCTTTTCAGCGCCGCCGACGAGGAGGACTGGGAGGACGCGGATGATTCGGGCGCGCTTCCGAGCGCCGAGGTCAAAGAGCTCAAGGTCAGGATCAAGCAGCTGCGTGGACAGAGCAGGCTCGCGAAGCGCGATCCCGCCCTGGGCGACTGGAAAGCATTGGCGCAGGAGGCGGAACCCCTCGAGGCGAGGCTCTCCCGGCACAAGGCCCTCGAGGACGAGGCGCGGCAGCTTCGTTTCGACCTTCACGCTACCGAACGGAAGGAGGAGGAGCTCGTAGCCGCCGCGCGCGCGAGGATCGGCCGCGATGAGGCGCGAAAGATGATCCTTGCGCGGATGCACCGGCTCCTGCGGCAGACCTACGAGTCCTATCTCCGCGCCGATCAGTGCGCCTGCCTCGCGGCCCTGGAAAACCTCTATGACAAATACGCGGTCAACGCCCGGGAGATCGAGAAGCGGCGAGATGATGCGATGACAACGCTGAACCGGTTCCCGGAGGAGTTGGGGTATGGGTGAGCGACACGAAGGAGCAGCCGCTCGGGATGCACCTTCGTCGTCGGCTCGAGCGCGGACAGAATGGCGACCCCCTCCTTTCAGTCACTCAGAATAGGGGCGTTATTCTGCAAGAAGACGGGGGACGAAGAAACATTTCAAGCGCAGAGAAAAGCACGTACCGACGGGCCTATCCCGGCGACATCGTGTACAACACGATGCGAATGTGGCAAGGGGCCTCCGCTCGCTCGGACTACTTCGGGATTCTGAGCCCGGCGTACACCGTCTGCGAGCCCGTCGATCCGTCGGCATCGTGCTACCTCGCCTACACGCTCAAGCTCCCAGAGCATGTCGCGCTTTTCCGTCGTAGAAGTCAAGGGATCACGAGCGACGTTTGGAACCTCCGATTCGACGAGCTGCAGAAGATCCGCATTCGGATTGTCAATGGCGCCACTTCTCAACGGCGAATCGGCGACATCCTCTCAACAAT
>DAHUYW010000005.1 GCA_027306915.1 Spirochaetales bacterium | reverse complement strand
AGACGCTGCGAGTTGTAGTCATCTGCAGGCTGCCCTTCCGAGTCCCGACCGATCCGGTCGTGAAGGCGCGAATGGAGGCGATCGACAAGCAGGAGCGAAGCTCCTTCATGGAATACGCTCTTCCGATGGCCGTGATGCGCTTCAAGCAGGGATTCGGACGTCTGATGAGAAGGAAAAGCGATCGCGGGGTCGTGGTCATCCTCGATCCGCGCATTGTCCGCAAAAGCTACGGCTCGGCCTTTCTGGAGTCGCTGCCGGAGACGAAGAGGAGCATAAAGTCAAATCAGGCGCTCTTGCAGGACGTTGAAAGCTTTCTCTACGCACCCGACCCCAGATAAGGACGCCCAGAAAAAGAGAAGGCAGCCTGGTAGCTACCTTCCCACGTCGCTTTCTCCTTTTTGCGACCGCATTGCGGCCGAGAGACCGACCCTACTCAATGACTGCGAGTATGTCGTCGCTCTTCAGGAGGAGCTTGTCCTTGCCATCGACCTTGATGGTGGTTCCGGCGTACTTGTCGTACATCACCTTCTGGCCGACCGAGACTTTGATGTTCTCCTTGTCGTCCCCTATCGCCTCCACCACTCCAGTCTGAGTCTTTTCCTGTGCGGTCTGTGGGATGAAAATTCCACCGGCAGTCTTCTCTTCAACCTCTTCAGCTTTGACCAGCACACGGTCGCCAATCGGCTTTATCTTCATTTCTCCCTCCACATTTAATGAGTCTCGCGGCGTATTTGCGCTCGAATTTGGTTGTGAAGGAAATATACGAGCAATCGCTTGGTGGGTCAAGGGTCTCAAGGGCGGCAATTGCCGAAGTGATTGTGCGGTAGTATCTTAGCGCAAAGGGGAATCATGAGTCAGTGCTTTAGGAAGCTTGAGGAGGGGAAGACCTGCCTGTCGAGACACGATTCTCACGGCGCTCTCCGATGCTTCGAGCAGGCGCTCAAGCAATGCTCTCCCGCGCAGCGCGGGGAGCTTGCGGCGATACTCTTCTACCTCGGGATAGCCCTCGTCCGGCTCGGGAACAAGAGCGGCGCTCTGCGAAGCTGGAAGGCGGCAAGCGGTCTCGTGAAGCGCGGGAGTCGGGCCCGGGCGATGCTCCGACGCTTTTCCAACGGCTATGGGATGGTTCGGCAGCCCTCCCCAGAGCTGGATGACCTGTACGCGTTCTATTCGGTGCAGATCGCTCGCTATCTCAAGACAAAACCGTCGCACAGCCTCGGGACGTTTGCCGAGCGGGACATGATTTGGGACCTCATATCGGAGTACTGGCGCAACCTCAAGGCCTCGGGCAGCCTTGCAGGTCGCTGTCCAGAGGAGAAGCTGCGTCTTTTCCGCAGCACGACGGTCATTTTCCCTTCCTTTGTTGAGCCAGACTGGAGCGACCCGGCGGTTATTCCGGTGAATTTCGTGCGCAAACAACGCCTTTCGCCCGCCGAGAGGTGCATCTGCGGGAGCGGGCTGCCCTACATGGAGTGTTGCGGGCGCACACGTGGTGCGGATGAGCTTCTGTCTGGGTCATTATGATGCGATTTCAATTGCTACATAGGTTTTTGTGTATAATTGACCCAGCCGTTTCTGGCCCGATATCTTACAAAAATAGGGATATACTATCTCTTTATGTGACAGATAGTTAGAGAATCACTTTTCGTGGGTCTCTTGGCACAGTACTTGCATTTATAAGTGCCAGGAGGCCGAACATGGCAGCATCCAAGAAAGCAAAAACTGAGAAGACCGGACACGACGACGAGAACGTCCTCTCCATCTATCTCAAGGAGATCAATCGAGTTGCTCTCCTCACGAGAGAGGAAGAGGATCACTACGCTCGCAGGGCTGCCAAAGATGACAAGGCGGCCAAAGACATGCTCGTCAAGGCCAACCTCCGATTCGTGGTCAACGTCGCGAAGAAGTATCAGAACCAGGGGCTTCCCCTTTCGGACCTTATCAGTGAAGGAAACATCGGGCTCATGAACGCCATCGAACGCTTCGATGTCGACAAGGGATACCACTTCATCTCTTACGCCGTGTGGTGGATCCGGCAGGCCATTCTCAAGGCGATCTGTGAGAAATCGAGAATGATTCGACTCCCTCTCAACAGGGCGAACGAGCTCGTGCAGATCGAAAAGGCACGTAAAGAGCTGCAATCCGGCAACGCCGAGGAGCCGGAGATTCGGGAGATCGCGCGCTCGGTCAACATGGACGAGGAGCACGTGGCCGATCTTCTCAACATCTCGCGGGACCTTATCTCGCTCGAGACTCCGGTTTATGCCGAAAAGGATTCGTCGCAGCTGGGAGATTTCATCGAAGATTCGGGGTATCCGCACCCCGAGGACATCATCGTTGACAAGTCTCTGAAGGAAGACATCGTGAGTGTGCTTCGCTCGCTCTCTACGAAAGAGGCCGAGATCATCCAGTATCGTTTCGGGCTGAACGGCAAGAGCCCGCTCTCTCTCAAGGAGATAGGTGACAAGTACAACCTCACCAAGGAGCGAATTCGGCAGATCGAGAAGAAAGCAATCAAGCGCCTGCAGCATCCCTCTCGGTCGCAATACCTCGAGGCATACATCGCGTAGCACAAACCCACCGAAAAGAGTAAACTAACTCGTTGTGCGAAAAGCCCTTATGTTGACATAAGGGCTTTTTTGTCTTACGCTATCCCCATCGCGTCCAACATCGATACCTACAGCTGCAAACTCAAACGGAGGTTTTAAGGACTACTATGGCAACGAATAAGTACATTTACTTTTTTGGGGAGGGGAAGGCCGAAGGCAATGGCTCCATGAAGAACCTCCTCGGAGGAAAGGGCGCCGGTCTTGCAGAAATGACGGCTATCCGCCTTCCTGTTCCAGCTGGCTTCACGATTACAACGGAAGTCTGTGACCTGTATTACAAGAACGGCAGGAAGTATCCGGCCGGGCTCAAGGAGGAGCTCCTCAAGAACCTCGCAAAGCTTGAGCGAGCCGTTGGCAAGAAGCTGGGCGATCCCAAGGATCCGCTGCTTGTCTCAGTGCGATCGGGAGCGCCGATCTCGATGCCAGGGATGATGGAGACCATTCTCAACCTAGGTCTCACCGACGCCTCTGTGGAGGGCCTCGCAAAGAAGACGGGAAACCGCCGCTTCGCCCTCGATGCCTATCGCCGCTTCATCATGATGTACGGCTCCACGGCAATGGGCATTGAGCGCTCGGAATTCGACGCCGCCTTCGATCGCATAAAGGACACTCGCTCTCGACGACGCCTTGGCATTCCCCTCGGCCAGAAGGTGAACGACACCGAAGTCAACGAGGAAGAGCTCGATGCCCTCATCAAGGATTTCAAAGCGATCTACAAGGCTCACATCAGGCGCGACTTTCCCCAGGACCCGATCGAGCAGCTTTGGGGCGCGATCGGTGCGGTCTTCGGCAGCTGGATGGCCGACAAGGCCGTCACCTATCGCCGAGTCGAAAAGATTACCGGGGTCGTGGGCACCGCAGTCAGTGTGGTGCAGATGGTCTTCGGAAACATGGGCGATGAATCCGGGACGGGCGTCTGCTTCACACGCGACCCGAACAGCGGCGCCGATATTTTCTACGGTGACTACCTCGTGAACGCCCAAGGCGAGGATGTCGTAGCCGGCATCCGCACCCCCATCAAGCTTTCCGACTTCGAGAAGGCCGACCCCAAGGCCTACAAACAGCTCGTGCAGGTTCGTTCCACCCTGGAAAAGCACTATCGCGATATGCAGGACCTCGAGTTTACCGTCGAAGAGGGCAAGCTTTACATGCTCCAGTGCCGGACGGGGAAGCGCTCGCCGGTCGCAGCGTTCACGATTGCGGTAGATATGGTGAAAGAGAAACTTATAACGAAAGAGGATGCCGTCCTCCGCATCAAAGACACCGACATCGAAGGCATCTTCTATCCCGTTATTGATCCTTCGCAGAAGGACGAGCTCCGGAGGAATTACCTTGTCACCGGTATCGACGCGGTACCCGGAGCCGCCGCGGGGAAGGTGGTCTTCGACGCCAAGACCGCTGAAGATTGGGCGGCCGCAGGAAAGACAGTCATCCTGGTCCGCCGGGAAACCTCGCCGGAGGATGTCGGCGGAATGCATGCGGCGAAAGGGATTCTTACCGCGACCGGAGGCAAGACGAGCCACGCCGCTGTCGTGGCGCGCGGTTGGGGGAAGTGCTGCATCGTAGGCTGCGAGAAAATGGACATCGACTACAGCCGCAGACTCTTCAAGGTCGGGGACAAGGTCGTCAAGGAGGGCGAAGAGATCACCCTGAACGGCTCGACCGGCGACGTCTACCAGACCTCGCTCAGGCTGATACAGCCGGAGCTTCCGGAAGCGTACAAAACCATCCTCCAGTGGGCCGACAAGCTGCGCCGGCTGCGGGTGCGGACGAATGCCGACACTCCCTACGATGCCGAGCACGCGCGCACGCTGGGAGCCGAAGGAATCGGGCTGTGCCGAACCGAGCACATGTTCTTCGACACCCCCGAGCGCCGCGAGGCGATTCAGGAGATGATCGTAGCCGAGGAAGTGGAGTCACGAAAGCGAGCGCTTGCGAAGCTCCTGCCCATCCAGACCGAGGATTTCCGGGGCATCTTCAAGGCGATGAACGGGCTGCCCGTGACGATTCGCCTTATCGATCCTCCCCTCCACGAGTTTGTGCCGCACGATGAGGACAAGCAGCGGGAGCTCGCCTCGAAGATCGGGATTCCCTTCGAGACGGTGAAGCATCGCGTCGAACAGCTCCATGAGGCGAACCCGATGCTCGGTCACCGCGGGTGCCGGCTGTCCATCACCTACCCCGAGATACTCGACATGCAGGTGACAGCCATCATCACCGCAGCGTGCGACAGTGCAAAGCTGGGCATCAAGGTCGAGCCGGAGATCATGCATCCCCTCGTCATTGACAAGAAGGAGTTGAAGATTCTCGAGGTGCGGACTCGCTCGGTTGCCGACGCGATCATCAAGAAGAGCGGCCAGAAGGTCAAGTACCTCGTCGGAACGATGATCGAGGTTCCGCGTGCGGCGCTACTCGCGGACCAAGTGGCCGAGGTTGCGGAGTTCTTCTCCTTCGGCACGAACGATCTTACCCAGATGACCCTCGGAATGTCTCGCGATGATGCCGGCCGGTTCCTTCCTGACTACGTCGACGAGAAGAAGGCCGGAGTCTTCAAGTACGATCCCTTCCAGTCGCTCGACCAGGCTGGGGTCGGTCTGCTCGTGAAAATGGGAATCGAGAGGGGGCGCTCGACGCGCAAAGACCTGAAGGTCGGGATCTGCGGCGAGCACGGAGGGGAGATCAATTCGGTGAAGTTCTGTCACCGGGTCGGGATGAATTACGTCTCCTGCTCCCCGTTCCGCGTGCCGATCGCGCGCCTTGCTGCGGCGCAGGCGGCGGTGGAGGAAAAGCGGGCTGCTGCGAAGGCAGCAGCCTCTGCGCGCACGGTCAAGAAGGCAGCCACCTCGAAACCTGCAGCCCGTAAGACGGCGACGAAAACTTCGACTGCCCGAACGAACGCGGCGAAGCGCCCGAAGACCGCAGCGGCGCGGGTGGCATCCGTTCGCGGCGCCAAGGCAATGCCGAAGCCGAAGGCGGGAGCTCGCACCAAGGCTCAGGCGAGGAAGCCCGTCGCGCGCGCAGGGCGTCGGTAGAAACCGGCTGACAGCTGGAGGGGCCGTCCCGAGGTTCGGGGCGGCCTTTTTGTCGTGTGCGCGCCGTGAAGAAGGATACGGGAAGACAACTCCAGAGGATCTACGAGCTGCTCGAAGCGGCCTATGGCTACCAGGGTTGGTGGCCACTCCTCTCCCGTGCGAGCTCGCCCGGCTACGACGACCAGGGTTATCTGGTCGGGCGAGACCGCCGGGGTGGGCTCACCTCTTCCCAGCGCTTTGAAATCGTCGTAGGTGCGATACTTACTCAAAACACGTCGTGGGAGAATGCGATGCGGGCGCTCATGGCCTTGAGGGCAAGCGGCCTCATGGGTCCAAGGTCGATTCTATCGACCGACCCGGGACGGCTCCCTGCCATCATCCGCTCAAGCGGCTATTACAATCAAAAAGCGACAAAGCTCCGCTCCGTGAGCGAGTTCCTGCTCCGCGGCAACCGCCTTGCACAGCGAAAGGCGCCCGATCGAGAGAGCTTGCTCTCCATTTGGGGGTTAGGGGAAGAGACGGTCGACTCCATTCTGCTCTATGCATTCGGATCGCCGGTCTTCGTCGCAGACGCGTACGCCCGGCGCCTGCTCGCTCGCCTGGGAATCGCAGACGAGCGAGCCTCCTACGGATCGATCCAACGGCTTTTTGAGAATGCTGTGCCGCCGGACCCCGAGCTCTTGGGAGAATATCATGCCCTCATCGTTCGACACGCGAAGGCCCACTGTCGCAAGAAGCCGGTTTGCAGCGGCTGCCCGCTTCGCAGCAGGTGTCCATTCCCGCGCAATCACTCGCCTGAGTCGTAGATCGTCTTGCCGATGTTGAACGAGGCGATGTCGATCGAGTTTCGCAGAGCCGCGATGTCGCGCTGCTCGCGGTCGAGCTCGGTTATTCGGTAGACGAAAGCGCCCTCGGTCTCCTCGACATCCGCCCCTTTTGCCGCAGCGAGCCTCTTTATGGATTGGTCGCGGAAGGCCTCCCAGCGGTCTGGGGACTCATCGGCCCCAAACGGCTGGATCTTACGGGGATCGACAAGGAGCGGATTCTGGAGGATTCGATCGTAGAGGCGCTTCAGGAAATTGCCTCGCTTGATATCCTGGTTCTTTGACTTTTCTCTGGCCCGTCGGATCAGAGGTACGAGAAAGAATAGGATCGAGAAGGCGAGCGGGATTATTCCGAGGACTACGGGAATGACCGTCGTCGGATCGAGTCCGAGAAACCGCGACGCCAAGAGCGAGGTGATCTGGTAGAGATAGGCGAGGCCGTCCCCCTTTTGAGGAACCACGACGACCAGCGAATAGTAGAGAAAGTAGCCGCCAAAGAACAGGTTGACCACATTGAAGAACGTGATCCACTTGTTTGTCGCGGATTTGTTGCTGCTGAAGGGATACACAGACTTCTTGCCTGTCGACCGCGTGACCGGCTCCTTCGGTAGATCCTTGGAGTGCAGGAGGTCGTTGAATCGGTAGTAGAGTGTTCCGTCCCGAGTAACATCAGGCTCCCCTTGGAACTCGAGAAGATACTCGTTCAGCAGATGCTGAGCGCTGTCGGCGTCGCGTCCGGTGAGGGTCATGAACTCCTCGAGCGTAAGGATCCCCTTGTTTCCCTGAATGTAGTGGATTATCGCCTTCTTCTCGGCCTCGTCCCATCCCGGGTTGGCGTCGCCGACCCCAAAAACATACGAAAAGACCGAGCGGTGAAGGGGGCGGCGCGCGGGGCGGGCTCTTCCGCCCTGCACGTCTCGCACGATGGTGGAGAAGAACCAAATGTCGATGAACCACCGGATCACCTGAGAGGCGAGAAAGAATCCCATGCCTCCACCGAGGCCGCCGTCGCGAGAACGGCGACTGCTGCCGCTTGAATTGGATGCGACCGAACCGGCGATCGACGCAAGAAACGCAAGCACCAGAAGGGCCACAAACAGCACGAAGTAGCCGATGAGCATCACCATGATCCAGATCTTGAAGAGGAACGCGAGCACCTTGAGAGTGGTGGACCAGATTCCGCGGACAGCCCGGCGGAAGGCCGGTCCAAATCCCTTGAGCTGGCTTCGCAGCCCGTAGGGGAAGTAGTACAGGAGCTCTCCCGACTCGGTCACCTTCATGTGGCCGCGGTACTCGTTCGAGACGAGCTTCATCGTCTCCTGCACCTGATAGGTCGGTAGCCCGGTGGCTGCGACAAGGTCAGTAACGGTCGACTCCAATCTTCTTCGCTTAAGGGCCGTGAGGATCTTGTTCTTTACCGGCTCTACCTTGTAGTCATAGATCTTTTTTTGTGCCAATGGTGCCTCCGTCTCCCCTTTGGTTTCATTATAGCAATCTCGCCGAAGGAGGGCAACGGAAGAGGTTGCCCTTCCCGGCTCCGAATATGCGCTCGCCTGGGTCACGTTTTGCTGCCCACCCCCAAAGAATCGCCGTATCGCTGTCCGCCGTCAGAAGTGTCAGCACGTCCTGCCTACCGGGGTGCGAGGCCGCGAAGCGCCTCGAGAAAGGGGTCGAGCTTCGAGCGGGTAAGGTGTGGCATGACCGCGATGCGCACAAAGCCGTCGAAAGCCGCCACCCCCCACCCCCGTACGCGGAGGGCCGCGGCCAGTTCGTGGGATTCAAGGTGGGCAGCTCGCACGCCAAGAAGGTTCATCACCGGCGGAGCGACCACGGTGAAACCGGGGATGAGGCCGATTTCCCTCGAAAGCCAGTGAGTGAGCTCCATCGCTTCTCCAACGATGCGAACAAAACCCGCGCGTCCCAAACGGTGGAGGGCCGCCCAGACCGCCGCTACTGACGCGCCCGGGCGAGTGCCAATGAGTGTGCGCTGCTCGGCCTCGCCGCCGGTCAGGTAGCTAACGCTCGTTGCCGCATATCGCGCGAGGCGCTCATCGCGAAAGATCAGGCTCCCCGCAGGGATCGGCGATCGGCCCATCTTATGCGGGTCCATGGTTATCGACGCCACTCCGGGCAAGCTGAAGTCGAAACGGCGACTTGGGTAGCCCGCCTCTTCAAGGAAGGGGAGCACAAAACCGCCGAAGGCTGCGTCGATATGCAGGTAGAGGTCATTTTCGTCGGCAAGGCGCGAAAGCTCCTCGATGGGATCGACCGCGCCGAGTCCGGTCGACCCGGCAACCCCCACGATCGCCATCGTCCTTGAGGAGATCGCCTGGGCGGCGAGCCGAGCGTCCATCTGATTGCGCTCGTCGAGGGGGATCTTGAGGAGCTCGAGATCCATGAGGTCGGCGGCCTTGTCGAAGGAATAATGGGCGCTTTCGGGAAGTATCACCTGTCGCCGCTTTGACCCAGCGCGTCGGCGAGCCGCCCACAACGCGAGGATATTGGCCTCGGTGCCGCCGCTTACCAGAGAGCCCACTGCCAGCTCGCTCCCGAGGAGGCTTCCCAGAAGGGAAATGACCTCCCTTTCGAGATCGCGGGTGGCGGGGAAGAGACCGGGGTCGCCGGCGTTTTTTTCCAGATAGCGGGCGAAGATCGAGGCGGAAAGGGGATCGGGAGGGCTGCACATGCATCCGAGAATCCTTCCCGATTCAAAGCTTGAGTCTTCGGCGAGCCTGTGCGACAGCTCCCGCAGAACTTCGTCGGGCTCCAATCCAACGTCGTGGAGATGCATCGTTATAGGCCCACCATATCCTTGCGGGCTAGGGGAGTCAAGGAAGCCCCCCTTTGGTTTGCGAAGCAGGAAAATCGTGCTAACGTACCGCAACAATGAGACGCTTGATGCCGTTATTGGTTCCGCTTTTCTTGTGGGTATCTGGAGAGGCCATAGGGGCACCCACTGCGAACATTGAGCTTCTCTGGCGCTACGGTACGGGAGGCCAGATTCGCAGCCATCCGGCAGTGGGCTCCGACGGCACTCTCTACGCCATCTCCGACGACGGCTATCTCTACGCGCTCGCTCCCGCGGGCGAACTCATTTGGAAGCACAATCTGGGTGGAATCGTAACGGACTGCCTGGCCGTAGGGGCCGATGGAACTATCTATGCCGGTCTGCGTAACGGCGACCTCATTGCGGTCAACCCGCACGGCTCGGAGATTTGGCGGCAGCGACTCGACGGGCTTCCGGCGGGCGACCCCCTCACAGCCCCCGATGGACGACTCTACGTGGGAACGAGGCGCGGTACGCTCTACGTCATTTCACACAGTGGCCAGGTCGAGTGGACGGTCCAGCTTCCGGCCGGAATAACGCAGCCGTTAGCTATGGACGGGGCGGGTACGCTCTATGTCGTCGCAGCCGATCGTCGCCTCTATGCTTTGACCAGCTGGGGCCGCTTTAAGTGGTCGCTTCCCTTCGAGTCCGCGCCCGACGCGCCCGCAATCGGAGAGGGCGGGGTGATCTTCATCGCAACGGCCGCCGGAGAGGTGTACGATGTCACTCCTGGGGGAGACATCGCCTGGCACTACGACCTCGGCGGGAGTCCCCTCGCCCCGCTTGCGGGCGCCGCTCAGGCGGCGCCAGGGCGGGTGCTCGCTGCACAGTCGTCCGCCGCGGGCGGCGGACAGAGATCCACCGTGGTAGTTGCCACGCGCGAGGGAGCAGTCGCGGAGCTCGATGCGGATGGGCGCCTTCTTTGGCGCACCAAGCTCAGCGCGGGACTTTCCGGCGAGCCCCTCTTGGGAACGGATCGCATCACGGTTCTGGCGAGCGACGGGACGCTTCTGACACTCACGGAGAAAGGTGCGGTCGCCGATCGCTTCTCGCTGGGGACGAGAGGGGGAACGGTGCTGACCTCGGACGGACGACTCTACGTGGGCGGGCGCGATTGGATCATCTACGTTGTGCAACTCTCGAAAGAAGCGGCGCTGGACCGCAGCTGCGCGTGGCCCGAGGCGGGTCATGATCCCGCGCATTCGGGGCGGACATCGAGCGCACCGAACGAGGTATCGGGCTTCGCTCCGGGAGCAGACAGCTACGACCTCTATCTCAAGAGCCTCTTCGCGCTCGGAACGCGCCAGGCATTTACCCACATACTCGACGACGTTAGCCGACGAGTCGAGGACAGGTCGCTGGGGCGAGACGTCTGGTACGCCGTGCCGATCCTCGAACACATCGCCGAGGCCGGAGTCATCGAGCCTGTGTACGAGGACAATCGGGTGATCGACAATTTCCCCGATCTTCGAGCGCGAGCCGCGCTCCTTCTCGGTACCTTGGGATCCCTGTATTCCCGAGATATTCTGATTCGTCTCATCGACCGAGAAAGCGACAACGTTGCCCTTGCCTCGGAGATTCAGGCGCTCGGTCTTCTCGGGAGCGACCCTGATGGGTCCGCCGTGAGGGCGATTGCGGCGGCCTTCAGGCGCACGACCGCCTCCGCGCCGAACAGCCGTGTCGCGGCGGCGGTCGTTACCGCCTATCAAGGGATTTCAAGATACGAGGGCGGACTCTTCGATCGGGCCGCGGCAGAACCGCTCGTGTCAATTGCGTTCGGCGGCTACCCTGATTGGATTCGCGCGTCGGCGGGCGAGCTCCTGAGGGCCGTGGAGAAGTAGGCTATACTGGAGGCAGAGAGGCTTATGAGGAAGAGTCTTGTGGCGCTGTTTCTGGTAATCTCGACGACCGTGTACGGGCTCGAGGTGGACCGCGCGGAGCTGACGAAGGCGGAAGGCGCCACCATCCATTTCGTGAACTATGTCGGCCCTCATGCCAAGGTGGACACCCTCGAGGAGATATTCGGAATCGGACGCTCACTCGGCGCTCAGGTCGGCGCGCAGGCGGGCGAGTTTTCTTATTTCGGGAAGTACCGCGTCATTCACGCGGTCGGACCTGCCGAAGGAGAGAAGCTCGACGCCGATATCTTCATAATCGAAAAGGACGCCGAAGTAGACAACATCGCGAACGTCATGCGAATAGTCGGGGGGTACCTGCAGGCCGCCTACGCCTATTCCCCTGCGGACGCAGCAACCCTCGCACGGTTCGTCGTCTACTACAACGCCGCCTTCCGCGGGAACTTGAAGTACCTCCAAACGATCTACAAGAGCGTCGTGATGGAGCGTCTCACAGCGGAAAACGCAGGTATCGCGACGGTCTACAGCGAGTGGCCGGGAAAGACCAGGATGGTGATCCCGCTTACCGTTGAAGCGGCGAAAGGCTCGCTAAGCGCGCTGTCCACCGGACAGCTTATCGCTCCCAAAGTGATCGAGAACCTCCAGTCGCGGCCCGGTAAGGGGGTCCCGGCGCGCCAGGCCATCACCGAGCTTCGGCAGCGGGAGGTGGAGCAGGGACAGCGGAGGGTCGCGGAGGAACAGAATCGGATAGCGGAGGAGCAAAAGAAGCTGGCGGCACAACAGGAAGCGCTGAAGCAAGCGCAATCCGCGCTGGCCCGGACGAAGGAGGCGGCCGCTGCCCCCGGCGCGAATCCCGAACAGAAACAGGCCGTCGTTGCTCAGGAGAGCGAAGTTCAGAAGCAGCAGGCGCAGGTCCAGACGAAGCAAAATCAAATTGCCAAGGCTCAGGCTGCCGTGGCCGCGCAGGAGCAACAGCTTGCTCAGAGGGAGAAGAGTGTGCAGGCCGCCCGCGCAAGCATCGCGGCCGACGAACAGGCGCTCATCCAGCAAAGCGAGAAAAAGACCGAGGCCAGCAGCCAGGCCGCGGCGCAGCCCTCTCCTCAGCCGGCGCCGCAGACCGCCGCCAAGGCGACCGCACAACCGGGTACGGTCCTGTTCATCTACGATACAGCCGACTCCCCGGAACATCTCGGCAAGCTCGTCCTCGTCGACCGCGTGTCAGGAAAGCTCCTCTCCCTTTCGGATCTCAATTCCGTTCGGGGGCGGAGGTATGTGATTCTCACGGATGAGATTGTCGTTGCTGCAGGCAGGGCGGACCGAGGAGGGGCAATTCGCTTGGTTGCGGTCGAACCGAACACCCTCGCAGTGGCACGAGAGGGTACGACCAATCTTGTCCCGTCAAGCTACCTGATCGCAGACGGAGAATCGGTCTACGCCGTCGTGAGCATGGGCAACGCCGCCTACCTCGGGAGATTTGACAGAAATCTCGCCCTTCAGGCACAATCGGATCGTCAGGTTGATCCCCACACCTACATCACCGTGGTGGGTAGCGAGGTCTACGTTCAGGATGCCGCGGGCAATATCCTGATCCTCAACAAGGACGATCTGCGCGAGAAAAAGCGACCGGGATAGCCTGCGGCTGGGTAACTCGTGACAGAGGCGGCAAGGAGCGAACTACAGACATGACCGAACCAGGGAATGCGTTTGAAGGCAGAAGTCTCGCGGTAGTAAACGACCTCTCGGTCGATGAGCAGATCTACCTCTACGAGAAGACTCGCGAGCTGAAGGAGGCGCTCTCGAAGGGTGAGGATCTGAGCAGGTTTGTTATCGGAGACCACGATCTGGGTGTCTACCTTATCTTCCTCGAGGACAGCACGCGGACGAAGGAGTCCTTTCGCAATGCGGCGACTTTTCATCGGGTGAAGGTGAACGATTTTAACGTCGGGAGCTCCTCTTTCAACAAGATGGAAAGTATCACCGATACGATGAAGATGCTCTTCGGCTACAGCGGCAGATCCATCTTCGTCATTCGCAGCCGACTCGAGGGAACCTGCCGCTGGCTCGAGGATGCCCTCGGTGAATATGCAGCCCGTATCGGAAGGCCCGCGCCATCTTTCATCAATGCAGGCGACGGCAAGCACGAGCATCCTACCCAAGAGCTTCTCGATGAGTTCAGCTTCCTCGAGCAGCAGCGCTGGGATCGGAAGGCAATTCACATCGCGCTCGTCGGCGATCTCGCGCACGGACGCACGGTGCACTCGAAGGTCGACGGCCTGCGGATCTTCAGCGACGTCCTCGTCGACCTCGTCGCTCCAAAGGAGCTGGCCCTTCCCGCGCACTACGAGCATCGAATGGTGCAAAACGGCTTTCGCGTGCGCAGCTTCCCCTCCATTGAGGCCTACCTTGCGCAGAAAGAGGTTGCAAGGATATGGTACTTCACCCGACTCCAGCTCGAGCGAATGGGCGAGGAAATACTTGAGAAGGCTCCTTTCCTGCGTCGGGCGGTAACCTTCCGCCAGGAATTCCTTCCCTTGCTGCCCAAAGAATGCCGTTTCTATCACCCCTTGCCGCGTCACCGCGAGTTTCCGGAGGTGCCCGCGTTCCTCGACGCCCTCCCGTTAAATGGCTGGGACCTTCAGTCGATCAACGGCTACTACACGCGCATCGTGGAGATTGCGCTTGTTGCCGGCAAGCTCGGCGCCGACTTCCGGGGGGCGCACCGGGCCCTGCCGTCCTACCCGGACGATTTCGTTGAGGAGGCGCCCGTTACCGAGACGAAGCCTCACGACTACAAGGTCGGCATCAAGCCGGTCGAGAATGGAATCGTCATCGATCACATCGGAAGGGGGGACGATATCGCGGCGATCTGGGACCATATCGACAAGATCCGACAGATCATGAAGCTCAACTACCGGAGCTCACACGGTGTCTACCATTCCAGCAGCGACGAAATCTACAAGGGTATCATCTCGCTTCCAGATGTGCTTTCCTTCGATGAAAAGCACTTGAAAATGCTCGCAGCTATCGCTCCCGGCTGCACCCTGAACATGGTCAAGAACAGTCGAGTGACAAAAAAGTATCGCCTCCACATGCCTCCACGCATCTACAACATCGAGGCGATTTCCTGCAAGAACGAGAACTGCATCTCCTTCCCGCTGCACTTCGAGCAGGTTCGCCCGGAGTTCTATCGGTCGGAGAACGGGAAGTTTGTTTGCCGATTCTGCGAAAAACCGCACAACTTCGGCGAGATCTGGGATCTTTGAGGAAGCAGACATCCCCTTACCGGACTCATTTGCTCGGAGCGGCGCCGCGACGGGGTTGCCGCCTATTGTACGAAGCTCTGGTACTCTTCTTCTGAAAGAAGCTCGTTGAGCTCCGTGGGATCGTCGACTTTCATGGAGAATATCCAGCCCGCGCCAAGCGGGTCGCTATTGATCACCTTCACGTCGCTTAAAGCGGGGTTTATCTCAATCACGGACCCGGAGACCGGGGCGTAGATATCGCTCGTCGACTTCAGCGAGTCGATCGAGCAGACGGGAGCGCCCATTGCGACATGAGCCCCAGCCTTCGGAGGCTCGACGTAGACTATCTCGCCCAGCTCGCGCCGGGCATAGTCGGACAATCCCACCCGATAGCCCGAGCCCTCCTCTCGTATCCAAACGTGGTCCTTGGAATAGCGAATTGTCATGGGGCCTCCCTTTGCGAGCTATTCGAGGAGCGGATTTGCGGGCCGCGCGATTCCTCCCGATGTCCCGCCGCCTGCCGCCGGTTGCGGTGCGGCCGCCCCCCCTTCCGGCGGTTTCGTTTGAGAGCCGGCTCCGATGGCTGGAAGGGTCTCGCTCGGGCCGCCGGCGGCGGCTCCCTGGGTCTCCCCTCCCTGCGGTGAGATATCCAGCGCTCCGCCCCCCATCTGGGCGGACTGAACTGCGGAAGGGGTCTGCATGATGGCGGAGTTCTGGAGCTTCTGCAGAATTTCCTGGTTGCGCTGCTGCTGGAAGCCGGAGACATCGTCGAAGCGATGGGGCTCGGTGCCAGCGAGGAATATCTCGGGATAGGTGTCGACCGACTGAGGCGTGGGCAGGAGCCCGGATTTGTCGTCCACCCGTACCTCTACGAGTCCCGTCGAAGGTCTCGGGAAGTCGATCAGCGGAAGGTCCTTATTGATGGCCTTCATGTAGTTGGCCCACACCGGCCCGGAAGCGGTCGCCCCCGTCAGGCTCAAGCCGAGGGAGCCTCCGCGCTGGTCGAATCCAAACCATACCGCGGTCGTGTAGTAGGGCGAATAGCCGATAGTCCACGCGTCCGACCAGTTCTGTGTTGTCCCGGTCTTGCCGGCCATCGGCATTCCGTCGAAGCCGCCAGCCTGCCATTTTGCCCACGTGAGGGTTCCGTCGTTGACGACTCCCTCGAGGAGCGAGGTCATGATGTAGGCTACCTGCGGAGACATGATCTGGGCGTCGCTGCCCTTGCGGCGAAGCTCGGCCATCGTCTCTTTTTCTGGCTCCAAGATTATGTTGCCGCTTCGATCCTGGACATACTTTATAGCAACTGGGACCACCTCGCGGCCTCCGTTGGCGAAGACGGCGAATGCGCGAGCCATATTGATCGGAGCTACCGGTATTACCCCGAGCCCGAGCGGGTAAACCCGCGGGAAGATTGCATGGTCGTTCTTGTACTTCTCCATCCCAAGCAGCCGCGAGGCCCGGTCGATCGCCGCTTCGAAGCCAACCCCGTTGAGAACCTCCAGGGAGGGCACGTTCATCGAATCGCCAAGCGCATGGCGAAGAAGAACGGAGCCCTGCCATTCGCCAAGGTAGTCGAAGGGGCGATAGGGCGTACCGTCAGGATTGTAAAAGACGACTGGACCGTCGTAGAGCCGTGAGGATGCGGTAAACTTGCCGGAGGAGATCGCCGCCGAGTAGTAAAGCGGTTTGAACGAGGAGCCCGGCTGGATTCTTGCATCGACCGCGCGATTGAACTTCGATGTCGTCCAATCATAACCGCCGACCATCGCGAGAATCTCGCCGGTGTGGTCGTCGAGGGTGATGAGCGCCCCCTCGACCGTCGTTTGCTCCTCCTTCTGCAGCTTGATGGCGTGGGCCTTTGCGGCTGCCTGGTGGACGCTGTCGATGCCGAGCATGAGCGAGGCCACTTCGACGGCGGGATTGAGCCTCCCGAGGTACTCCTGCATCGCCGCCTGCTTCTGGCGCGCGTCGTCGGTTTGCGCCACGTTCGTGAGATCAAAACCAAGAGCCAAGAGACCCACGATTGGATAGTAGTCGTGATTGACCGAGGAAAAGAGGGAACGGGATTGATCCTGATAGATCACGTTGTAGCGGGCGATTGCGTCATGCACAAGCTTCTGTGCGAGCAGCTGATAGTCGAGGTTGAGCGTCGTGTGGACCACCAAGCCGTCGCGGAGATAGTCGAGCTTCCCGAACAGCTGCTCATCGAGCTGCTGCCGCACGTACTCGGTGAAATAGGGGGCCTTGCTGTCGGCAGCCAGGTCTATCCCTGCGGAGACCGGGCGGGTGTAATCGAAGTTGCTCCAGAAGTCTTTGAAGGACTCATCGACCTCATCCCTGGTGACGTAGCCCTTGGCGACCATTTCGTCGAGGACGGTCCGCTGGATCACCCGGGCGCGGTTCGGATATCGATAGGGGTAGTACCGTGCCGGGTTTGCGAGCTGGATAACAAGCATTGCAGACTCGGCAAGGGTGAGATCGTGCGCACGGTGGCCGAAGTAGTATTGAGATGCCGCCTCGACCCCGTAGGTGTTTCTCCCGAAGTAGGCGGTATTGAGATACATCTGGAGAATCTGATCCTTGCTGTAGCGCTTCTCGAGCTGGAAGGCGTACCACAGCTCCTTGAACTTGCGAAAGAGGGTCTTCTTGGTGCGGTCGGCAAAGAGCAGCCCCGCGAGCTGCTGGGTGAGGGTGCTGCCTCCCGAGACGTACCGCCCGGTAACGATGTTCCAGGCCGCTCGGACGGTCCCTCGGAAACTGACCGCTCCCTCGTGGAAGAAGTTCTGATCTTCGCGCGTTATGAGGGCATAGATGAGGTACTTCGGAAGGTCGTCGAGCGACACAAGCTCGCGCCGTTCGGCCCCGAAGAACTGTCCGATGAGCTTCCCGTTCGTATCGAGAATCTGAGTCGGCAGAAAGGTCTGGGAGTCGTCGATAGTCTGCGAGAGCTGCATGTTGCGCGTTTGCGCGAGCACAACTCCCACTCCGATCCCCAGCCCGACAGCAGCAAAGACACAAGCGGCCAGCAGCACCTCGGTGATGATACGCCGCTTTCTGGAAATTGCCATATACAGCCAGCGTATGAAGCCGGCCATCCGTTTGTCAAGCCGCACGCCCCTCGCCGCCGCAGGAAGGAGCTTGCGGCAATAAAAAGGCCGATTCTTGCGAATCGGCCTACTCTTTGTGTTGTCGGTACCAATATAGTAAACTGGGAGGGGAACTATATTAAGATCCCGACAAGATTATTATCGTCTCTACACCCCTAATATTTAGTTTTCCTGGACCGAAATGTCAAGAAAAAGAGAAATTTTGTAGGTCTTCCCTTTCTCGACCGTGATCGTCTTCGTAAGCGAGTAATCACCGAACTTGAATTGTATCACGTGCGTCCCCTCTTTGACAACCATGGGAGTGCGCGGAAGGGGGGTGAGAAGCTGGCCGTCGAGATAAACCGACGCGATGGCCGGGGCCTCGAAAATAAGTTTCGGAACCGGCCGGACAAGGGTAAGGTTTACTTTCGTCGTTGCTCCCTGATCGATTCCGAAGGTCTGAAACTGTTCCGTGTAGTAGTCCGAGGTAATCCGCAGGTGATGCAGCCCGGTCGGGAGGACGTATCCGTCGGGCTGCGGGAAGGGCTCCTGCTGATCGTCGATCGAGAGATCGAAAGGAAGGGTCGGAGGCGAGCCGCCCTCGTTGAGGGTGAGTCTCAGGAGCCCCTCGTTGCGAAGGACGGGCCTGGCTGAGATGGCGAACTTGCTGGACTCGATCGAGCCGGGAATTCCCTTTTCCAGAGGGAGAACTGCAAGGATGATGGGAAACTGATTGGCCGCAATGGCCACCGGAAGCGTGATCGTTTCGGCCGAAGGCTCGATGCTGTTGGTGGCGAGGGGTATGTTTATGTAGGCCTTCGCCGTCGGTGGCAGCACGACGAAGCCGGCCTGATCTCCCGTGTAACGGCCGACCTCCTGCGATGGCTCCGGTTTCACGTTGGTGTAGATGAAAAGGGCGAGCAAGTCGCGGAATCTACGGACCTCGCGAGGTATCGAAATGGCCACCTCGACACCTTTGAAAAAGCGGGTGTCACTCGCAAGGTCGACGCCGAGCAGATCGTCGATCCCCACAAGAGTTTCGCCGGATTCCTGATCGGCCTGTACGGTGAGCCTCCCTACCAGGGTCCCCCGCACGGTATCGGCATGAGCGAAGCCTGTCGCCACAAGGAGCGTCCCCACTATCAACTTGGCGGTTCTATTCATCGGCCATCCATCGAAAGAAGCGGCGCGGGATCCTCAGGGCGGCCTCTCAGGCGTATCTCGAAATGAAGGTGTGGCCCTGTGGACAGCCCCGAGCTACCGACTTTTCCGATGATCATACCGGAAGTCACCTCCTCATGCAACCGGACCAGAATAGCGCTGAGGTGGCCGTAGACCGTCTGATAGCCCCCGCGATGGTCGAGAATGATGTAATTCCCGTAGGTGAAGTCGTGCCCGACCTCCGCTACCTGCCCGCCGCGGGCCGCGTAGACGTCTGTTCCAAACGGGGCGGCCAGGTCGATACCCGAGTGGAATGCGACTTGATGGGTGAAAGGATCGATGCGCATTCCAAACGGCGACGTGACCACCGCTTTGGGGAGGGGAAAGCGAAACAAGACATTCAGGAAATAGGCCCGTTCGAGCGGATGGAAGCGGGCCCCGGACACGAAGTAATATTTGCCGCTCTCTCGGCCTTCGATCAGATTCACGAACTGTCCGAGGTCGCCGGACTTTACCCTCCAAGCCGTCATCAGATAGTCCAGCTCGGTTCGAGGTACCGTAGGGATGAAAAGACCCGGCATGTTCGGGATAAGGAGGCGAGTCCCCGGCTCAAACGCCTCGGGATGCGCGAGGTGGTTGGCCGTCGCGATGGTCTCGTAGGGAAGGTTGACCTGCGCGGCTATTCCGTAGAGGTCGTCTCCCTTCCGGGTTCGATATGCGAATATGCCAAGGGGAGGTGGAGGCTTGCCGCTCTGGACTCGCTGGTAGTAGAGCGCCACATCATCTTCCAGCTGCCGGTAGAGAACATCGTCGTTCGTGAGGTTCTTTATGACGGGGTAGGGGTCCTCCGCAAGAAGGGGGGATGCGGGGGCAAGCAGCATGCAGACCAGTGCCAGTCTGACGAGCAGCTTCCTGCCCGCCCGCTCAGTCTTGGCGATGTGACGGACTCCGTCGTACATATAGCACGTATCCAAGCACCAACAGATAGATGATCGACAGGGGAATGGCCGCAGCTAAGAGATGATAGACGTAAAGTCCGACGATCAGGTACAACAGCGCGAGCGCGAGGACCACGCCCGCGAGGCGGGCTGCCGCGGACTTGAGCTTCCGGGTACGAAGGTGCGCCGGGTAGCCCATGAAGCTGATGACTCTGCGAACAACCAGGTAAACGAGTCCCGCTGCGCATATCACGAGTGCCACCGCCGTATAGAGCGACCGCAGCTGCGTGGACAGATACCATAGCGGGAACACGATTGCCGCAGCCCCGACGAGGGTCGCCATGAGCATCACCACGACGGCCAGCACCCTCCGCAATGTCCTCGCGTACCCTTTGAGAATCCGTACAGCCGTCTCCCGAACGGTTAGACGGCTCACCCTATTCGCCCCCAAGGCTTTTGAGAGCCTTCCGGTAGCTCGCGGCTTCCTCCGGACGCCCAAGATCGAACGCAACGCGGGCCAGTCTTCCCAAGAGCTCCTTCACCTCAGCCACGAGACCGATGCTCTTGTAGACCTGGAACGAGGCGTAGTAGCGGTTGTAGGCGGTCGCAAGATCACCGGATCGCTCGGCGATGAGGCCCAGGGCGAGCAGGTCCGATGCGATTCCCGGCTTGTTCTCCATTTTCTGGTCGCTCGCAAGGGCCAGGGCCGCAAAGTCGGTGGCTTGCTTAAAGTCGTTCTCCTTCGAATAGACCGAGGCGATCATATAGTAGTCGGATGCCTGCTCGCCGGCGGCTTTGAGCGCGAGGTGGAGATCGAGCGCCCGCTTGAGGGATTCCAGGGCGGAGGCGTAGTCTCCGAGCTCCTTGTAGGCCGCCCCGATGTTGTGATAGAGCCGGGCGGCAGTGGAGGATTGAGGATCGGCGGTCTTCGCGAGCGCATCCTTGAACGTGGCAAGAGCTTCGCTGGGCTGGCCGCGCGCGAGCTGAAGCTCGCCAAGGTTGCTTTCGGTCTCGATGAGGAGCTCGAGATCATTCAGCCGCTTCGCCACGTCGTAGGCATTTCGAAATTCGGCCTCCGCGGCGCCGAGATCGCCGACCGCCAGGTAGACTTTGCCGAGCGAGTTGTAGGAGCGTACCATCCCGGGCTCGTAATAGATCGAAAGGTTGTCCTGGAGCGCGAGAGCGAAAAACTTCTCAGCTTGGCTGTAGTTGCCCTGGTCGAAGTAGCCATTTCCGGCGGAAGTGTACTGGGCTGCCTCGTTCTTAACGGAATTGATCTCCGTCTTTGGCTTGGGCGCCGACGAGCATCCGGCCAGAAGCAGGGCGGTCAGAAACGCTGCAGCCGCCGCTCGAGAAGGCGTGAGCTCCATCGCTAGAAGTCCTGGTCCCGGTAACCCTGATGGGTCCCGGTCTGCGGGATCCGCGCGGGTATTCCACCCCGCAGCAGCGGGTTGTTCTTCAGCCCTTCGAGCACGTCTGTACCCTGCTGAAGCGTTTGTCGACCCTGCTCGAGGATTCCAGTGATCTGCGGCTGACTGTTGTTCAAGTACTTGATGAAGGCGTTGAGCTGCGTGATTGTCTGATTCATGCTGTCAAGGGTAGCCGTCAAGCGGTCGAAGAGGGCGTTGTTGTCGTTTAGTATCGTTGCGAGCGAGCCCTGCGGCTTCAGGAGTCCGCGAACCGGTCCTTCCGGGGAGGCGGCTGCGACGGAAAGCTGGTTCGAGATGGCATCCAAATTGTCGAGAAGTTTGTTTATTCGCACGGTTGTCTGGGCAAGGGTCACGGTCGCCTGGTTCGTCAGATCAGACGCGTTGCGAACCAACGAGCCGACCGGCCCGGTCCCTTCGCCGCTCAGATTCGAATTAAGCGTCCCCACCAAGCTGTTCAGCGACGCAAGCGTCTTGTTGACGTTGTGGAGAATGGGACCCACGTCATCGATGATTCTGTTCACCGTGTCGGTATTGGGAGGAATCTCGACAAGTCCCTCCCGGACGAGCCTCCTGCCATCAGGCATGTTGATGGATGGGATGTACGATCGTTCGGGGGGGTGCGGCCCTCCGGCCTTTCCGGGATGGAAGAGGAGGCCTCCACCGAAGCCGAGCGGGCTCGAGGCGAGCTCGAGCACAGAGTCCGGACGCACCTTATCGATGTAGGTGTCGAAGATATGGAATCGTATGCCGACGGTGTTGTCGTGCTCGAGGACGATTCTGTCGACCTGTCCGATCTCAAAGCCTTTGAACTTGATCGGCATCCCAACGCTTAGGCCGTTCCCCGAAGGGAAGCGACTGGTGAAGTTGTAGTCTTTTGCAAACCAGCGCTGGTTGATCCCCATGAGGATAAGCACGAGAGCGAGGAATGCGATACCCAACAACGCGAAGATGCCGACGACCTGCTCGGCGAACCGGATCCTAAACTTCATTCCGCTAACAACACTGCAGCCACACCTCGGCTACCCATCGCGCTATCTTGCCCCCTTTTCCCCCGACTGTCAATTTGAGGCAGCTTTTGCTACATCCCGAATCCCTGATCGAGAAGGTCGAGGATGCTGCCGTCGAAAGTCGAGGCTTCGCTCAACACGCGGGAAAGGATCGCGATTACCTCCGTGCGGGTCGACTTGACGATCTGAGCAAGGGGCCCGCTTTCCAGAAGGTGCCCTCGGTCGAGCACGACAAGGTAATCAGCCAGCTGCGAGGTCAAAACGGGGTCGTGGGTGACGATGATGATCGTCCTGGCCTCTCGCTTGAGCTCGCGGATCATATCGGTCATCCGCTCGGTGGTCTGGTGGTCGATGCCGGTGAGAGGCTCGTCCATGTAGAGCAAAGAGGGGTTGGTGACAAGGGCCCGGAGGAACGAGACGATCTTGCGCTCTCCGGAGGAGCTTTCAGCGGGTCGGTGGGTGAGGCTCTCATGATAGCCGACCCTCCGGACGAGCGCATCCACCCTCTGCGCTATCTCCTCATCCGACATGGCGGGGTAGTGGAAGCGCAGCGGCAGGCTGAGATTCTGTTGAATCGTGCTGTTGGACCAGAGAGCGGAGTCCTGAAAGATAAAACCGCTGGCTCGGCGAAACGCATTGTTCTCCCGGATCGACATCTCGTTCAGATTCTTTCCGTTTATGAAGACCTTCCCGGAATCGGGAAGGGCAATCCCGGCGGCAACCTTCAAAAGGGTGCTTTTGCCGCACCCCGACGGTCCGAGGATCACGGTCGTTTTGCCTTCGGGAAACAACACGGAGACGTCATCCAGGGCGGTCGTATCACCGCGACGCACTACGATCTCACGCAACTCAATGCCGGGCTCATTCATGACGCTTACCGCACATAGTAGATAAGGGTGATGACTGCGTCGGCCAGGATGCAAAGAACGAAGCTCTGTCCGACGGCCTTGATGACCGCCTGTGGGATCTCCGTCGATGCCCCCTCGACTCGAAACCCGTTGTAGGTCGAAACCGTTGATATGATTACCCCGAAGACGAGGCTCTTCAGGAGACTGGAAAAGATGTCCGAGGTCGAAAGGCTGACGAGGAGACTTCGAAAGTACTGCGCAAAGGCAATGGGGTGTATCAGCTGCGTGATGAAATAGGACCCCATAAGGCCGAAGATATTGAAATAGAGATTCAGCAGGAGAAGCGACGCGGTAACGCCGAGAAACCGCGGGACCACCAGGTAGGAGATGGGATTTATCCCTACTGAGACATAGGCCTCTATCTCGTGAGAGACAACCATGTTCCCCAGCTCGGTCGCTATCGCGGTCCCCGAGCGAGCGATGATGATGAACGCCGTGAGAATCGGTCCGAGCTCGCGAGTGATGACGGTGATGAGGATCGTGTAGATGAGCTGTCCTTGGCCGAATTGGGGAAGAAGAGACATGCCCTGAATGATGATCACCGCTCCCAGGGAAACTGCGAGAACCGCAACGACCGTGAGCGCGCCGACCCCCGTAAAAAGGATCTGCATGGTCAGCACTCGGTAGGCAATTCGAGAGTCTCGGCCGAAGAAGATTGCCGACCTCAAGACTTGAACCAAGAAGCCGGCCGCGTAGAAGAGTCCTCGCGTGCGCTGAATGAACCATCGTCCTATGCGAGCTACCATGCGGCCTGTCTCTCGGTGTGATGATATCCGATAAGCGGGGGGACGTCAAAGCGACCCTCGTGCGAGCCGTTAGGTTGCGACGTCACCGCCTCCGTTGCGCTTTTCAGCCGTCGCGAGGAGAAGGCGCCGGGGCGCCGTAGAGAAAGGGCTGCAGGTACTCGTCGCCGATGGGAAGCCCCCCAGCTCCCCTTCCCAGCCGGCGATCCGGCCGGTAGTCCCCGTGAAAGTCCGAGCCTGCCGTGACAATCAATCCTGCCGCCCGAGCCATGGAGGCGATCTGTTCCGCAACGGGGAGGGGGGCGTTTGCGTGAAAGGCCTCGATCCCCTCCATCCCAATCGCCTTGAAACTGTCGATGAGCCCGGCGAGACGGCGGAGGCTGACCTTGAGGGAGAGGGGATGGGCGAGGACGGCTTTGCCACCCGCCTCCCGAATAAGAGCAATGACCTCCGCCGGCTGCAGGTTCTCACGCTTCGCATAGAAGCGCTTTCCGGTAGCAAGGTAGCGGTCGAAGCCCTCCTGGATCGTGCGAACTATTCCACGCTGGACAAGAAACTCTGCAAAATGGGGGCGGCCGACGACAGTCCCGACTGCGATCTTCTCGATATCGGCGAGCGTGGCCGCGATTCCGGCTCTCTGCATCTTGTCGATTATTCTCCTGTTCCTCTCGGTGCGCTTCTCCCGCATCTCGATGAGCCGCTCCTCGATCCTTCCGTGCCAGTCTGACAGGCCGATACCGAGGATATGAAGCTTTCCCGGCGAAAAGGCGGCTTCGAACTCGACTCCTCCGAGAAAGTGAATCCCTTCCGAGCGGCAAGCGGCAAGCGCTTGGTCGAGACCGGCCACCGTGTCATGGTCCGTCAGCGCTATCGCGGAAAGCCCCGAGGAGGAGGCGAGCCTGACGAGCTCCGTGGGGCTCAAAGTCCCGTCAGAGCAGTTGGAATGTGTGTGCAGGTCGATCATGCAACCAGGATACTCGCAAAAGGGAGGAGGTCAAGTTTCACTGCTCTTCTCTTTGTTGAGAGCCGATAAGAAATTACGAGATCAAGGGTGGGACAAATGGGCTTTACGTGTCTTGCGCTCTTCACTGTTTTTCTACTTTTTGGTACTAATAATTCAATATATGGTATCATTGTCCAAAACGCCTGGGGCGCCGGGATGATGGGAGCAGACAGGAACCAAGATGCCTAAGTCGGTGGCCTTCAAGTCAAATTCGATTGTCTACTTTAAGGGCGACACAAGCGACAAGGTTTATCTGTTGAAGGCCGGCAAGGTTAGCCTTAAGTACAACGACATCGAGACTGGGCAGGAGATGTACGACCTCATCCAAACGGGCGAGTTCTTTGGGGTGAAATCCGCCCTCGGCAAGTATCCGCGCGAGGAGACAGCCATCGTTCTCCATGACGCCGACACCATTGTCTTCACAGTGCCCGAGTTCGAGCAGGTAGCCCTGAACAACACGCGGATCATCATGAAGATGCTCAAGGTCTTCTCCAATCAGCTCCGGCGTATTCACAAGCAGGTCCGAGACCTCATCTCGAACGACGAGCAGGTGGAAAATCACGAGGCGGGGCTCTTCAACATCGGCGAGTACTATCTGAAGTCAAAGCGCTACAGCCAGGCGCTCCACGCCTTCCGCCGTTACCTGACCTACTATCCGTCGGGGGCCTACGCTCAGCAGGCCCTTCTCAATTCCGAGGCTGCCGAGCGCTATGCCAAGGCAGGCGGAGCCGCGGTCTCCGGTCGAGGGGCTGCCCCGGCCGGTGCCATGGCGGCCGCGGGGGCTGCGAGCGCGGGCTCAGGTCGGGCCGGCGGAGGAGGCGCGGCGGTCGCCACGGCTCCGCGGCCCCAGACAGGAAACGGTGAGCTTTCAGAGGTCGCCCAGCGCTTCTACAACGCCGTAAGCCTGTTCAGCCAGCAGAAGTACGCAGAGGCGCTCTCCGAGTTCAAGGAAATAGTTGCTGCCGGACAGGACGAGGAGTATGTCGCAAAGTCGATCTTCGAGATTGGCCGCTGTCTTTACTCGTTGGAAGACTACGACAAGTGCATAGGACACTTCACGACTATGATCCAGCGCTATCCCAGACATCCGGATATCGTCGAAGCACTCTATTACGTCGGCAGCTGCTACCAAGGCAAGAACGATCCGGACAAGGCAAAAGGGTTCTATAAAAAGATTTTGTCGATGTCGCCCGAGGACGCGCCTGTGAACCGGAAGTCGCGCAAAGCGATTCGCGGGCTCGAGGGAAGGTAGCATGGCGCTCGATTTGTCCATGTTGAATCGATTCGCGGTGAGCTTTCAGAAGAACGAAGTCATGTTCTGTGAGCATGAACCAGGCGACACCTGTTACCTCATTCAATCTGGAAGAGTCCAAATCGTGAAGATCATGGGCGACATCGAGAAGATCATCGATATCCTCTACCCGGGAGAGATCCTCGGGGAGATGGCGATTCTCGAAGAGGCGCCGCGCTCCGCAACCGCAATTGCCCTCGATCCCGTGACAGCGCTCGAGTTCAACCGCGAGAATTTCGAAGTCTTGATGCAGGGTAACCCCCAAATCGCGCTCAAGCTCCTGAAGCTCTTCACGAAGCGTATCTACGATCAGAAGCGCCGTTTCATGATCCTCACGCTCGACGACGTCCAGGCAAGGGTGGCGGACGTGTTCCTCATGCTTTCCGAGACTCAAACCAATGCCCCGACCGAAAAGGATGAGCGCTCCTTCAATGCCACCATCGACGACATAGCCCATTGGGCCGGGATGTCGCCGGATAAGTGCCGGCAGGTGCTCAATCACTTCTCGTCGCAGAGGCGGGTAGAGATCTATCCCGACAAGATCGTGGTGAGAAACATAAACGACTTTGCTCGCTTTGTCGGCTCTCGCCGCAAGGCGAAGGTCGAATAGGTCGGCTGGGAAGCGGCGAGCCAGAAAAGGGAATTGAACCCTTGACCTGCTCATTACGAGTGAGCTGCTCTACCCCTGAGCTATTCTGGCTGATCGAAGAAAGAGAATAGCCAAATCACACGGAGATTTCAAGCACCCCGCTCCACGAGACATGAGAGAAACGCCGACGTGGCCGCATGCTCTTCTGCTCGGCGGCGAAGAAGCGGTGCGCACTGGCTCAACCCGGACCAATCAAGCTTTTCCCGCCGAAACCGATAATGTCTACGAACACCATGCGACCGTCCCGGAGGAAGGGCCGCTCGCAATCGGAGGAGCGATGCTACGCGGCATCTATACCGGCGCTAGCGGGATGATCGTCCAGATGCACATGATGGACGTTCTCGCCAACAACATGGCCAACGTGGACACAACGGGTTACAAGCGCGATACCTCGGTGACGAAGGCCTTCCCGGACCTGCTCATTCGCCGGCTCGACGATGACGGAGTCTACAAGTTCCCGTTTGGCTCGGCGGACACGGCGCCCATAGTCGGCAGGCTCGGCACGGGCGTCGAGCTGAACGAGGTCTACACCGTCTTTCAGCAAGGAGGCCTCAAGCAGACCGGCAATCCCTTCGATCTTGCCCTGAAGGGAGCGGGGTTCTTTAGCGTCGAAACGCCGGAGGGAGAGCGTTACACCCGAAACGGTTCCTTCCAGATTACGAAAGACGGCCTGCTGGTGGACGAGTCGGGCAATCCAGTCCTGGGGGTTCATGGGCTCATTCATCTCAAGATGAACAACTTCGTGGTCGATCGTGAAGGCCGGATCTACCAGAATGCCGACTATGCCGGCGATCCGACCCTCCTGGTCTCGAAAGAAGAGAACGAATGGAAGAATACCCAGCTCGTCGATCAGTTGAAAATCGTCGACTTCGACGAAAGGCGCTACCTGAAGAAGCAGGGCAACTCCCTCTGGAAAGCGACCGAGGAATCGGGCCCCCCTATTATGGCCGACCTTGGGGCGAAGACGCAGGTTGAGGAAGGCTTTCTCGAGAATTCAAACGTCAACCCGGTCACCTCTATGGTGCGCCTCATCGAGGTCAATCGCGCCTACGAGGCCAATCAGAAAACCATCCAGGAGCAGGATGCTCTCGCGGGCAGGCTGATCAATGACGCCGTCAAGGTATAGAAGGAAGACGCGCGACCTCGCGCGAGAGGAGAAGTAGGCGATGATGCGATCACTTTGGACCGGCGCGTCCGGCATGATTGGTCAACAGTTTAACATCAACACGATCGCAAACAACCTGGCCAACGTAAACACCACCGGCTTCAAGAAGAACAGGACCGATTTCGAAGACCTGCTCTATCAGACGAACCAGCTTGCAGGCACCCCCGCCACCGAGCTGACCGTCTACCCGACCGGAATCCAGGTTGGTGCTGGAGTTCGGGTATCGGCGACGCCCAAGGAGTTTACCCAGGGCCCCCTCGAATCGACCGGAAGCGTCTCCGACATGGCTATCGAAGGGGAGGGATTCTTTCGCGTCCTTAATCTTGACGGCACCTACGCCTATACCCGTGACGGTTCCTTCAAGATCGACGACAACGGGCAGCTCGTGACCTCCGATGGCTATAAGGTGCTCCCGGAGCTCATTCTTCCGCAGAACTTCGTCCGCGACACCCTCACTATTTCGCAGGACGGTCGAGTCACCGTGAAGGTGGCGGGAAACGACAACCCGATCACCGTCGGACAGGTCGAGCTGTATCGATTCGTCAATCCAGCAGGTCTCGAGGCTGTAGGACAGAATCTTTTCAAGGTCACGAACGCTTCAGGAAACGCCATCGCGGGAAGACCCGGGTTCGACGGAATGGGACGAGTCGAACAGAAGTTCTTGGAGATGTCTAACGTCTCGGTGGTGCGGGAGATGGTCGACATGATAGTCGCCCAGAGGGCCTACGAGATGAACTCGAAGACCATCCAGACCTCCGACACCATGTTAGGCATCGCCAACAACCTGAAGCGATAGTGGCGGAGAGCTGATGGTTGCGGCGACCGGCGGTCTGCGAGTCGCAGAACGGCCTCGCTGCCCGGTAGGAAAAAGATGCCGAATTTCCGTCCGCTCCTGATGCTGCCCTTTCTCGTCGGGCTATGCTCTCAGAGACTTCTCGGGTTGGAGATCTATCTGACTCACCCCGTCGTCGAAGAGCAGCGCGTTCACACCTTCGGCGACATCTGCGTCACCCCGCAGTCGAGTGATCCAGCGGTAATGCAGGCGCTTGACTCGCCCCTGCCTCAGCTGGATTCCCGGCCGGCGCTGATCCCTGCGAGGACCATCAAGGGGCTCCTCGCCCGGCTGCTGCCGGAATCATTCGTGCTCGTGGGCAGCCGTTTCGTCTATCTGCCGAAAAGCGTCACGGATCCCGGGGAACGAATCTTCGACATAAAGCTCCTCGAACATCTCGACTCCCTCGTTCACGACTCGAGCGTCCGCGTCGACATCGCACTCTACCCCGGGCAAGATTTTTCCGGGCTGACTGAGTCGAGCTCGCTGGAATTCCAGCTCCCGGCCGGGAGCACCTCTGCCCGGGCGCTCACCCAGAACGAGTTCATTCAATACCGGCGCCCCGGCGAGTTCGAGTACCAGACCGTTCCCGTGAAGATCGGTGCCTACGGTCCCGTTTCCTTTGCACGCCGGTCGATCCCGGCGGGAGATGCCGTCACGCGCGAGGACGTCTCGACAAGGGATGTCGACCTTGCCACGCTGGCCGGCACCCCGGCGCAGATCACCAAGGGAAATCTTGAGGCTACGAGCGCCATTGCCTCTGGAAGCCCGATCTTGAATGGGATGGTCCAGAGTCACTTGACGGTTCAGTGGGGCCAATCCCTCACCGTGACCCTGCGGCGCGGAGCGGTAGCGGTTAGCCTGCCGGGAAGAGCCTACGGGTCGGGCAGCCTGGGCGAGAAGATCGCAGTGGGTGTTGGGTCCTCCTCGGCGCGTTTCGAGGGCCGCATTGTAAGCCCCACGGAGGTGATCGTTGACGACAACTAGGCACACGCTCTCGACGGCGATTCTCGCGGTGGGAATCGCGATTCTCTGCTCGGCACGCCTGATGGCCCAGGTGGCGGCGCCCGTACCAGCTGCCCCAGGTGCGTCGCAGGCGGCACCCGCCGGTTTGCAGGGAGCACCTGTGGCCGGATCAGTCGCGGAAGCGCCGTCAAGCTCGATGCTCACCGTGCGCCTTGCGGACCTTGCCTACGTCCAGGGAGTCCGCGACAACCAGCTCGTGGGAGTCGGTTTGGTCACGGGGCTTTCCGGCCGTGGGGATACGTCAAATTCCGCGATTCTGCAGAAGGCGGTAGCGAATCTCGCCTCGGCCTTCGGCATTCAGGTAGCCCAAACCGACATCCGAAGCCGCAATTGCGCCGTCGTTACGGTGACTGCCACCCTCCCACCCTTTGCCCGTCCGGGCGATCCTATCCCGGTCACGGTTTCAAGCATCGGCGACGCCACGGATCTCAGCGGGGGCATTCTCCTCCAGACCAATTTGCGCGCCGCAAACGGCCAGGTTTACGCCGTAGCCCAGGGACCGGTCGCCTCGACCGCGAACACCACCGCGAAAACAGTGGGCGAGGTCCCCGACGGGGCAATCGTCGAGCAGGCAGTCGCTACGAACTTCGTAAACGCCGGGAAGGTGGCGATAATCCTTCGGAATCCCGACTTCGTAACTGCGGCGGCTACCGCGGCGGCCATCCGGAAGGCCTACCCCGGCACCGCTGTAACGGCTGTCGATGGCTCTGAGGTCGATGTGACAATACCGGGCGACAAGAGCGCGGATCCGGTCGGCTTCATCGCGACACTCGAACAGCTGACCTTGACGCCCGACATGTCCGGCAAGGTGGTTGTGAATCCCCGCACCGGCGTAGTTGTCGTCGGCCAGAACGTTCGGATCGGGAAGGTCGCAGTCTCCTACAAGAACACCCACATCACGATAGGCGGCTCAGACATCACGAGCCCCTACTACGGACTGAATCAAGGGAAAAACCCGTTCGTGATAGACAATACGGCAACGGTCGATGATCTCGTCAAGGTTCTCCAGGATGCTGGAGTGAGCGGCGACACTATCATCGAGATTCTCAAGGCGATCGACCGCGCAGGGGCTCTCTACGGCAAATTGATCGTCATGTGAAAGAGGAGAAAGGAATCATGGCACTTGATAACGCCGCCCTCCTGGGCTTCGACAATCTCCCGGCCGTTCCGCCGCGCGCCGAGAATGTCGGCAAGCACTTCGACAAGAAGCTGTACGATGCGTGTCAGGACTTCGAAGCGATTTTCGTGAATCAAATGTTGGACTCGATGCGGGCCACCCTCGACAAGCATGGCTTGCTAGATGGGGGAATCGGCGAGAACATCTACCAAGATATGCTCTACCAACAATATTCCCAGATGATGGCGAAAACCGCTCACTTCGGTCTAGCTCGCCTTCTCTACAAACAATTGGCAGCGGGGCCGTCCTGAGTGTGCACTCTGGGAGCGCTTCACGGGCGGCTCCGTATCCAAAATAATACAGAGCGGCTGCAAGGGTCCCGTCCGAGATCTCCCACACTTCGATAACTCTTTGTCTTGTCGATGTTTGTCATTCACGGTAGGCCTTCGGCGCGCGCTGGCACAGTTCTTGCATCTTGACGCATGGAGTGACCTATGAAGAGATGCAGAGCAAAGAGTGACGACACCCTTCGGGAATACTTCAATCAGATCAAGCGGACCCCTCTCCTGACCTTCGAAGAGGAGCTTGAGCTGTCGCGAAGAATCCAAGCAGGTGACCAGCAGGCGCGCTCGAAGCTTATCGAGGCAAACCTGCGCCTTGTAGTGAAGATCGCGAAGTCCTACGTTACGAGCGACGTTGGATTTCTTGACATCGTTCAAGAGGGAAACATTGGCCTCATCAAGGCCGCCTCGAAATACGACTATCGCAGAAACGTCCGCTTTTCGACTTACGCGGCATGGTGGATCAAGCAGTCCATCGTGAGATCCCTGTCGAACAAGCGGCGGACTATCCGCCTCCCACATCGCAAGGAAGAGGCCCTCAAGAAGATTCAGAAAACCTTCTTCAGCCTCAGCCAGCAATTGTCGCGCGAACCCTCAACACGCGAGGTAGCGGAGGAGCTCCACATGCAGGAGGACGACATCGTCTCGGTGCTAAACGTTTCGGGCAGCGTGGCTTCGCTCGACAGCGAGATCGGAAACGACTCGGGTACGCTCATGGACTTGTTCGAAGACTACTCCTTCACCCCGGACAGGCAGCTCTTCGAGAAAGACGTGCATGATGAGACGTTGAAGTTCCTCGAGCACCTTGTCGGAAAGGAGAGGAGAATCCTTCTCTATCGATATTCTTTCTTGGGCGGCAAGAAGTACACCTTGAAGCGCATAGGGGAGGAGCTTGGGATCTCTCCGGAAACGGTTCGGCAGATCGAGATGCGGGCAATCAAGAAGCTGCGTGAGCATGCCGAGGAGCTGCGCGAGTACGTATACAATTGACGGGTGGAACTTGACGCGCCACGAGTCTTCGACATAATCTCCGGTTGTGGATCAAGCGGACAAGGGGTCACAGCCGAACACCCGGGGCAAGGGTAGAGGGCGAAGAAAAAGCAGGATTTGGCCCCTTTACCCGGCCCTGGGCCTGATCGCTGTCCTACTTGTGGTAATCGTGGCCACCCTTTCGAGGCGGCCGCAGCCCCCCGTGACGCTGCCTCCTCTCACTGCTACGGGTGCCGCTCTTCCTCAGGGAAACCCGCCGAAAGCTCAAGCTCCAACGGTATCCGCCGAACACGACCCTTCCGGAAACCAAGCCGTTGCGATGAGATCGACGGCCGTTGTGCCCCAGAGGGTCCGCGGCACGCTCATCTTCGTGATTGACGACGTTGGGTATAACCTCGATGAGCTTGCGCCGTTTCTATCGTTTCCCGGTCCGCTCACCCTTTCGGTGCTTCCGCAACTTCCCGACACACAGCGCGCCTTTCAATTGATCACCGACGCAGGCAAGCTCGGGATTCTGCACCAGCCAATGGAGGCCCTTACAGCAATCAGCCCGGGACCAGGCACCATCTACGCGACGATGTCCCAAACGCAGGTCGATGAGATCCTGACGAAAGATCTTAGCGAGCTTCCTGGGGTGAAATGGATGAACAATCACGAGGGCTCGAAGATCACGAGTGACAGGAGGGTCATGGGGTGGGTACTGGCCTATACGAAGGACCACGATCTTCAGTTTCTCGACAGCCGAACCACGGTCGACTCGGTTGTGGAGTCGACTGCCCTACAATTAGGCCTTTTGTATTATGAGCGCAACAGCCCTTTTCTCGACGACACAGTCAGCCGTGGAGCTGTCATGGATGCCATACAGGAGGGAGTCAACGTCGCTGAGCGCGATGGCTACGCAGTCATGATCGGTCATGTTTGGGACCACGACCTGCCGGGTATTCTCACCGACATCTATCCGAAACTTCTCGCAGCCGGATTTCGCTTTGAAACCCTGAGCGCGCTTCCCGCGCTGGCGAAGGACAATGAAGGTCTTAGGCATTGAGAGCTCCTGCGACGAGTGCTCCGCGGCGGTCGTCGAGGATGGCAAGCGAATACTCAGCAACGTCGTTGCTACTCAGATTGAGATCCACCGCCCTTACAGCGGGGTCGTTCCCGAGATAGCCTCACGCACCCATACCGAGTGGATCCTCCCGGTCGTTCGGCGGGCACTCGACGAAGCGGGTGTCGATGAAAGCGCGATAGACGGAGTTGCAGTGACGAGTCGACCGGGACTCATAGGATCGCTCCTCGTGGGGCTTTCTTTCGCCAAGGGGTACGCCTATTCGCTTGGCGTTCCATTTGTCGCGGTCGATCATATCCTCGCTCATCTCTACGCTCCTCATCTTGAGTTCGAGATCGAATATCCGTTCATTGGGCTCCTTGTTTCGGGAGGCCACACGATCATCTGCGTCGCGGAAGGCATCGAGGACCTTCGGGTGCTTGGGACGACTATCGACGATGCGTGCGGCGAAGCCTTCGACAAGATTGCCAAGTTCTACAACCTCGGATATCCCGGCGGCGTCGCCATCGATCGCCTGGCCCAGCGCGGTAATAGCGATGCCTGCTCCTTCCCCCTCCCTTCGCTGCACAAGGGGGATCATCGTTATGATGTCTCATACTCCGGATTGAAGACTGCGGCGGCAAATCAGCTTGATCAGTTCTGGAATCCCGCATACGAGAAGACTCCGGAAAACATCGCTGCGGCCTTTCAGAAGGCGGCAATCGGCATCCTTCTCTCGAGACTGGAGCTGGCAATCGAGGATACGGGAATCCGTCGCGTCGTAGCAGGTGGAGGGGTGGCCGCAAACTCCTACCTTCGAAAGCGTCTTTCCGAGCGAAGGGATCTTTCGGTCGCCTTTCCCTCCCTGTCGCTGTGTACCGACAATGGCGCGATGGTTGCCGGGATCGGTCACTACTATCTCGCCCGCGGGGATCGGTCCCCGCTCGAAACCACGGTATCGGCGCGAGTACCGCGCTTTAAGCGTGGTTATCCGTAGCGGCTCAACGGCGACGTCCGTAGTGGGTACTGCGGAGTGCGAGGGTATCCCCCGAGCACCTCTTCAACGTTGACACTCCCTTCGCCCTGTAGTTACACTCATCCGCATGCCGCAAACGCAGAGGAGCAGTAATGGGCGCCGACTTCGACCTCGACAGTGCTATCCGCAAGGTCCAGGGATTTCCAAGGCCCGAGGTCCTTTTCTACGACGTAACAGGCATACTCACAAACCCTGAAGCATTCCGATTCTGCGTCGATGCGATCGCCCGGCTCACGTCCGACATCCCTTTCGACGCCGTTGCCGCGATTGAAGCGCGGGGGTTCGTTTTCGCCGCTCCCATCGCTTTCCGACGAGGCGTACCGCTCATTCTCGTACGAAAAAAGGGTAAGCTGCCAGGCAAGACCCTTTCGCGTCGCTTCCAGCTGGAATATGGAGAAGATGAGATTCAGGTGCACGTCGACGACGTAAAACGAGGCTCACGCATTCTTGTGATCGACGACCTCATTGCGACCGGCGGAACCCTGCGCGCGGCGGTGGACCTCCTTCGCGAGGCGGGAGCCGTGGTGACCGACCTCTGTTGCATCATCGGTCTGCCATTTCTGAAGTATGCGGATCTCTTCCGCGACGTGAGGGTGCAGACCCTCATCAATTACAACCATTGACAAATCAATCCGGTTTTTGTAGAGTACCGCCAAGAATGCCCGGTTGTGTAATGGTAGCACGAAAGACTCTGGATCTTTTTGTGGGGGTTCGAGTCCTCCCCGGGCAGGGGGGTCCCTTCGTCTATCGGCTAGGACAGAAGACTCTCATTCTTCAAAGAGGGGTTCGATTCCCCTAGGGACTAACAGAGAGTGCCGGCGCAAGCGCCGGCTTTTTTGTGGAGCGTCCGGCCATTTCGGTGGCTCGAACCGCTCGATCATGCAGGTGAAAAAGACAAGAGCAAAAGTGCTTGCGCGACATCACGGGCCGCGAAAGCGCGGTATTCCGGCAGCTTCGTGGGCGCAGAGAGTCCGTCCGCGGCGACAGCGCGCGCGCACGCCCTTGCCACAAAGGTGAACCATCATGTCGTGCTTTCTCGTTCTCGAGGATGGAGCGCAGTTTCCCGGTAAGCCCTTCGGCGTTCCCGCACCTCGCACCGATACCCTGCCCTCCGAAGAGGCCTTGCGGGCAGTGGGCGAGGTGGTATTCAACACGGGAATGTCCGGCTACCATGAGATTCTCACCGACTCGTCCTACGCCGGACAGCTGGTTACGATGACCTATCCTCACATAGGCAACTATGGCGTGGATGACCTTTGGTCCGAGACCTGTGACTCCGACCGCGGCGTGATTCCTGGAATCAAGCCGGCGGGGTTGATCGTCCGATCGCTCTATCGCGGCCCCGTCCCGGAGGGAAGAGCGAGCCTCGACAGCTTCCTGCGCAAGCATCACACCCCCGGCATCTCCGACGTAGACACCCGGGCGCTCACCTTGCGAATACGCGACTTGGGAAGCCCGAAGGGCATCATCGTTCGCTCGGAGGTCAAGGAGGAAGACCTTTCTCCCTCAGAGATCAAGCTGTGCGTCGACTTCCTTGCCTCGGTACCGAACATGGTCGGACGGAATCTGATCGAGGATGTAGGGACCGAGACCGTACAGACCATCAATGAGTCGGGAAGCCCCCACCTCGTGCTCGTGGACTGCGGAATCAAAGCGAACATCGTTCGCGAGATATCGAGCCTCGGCTGCAAGGTCACCGTCACCCCGAGCGGCTTTACCGCCGAGGAGATACTCGCCCTGAAACCGGATGCGGTGCTCTATTCCAACGGCCCGGGTGACCCGGCCGCGCTTGATTCGACCATTCAACAGATCAAGGCACTTATCGGCAGGCTTCCGGTCTTCGGAATCTGCCTTGGCCACCAGCTCATCGCCCTTGCGCTCGGAGCTTCGACCTACAAGATGAAGTTCGGTCACCACGGAGCGAACCACCCGGTGCGCGACGAGCGGACCGGTAGGGTTTTCGTGACCTCGCACAATCACGGATTTGCGGTCGACGAGCGAACCCTTCCGAAGGACGTCCAGGTCTGGTTCAGAAACGCAAACGACAACACACTCGAGGGCTTCATACACAGTACCCTTCCGATTCTTGCTGCCCAGTTCCACCCCGAATCGGCGCCCGGCCCTCATGACTCTACCTGGATCTTCAGGGAGTTTCTCGACCGGATCCCACGGTAAAGCCGCGAAGGAGGAGGTAGGTGCCTGCGCGAAAGGACATCCACAAAGTAGTGATTGTCGGCTCGGGGCCCATCGTCATCGGGCAGGCGTGCGAGTTCGACTACTCCGGAACACAAGCGGTGCGCGCGCTAAAGGAGGAGGGGTATGAAGTCGTGCTCGTCAACCCGAATCCTGCCACGGTGATGACGACGCCGGGAGTCGCGGATCGAATCTACGTTGAGCCTCTCTCGGTCGCATACGTCGAGGAGATCATCAAGGCCGAGCGCCCCGACGCAATCCTTCCGACTATGGGCGGGCAGACCGGCTTGAATCTCACCATGAGCCTGCACGACGCGGGGGTCTTTGAGCGCTATGGCGTCGAGGTAATCGGCGCGAGTGTGGACTCCATTCGCCTTGCCGAGGATCGGGGTGAGTTCAAGCGGGTATGTGAGAGCATCGGGCTGGATGTCCCTCGCTCGGTCATCGCGAGGGACGTGGCAACCGCACGCCAGTTGGCTGCGCAAGTCGGACTTCCGGTGGTGATTCGTCCGAGCTTCACCCTTGGCGGACAAGGCGGGGCGATCGCCTACACCTCGGAGCAGCTCGACACCTTCGTGGAGCGGGCGCTTGACGAGAGCCCTGTGCGTGAGTGCCTCGTCGAGGAATCGCTGCTTGGGTGGAAAGAGTTCGAGATGGAGGTGATGCGCGACAAGGCCGACAATGCGGTCGTGATCTGCTCGATCGAAAACGTGGATCCGATGGGCGTCCACACAGGAGACAGCATCACGGTGGCGCCGATCCAGACCCTCTCGGACCGGGAGTACCAGGTCATGCGCACCGCCTCCCTCGAAGTGCTTCGCGCCATCGGCGTGGATTGCGGCGGATCCAACGTTCAGTTCGCCGTCAACCCGGCGACCGGGCGGATGGTTGTCATCGAGATGAATCCGCGAGTCTCCCGATCATCGGCCCTCGCGAGCAAGGCTACTGGCTTCCCGATAGCTAGATGCGCGGCTCGTCTCGCTGTCGGATTCACTCTCGATGAGATCATCAATGACATCACGGGCAAGACCGTCTCCTGCTTCGAACCGGCGCTCGACTACTGCGCGGTGAAGGTGCCGCGCTTTGAGATGGAGAAGTTTCCGACAGGTTACGAGACCCTCGGCACGCAGATGAAATCCGTCGGCGAAGCCCTCGCAATAGGCAGGACCTTCAACGAGGCTCTCAACAAGGCCATTCGCGCCGGGGAATACGGCTACGAGGGGATCCAAGAGTTGGTGGGAATGGACAACAAGCTCGAGATGATGCTCACCAATCTCCACCCGCTGCGGATATTCGCTGCATACACAATCCTCAAGCGCGAGGGCGAAGCAGCCATCCCTGAGCTTCACCGCCGAACCGCCTATGATCCCTGGTTCCTCTTCGAGATGATGGAGCAGGTTCGTCTCGAGGAGCGTCTTGCCTCCTCGCACCTTACGAGCGAGCTCCTCGCACGCGCCAAGCGCGAGGGACTTTCCGACAAGCGCATTGGTGCATTGAGCGGTCGCACGCCCGCTGAGATTCTCGATGCGCGCGAGCGTTCGGGTCTTTTCCCCTCCTACCACATGGTTGATCCCTGTGCCGGAGAGTTTGCCGCCGAGACTCCCTACTTTTATTCGTCCTATGGCGAGATCGACGAAGGAATCCCGATTCGGGAGGAGGGGGTGATCATCGTGGGCAGCGGTCCGAACAGAATCGGACAGGGGCTGGAGTTCGACACCTGCTGCACGCTTGCCTCCCTTGCCTATCGCCGGCTGGGGAGAAAAACAATCTTCATCAACTCCAATCCCGAGACCGTATCCACGGACTTCAATACCTCCGATCGCCTCTATCTGGAACCTGTCACCTTCGAGCACGTTCGCGAGGTGCTGCGCAAAGAGGGAGTGCGGGAGGTCGTTGTGCAGCTGGGCGGCCAGACGCCGCTCAACATGTCCCGGCAGCTTGAGAGCTGCGGCGGCCGCATCGTCGGAACCTCGGTCGAGAGCATCTACGACACCGAAGACCGCGGGCGCTTCTCGTCGCTCCTCAAGCGGCTCGGCCTGCGACAGCCCGATAATCGGATGGCGGGCAGCCCCGAGGAGGTAGTGCGCTGCTCGAAGGAGATCGGCTTTCCGGTGCTGCTGCGCCCCTCCTTCGTGCTCGGAGGGCGACACATGTTCATTGCGTTTACTCGCGATGAGCTCGAGGTGTTCCTAAAGAAAGGAATTTCGATGTCGCCCGAGCAGCCGGTTCTCGTCGACAAGTTTCTTGAGGATGCCTTCGAATACGATCTCGACGCCGTCGCCGACGGTGTCAACGTCTACGTCGCCGGCATCATGCAGCATATCGAGGCTGCCGGTATCCACTCGGGCGACAGCGCCTGCGTCTTCCCCTTCTTCAAGTCGCATCCGGGCATCGAGGAGGAGATGATCGAGGCAACTGTCAAGATCGCGTTGGCCGTCGGAGTGAAGGGGTTCCTCAATATCCAGTTCGCGGTGAAAGACGGCAAACTGTATGTCCTTGAGGTCAACGCACGGGCCTCGCGCACGGTCCCCTTTATTTCCAAGGCCTCGGGGGTCAATCTCGTCGAAGCGGCGGTGAAGGTCTGGTGCGGCACCAACCTCGAGGAGCAGGGTCTGACTCGCGACGGGCGAGGCCTCGGGCGCTGCATCACCGGCTGGGCGGTCAAAGAGGCGGTCTTTTCCTTCGACAAGTTTCAGCAGCTTGATCCCCTCCTTGGTCCCGAAATGAAGTCGACCGGCGAGGTCATCGGGACCGGGGAAACCTTCGGCGAGGCCTTCTCGAAGGCACAGACGGCGGTCGGCAACAACCTCCCAGTGAAGGGAAGGGTCTTCGTCTCGGTGCACGATCAGGACAAAGAGACGATTCTGTCCATCGTGCGCGAGCTATCGGAGATGGGATTCGAGATCGTCGCGACGCGCGGTACCGCAGATTTCCTGTTCCGAAACGGGATCTTCGCACACGTGATACTAAAGATTCATGAAGGGCATCCCCATGTCCTCGACTACATGCGAAGCGGGCGCATCGACCTGATGATAAACACCCCGCTCGGCCGCTACTCGCAGAAGGGGGACGAGGAGCTGCGGATAGAGGCCGTGCGGCGGCGAATCCCCTACACGACAACAACGACGGCCGCGTGGGCGGCAGTCCAGGGGATACGCTACCTCATGCGCCGGGAGTACCTGGTGCGCCCTCTGCCAAGCGGAAGGATAAGCGTAGAAACTTAGCACCCTTCTTCGCCACGGCCCCCCAGCAAATCAGGGAGCGCGGTCAGTTGAAACTGGAACGTGAACCTGCTAGAATCGGCGCATGGCCCCTGGGACGGTGTTCGACAGGCTTGTTTCCGACATGTCGGTCCAGGAGCGGCAAGAGCTGCTCTCTAAGGTCCAGATAGCCACGAAGGTCGACGATGCGCCGCTCGCGGTCGCCGAACCGCCCGGCGAATCCGATTTCGAGACACTCTATCGTCAGCTCTCCTTCTGGTCCAAGGTTATGCTGGCGTTGCGCGCGATTCTCTTGGGGAAGGAAAGGCTTGCGCTTCTTGCTGAAATCGCTTTGAAGAGGTTGCGTCAAAGAATCGCGGACCTGGCGTCGACCTACTTTTCAACTCGGACGGCCGAGTTTACGCCTGCCTTTACGTTCGAGATCAAGGCCCTGCAGACGGGGCTCAGGCTCTTCGAGGAGCCGCTCAAACGCTGCCTGGGTCCGGAGAAGCGCGACTTCGCTGCCTTCCTCGCAGGTTTAGAGATGCCCGATATCCAGGAAAGCCTCCTTGCCGAGACCGATCTCTCCCGCCTTGCCGACAATCCGCTGCTCGACAACGAGGACTCGGTCCGCCGAGAGATCGAAGTTGCCATCGCTGACGCTCTCGTGCAGATCAGTGAAGACAATCGCACCGTGATGGCACGCCACATGACGGCCCTTCGCTACCTGGGTCTGCTCGTGCGTTTTCCGTTCGAGCGAATCCTCCGCTCCTTCGGGGAGTACGGGCCGCGAGCGGACGCTGCGCAACAGCTACTGGAGGAGCTCGCTGGCCTGTTGGAGGGCTTTGTAGTTCCCCCGAGCGCGAAGCTTTTGGAAGGGCTCTTTCTTTTTTCGCTGCCAGACGATCCGGTGGGAGGCGAATCGAGCCTGGAAGACGGTCTAAAGAGCATGATCGCAAAGGCAAACGGCCTCATCGCACAGATTCGCGATTTCAACTACCAAATCCCGCTTCGCGACATCCTGCGGTTCTCGCTGCGACAATTGGACTGGACTGCGCCTGTCGCCGCAGGAGGCGAGGACTGGTTTGCGCTCTACGAGCAATTCTGGGCCGACCGACTCACCGCGCACCTCGCGCAGCACAAGCGGGATCGCCGGGAGCGAGAGCTTCTAAAAGAAGCCGCGAGCTTCGTAAACCTCGCGAGGCTGCCCCTTCTCAGCCACTACCGCTCCGAAAGCTGGAACGGTGCGGTGAGCTTCCAGCACGAGCATTCGCTTGCGTTCATCGCGGGGTTCGTTGGGCAGCTCTTTCCCCTGGAGATCAGTCGAACAACCAAGACCTTTCTTATCGACGGAAGGTTTTACAAGGAAGAAAACCGGCGGGATTTTACTGACTGCTATGACCGAATCAATCGCGTCCTCGACATCATGAAGAAATTCGACCAAAGCCTGTCCAATGAGGGAGAGCAGGGCGAGCTTATCCGGCAAGCTTTGGAAGAGGCCCACACACCCGACATGCGGGCGCGGCGCACGGACAAGCTCGTCGCGGCGGCCGACCGCCAGGCGCGCGGAATCGTGATGGAGATGATAGCGACCTTCGACCTGTTCGCCAACCTCGTGGACGGCATTCTCCACGGGCAGGGCGACTCCACCTTTGATTCGGTCACCAACCTCGCCTTCATCGGGGGTCGGGAGAATCCGCGGCTGCGGGCATCCTTGAGCCGGATCTTCTCGACCATGCAGCGGGCGGCGGAGATCTTGAAGGGGCTCTTCGCCTTCGAAACGGAGCGATCGGCGTGAGCCGAAGCCTCTCGATCTCCTCCTTGGCGGACGTGACGTGCGACGAGCTGGCCTTCTTGCCGCTGGGGGAGAACGGTACCATGGGGACGCCTCGTATCTGCCTCTCCCTTCGGAGGGCCGGCGACATGAGCCGCCCTCTCTTCGGAGACGGCTCGGGCGCGAACGGCTCGGGCGCGGCCGAGGCGAGGCGCGCGACTTCGAGCGAGACCGAGCCAGACGGAGAAGCTTCCGCTCTTCGGCGGATAGAGCTTCTCCAGCGTCTCGGGATCGAGAGGGGACGAGTCGCGTCGTCGCGCCAGATACACGGACGGGATGTTGTCGTGGTCGAGGATGAATGGAGCCCCGAGGCCGATGGGGATGGATTGTTGACGGCGGACCCTCGGGTCTGTCTCGCGGTGACGGTTGCCGACTGCCTTCCCATCTTTCTTCACGACCGACGCAGCGGCGCGTTCGCCCTTGTCCATTCGGGTTGGCGCGGCACTGGGATCGCGCTAGTCGCCCTGCAAAGGATGGCACGTCGATTCGGCACCGAGGCGAGCGACGTGAGCGCGCTCGTCGGCCCCGGAATCGGGGCGTGCTGCTACCGGGTTTCCGATGAGCGCGCCGAGCTCTTTCGAAAAACCTGGGGAGAGGATTCCGTCGTTGTTCACGACGGGGGAGCCCACCTCGATCTTGCGGCCACCAACCAGAGGATGCTGGCATCGGCTGGAGTAGGCAATCTGACCCTCATCTCCGATTGCACGAGCTGCAATGACTTCCTCGGTTCCTTCAGACGCGAAGGCCCCGAGCGATACACGCGGATGCTTGCCCTCATCGGCCATTTCGGATAACCTCGCCGTCTGAAGAGGATTCATGGTAGATATCAAGAGAAAATGGGAAGAGCTGGTGAGCCAGGCGGTGAACCTCGTTCTTCACGAGAGCGGCTCCGCAGGTGACCCTGTTGCAGCGGAACAGGTGGTCTCGGAAAAGCCTCCGCGCTCCGATTTGGGAGATCTCGCCTTTCCCATGTTCCCGTTTGCCAAGCGCCTTCGGATGGCGCCGGCGCTTGTCGCGTCGCGAATCAAGGAAACCCTCGAGCGGACCGGCGGCCCAAGCGGACTTCCCGGTGAGGTGCATGCGGAAGGACCTTATCTCAATGTTCGGTTCTCGATTGCGAAGGTCGCGGGCGGTATGATCGATGCGGTACTCGAGCAGGGTGATGCCTACGGCAAGTCCGCTCGCTTCGCCAGACAGCACATCATGGTCGAGTTCTCGTCCCCGAACACGAACAAGCCACTTCACCTTGGTCACCTTCGCAATGACATTCTCGGAGAAAGCGTCTCGCGCATTCTAGCGGCATGCGGCGCGGAGGTTTACAAGGTCAACCTCATAAACGACCGTGGAGTGCACATCTGCAAGTCCATGCTTGCCTACAAGCACTTTGGAGCCGGTCAGACTCCGGAGACGGCTGGACTGAAAAGTGATCATTTCGTGGGCGATTTCTACGTGCGGTTCAATACCTGGTCGAAGGAGAACACTGAAGCGGAGGAGGGGGCGCGGGAGCTTCTGCGGCGCTGGGAAGCCGGCGACACTGAGGTCCGTGAGCTTTGGACCCTCATGAACCGGTGGGCGATTGACGGCATCAAGGAGACCTATCGCCGCACTGGCATAAGCTTCGACCGGGTCTACTACGAAAGCTCCACCTATGAACAGGGTCGCGCGGAGGTCTTGAAGGGCCTCGAGGCAGGCGTCTTCTATCGAGAGCCCGACGGGTCGGTTTGGGTAGATCTTACCGATGTCGGACTCGACAAGAAGGTCCTTCTGCGCAAAGACGGAACGACTGTCTACGTCACGCAGGACATCGGAACTGCCATCGCTCGTCATAGCGATTATCCCTTTGACCGCTTGATCTATGTCGTCGCCTCCGAGCAGCAATACCATTTCAAGGTTCTCTTCAACATTCTCGAACGTCTGGGCTTCCCGTGGGCCAGGAATCTCTTTCACCTCTCCTACGGGATGGTGAACCTTCCAGAGGGGAAGATGAAGTCGCGGGAGGGAACGGTAGTTGACGCCGATGATCTTCTCGACGAGCTAACGGAGATGGCAGCCGCGGAAATCCGCGAGAAGGGGCGAGCGGAGGAAGTGGGCGACGTCGGAAGAACCTCGGAGTCGATTGCCCTCGGGGCCCTCAACTACTACCTGCTTCAGGTGTCGACATCCAAGGACATGATCTTCGATCCAAAGGAATCGATCTCCTTCACCGGCAACACCGGACCCTACCTCCAGTACATGGGCACGAGAATCTCAAGCATGCTTCGCAAATTCGACGCCCTGGCGGAGGGCTTCTCCGGAGGCTTTCGGCCCGAGCTTCTACAAGAGGGCGACGAGTGGTAAATCGTGAAGCTCTTGGGGGCCTTCCCCGATGTTGTGGACCGAGCTGGAGCAGAGTACAATCCGAGCACGGTGACAGCGTACTTGTACGACCTTTCACGCACCTTCAGTCGTTACTACCACGACAACCCGGTCCTGCATAATGCCGATAAGGACCTCGTTGCGACCAGGGTCCGCCTCTGCCGGGCGGTAGCGCAGGTGCTGAAGAACGCCTTCGCATTGGTAGCCATACCGTACCTTGAGCGGATGTAAGAGGAGGTAAAGGGTTTCCGATAGCGCTGAAAGATACAAATCTGTAGGAATCTCGGCATGAAATCATACGCGAATGTCGCGAATCACCTGAATCCTACGAAAGCGTAGAGGACTAACTTCCTCCCTGACAAATAGTTGGTCCGATTGGCACAGAGTTTGCTATCTTATCTTAAGGGATTAGTGTCGCCGCATGATATGAGCGAGGTGGTAGGGGTATGCCGTACAGAAAGCGTCCGGTTCGGGTTGGTCTCTACGACCCGGCCTATGAAAAGGAAAACTGCGGGGTGGGGTTCGTCGCCCACCTGAAAGGCGAGCGAAGCTTTCAGATAATTCGCAACGCTGAAGAAATCCTCCTCAACATGAGCCATCGCGGAGCCGTGGGAAGCGAGAAAAACACCGGCGACGGCGCGGGTATCTTGACCGCCACGCCCTGGGAGCTCCTCGAGCGTGTGGCTTCGGAAAACGGCATCATGCTTCCGAAGCGAGGGCTGTACGCCGCTGGGATCGTCTTCCTTCCGCAGGAGGACGAACAGCGAGACCGCTGCAAACAGGAGTTCGCGAAGATAGTCAGTGCATCCGGGCAGAAGTTGCTCGGCTGGCGAAGGGTGCCGGTCGACAACTCCGACATAGGACCGACTGCGAAGGCTTCGGAGCCCGTCATGGAGCAGGCCTTCATCGGCGCGTCCGAGGGCCTTTCGGGGGACAACTTTGACCGAAAGCTCTTCCTCATCCGCAAGGAGGCGACCCACCGCATTCGCGGCAAGGAGCACGATCCGGATGATTTCTTCTATATCTGCAGCCTTTCTACGAAGGTGATCGTCTACAAAGGGATGCTCACGGCGTGGCAGCTCGTACCGTATTTTCGGGATCTCTCGGATGCCGACTACAAGAGCCACCTCGCGATGATCCACTCCCGTTTCTCTACGAATACCTTCCCGAGCTGGGATCGTGCCCAGCCCCTGCGGTTCATGTCGCACAACGGTGAGATAAACACGCTCCGCGGCAACGTCAACAAAATGAAGGCTCGAGAGAATACCCTGCAAAGCGCGGTGTTCGGCGAGAATCTGCGGAAAATCTATCCCGTCATCGAGCCGGATCTCTCCGATTCCGGTTGCTTCGATAACACGCTGGAGCTGCTCTACATGGCCGGGCGCAGCCTGCCCGAGGCCGTAATGATGATGATCCCCGAGGCGTGGGAGAACGATCGCCTCATGGACCCGGCAAAGCGCGCCTTCTATCAGTACAACTCCTGCCTCATGGAGCCTTGGGATGGTCCCGCCTCAATCGCCTTTACCGACGGTCACTACATCGGCGCTGTGTTGGACCGCAACGGACTCCGGCCGAGCCGATACTGTGTCACCGACGATAACCTGGTCATCATGGCGAGCGAGGTCGGTGTGCTGCGTGTACCGCCCGAGCGCGTTGTCGCCAATGGTCGCCTCCAACCGGGCCGGATGTTCCTTGTCGACTTTGAAGAGGGAAGGATAGTCGGGGATCAGGAGATCAAGGAGCGCATGGCTCGCGCGCGTCCCTATCAGCAGTGGCTCAAGGATCAGAAAATCGATCTCTCTTCGCTTGAGACAAGCTCGAAGGCGCACGGCTTCAATCCCGAAACGCTTACCGAGCGTTTGAGGATGTATGGCTATACGCTTGAGCACCTGGATATGCTGATGCGACCGATGGTCGATAATGAGCAGGAGGCGCTCGGCTCGATGGGAAATGACACGCCCCTCGCCTGCCTCTCGGACAAGCCGCGCCTCGTGTATGACTACTTCAAGCAGCTCTTCGCGCAGGTGACCAATCCTCCAATCGATTCGATCCGCGAAGAAAACATCATGAGCCTGGAGAGTTTCATCGGACCGGAGCAGAATCTCCTCGACGCGACCGAGCGCCACTGCCATCGCCTGCATCTGCCGTTGCCGGTCCTCACCAATGAGGAGCTCGCGAGCCTTGAGCACATGAATCATCGCAGCTGGCGCTCGAAGACCATCGACATCACCTTCGCGCGCGGCGCGGGTGCTTCCGGAATGGTAGGTTGTCTCGACCGAATCTGCGAGGAGAGCGAGAGGGCGATTGGCGAAGGTTACAGCGTCGTGGTTCTCTCGGACCGCGCCGCCGGACGGGAACGCGCGCCGGTCAGTGCGCTTCTTGCCACCGGGGCGGTTCACCAGCACCTGATCAGAGCGTCGAAGCGCGCCGAGATAGGCATCATCGTCGAAACCGGCGAGCCGCGTGAGGTTCACCACTTCTGCATGCTAGTCGGCTACGGCGCCGATGCGATAAATCCCTATCTCGCCTTCGAGGCGCTGTGGCAGATGCGCCGGGATGGCATCCTGCCGAAAGCCCTGTCCGATGTCGATATCGTGGAGCGATACTTCCATGCCTTGGCAAAGGGCATGCGCAAGGTATTCGGCAAGATGGGAATCTCCACCCTTCAAAGCTACAAGGGGGCGCAGATCTTCGAAGCTATCGGGCTTCGCGAAGAGGTCGTCGAGCGCTGCTTTGCCGGAACCCCCAGTCGCATCCAAGGGACCGGCTTCGAGATGCTCGCGCAGGAGACCCTCCGGCGGCACGAGCTGGCATACCCGACCCGAAACGTGCCCATCGATCACGCAAGCATCAATCCAGGCGACTACTACTGGCGTGAAGGCGGTGAGCTTCACATGTGGGACCCGGAGTCCATCGCAAATCTGCAAATCGCTGTGCGTCAGAAGAGCAAGGAAGCCTTCATCCGCTTCCGGGATATCCAGAACCAGCGCTCGCGTCAGCAGACGACCATTCGCGGGCTGCTGCGATTCAAGAAGGGCAGCCCCATCCCGCTCGAAGAGGTCGAGCCTGCCTCGGCGATAGTCCGCCGCTTTGCCACGGGCGCAATGAGCTTCGGCTCGATCTCGCAGGAAACTCACGAGGCCCTCGCAATTGCAATGAACCGCATCGGCGGGAAGTCGAACACGGGAGAGGGCGGCGAGATGTCGGAGCGCTACGTTCCTCTTCCGAACGGCGATTCGAAGCGCTCGGCTATCAAACAGATCGCCTCCGGCCGGTTTGGGGCCACCAACTACTATCTCACGAACGCCGACGAGATCCAGATCAAGATGGCCCAGGGAGCGAAGCCCGGCGAAGGCGGTGAGCTTCCCGGCCACAAGGTCTACGAGTGGATCGCAAAGACTCGCCACTCGATCCCGGGGGTTGGTCTCATCAGCCCGCCTCCGCATCATGACATCTATTCCATTGAGGATCTTGCGCAGCTGATCTTTGACCTGAAGAACGCCAATCCCAAGGCGCGGATCAGCGTGAAGCTTGTCTCCGAGCCCGGGGTAGGCACGATTGCCGCCGGGGTCGTAAAGGGACACGCAGACCATGTGCTCATCTCAGGTCACGACGGTGGGACCGGCGCATCACCCCTCACGGGAATCCGCCACGCAGGCAGTCCATGGGAGCTCGGCATCGCCGAGACTCATCAAACCCTTGTGATGAATGACCTGCGGAGCCGGGTTGTCTTGCAGACCGACGGCCAGATAAAGACCGGACGGGACGTCGTCATCGCCGCGATCCTCGGAGCGGAAGAATATGGCTTTGCGACTTCGGCCTTGATCTCTCTGGGCTGCATCATGATGCGCAAGTGCCATCTGAACACCTGTCCGGTGGGAATTGCAACCCAGGACCCAATGCTCCGGAAGAAGTTCACCGGGCAGCCGGAGCACGTTATCAACATGCTCTACTTCATCGCGGAAGACGCGCGCGAGGTCATGGCCTCCCTCGGTGTGCGCACGATCAACGAGCTCATCGGGCGCGTGGACCTTCTCGAGGTCGACAGTGAAGTCTTGAATGAGAAGGCCACAGGCTTGGATCTCAGCCCGATCCTCTTCCCTGCGATGAAACCGCGCCCGGACACTGCAGTCTGCTGCACGATCATGCAGGAGCACGGCCTCGAGAAAGTATTGGATCGAAAGCTCATCGAGCTGAGCCGCCCGGCGTTTGATCAGAGGCGACGGGTGAATATCGATCTTCCTGTGTTCAATACGAATCGCGCGGTCGGCACGATGCTGAGCCACGAAATCGCGAAATACTTCGGCGAAGACGGGCTCCCCGAGGACACCATCCACATCAGGCTTTTTGGCTCGGCGGGACAGAGCTTCGGAGCGTGGCTTGCCGGCGGGGTGACCCTCGAGCTTGGAGGCGATTCGAATGACTATGTCGGTAAGGGGCTCTCGGGGGGAAGGATCATCATCTATCCTCCCCGCACGGTAAGGTTCGTTCCTGAAGACAATATCATCATCGGCAATGTCGCCTTCTACGGCGCGATAGCGGGGCAGGCGTTCATCCGCGGTCGGGCCGCCGAGCGCTTCTGCGTACGCAACTCCGGCGCTGAGGTTGTAGTAGAGGGTGTGGGGGACCACGGCTGCGAATACATGACGGGCGGCAAGGTCGTCGTGCTCGGGCCGACCGGCAGGAACTTCGCGGCCGGAATGAGCGGCGGCATCGCTTATATCTGGGACCCTACAAAGGATTTCCGCTCGCGCTGCAACATGCAGATGGTCGAGATCGAGGAGCTGGAAGATGAAGACGATCTTATTGATCTAAGACAGCTCATCGGCCTCCACGAGCAGTACACAGGTTCGACCGTTGCGCGCGGAATCCTGTCGAGCTGGGACGAGTGCAGGGCGGAATTCTTGAAGGTGATGCCGATCGATTACAAGCGGGTTCTCCTTCAGCAGAAGAAGCTTGCCGCTCGCGAAGGCGCGACACTTCAAGCCGCCAACCTCTAGGAGAAATCGATATGGGAAAGCCTACAGGGTTCATGGAGTATGGCCGCACCCCGATTCCTGACCGTGCCCCGGCAGAACGCATCAAGGACTTCGACGAGTTCCATCTCGAAGTGGAGCGCGAGGAGCGCCAACGGCAGGGCGCGCGCTGCATGGACTGCGGCGTGCCGTTTTGCCACACAACGTACGGATGTCCAGTCGACAATCTCATCCCGGAATGGAACGACCTGATCTTCCTGGGGAGGTGGAAGGAAGCCTACCTGCGCCTCCGCAAGACGAACAACTTCCCGGAGTTTACGGGCCGCGTGTGCCCGGCTCCCTGCGAGACGGCCTGCGTGCTCGGCATCAACGAGCCCCCCGTGACGATAAAGCACAATGAGGCCTACATCATCAACCTAGCCTATGAAAACGGCTGGGTGGTACCGGCTCCTCCGGCGGCACGCACCGGCAAGCGGGTCGCGGTGGTGGGAAGCGGTCCGGCGGGTCTCGCTGCCGCCGAACAGCTTAACCAGGCAGGCCATCTTGTCACCGTGTACGAGCGGGACGACAGGATCGGCGGACTGCTCATGTATGGGATTCCCAACATGAAGCTCGACAAAGGACTCGTGCAGAAACGAATCGACCTCATGGCAGCCGAAGGCATTCGCTTCGTCACGGGCGTGGAGGTTGGTCGTGTTCTCTCGGCAAAGCAGCTCCGTGCAGAGAATGACGCGCTGGTGCTGGCCTGCGGCGCAACAAAGCCTCGCGATCTTCCCGTTCCCGGCAGGGAGCTTTCAGGCATTCACTTTGCGATGGAGTTCCTGCACGCGAATACGAAGAGCCTTCTCGACAGCAATCTCACTGACGGCGGCTTCATATCGGCCAAGGGCAAGCACGTTGTGGTGATCGGCGGAGGCGATACGGGGAATGACTGCATCGGCACCGCCATGAGGCACGGATGCGCAAGCCTCACCAATTTCGAAGTTCTGCCGATGCCTCCGGAAGAACGAAACGACGAGTTCCCCTGGCCGCTCTATCCGCGACTCCTCAAGTTTGACTACGGACACGAGGAGGCAGCGGCCGTCTTTCGAAAGGATCCCCGCGAGTACGCGATCCTTACCAAGGAATTCCTCGGCGACGGCAACGGACACGTGCGCGCCATCCGGACCGTACGGGTTGAGTGGCGGAAGGATTCCGATGGCAGGTGGGGTATGAAAGAGCTTCCGGACACGGAGCAGGAGTTCAAGGCGGACCTCGTCCTCCTCGCCATGGGATTCCTCGGCCCCGAGGATGAACTCATACAGGAGCTTGCGCTTGAAAAGGATCCGCGAGGAAACGTCAAGGCCGCCTTCGGTCGCTTCGCTTCTTCACAGCCGGGGGTCTATGCTGCAGGTGACATGCGGCGCGGCCAGTCCCTCGTTGTCTGGGCCATCAAGGAAGGCAGAGTCGCGGCCCGCGAGGTGGACCGTTATCTCATGGGAAACACGCTCTTAACCTGATGCGAGCTTGGCAGAGCGGCGACGCTCCCTTGACCTTCGCTTGCCCGCCGTGCTATACAGTACGATCATCTCGTAGCTACGGAAGCGGCCCGCAGGGAAACCCGGTAGCGGCAGCTGCGTGGTCTGCGCGTATCACATGAGGTTGAATTGATGTACGCACTGGTCGAGATCAAGGGCAAGCAGTACAAAGCCGAGAAGGGAGTGCTTCTGCGCATCGATCGCATTGAAAACGCCGAGGGTGATATCCTCGAGTTCGATCGCGTGATGCTTCTTGGCGGCGGCGACGCCGTCAAAGTGGGCACTCCCTACCTGTCGGGCGCCAGAATTCGCACAAAGGTAGAGAAGCACGGCCGTGACCGTCGTGTTATCGTGTTCAAATACAAGCGAAGGAAGGACTACCGCAGGACTCACGGCCACCGGCAGCAGTACAGCTATGTTCGAGTCGAAGAGATCATAGAGGCATAGGATCGTTGATTCATGTGGAGATCGCCCGGGCTGCAAATGGCTCGTTGAAGCGACTCACGGCAAAGGGTCACGCCGTTGCCGGTCCCTTGGGGGGAAACATCGTCTGCGCGGCCGCTTCCGTGCTCATCCGCAGCTCGGCGCGGGTGCTTGAAACGGAACCCGGTATACAGCTCTCAGGCGGAGCGGACGCCCGAGGCGAGTTTCTGGTCGAGGTCGAATCGGTGGCGCCGGATCGTGTCGACTGGGTCTGCGGAGTGACGGATTTTCTGTTGCGAGGGCTCGCGGATCTCGCGGCAGACTATCCCCGCGAGGTTCAGATTCGGATCGACGCCAGGGAAGGAGAAAAAGCACATGGCACATAAGAAAGGCGGCGGGAGCTCGAAAAACGGTCGCGACTCGCAGTCGCAGCGGCTTGGCATCAAACGTTTTGGGGGCCAGCTCGTGAAGGCTGGCGAGATCATCGTACGCCAGCGCGGAACCCTCTTTCATCCCGGAGAGAACGTCGGAATCGGCAAGGACGATACGCTCTTTGCCACGGCGAGTGGGACTGTTCTCTTTAAGCGACGCCTTGGCCGCAGGATCGTTCACATCACGCCGGTTGGAGAATAGCTCGGGGCTGTTGCGTGCGCTCGGAAGCCATAGCCTTGGGATTCTCGAGAGGCCGGCGGCCGGCACCTCCTCGCCCGTCTCCCCGCATTGCCGCATCTCAATCATAGGCTCATGTCGTGTTTGGATTTGTTGACGAGACCACAATCGAAGTAGCATCCGGCAGCGGAGGCAAAGGAGCGGTCTCATTTCGGCGTGAGAAGTATGTCCCAAAGGGGGGCCCGGATGGAGGCGATGGAGGGCGGGGAGGGGATGCTTTCTTTGTCGTCCGAAGGAACCTGAAGACCCTTTCGCACCTTCGCGCCCAGCGAATCTTTCGAGCGGGCAACGGCCAACCCGGTGCAAAGCGCAACCGTCACGGGCGCGACGGCGAGGGGATTCTCGTGCCGGTTCCACCCGGAACCGTGATAAGAGAGGCGAAAACCGGCGCGCTTATTAAAGACCTGGGTGACGGCGGAGAGGAGTGGCTCTTCCTGCAGGGAGGTCGAGGCGGCAAGGGAAACGCCCATTTCAAGACCTCGACGCATCGGACTCCGCGCTTTTCGCAGCCGGGAGAGGCTGGCACGACGGTCCAGGTGCAGGTTGAGATCCATATCATCGCCGACGTGGGTTTTGTCGGATACCCGAACGCGGGGAAGTCGACGCTCCTCTCGGTGTTAACGAATGCGACTCCGAAAACCGGAGACTATCCGTTTACGACAAGAATCCCCAACCTTGGTGTCCTGCGCGTGGGCGACGCTGAGCTTGTGCTCGCTGACATTCCCGGGATCATTGAAGGGGCCTCGCAGGGTGCTGGCCTCGGTCTAGAATTCTTGAAGCACATTGCCAGGACCTCGGTCCTGGCTTTCTTGATAGATCTGTCAAACGACAACTTCCTGGAGGCCTTTCCCGTGCTGAGGAGGGAGCTTGGCACCTACTCGCGCGAGCTTGAGAGAAAAGAACGCGTGCTGGTGGGAACGAAGTTGGACCTTCCGGAGGCTGTGGAGCGCCTTATCGAGTTGGGCCGAGCCTACCCTGACGAGCAACTCATCGGAGTCTCCGCCCTGACACGCGAAGGAATCGACGCCTTGATTTCCACGCTGCTCCGTTACGGGAGGTGATCGAGTGCGCACGGCAATCCTCGGTGGAAGCTTCAACCCGGTTCACGTCGGTCATCTCTTCTTGGCGGAGGAGGTGAAGCGTTCCCTCGCCTACGACCGCATCGTGTTCGTACCGGCGAACATCCCGGCTCACAAGGGCGCCATCGAGTGCATTCCAGGGCGAGAGCGCCTCGCAATGCTCGAGCGGGCGCTCGCGGGAATTCCCTACTTTGCCTTGGATGACAGCGAGCTGAGAAGGGGAGGCGTCTCCTACACTATCGACACCATTCCCGATATAGCAGCGCATTTCCCAAGCGAAGGCAAGCTTGGTCTCGTGGTCGGTGACGATTTGATCGAGGGCTTTGATCGCTGGAAAAGCGCTTCGGAGCTTGCGTCACTGGTTGAGATAATCATTGCGCGCCGCGCCACGCGGGAGCCCTATCCGTTTCCCTATCCCCACCGTCACCTCGACAATCTTTTCTTGCCGATCTCATCGACCGATATTCGCAGGCGGATTTCAATAGGGGAAGCATACCGTCACATCGTCCCGGAGGCGGTGTACGAGTACATCGAGACCCACGGGCTGTACCGATGAGAAGCGTCTTTCCACCCCGGTCCTACGTGAGCATAATCTCGGAATTGAGGGCGTTTGCGCGCTCTCGCCTTTCCGCCGCGAGATTCAACCACGTGGCACGGACCAGTCTCTTGATGAGATCCCTGTGCGAAGGGAGGCGGCTCGACGCGGATCGGGGCGAGATAGCGGCATTGGCTCATGATCTGTGCAGGGAGAGTCCCGTAGGGGAGCTCCTGCAGACAGCCGGCCGCGACAATCTGCCTCTGCAAGAGTGGGAGCGTGAGGAACCTCTCCTTCTCCATGGCAGGGCCGCCGCTGTCTTGCTTCGGGAGCAGTTCGCCATAACCGATGAATCGATCCTCGAGGCGATCCGTTGGCATACCACGGGATGTCCCGGAATGGGGGAACTTGCAAAACTCCTCTTTATTGCGGATTATATCGAGCCAGGTCGGACGCACGTGGACCATGACCTCTGTGACCGAGTCCGTTCGGCGAGCACCACCGAAGGAGTGTTGATCGTTTTGAAGGAAACAACAGCCTACCTCGAAGCGGCCGGAAAACCGATTGCCGCCCCCACCGAAGCCCTCTACAAAGAATTGATGAAGGCGGAGCGAAGAGGGTGAGCCGCTCGGGTCGATTTGACAAGGGTGTTCTGCTGCTGCTCCTCATAGTCGCGATCTTGGGGGCCACCGGGGTATTCCTCTACGCTCAAATACGAACAGACAAAGTCGCCGAGGCAATAAAAAGGAACGAGCCGATCAAGGTTGCGATCATCGTCGACAACAAGGACAAGCTTCTCTTCACCGAGGTTCTGGTCATCAACACGACGACCTCGCGGGGTGCCTTATTTGACATCCCCGGGAACGTCGGCTCACTAATCGATTCGATCAAGAAGATCGCCGGTATTGACGTCCTCTATCGTCACGCGCACGTCGCGCCATTTCGCGCGAAGGTTGGGAGTCTTCTCGGAACGACCATCCCCTTTTCGATTCAGATTGATATTGCCGAGGTATCGAAGCTCGTCGATCTCCTCGGAGGATTGGAGTTGTTCCTCCCCAATGCGGTCGAACAGACCAACCGTGATCCGATGGTGCTCCTTCCCTCCGGGAACGTGCGATTGGACGGCAGTAAGGTGCGTAGCTATCTTACCTACCAGGATACCAACGATACGGACGTCGAAACGATTAACCGGCATCAGCGTTTTGTCGAGGCGCTCCTGCAGTCGGTAGGCAAACAGGCGAAGATGCTCTCCAACGCGGAGGTTTATCCCTACCTGAAATCGTACATCGCTACGAACATGAACAAGCGGTCGCTGATCACGTTTTTGGGCGTCCTGAGCAAGCTGGACGCCAAGAGCCTCACCTTTCAGCGAGTCCTAGGAGTCAAGCGGCTGGTCGATTCGCGCGAGCTGCTCTTTCCGCACTATGACGGCAACCTCCTGCGCGAGACATGGGGACAGGCCCTTGCCGCGCTCGCGAATCCTCAGACAGCGTCTATGCAGCCTCCCAGCGTGCGCCTTCAGATCCTGAACGGGACGCTCATCGGAGGTCTGGCGCATCGCACGGCGGAAATCTTCCAGAGTTTCGGATATGATGTTGCGGCAGTTGGGAACGCGGATCACCAGGACCATGACAAGACGGTGATTATCGATCACACGGGGGAGCTCATCCAGGCCCAGCGTGTCGCTAGCGTCATACGATGCTCAAACGTCGAAAACAGCCCAATCTCCTCCGGCGCTTCGCAATCGGGAGGAAGCGGACTAAATTACGACGTCACCATCATCCTCGGTAAGGACTTCGATGGCAGATACTGCAAGTAGGGAGCTCGCACTGGAAATCGGCCGGCTCCTCGATGAGCACAAAGGGGTGGATACTCGGGTCATCGACGTCCGCGCCCAGAGCAGCTGGACCGACTACTTCGTGATAACGACCATTACCAGTCAAGGGCACCTTCAAGGGATTCTCCGCTACTTGAAAGAGCTCCTCGACCGGCATGAAATCAGGCCTCGAGGTGCACGAAGGCGCATCGGCGAAGACGGTTGGATCTTAGTCGATTGTGGAGATGTGGTGGTCCATCTTATGGACAGCGAAAAGAGACAGTTCTATGATCTCGAGAATCTGTGGTTTTCGGGTGAAGTCTTGAATCACTCGTCGAAGTCGTCGTAGTCCAGTCCGTCGTCGTATTCGTAGTCGTCGTCGAGATACTCTTCCTCGTCGGAGTAATCTTCGTCGTCGTACTCGTCGTCCTCGATTTCATCCGTCAGATCGTCGTGATACTCGTCCTCGATGTTCTCTTCCTCATCGAAGTCGTCGAAGTCGTCGTCAAAGTCGTTCTCATAATCGTCAAAGTTGTCTTCGTAGTAGTCATCTTCATCATGCTCGTCGTCGTCGAAGTCCTCCTCATCCTGCATGTAGTAGCGTGCCAGGCTATCGTCGGAATACTCTTCCGCAAATGGTATCATGATCACCCTCTATCCCAGTCTCGATCCGTTCTTCTTAGCACAATCTAAGTGCATCACCTTGAGTATGTCAACTCTTTTGTGACCCTTTGAAGCGTTTTTTTTGGCTGACTATAGGCGTAATTGACGGCCACCTATGGCCTCCATGGTACCGGGAAGAAGGAGCTCACGAGGGGGCCGGGAGCCTTCCGAGGGCCTACCCAGCGATCCGTGCCGACGCAGGCAGGCGCTGAATTGACAGCGCGCTCCTTTCAGTGTAGTGTCAGGGCTTAGTCGGGATAATCCTCCTGTCGCGGCGGCGAATGCTCTTTGATACCAGGTTTTTGTGGAGAAAGGAGGAGTCACAAAGGCCTGCTTGCACAGTGTCTTTCCTTGTCGAAGGCGCTCTTGAACTGCGTAACGGCTTGGCGACACGAACAGTGTCAGACTATGGAAGGTGATAGTGCTTGATTGTAGCACACCACCATATTACAATACATCTGCCTGATGGTCGCGCGAGCGAGGAGGGTGGTATGGAGATTACTGACATCCGGATCAGACAAGTCACTGCCGACGGGAAGCTCAAAGCTTACGTGACCGTAACCTTCGACGACTGCTTCGTGGTCCACAATGTCAAGGTGATCGAGGGGAAGAACGGCGCCTTCATCGCCATGCCGAGCCGCAAGACCAAGACAGGTGAGTATAAGGATGTCGCGCATCCCATCAACTCGACATTTCGCGGCCTTCTGCAAGAAAAGATCCTTCAAGAATACCAGAAAGCAGCTCAGAATCCTGTTCAACCCCAGGTTCACGAAGACGACATGGATGCCGAGGATTAGGACTGAGCAGCCAAGCCAACCAGTGGGACGTCGGCAAGTGGTAAGCCACCGGTTTTTGGTACCGGCATTTCGCAGGTTCGAATCCTGCCGTCCCAGTTCAGACACGATAGATCATCAAATCGCAAGGAGTGATGAATGGAACAGAAAACCCTCTCGGCGGTAGAGAGGAAGGAGCGAGCCAAGGGAGCCAATCGACGGCTCCGGATCGCGGGCAAGATTCCCGCCGTTGTGTACGGTCACGCGGGAACCGCAGCGGTCGCGGTGGACGAGCACGAGTTCAGCCAGAAGTTCAAGCGGATCTCAGAGAACACGATTATAAACCTCAGCATCGACGGCAAGGGCCATGAGGTGCTCCTGAAGGACTATCAGGAGGACGTGCTGACAGGGAAAATCGTCCATATTGACTTCTACGAGGTCGAAAAGGGCCGCATGCTGCGCACCAACGTTCCCGTACGGGTTCTGGGGACTGCGGCGGGGGTACGCGAGGGAGGAGTTCTGGACCAAGGGCTCCATCGGATCGAGGTGGAGTGCCTTCCGAAGGACATTCCCGAGCAGATTACCGTCGACGTGTCGGCGCTTGTCGTCGGAGATTCGGTTCACGTGCGGGATCTTGCTCTGCCGCCGGGGGTTCGCATCCTCAACAACGAAGAGCAGGTTGTCGTTTCCGTTACCTACGTCAAGGAAGAGGTCGTGGCGCCCGTCGCAGCTGCCGTTCCCGAAGGCGAAGGGGAGGCCGCTGTTCCCGCCGAGGGCGAAGCCGCCGCAGCGGAGGACAAGAGCAAGGCACCAAAGGCGGCGGCGACCGAGGCATAGCCTCTGTCCCTCGTCGTTGTTGGCCTGGGCAATCCAGGCGGCCATTATGCTGGCAACCGTCATAACGTCGGGTTCATGACGGTTGACCGCCTTTCTGACAAGCTTGGTATTCCTCTGCGGAAGCCCTTTTTGCGCTCCTACTTCTTCGGTCAGGGCGAGGTGGATGGGCAGAGGCTCTGTCTATCCAAGCCGCTGACCTTCATGAATCGCTCGGGCGAGGTCGCTACCGAGCTTCTCGAACGAGCGAGACTCCCGCTCACGAGTCTTGTGGTCGTGTGCGACAATCTGGATCTTCCTGCGGGCGTGTGCAGACTGAAGCGCTCAGGGGGAAGCGCCGGCCATCACGGGCTTGAGTCGATCATCGCTTATCTGGGCGATTCAAGCTTCTACCGCCTCTTCATCGGAATCGGGCGTCCCCTCGACCGGGATGTCATCGCCTATGTGCTCGGTGATCCGTCCGACGACGAGCGCATTCTCTTCACGGCCGCAATCGAACGGGCAGCGCAGGGAATCCTCACCCTGCTGACCCGCTCGCCCAATGAGGCGATGAATGAGCTCAATCAGCGAGCTTCACCCACTCGTCCGCAAGGCTGAACAGTCCCTGCGAGCCGGGGGAGTACGCAGGGGCGACGGTATTCTCATGGGTCTTTCGGGCGGGCCAGATTCGACCGCGCTCGCCAGCGCCCTCGCGGGGCTTGGGCCCTGGGGACTCAATCTCATAGGCTGCTACGTCGATCACGGATTGCGCGATCGGACGGAGGTCGAGGCGGAGCTCCATTTCGTCCGGACTCTCGGCAGTCGTCTCGGATTTCGCGTAGTTGACACCGCGGTCGTTTCGGGGCAGATCGTCGAGGTTGCTCGCGGCTCGAAGAAAAGCATCGAGCAAGTCGCTCGGGAGATGCGGTACGCCCTTTTCGACCGCGAGCTCTCCCGATACGGCCTCCACTGGATTGCCGTGGGACACACCCTTGACGATCAGATAGAAACGATACTCATGCGTACCCTCCAGGGAGGGGGCATCTCGGGCTTCAAAGGGATCCCCGGCATGCGCGGCAAAATCGTGCGACCCCTTCTGCGCGTCACAAGGGAGGAGGTCCTTCACTACCTTGGCGAGCAGGGCCTGAGCTATAGGACCGACTCGAGCAACCAACAGGGCGCCTTTCTCCGCAATCGTATCCGAAACGATCTGATACCGGTAATTCGCGAGCTCTTCCCCGGCTATCGCAGGAGCCTTTGGAGCTTCGCAAAGCACATGCGATCGGTGGATGTGCTTGTTGAGAGGGAAGCCCGGCGTCTGCGGTGGGAGCCCAAAGGAAACCGATTCCGAATTTCCGCCAGCCTCTTTGTCAGGGCCTTCCCCGCGGCGCGCGCCCGTTCGGTTCTCGCCCTCTTCAACCAGGCCGGCATCGGCGGAAGAATTCCGATCGGCTTCCTGCAGCCCCTCCTCGGGCTCCGTGCGACCGCCGACCGATGGGACGGACGGAGACAGCTGCTCGCGAAGGGTCACGGAGCTTCGATTGAACGGCGCGGCTCCTGGCTGTGGTGGAGCCCAACGGTTGTAACAGGGGGAAAAAAAGGCTATCTTATCGAGGTACGAGGAAATACAAGCTTCAAGATCGCTGGGCGCCTTACGATTCGGGCGTCGTCTGGAGCGGCGAAGGAGCTTCCCACCGGCGCGGTGCGAGTCGAATGGAGCAGCCTATACGGACCGCTTTTAGTCCGATCGCGAAGAGCCGGCGACAGGATTCAGTTGGGGGAACGCCCGAAAAGCGTGAAGAAGCTCTTCGCAGAATGGCGGGTGCCCGAGCCGATTCGATGGCTCGTCCCCGTGGTGGAGGACCGGATGGGCATAGCGGCGATTCTCGGCAAGGGGCTCGGTTTTGAGAATTGCGTAGCCGGTCGCCTCGCAGATGAGCAGGCACGGCCTCCTTCGTCAGAGGCGCTTTCATTCTGCACGGAGTATCACGGAGAAGAAGGTGAATAGTCCCAACGACCCGAACAAAGAGGGCCGAGATCAGAGGCCGGCCAGCTTCAATTTCGGTAACAATCGGTTTGCATTCTTCTTCCTCATCGCTTTGGTCATCATGTTTCTGCTGCTGTTCTTCATGAACGGCAACAAAACCTCCACCGAAAAACCCTACTCGACATTCTTGAACTATCTCGACCAGGGGAGCATTCAGTCGGTAAAGATTCTCAACGAGAGCGAGATTCACTGGACCCTCAAGGGAAGGCCTGAAAGCCCGACCACCTTCAAGACGATTATTCCTTACCGGGACAACAACTTGATGGGGGAGTTGGAGGCAAAGGGGGTTCAGATATCCGGAGGAGCGAAAAGCGTCTCGCCGTTCCGGATCTTCATCGAGCTGATACCGTGGGTACTCGGCTTCGTCTTCATTTGGTTCATGTTTCGGCAGGTCCAGAGCAACGGCAACAAGGCCTTTTCGTTCGGAAAGAGCCGGGCCAAGCGCTACACGGACTCAACCAAACGCGTGACCTTCGGCGACGTCGCAGGCCAGACCGAGGCAAAGTATGAGCTTGCCGAAATAGTGGACTTCCTGAAGAATCCATCGAAGTTTACCCGCATGGGAGCCAAGATTCCGACCGGAGTCCTGTTGGTCGGAATGCCTGGCACCGGCAAGACGCTCCTCGCCAAGGCAATCGCGGGCGAGGCAAATGTCAACTACTTTCACATGTCGGGCTCCGATTTTGTCGAGATGTTCGTCGGCGTCGGCGCGAGTCGGGTTCGAGACCTCTTTGAGCAGGGCAGAAAGAGCGCCCCGTGCATCCTCTTTATCGACGAGCTCGATGCCGTCGGACGAACGAGAGGAGCCGGCTACGGTGGGGGACACGACGAGCGCGAACAGACGTTGAACCAGATGTTGGTCGAGATGGACGGCTTTGACACCAAGGACGGAGTCATCATATTGGCAGCGACCAACAGGCCTGATGTTCTCGACCCGGCGCTTCTACGGCCCGGTCGCTTCGACCGACAGGTCGTGGTCGATATGCCCGATATCAAGGAGCGGGAGGCGATTCTACGCATCCACTCGAACAGAGTGCCGCTCGCCTCCGACGTCGACTTTGAGCGGCTCTCCCGGGCTACGCCGGGCTCCTCTGGAGCCGATTTGGCCAACCTCGTCAATGAAGCTGCGCTCTTCGCTGCTCGGACAAACAAAGAGGCCGTGTCGATGGCGGACTTCGAGGAAGCCCGCGACAAGGTCCTGCTCGGGATAGCGCGCAAGTCACGCGTGATCTCACCTGAAGAAAAACTCGCCACTGCTTACCATGAAGCCGGTCACGCGCTACTGCATTACTATCTGAAGAACGCGGACCCACTCCACAAAGTGACCGTCATTCCACATGGACAGGCGCTCGGGCTTGCGCTGTCTCTTCCCGAGAAGGATACCTACTCGCGCCGAAAGGGTTGGCTCGTCGACCGGATCAAGATCGCAATAGGAGGATACGTCGCCGAGGAGATAGTGTACGGCGAAACCACGACCGGCACGAAAAACGACATCGAGCAGGCAACCGAGATCGCCCGGAAGATGGTGTGCGAATGGGGAATGAGCGATGCCTTTGGCCCGGTCGCCTTCGGCCAGGAGGACGAGCCGATCTTCCTTGGCAAAGAGATCGCCCGCCACAAGGACTATTCGGAGGAGACTGCTCGCAAAATCGACGCCGAGGTGCACCGCATTCTCGGCGAGTGTCTTTCCGAGGCGCGGTCGATACTCAAGGTGCACCGCGAAAAGTTGACTCTCCTCGCCGAAACCCTCGTGGCGAGAGAGACCCTGGACGATAGGGAAGTCCGGGAGCTGCTGAACCTTCCGCTGCCGGCCGTCGGCTCAACGCAGACTTACACGGAGTGAAACGCGAGGCGTCGTTCATAATCCTACTTCTCGCTGCAATCGTCCTCCCGGTCATGGGCCAAGGGCTTCCGGCGCAGTCGGGGTCGAGCGTTCTCGACCAGGACAAGAGGCTGAGCTCCATTTACGCAAATCAGGCGATGACCGCGATACAGGAGAAGGACTGGCCCACGGCAGATGGGCTCATCAAGGTTGCCCTTCAATTCAACCCCTCCAACTCGGATGCGCTCTACGAGCGAGGTATCGTCCTGCAGCAAAGACCCGGAGGTATCGAGAACGCAATTTCCGCATTTGGGGCAGCGCTTGCCGCCGGGCAGTGGAGCTCCGAAGAGCCCGATCCTTGCAGAATGGATTTGGGCGCGCTGCTCTATCGAACGAAGCGCTACGGCGAGGCGAATGCGGTGCTTGCGAAAATGACCTCCACCGACTCGCCAGACTGGCTCTATCTCTCTGCCCGCTCGCTCGCCGGCGAAGGACAGACCGAAGCCGCTTCGCGGATGCTGGAACGAGCCATTCGAGCTTACCCAACCGACTATCGGTTTGTCGTCGAGCTAGTCCGCATCGACCCCCAGTATCGGAAGCAACTTGCGGAACGCTACCTCCAGAAGGTCGATACCGGACACCTCCCGCCCGAAGTTCTGAGAGAGATTATCATCGATACTCCGCAGGCGAAACAGAAACGGGAACTCATCGATGTCTACGATCTACGATTCCCACAATCAGCGACGGTCCTCGGCGAGTCCCTGATGATTTCAGAGAAGGTATCGGATTCCCAAATCGGTCAGTTTGTTGCGGCCGGAGGGCTGAAGGAGGGTGGGCTCGCCGAACAGCTCTATGCGTCTCTCAAGAGCCCGCAGAGCAAGGCGTTTCTTGCGCAAAGCGCAGCGAAATTCACCGGGACTTCAGAGTGGGACACGAATCGTGACGGATTTGCAGAACGAACTGCGGTGTACGAATCGGGCAGGATCGTTCGCCTCGTGGTGGACGACCGACAAGACGGGCTTCCGGAATATGATGTCCGATTCCTCAACTCCGTGCCCAGCACGGTTGTCGCCAACCACGGAGGGATTGAGTTCCACATCGCCTACGGGGCCTATCCCTACGTGCAAAGCGTCGATTTCACGAACGGCGAGGTGAAGACCACCTACACAATGGCGCCCAACAGCTTCGCCCTTACCCTTTTCGCGCCGAACACCGAAGCGGCAGGTCAGTTGCGCGCGGATTCGGCGTCAAGCTCCCTCATCGCAGACGCCGCAGCGGAGGCGAGCCCCGGTACGGCCGCCCGGGGCGGTCCCGCCGGCACGGCAGTTGTACCCGGATCGTCGACTGGCTCGGCCGAGCTCCCAACGTCGCTTCTCTTTCCTCGCCTCGCCGCACCTCTCCCTGAGGTTGCGCGCGACCATTTTTTCGGCAAGGCCTACCCCGTCGAAGAGGACAATCTCAAGCTCACGCGGCCCGTGACGCTCTTCAAGCTTGGGCTCGATGACATCTTGAAAAAAGAGAGCGATTGGGAAAAGGGGAGCTATCGCTATCTTGTGGAATACCGAGGCAAGGAGAAGGTGCTGGCTCTCCGCGATGTGAGTAACGACGGCAAATTCGATGTGGCCGAGTACTACAAGGATGGCAAGCTTGTCCGTCTGACCTACGATCCCAAACACGACGGAAAGCCACTCTTCTGGATCGATTTCGGCTCGCCGTATCCGACTCTCTATTGGGACTATAATGGGGATGGTGTGCCGGACGCCATCGAGAAGCGGATCTCGCCCACGAAGACTCTCGTCGAGATATCGACCAAGCTCAATGGCGTTTTCGACATTCAGACCGAAGAGGTAAAGAAGTGAAGGGGATTCTATCCTTTCTGCTAGCCCTGCCGATGCTTCTGCTTTTCTCCTGCTCCACAATGCCCGTTCGGCCGACCAGCCAGCCCCCGGTCACGCTCGCCCAAAGCGACCTTGCAAGCATCGAAAAGCTTATCGCATCTGGAAAGCCCCTGATGGCGCTCCAGGAGATCTCCACAGCGAAGCGCACTAGAATCGGCATTCCGGACGACCGATTGGAGAATCTTTCCGCCCGCGCCGGCACCAAGATGAAGGAGCAATTCGCCGAATCCGTCAAGTCGGGAGACTTTGGAAGCGCATATACGCTCTTCACGTCGGCTCGAGAGATAGGTCAGGACTTCTTCCCAGACTGGAACGAAGGGAAGATGCTGCTCAGTCTCGCGGAGGAGTATCGCAAGAAGAATATGCTCATCCCGGCGCTGCTGTACTTCGACAAGGCCTTGGAGAAGGGTGCCGATGTCGAGAAGCTGATCGGAATCTACGGAGAGCTTGCCCTTTCCGAACACGATCGTCCGATAGTCTCGGACATCTCGAGCTACCTCACAAAGTCGAAGATCAAAGTCCCCGCAGCGTACACCGCTCTCCTCGCAGCGAAGGTTACCACTGCGGAGATGCTGAAGGGGGTCGTAACAATCTGGGTCAACCAGGGCATCAAGATCGATAACGGTGTCGGTTATCCGGCTCGCGTCATAGGAAGTGGATTCTTCATCGACAAAGAGGGCTACCTCATCACCAACTATCACGTCATACAAAGCCAGGTCGACCCAAAGTACGAAGGCTACTCTCGTCTCTTTATTCGTCTCTCGGACGCTGAACACACGAGAATACCCGCAAAGGTCGTCGGATACGATCGGGTCTTTGACATCGCGCTGTTGAAGACCGAGGTCAAACCGGGCTACATCTTCTCCTTCAACGATACCGACAATTTCCTACCGGGCCAGCGAGTGTACGCTATCGGTTCTCCGGGCGGCCTCGAGAACACGATAACCTACGGAATAATCTCCGCGACAGGACGCAGATTCCTTCAAATGGGCGATGCCATGCAAGTCGACGTCCCTGTTAACCCTGGAAACAGCGGTGGACCGCTCGTTAATGAGCAGGCACAACTGGTCGGCGTTGTCTTTGCCGGAATAGAGCAATTCCAAGGGGTTAACTTCGCAATTCCCGCTCATTGGGTGTCAATGATCATTCCGGCGCTCTATCGCGGGGGTGAAATACACCATTCGTGGCTCGGGATGGCATTGCAGGAGACCATTACCGGGCTAGAGGTAGTCTATGTCCTCCCCGGCTCCCCGGCGGCGCGAGCCGGCCTGAAGGAAGGGGACATGCTCACGTCGATTGATGACGTCGAATATAAATCGGTTCTCGACGCGCAGCAGCGATTGCTCTCGCTTCCGATCGACTCGCTCGTTCGCATCACCTGGACGCGCGGCTCGTCTGCAATGAACGGGCTTCTGTCGTTGGGCGAGCGACCCTTTGCGCCCATCAAAACGGCGATTGAGCGAGACTCTCGCGAGAGTCTTTTTGGTGTCCTGTTTGGAATGGACGTCGTGGAAACGGGCCGCTTTCTCTGGCAGACCCACTATCGCATAACCAAGGTTTATCCCGGGTCGACGGCAGACGAAACCGGACTGTCGGTGGGAGATCCGATCACGGTAACAGGCTGGCAGGTGAACTTGAACAAAGACTTTGCAGTCCTCCAGTTTTCCGTGAAGAAAAAGACGGAAGGTTTTCTCGAGAGTGTCGTACAGGTTGCATCCAGCCTGCTGATAAACAGCTTCATATAGAAAAACACAAGAATGAACAAGGCGTCGATACTGATCGTCGAAGATGAATCCGTTGTCGCCTTGAATATGGCACACATTCTGTCGTCGTTAGGTTACCGCGTTCTTGGCCCGGTGGGTACCGGGCCGAGGGCGCTTGCGATGATCGAATCCGATCCTCCGGACCTGATCCTCCTTGACATCAAGCTGCGCGGAGGCATGGACGGGATAGAGGTAGCCGAGCAAATACGGGCCGGCGGGCATATTCCGATAGTCTACGTAACGACCTACGCCGACGACCTGACCCTTTCGCGCGCGAAGTTGACCGAGCCCTACGGTTACATAACCAAGACCTTCGAAGATCGCGAGCTGCACTCGACCATCGAGATGGCTCTCTACAAGCGCCAAATGGAGCAAAGCCTGCTCGAAAAGGACGAGATCATATCGACGACCCTCAACAGCATTCGAGAGGCTGTCATTACGGCGGACGGCACGGGAAGAATCCGGTTCGCGAACCTTGCCGCCCTCAATCTGCTTTCGCTCGGGAGTGAACAGCCTCAGGGAAGGAGGGTCGAGGAGATTCTCCGCCTGACTGACTCCACGGGAGCGCGCATTCTTGCTCCATTCACGAAGACAAACATTGAAGCCGTCGGAAGCAAGGGGTACCGTTGTTCGCTCGCCACCGACGACGGCTGCGAGGTGCCGGTCCTCTGCAGCGTCTCGCCCCTCGTCCCCGGCGGTCAGACTACTGGTTTTGCGATTGTGCTGCGGGACATCTCACAGCAGATGCAGGCAGAGGCCACTCAGGCGCAGCTTGCCGCGATTGTCGATTCTTCCGAAGACGGGATAATAAGCACCTCTCTGGCGGGAGAGATTACGAGCTGGAATCGCGGCGCCGAAAAGCTGTTCGGCTATAGGGCCGATGAGGTCCTTGGACTGAATCTCTCAGTGCTTTCCTCCGACTCATGGCCGGACGAGGTGCCTGCCATTATCGCGCGTCTATCGGGCGGAGAGACCATCGAGGACTATGAAACCATCCATCGGCGAAAAAGCGGGGAGATAATCGACGTCTCGCTCAGGGCTTCAGCAATTCTCGGCTATTCAGGAATGGTGACGGGGATGTCGCTCATTGCACGGGACATAACGACGAGGAAGGACTTGAACAAGCGCCTGCTCGAAATTCGCAATCGCGACCAAGCCCGTATCGGCCGTGATCTCCACGATAGTCTCGGACAACAGTTGACCGGGATTCTTTTCCGCGTTAAGGCCGTCGAGCTTCGCCACCAATCGGAAGGGAGGGAGGACTACCGTCGAGAGGCTGCCGAGATCGCACAGCTCGTGAAGGATGCTCTCCTGAAGACCCGTGAGCTCGCAGCGGGCCTTATCCCTGCGGCGCTTCAATCGCTCGGGCTGAAGGACGCCCTTGCCCAGCTCACCGCCAACGTCGCCGCGGTGTGCAACTTGAAGATCCTCTTTCACTGCCCCCGGGCGGTCTCCGTGAGCGATCAGGTCGTCGTCACCGAGCTTTATCATATCGCCGAGGAGGCTCTTACCAATGCCGTCAAGCACGCCGATGCGACACAGGTGGAGGTGCGGCTGGAAGAAGGCGGCTCAGAGCTTACCTTGAGCATCGGTGACGACGGGAAGGGCATACCGGCCAAGCGTTCCGCAGGGCGTGGCCTGCAAATCATGGATTATCGCGCCAACTCGATCGACGCTCGCCTTTCTGCTACATCCTTTCCGGGTAAAGGCACGGTGGTAGTTTGCCGGCTTCCACTTAATCGTTCTTCTCGAGGAGGACGCATCTGATGCAAACGATCGTGGTAGTGGACGATCATCCGATTGTTCGACAGGGCCTTATCCGGCTCATCGCTTCCGAGCCTGATTTCCGGGTGGTCGGCGAGGCCGAAGACAGCGATTCCGCACTCCAGCTGGTTCGCGCAGTGCTTCCCAGCCTTGCACTGGTCGACCTTTCCCTGAAGAACAGCAGCGGCATTGAGTTGGTCAAAGACATCACAGCCCTATTGCCCGCGGTGAAGGTGCTTGTCGTCTCCTTGCACGAGGAAAGCGTCTACGCGGAACGAGCTCTGCGCGCGGGGGCTCTCGGCTTCATCATGAAGTCGGAGGCGATCAACAATATTCTCGTCGCAATCAAGGAGGTCGTGGCTGGACATATCTACCTCAGTCCAAGCCTAAAGACTGAGCTCCTGGGCCTCCAGTTTTCGCACCAGGGAAGCGCCAGGACCTCAACCGGCATAGAGTCCTTGAGCGATCGTGAGGTTGAAGTACTCCAACTGCTCGGCGAAGGGAAGGGACCGGGGCTCATCGCAGAGGCGCTCAACCTGAGCGTAAAAACCGTGGAGACCTACAAGTCTCACATCAAGCAGAAGCTCAATCTGAGGGATACAACCGCCCTCGTTCAGTACGCCGTCAAGTTCTGCCTCGACAAAAACCTATAGGCGCTACGCGACATCGGGAAAGGCTGCCACGGCCGGTCACCCGGGCGCTTTCTCTCGATCCTCTTGCTTCCTTGCCCAAGGGGCATGCGTGAGATAGAATGGCGCGATGACACCTCTGAGCAACATCCGCAACTTCTGCATCATTGCCCACATCGATCACGGAAAATCGACCTTAGCCGATCGCTTCATCGAACGGGCACATATCATCGCCGAACGTGATTTCAAAGATCAGATCCTGGACAACATGGACATCGAGCGGGAGCGAGGAATCACTATCAAGTCGCAGGCGGTAACCATGCCTTACTTTGCGGCGGATGGTCAGGAATATCGGCTCAATCTCGTCGACACACCCGGTCACGTGGACTTTTCCTACGAGGTCTCCCGTGCCATCTATTCGTGCGAGGGTGCAATTCTCGTCATCGATGCGACGCAGGGTGTCGAGGCGCAAACCCTCTCGAATATGTACATGGCGCTCGAGCACGATCTGGAGATTCTGCCCGTTATCAACAAGATCGATCTTCCAGGGGCCGACGTCGAGTGGGTTCGTCGGCAGATCGAGCACGACCTCGGCCTCGATCCAAGCAATGTATGCCTTATCTCGGCAAAGAAGGGCATCGGCATCGACGAGCTCTTGGAGGCGGTGGTCCGCTTCATACCTCCGCCCGAAAAGCCCGCCAACGATCAGCTCAAGGCGCTTATCTTCGATTCCCGCTATGATTCCTACCGCGGCGTAATTGCGTACGTCCGGATGTTCTCCGGCACGGTGCGTCCAGGCCAGCAGATTCGGTTTTGGTCTGGGAAATCGGGCTACAGGGTGGAAGAGACCGGCTTCTTCAAGATCGGTCTTGAGCCGACGGAATACCTCTCGACGGGTGACGTAGGCTACGTCATCTGCGGAGTAAAGGACATTTCGGAGGTTCGCGTAGGCGACACTGTCACCGACGACATCAACCCCTGTGATGCCCCGCTTCCGGGATTCAAGGAGGTGAAGCCCGTGGTATTCTCGTCGATCTATCCGATCGATGCGAATGACTATGAAGAGCTTCATTCGGCCATCGATAAGCTCCGGCTCAACGATGCATCTTTGATCTACGAAAAGGATTCGTCCGCTGCGCTTGGTTTTGGCTTTCGCTGCGGATTTCTCGGGCTCTTGCATCTTGAGGTCGTACAGGAACGGATCGAGCGGGAGTTCGGACTCTCGATCGTGCTCACCTCGCCCTCGGTCCGCTATCGCCTTACGCTAACCGACGGGGAGACCCAGTACATCGACAATCCCAGCGAGTTTCCAAATCCCTCGAGCATCAACGACGCAGAAGAGCCATACATAACCGCCAGCATCATCACGCCTACGGAATACCTTGGGAACATAATCACCCTCTGTCTTGAAAAGCGCGGGACTCAGAAAAGCATGACCTACCTCGATCCGAAAAGAGTCGAGTTGGTCTACGAAATGCCGCTCGCGGAGGTTCTTTTTGATTTCTACGATCGGCTTAAGTCTATAAGCCGTGGGTATGCTTCGTTCGACTATGCGGTAAGCGACTACAAGGCCACTGACCTCGTGAAGCTTGACATTCTCATCAACGGCAAGCCGGTCGATGCTCTCTCGCAGCTCGTATATCGGGAACAGGCGCAGAGCCGCGCACGAATGATCTGCAAAAGACTTCTTGAAGAGATCCCTCGCCAGCAGTTCAAGATTCCCATCCAAGGAGCCATAGGAAGCACTATCATTGCTCGCGAAACTATCTCCGCGTTCAGAAAGGACGTTACCGCCAAGTGCTATGGCGGGGACATCACTCGAAAGCGCAAGCTCCTTGAAAAGCAGAAAGAAGGCAAGAAACGGATGAAGATGGTCGGCGACGTCGAGCTTCCGCAGTCAGCCTTCCTTTCGGTGCTGAAGACCTCCGAGCAATAGGGAAGTCCGTTCGCGTCACCTGGTCTCCTCTCCCTTCAGACGCTCCATCGCTCGCTCGATCCACATGCGACACGTGTCGGCGGATTCGATGGCGCGATGCAAGAATCCGCGATCGTTTGATGGAAGAGGAGGGGGATCCGGAAAGTGAAGGTAGACGTAGTCGACCTCTCTCAGCGCCCTGGCCGCAGCTTCAAAGGTGTCGGAGCCATTCGAAGGCGAGGAAAGCCATTTAAGCACGGCTTGCTCTGCCGTCTGCAGAAGCGCCAACTCGTTCGCAAGGAAACGGAGCAGAGCTACCTGCCGCTCTGAGGCTGTGGCGCCCTCTGACCCAACAGTCGATGAAGCGGGCGGCGTCCCCAGATTGTCCATTGGCGATCCGATCGAACCCTCTCTGCGGGCCACGCCGATGACTCCCGCCAGCTCGTCCGAGCTTCGGCACCGCTTCACCCCGAGGTCCAGCCCGCGCGCTCCGATGTCGAAGACACGCTTCTCGTGTCGAACGATGTCTTCAAACAGCCGGTGATACGAGAGAAGGACCGCGTCCGTAAGAACCTTACCCCCAGTCTTGTCCTCTCTCTGCATCCACCCTCGCCGTTCGGCCCCCAAGAAAGGAGAGGGGGGGCTCGTTCGACTCCAGCCTCGCAGCTGACGGAGATGTGAGGGCGCTCCGCGCGCGTGGCTCTTCCCAGCTTGGAACGAGAAGTCCAGCCCGGCGACGAACACCGGACACTCGCCCAAGTCGAGCGCGCAGTAGAGCGCCGCTATGCCAACGGAACCGAGGGGAGGGATGAGAAGCGGTGAGAGCTGCGCCTGCGCAAGTCTCCCCAGGAGAGCGGAGGGCGCGAACTGCGAGAGAAAGAAGGTACGCGGCCGGCGGGAAAACCGGAGGGCGACAGGGCTAGAGCAAAGGTCTGCGATCAGCGGGATGTCGGCGGGATGAGGAGCCGTCCCGGGGGGCCCCGCCGCCGCCACGAAGTCGTCGATATTCGCGAATTGACCCTCGAGCACGAAGACAGCGTTTGGGCGCAATCCGCTCTGAAGGATAGTCGGCAGGGCGGTGTCGACTGCCAGAAGGTAGACCTCTTCGCGAACCGGGCGTATGAGCTCCAAGGACTGTTCCAAGGATTCGCCCGCGCCGGCAACGACGATAGGAAGGGAGACATGAGTCTCACGCAGGTCCCTTCCATGCGTGAGCTCGGGGAGATTCAGAAAGACGTTCTTCACCCATAGGCTCGACAGCTGGATAAGGGTCATGCGATTCCGCCAGTGCGCCTGGATCTCGCTCTGAATCATCTCGAATACCGTGCGGTAGAACCCTGCCGCGAGAAGGTAGCCCCCGCTCAGTCGGGCCTCCACACAGCGACGAAATCCCCCAACTGACAAGCCCTCAAAAGTCTCCCGCACGGCTTCGACCGACTCGGTTCGCACGTAGGTGACGCGGCTATCCTTGGCGAGCTCGCCGGCAAGCTCCATCGAGAGCGCCATGAGCCTCTGATCAGCTTCAATCGCAAGGACATGGCAGGCTTCGGGAAGGCGGTCGAGCAGGGCAGGGACCCCGTAGAAAAGGACGGGAGACGGGATGAGAACGAGGGTGTGCGGAAGGATGGGGATGGCAGCTGCCCTCCGCTCTGCGCCCGCAACGGGAGAGTCTGCGGAATACAGGTGACGATTTCGATAGAAGACCGTCAGCCCTCTCCCCGTATCGGCGAGGAGAGGAGCCTCGGCGTTCATCAGCGCGATGCCGATGTGAAGTTGAAGTTCTTGAAGAAGACCTGCTGGAAGTCGTCCACGAATTTCGGCGACTGCAAGATTTGATCCACAAGATCGGTCTGGGTGAATTGCTGGAGGATGTAGGGATAGTAACCGCCGATTGCTCGGGACTCGCTTTCAGGCGCGCTCCGCTCGTCAAGCGGCTGCATGACTACGACGTTGGTATCCAAGATGATCGGCTTGGAGATGGCCTTGATCTTCAGGGAAAAGATCTCCTGCATGAAGTCCTGCTTGTAGGCTCCGCTCGCGAGAGCGGAGTTGTTGTCAAGCGCTTTCATCTGCGGGAGAAAAAACGCATTACCGTAGTTGATCGGGAAATAGTTGGTCTGATGAACCGACAGCCCTTCTTGTACGCTTGCAGCATCGAACCCGGCATTTTCGGCTGCGTCACGAAACTTGTTCCCGAGGTTTGAAAGATAGTCCTCGATCTGGCCTCGCTCGAATTGCTCCATGTACGTCCGCACAGTTTTGACGGTGTTCGGATCCGTGAAATCCGGCTGCCGCACGGGCTGGTTCACCCGGTAGATGACCCAACCGAACGAAGTCTTGATGACGGGTGAGATCTGCCCTCCCTTCATCGCAAACAGCCTGTCGAGATCGGCAACGTTCTGAAAATCCGGCTTGAGATTATTGAAATCCACCCACCCCATTTCGCCGCCCTTGTCGGCATAGGAATCTTTCGATTGATTTTTCGCGATCTCTTCGAAGAGGTTCGGATTTTCCTCGAGCTTCGTGTAGATTGTATTGGCGTCGGACTCGCTCGATTTGATGGTTATGCGACTTAGGTTGATGGTGCGGAAGAGGCCCGCGTGCTGTTGCCCGTACTGGACGACGAGATCGGCCGGATATTGCGCGAAGCTGAAGACGACATATCGATACTCGCGCTCGGGGGATGCCATTCCCTTGATGAAATCCAACGCCTTGGTGCTCACCTTCTGGCCGTAGAGAATATCGTCGTAGTATTGCTGCTGGACCAGGTCTTCGCCGTACAACTCGCGCGTCGCCTCGCGATCGGTTGGCGATGTTCGGTCGTACGCCTCGACGCTGAACTTCCCATTGACAATGTAAGGTCCGTACTGCGCCAATGCCTGATCAACCTTATGACCGGTTACGATCAGCCCGCTGCGGTGTGCATCCTGCATTATTGCCGTGTGCACAACCGTGCGCTCGAAGGCACCGCGCCAGACCTGATAGGTCACCAGCTCCGGGTTTGCGTTGGCCTGCTGGCTCTCGATCTGCTGATTGAGGAGATCCCGTTGTCGGGCGAAATAGTTCTCCGGGTTGCCGATGAAGCGAATATCCTGGCCGTTGTATGACCCGAAGACCAGGCTACCTCCGCTCCGCATGTTGGCAGGCCGAAATGGAAGAGCGACGAAAGTCACCACCACGATGATGAGGATTATCACGCTGAAAACGTAGACAAGTGGATGCGACTGGTGCTTCTTTTCGATCTGCTCGGAGGGTTTTCTGTCCTGAACTTTGCCCTTAACGTGACGAATCTCTCGTGATGGCATGATTATCCCTTACGACTCAACCTGTATCGAAAACACGAAACGATAGCATGGAGTGGACAGCGTGTCAATTCGCCTCCCTTCATGGCCCTCGCACGCATGTTGACACGATCCAAGAAGTCCAGTATAGTTCCTCCCGGATCATCGGGGGGCGTGGCGAAGCTGGTTATCGCGCCGGCCTGTCAAGCCGGAGATCGCGGGTTCAAGTCCCGTCGCTCCCGATTCCATCCCTTCCGGGATGCCTTCGGGCTGTAGCGCAGTTGGTAGCGCGCATGGTTCGGGACCATGAGGTCCGCGGTTCAAGCCCGCGCAGCCCGACTTCTTTCTATCCGCACACCGTGACTGCCGAACCCATGCGGCTTGCTCGACGCCAGCTCCTCCCTCCTTTGTTCCGGCCGGATTGATCGGCGAGGGCACTGGAGCCCTGCCGCACCTCCGGGCCTGAATTCCGGCCTATAGTTTGCGAAGGGCGCTTCCGAAGAGATAGATAAGATGAAGGTTTGTCGCTACCTACTCGGCGCGGTGGTGGTGTTCCTCTTTGTAGCCGGGCTCGCAGCGGCCGAGGTGGAGCATGTCGTCCAGAGGGGAGAGACTGCGTACCACATCGCACGCAGTTATGGCATCCCGGTCGATGTCCTCCTGTCCATCAACAAGATAGCGAACGCTCGTGACCTGCGCGTGGGAACGGTCATTCGGATCCCAAGCCTTTACGTTGTGAAGAAGGGCGACACGCTCTATGGAATAGCTCGGGACTACGGCGTCACGCTTCAGTCGCTCCTGGCACTCAACCGCCTTCGTTCCGCCCAGATCATCAAGGTAGGGGAGACGCTAGTCCTTCCGCGAAATGCTCGCCCTTCCTCCGAGCAACAAGCCGTCGATTCCACGACCGCACCTTCCGGCACCTTGAGTCAGGAAAGAGAAGATACGGCTCAGCAACCGTCATCCGAGTCGCGGACCGTTGTCGCATCGTCCGGAGACACACCCTTCTGGCCCAACCCCGGAAGGCGAGTCCTTCTCACGGGCAAGCTTGCTGGCGGGGCCCAAATCTGGGGAAGGGTGGGTGAGCCGATCCTCTCGGTCTCCTCGGGCCGCGTGGTCTGGGTCGGACCCTATCGCGGATACGGTCGCGTGGTCTTCGTCGAGTCGTCCCAAAGCTATATATACGTATACGGCGGCGGCGAACGCACGCTGGTACGCGTCGGTGAGCAGGTTGGCCCGGGCACCGAGGTCGCGGAGATGGGAATCAATCCGCGGTTGGGTCAGGCCTCGACCTATTTCTTCGTTTACCGAGACGGCAAGCCGGTCGATCCCGAGACGGCGCCGCGCGGATAGGCGTTGCACGCGCCGAGGGAAACTGTGAGTCGGGCGAAGGTCATTGGGATCTCCGGTGGATCAGGGTCAGGGAAGACTACCATCGTTCGAAAGATCGCCGAAATCGTTTCCGATTTCGTCTTCCTTTCGGAGGACAACTACTACAAGTCGGCGGACGAGATACCGCTTCGCACCCGCAGATCGCGAGGACCCGCGATGTTGTTTCCCGGTCTGTCGCCCGACGAGCCGATCAGCAACGCGAACATAAGCGAGTTCAACTTCGACCGACCCGATGCCTTTGATCACGAGCTCCTCCGCCGCCATCTCCAGGCACTCAGGGACTTCAAGCCCATCGAAATGCCGCAGTACGATTTTGTCCACCATCGGCGCACGGAACAATCCCTGCGCGTCGAGCCCAAGAAGCTCATCATCTTCGACGGGATCATGATCTTCTGCGAGAGCGCCATCCGCGACCTCATCGATCTCAAGCTCTACGTCGACACTCCCGACGACATCCGCTTCATCAGACGGCTCAAACGCGACATCGAGGAACGCGGGAGAACGGTCGATTCTGTGATCAGCCAGTACCTTGAGGTCGTTCGCCCCGGGCACTACGAATTCGTCGAGCCCACGAAGCTCTATGCCGACCTGATCATACCGGAGGGCGGGTTCAACGAGACGGCAATTCAGGTTCTGGTCTCCTTCATCCGCGCAATTGTAGGCTAGCGGGCAGCCGACCGACCGGTCGGTATCATTGACTCTTGGTGCAACGACGCGCCATACTCAAGGTCGAGATTGTATCAGCGCGGAGGGCGTGCGGACGCGCAAGGGAGCCGGTCGTGGCAAGGGATCGAGATGTCAAGGAATCGATCATCGCTGCGGGGGTTTCGGCCTTTCGAAAGCTTGGCTACCACGGCACATCCGTGAACGACATCGTCGACCAGGCCGGAGTCTCGAAAGGGGGGTTCTACCACTACTACCCGAGCAAAGAGGCCCTTTTCGTAGAGGTAATGGAGCGGCTGCTGCTTGCCCCAGATGAGGAGGAATCCCCTGCCGAGACGGCTGCGGCTATCGAGCAGCGACTCCGGAGCCTGTTTCTCATGCCGCTATCGCGCGATGCGGACTACCTGCCAATCCTCTTCGATGCGATCACGACATCGAATGTCGTGCGACAGAGGGTCGCCCAGCTTTTCGCCTCACATCTCGAGCGGTGCGAGGCGCTGCTACGAAGGGGACAAGAAATCGGAGTCGTTCGTGAGAGCCTCGACTGCGCTTCGTGGGCGTTCCAGATCGTCGCCTCGATCGAGGGGACGTTCCTGCTTTCGGTCCTTTCGCCCGAATCCACGGGAACCGTGCACCTGACCGAGGCGCTTGAGAAGCTCCTCGAGACGCTTTGGCGAGTCGTGCGGCGAATCGACATCTAGCGAAGAGCGCCGATCCGCTCCCGCCTTGCGCTCATATGTTGTAGGTGTAGTGCTGCTCGACCGTCCGCTTCTCGTTCAGGAGCTCATCCAGGCTCTTGTCGAGGCAGCTCCGCACCGCCCGCTCTATGCTGCTCCAGAAGAATTCGAGCGGTCCAGCCCGCTTCGCTTCGGGTACCACCTCTATCTTGCCGTCAAGGCAGGTGAGAACGTCGAGGACGCTGGTGTGGTCGGGAGAGGAGGCGAGGGCGTATCCTCCCTGCGAGCCGCGGAAGCTCTCCACGACCCCTGCCTTCTTGAGCACGACGAGAAGCTGCTCTAGGTAGTGCTGGGGAATCGCATGGGCGTCGGAAATGTCTCTGATTTGCATCGGACCCTTGCTGTAATTCCGCGCCAGCTCGAGAACCGCCGTGAGCCCGTACACACCTCTGGCCGACAGAGTAAACAAATCCACTCCTTCTCACGTTACGAAGTGAAGAATAGCGGGATGGTGTCCGAAAGTCAAGAATGGGGAGTGGGCGCCATACTCTTGCTTGACAGAGAGATAAGAGCCCACTACCCTCACTGCACGAAAAGGACATGAAGGGGATTTTGATCCAGATTCGACGGGCGGCGGCAATAATCACGCTGCTTACAGCTACTGCGGCGTCTTCCTACGGCCAGGGAAACGCTGAACCGGTTCGCAGCAAATCCATCGAGGTTAGCGGTGTGGGCGTCGCCTATGGAGCGCCCACTCTCGCTCGGGTGCAGATTGGGGTGCAGAGCCGAGCCTCCGATGTGAAGGCGGCCCTCGCGAAAAATGCCGAGAACATGCGAGCGGTCATCTCCGCTCTTGAATCGGCGGGTGTTGCGGAAAAGGACATCGCCACGTCGGAATATCAGGTGATCCACCAATCCGACGAATCGGTGCCTGGAGGTCAGCAATCGCCATCGCCTCCGGAGCGTGGCGCGGGATACTATGAGGTCACGACCTCGGTGACAGTGACGGTAAGGGAGCTGGGGCGACTGGGGACAATTCTGGATGACTCCTTCGCCGCAGGCGCGAATCTTGCCGGCGGGATAAGCTTCGGAGTCTCCGATCCGGCAGCGTTGGAGGCAATCGCTCGGGCGAGAGCCTTCGGCGATGCGAAGGGTCGCGCCGAACAGCTGGCCAAGCTGGCCGGGGTGAGGCTGGGGCGGGCAGAACGCATCACCGAAATGACCGGCAGGCCCCCAATCGGCCCTGCCTTTGCAGGCGCCCTGGCGGCGCCGGGCCTGGCCCCGCCTGTCAGCGGAGGCGAGCTCGCGGTGCAGGTGTCGCTCGAGGTGATCTTTCCCGTCGAATAGGAGAGCGCAATGTATCAAGCAGGGATCCATCGAAGCTGTCGCGCCTTTCACTTTCTGGATGTTGATTCCGTCCAGGAGTCGCATCCGCACGAGCATCGTTATTCCCTTGAGCTGGTCCTTGCATGCACGGAGTTGGATGAGAACGGTCTCGTGATCGACCCCTCCGTCATGGACGAATGCGTTTCCGAGCTGCTCGTGTCCGTGGAAGGGCGTCTCTTGAACGATGAGCTCTTTTTCTCTGACTGCCCGCCTACCGCCGAGAACTTAGCCCGCTTTCTCTGCGACGGGATCGCCAATCGGCTTTCGCAGGAAGGTCTCGACCTGAAGCGGCTCGCAAGCATCGAGGCTCGCGTGCGGGAGTCGGAGAGCTGTTGGGTCTCATTCAGCCAACAGCCGATCCCGAAGGCCGCTTCCCCACGTCCCCGCAAGCGAGCTGCACCGCACCGCGAGACGGTTCAGAAGCCGCGCCGATAGGATTCCAAAGCGATTTACCCTGAAGCATCCGCGGGAGGAAGGTGGATCGCGATAGTCGTTCCTCGCTGACGCTTGACAGTCACTTTCGCGTTCAACTGTAGCGCAAGCGCATACACGAGTTGAAATCCCAACGTGGTGGCGGTGCGAGGACTAATATCCTTGGGCAGGCCGATTCCGTCGTCCTCAACCGTGAGGACGTAGGAAGATCCACGCCGCTCCAGACGAACGGTCACCGAGCCGTGCGTGCGTCCCTTGAAGGCGTATTTCACCGAGTTCGTAAACAGCTCCGCAATGATGAGGCCCAGCGGGATGGAAGCGTTGATGTCGAGTCGCGCCTCCTCGACCTCAATCGTAAGCTCAATGTGCTTCGGCCCGGAGAGCACGGACTGCAGCAGGTTTGCAGTCAGCTGCTTCACGTACGCCCCGAAGTCTACCTTCGTGAGATCCTCGCTCAGATAGAGCTGCTCGTGGACGAGAGAGATCGAGCTGATTCGATCTCGGATTTGTTGAAAGACCTCCACATCGTGTCGATTCTTGAGGTACTCGCTCTGCAGGGTTATGAGGCTCGCAACCATGGAGAGATTGTTCTTGACTCGATGGTGGACCTCCTTAAGCAGAACCTCCTTTTCCGCAAGCGAGCGCTTGATTTCTGCTTCCGCGCGTTTCTGCTCCGTGATGTCATTGACGAGCACGACCATAGAGGAGCGGTGGTCGTCCTCGACGGCAAGAAGCTTGACCCCAAGCTGACGCTCGCCGCGGAATATCGCTGCATCCGCAGGCAACGAGCCTTTCTGGAGTCGCGAGAGGATCCCCACCGATGGCACCCCGTTGATCCGAAAGGCAAGCTCGTTGAGGTTGTGCCCCAGGAGCGCCTCCTCCCTTTCGCCCATTATCGAAATGACCGATCCGTTCACCGAAATGATGTCGCCGTTCTGAGTGACCTCGATGATCCCCTCGGCCATATTCTTGAGTATGACCTCTGTGTGTCTCTTGGAGCTTAAGAGCTCGCGGGTTATCTTTCGAGCGTAGATCTCGTCGGTTCCGTAGAGGTTCTCTTGGCTGAAGTCCGTCGCATCCAGGGTCTGCCTGGAGAGAATTGCGAGCACGTGGTCCTTCATCTTGTTCAGGGGACCCTTTGCGATACAGGCATTCGCGCCAAGCTCCCTCAGATTTATCTCCTCCTCGGCCGCGATAGCAGAGAGGATGATGACGAAGATGTTTCGGTATTCGGCGCTCCCGCGTACGATTCGGCACAGCTTTTCGCCATCGATGTTGGGCATCACGAGGTCTGTGATCAACACGTCGGGCACCTCGGCCTTTATGGCAGAGAGCGCCGAGAGCCCATCCTCTGCCGCAGCTGCCGTGTACCCCTCGTGCGAGAGAAGATTGACGAGGAATTCTCGGATGACGGGTTGGTTATCGACGATCAGGACTGTCTTGCCCATGTATGCACTCAGCTCCGGCCGCCAGTGATCGATTCGGATATCAAGTCGATCTCGTTCCTTAAAAGGGCCAGCCCTGTTTCGGCTCCGCCTAAGATCCCCGATCGCGCGGACTCATCGAGGGAATCCGCGATAGCGAAAAGCTCGGCGAGACCAAGATTTGCACTGACGCCTTTGAGAGAGTGGGCGAGACGGGCGACCTCCGCTCTGTCGTCTGATCGGATCGCAGCCTCAAGCTGCGCGAGCTCCACGGCGGCGTTCTTCGTGAATAGCCGCAGGAGGGAACGGTACTCCTCTTCTTCGATCTCAAGCTCGGCCGCCTTGCCGGGAATATCCATGCTGCTCCTCGAGCGTCCGGATAAGTTACCGTGCTCAACGCTCACGAGCGCGCCTCCGGTGAAGGAACCGGAAGCCCGGTCGATCCCACCCTAAATGAATATCGGCAGGTCGTGCTGCCCACTACACCAAATGACCCCTCCAGCACCGGGCTCAGGGTCTTCGAAGCTTCGATGAGCGGCAGTGCGCCTCGAGCGATCTCCCCGTCCTCAACCTCGTTCCCGTTAGGCTCGTGAGTTGACAAATCCACGGTCATGAGGGAACCCGACGGCTCCGTCACGAGGCCCACTATCGCCGAGGCCGGGAATGGCGCCGTGACTGCCGCCGACCTCGAAGCGCTCAGCGCAATGGCTTCGGCCCAGTGAGTGGTGATCGCAAAGAGGAGGCTTGCGAGAAGGGGAAGATGGGAGGTCGGCAAGGCGGCAGTCGAATGGGACGGAACGGGGGCAAAGGAAATCTTAGGCTCCGGCCGCAAGACGGCTGACGCGAGATGGAAGATTTCCGCGAAGAACCGTTCCAGGTAGCGCGCAGGCTCCTCGTCCCTTCGGGGCAGCCTCTCGGCCGCGAGGGCGGCCTCGTGGTACCCGCGCAAGAGGAGCGCAATGGACCGTTCGAGCGCCTTCGATCGCCGGATCAAGTTGCGCTTTTCCAGGCACCGCGAGATACGGAAGAGGAGCTCGTCGCTTTCACAGGGCTTTAGAAGGTAATCATCCAGAGAAAGCCTTTCGGCCTCCGTAGCGAAAGAGACATCTATGTAGCCGGTGAGCACTATCACCATCGTTTCGGGGTCGGCTGCCTTGGCCGCAGATAGAACATGAAGGCCGTCAACCTCCTTCATCACGAGGTCGGTGATAATGACGTCGAACTTCATTTGCCGGATAAGCTCTATCGCCCGCTCGCCGCTCGATGCAGCGGTAATCGTGAAACCGCTCTTCTCGAGCACCAGCCCAACACCGGTAAGGATGATTGCGTCATCGTCGACCAGTAAGATGCTCCCTCTGTTCATCCCCATCCACGATGCTCAGTCGTGTTTTGTCCCGCCGGACGCAAGTTGCTTGCTGAAGAGTCGGTAGGATTTGTACCGCGTCCCGCCCCATTTTTCTATCGGTCGGATCATGTTGAGATTCGTTTCCACGACGAGCGAACACTCCGACCACTTGTATCCTGCGGCCAGTCCGGTCTTGATGGTTTCGACCACCATAGCAATGTCGACGCCCTGATTGCGGTACTCCTTCATCACACCCATCATGAAGGTGCGTGCTCCTTCGCTGTGCTTTCGACCGTAAAGAAAGTGCAGCCATCCAAAGGGAAGGAAACGCCCGTTCATCCGCTTCACCGCCGGGTTTATGTCGGGCAGGGTTATTGAGCAGCCGACCGGGGCTCCCTCTTTGGTTTCCACGATGAAACAAAGACGGGGGTCGACGAAGAGCAGGAGGGCTTCCTTGATCTGATTGAATTGACGGTCCGTGAACGGATAGTGCCCCCAATTGTCAGCCCACGCCTCGTTGAAGATCACCTTGATCTTCGCGATCTCTTCGTCAAGTCGTTTGAAGTTGACGTTGCGAAAGACATATCCCTTCTGATTGACGAGACGCTCTTTTGCCCTGAGAAGACCATCCCGAATCGGAGCGCTTCCATCAACCTTGAAGGCATACCAGTCGATTTCCTTCCCGTAACCGGCCTTCGTCATCTGCTCGACGTAATACCGAGGATTGTAGACCTCCATGACGACGGGGGTTGGGGGATTAGCGTCCCACCCGTCGACGAGAAGGCACTGTTCATCATAGACAGTGAAGCTTTCGGGGCCGATTATCTTGCTCATTCCTTTCGCAGTCACCCAGCTCTCTGCCGCGCTGAGGAGAGCCCGCGAAGCCTCGTCGTCGTTTATGCATTCGTAGAAGCCGAAGAAACCGTCCTTGGTGCCATGGAACTCATTGTGATTGTGATTGATGTGGGCGGAAATGCGGCCGGCGCACCTGCCGTCCCTATAAGCGAGGAAATAGGCGGCTTCGCCGAACTCAAAGAACGGCGAACGCCGCCTGTTGAGCATGCGAAGCGTATCCATGATAATCGGTGGCACCCAGTTGGAGTCCCCCCTATATACACTCCAGGGGAACAGCACGAACTCCCTGATGTCCCGTCGCGTCACAGCTTCCCTGACTGTTACCATAGTCCTCCTCTCTTGGATGCACAGCAAATCAGCGGCCTTCATGATAAAACACTTTCGTGACTTTATCCACCCTATCGAGTTCTTGGAGATTTGCGACCGATTCGAAGACCCACTTCCCGCTCTCCACGATGTTCTGATATTGTAGCCTCATGAGGAACCCTTTTGCGGTGGTGGGGAGGTACGCCGCTCAGTTCATGAGCGCATATGGCCGAGTAACCATCCTCACGTTCGAGAGTCTTGCAGCTTGGCGGAGAATTCCGAAGTATCTGCCGCAGATCGTCGAGCAGTATGTAAATCTCGAACGCCGCTCCCGGCCGGTGGCAACCGTCACGGCGACAGCGATGGGCCTCATACTCGGAGTGCAGATCGGAACCCAGATCAACGCGGCAACCCCTCCGTGGATCGAGGGAGGGCTCATCCTGCGGGCTGTCCTTCTTGAGATGGGGCCGCTCATTCTATCCCTGATTCTGGCGGGACGCGTGGGGGCGGGAATCGCCTCCGAGCTCGGCGCGATGCAGGTGACTGAGCAGATCGATGCCTTGCGGGCAATGGCGATCGATCCGGTCGAGTTCCTCGTCATGCCGCGCGTGGTAGCGGCGCTCGTCGCCTTTCCGGTCCTCATTATCTACAGCGACCTCATCGCCATTCTCGCAGGGTTCGTCTCGTCCCACTTCACGATCCACCTCACGTGGGTCGGCTTCGTTAAGGGAATGCGCCATTCCTTTGTCGTTACGGACGTTTTTGCAAGCATCATCAAGGCAGTCGTATTCGGCGAGGTTATCGTGATCGTCGGCTCCTACTTCGGTTTGGGCTCGCGACGAGGCGCAAAAGGGGTGGGGGCCGCGACTACCCAAGCCTTTGTTTGGACTGCAATTGCTATCTTGTTTCTCGACTACATAATCTCGGCGGTGCTGTACTTCATATGGTAGTCATCGAGCACCTGCAGAAGTCCTTTGGCGACAACCGGGTCCTCGAGGACGTGAACCTGACTCTCAACGACGGGGAGATACTCAGCATCATCGGCATGAGCGGTATCGGGAAGTCCGTGCTTCTCAAGATGATCGTGGGGCTGGTGGAGCCGGACGGGGGGAAGGTCTACCTCGACGACTTGGACATTACCGACCTCTCGGAGAATGAGTTCAACGAGCGCGTACGGAGCCAGATCAGCATGGTGTTCCAGCAAGGAGCGCTGTGGGACTCACTGACCGTTCAGGAGAACATCGAGCTGGCGCTTGCGGTGCGCCATAACCTTTCGAAACCCGAGCGCGACGCGTTGATACGGGAGAGCCTTGATCTCGTCGGCCTCCGGGACGCCGACAACCTCTATCCGGAGGAATTGAGCGGCGGGATGATCAAGCGAGCCTCCATAGCAAGGGCGATCGCTGCTCGCCCGAAGTACCTCTTCTACGACGAGCCGACCACGGGGCTCGATCCCGTCCTGGCGAACATGGTGCACGATCTCATCATCAAGCTGCACAGAGAGCTGCACACGACCTCACTGGTGGTGAGCCATGATATTGTGCATCTTCAGAGATTCTCCCAGCGGGTGGCGCTACTTCATGCTGGCAGAATCGAGCACATCTGTGAGGCAGGCGAGATGTGGAATCAAGAAAACAGACTCTTCAACAGCTTTATCCGCGGAGAATTGGACGTCCTCTATGAGAACAAAGCATAGCGAGCTCGGAATCGGAATCGGGGTTACCGCTGCGACGCTCATCGTCGTCCTCGGGATACTCGCCCTGGGAACCTCAGATCTTTTCGTCAGCGGCATGCGAATTGTCATGACTGTGCCCGATGCGGACGGTCTTGCGGCAGGAGACTCAGTCCTCTTTCGCGGCATCGCCGTCGGGACGGTCGATTCGCTCACGATCGATCGGAAAGGGGTCGTTGTCGAGATGAAGCTCAAGGGAAACCCCGATATCCCGAGCGATTCTCGATTTGTCATCAAGAGCTCGAGCCTGCTCGGCGACAAGGTAGTGGAAATTCGCCCTGGGGTCTCAACCAAAAAGCTGCGCGCAAATGCAGGGGTGCTGGGCAGCAGCGAGAACGGGCTTCTCGGGCTCGCCTCGAGCGCCGGACAGGTGCAGCAACAGGTTTCGACGATCCTCTCAAACATCGACAATCTCTCCGGCGCTACCACGCTGAAGAGCGTCTACGGGACCATAAACAACCTGAACGAGACCATCGCCACGCTCCAAGGAATTCTCGCCGACAATCGTCTCGCGCTGAAGACGACCATGGACAACCTTTCGGCGATAAGCGGCGAAAATCGCCAGCCGGTGCGCCGGACCATTCAAACGCTCGACGCGACCATCAGCTCGATCGACCGTACCTCGATCGAGCTGCAATCGGCGATCCGGCAAACGAGCTCTTCGCTTGCAGCGCTCAATTCCGTTCTCTCGCAGGTCGAGGCGGGCAAAGGGACGCTCGGCAAGCTAGTCAAGGACGATTCTCTCTACATGGAGATGAAGCAAGCCGTCAGTCAGTTCAGGGCGCTTGTCGAGGACATCAAGAAGAATCCGCAGAAGTACGTGACGGTGAAGCTCTTCTAGACCGCTAGAACACGGTCGTCATCTGCGCAAGCGCGTCGGGGACAAGGCCCTCCGTCAGGCGCGGCAGATGGCGCATCATGCTGGAAACATACTTGAAGACGCTGTCGGCGAAGATCATCACGCCGAAAGCGACCGCTTCGCGCTGTGCGACGCGGAGCGCCCCTTCGCAGACCAGCGCGGCGCTGGGCCCGGCAAGGAGCCCCTCGATCTGGCAAAGGTCGAGGACACGCTCGTACGCAAGCTCATAGTCGATTTCCAAGACCTCGTCGATGAGCGAGGGATCGTAAAGCTTGGTAACCTCAAGCTCCTTGAGATTGCGGAGGCCGGGGACGTCATGTCCCTCGGTCGGTTGAACCGCCACGATCTTCACCTTGGGGTTCTTCCTTTTCAAGTAGGTCGCGCAGCCCGTGACGGTCCCGCAGGTGCCCAAAGAAACGAACAGATGGGTGATCTTCCCTTCCGTTTGCCGCCAGATTTCCGGCCCGGTCGTTCGCACGTGTGCCTCGACGTTGTTCCGGTTTTCGTACTGGTTCGGCATGACATAGCGGCTCTTCTGAGCCTTCGCGTGGGTCTTGGCAAGGTTGATCGTCCCACCGCTCTGGCCGGGAACCGGGCAGAGTGAATCGCTGACCACATCGATCTCCGCCCCCATGATCTTGAGGAGAACTTTTTTCTCGAGAGGAATGCGCTCGGGGACGACCGCTCGCATGTGGTAGCCCCGTGCCTTTGCCATCGCCGCAAGACTGATACCCGTATTGCCTGACGTGGGCTCCACGATCCCGCGCCCGTTGCCGACCTCGCCCCTCTCCTCAAGGTCGCGAAGCATCTCATAGGCGGCCCGGTCCTTGACGGATCCGAATGGGTTCATCCACTCAAGCTTCGCGTAGAGATTGGAATCCGGAGAGCTGTTCAGGCGATTGATTCGGACGAGCGGGCTAGGGTTCTCTTCGCTGGGGAGCAGCTCGAAGATATCATCATAGACACGGGTTTGATGGTTCATGGTTCCGTCCCAAAACTGACTATATTACTAGAGTAATGGCCTCACGAGGAAAAGTAAAGGGTTGCCGTCGGCCCGCGACGCGCTGTCCTCCACGCTCGGGAAGCCGGTCGACCGGGCACGAGCGACGAGGTGGTTCGCAAAAGAACCGTCTTGGCGCCGAGATGGAGTCCCGCAGCACTCCGTCAGTGTCCGGCAACCGGATGCGGCTTGTAGGGCGCCTCGAGGTAGGCGATCTGTTCGGCCGTAAGGCTGATGGTTGTTGACTCGAGAGCCTCGTCGAGGTGCTCTGGTTTGCTCGCGCCGACGATCGGACTCGTCATGTAAGGCTTTGACAGCATCCATGCGAGCGCCACCTGTGCGCTGCTCTTCCCCATCGCTTTGCCCACTTCGGCGGCCCTATCGACTATGGCGAAGTCCTCCGGTTGGTAGTAGAGACGGTGGGCAAACTCGTCGCTCCTGCTGCGCGTCGTCTCGCCGCTCTTTGCAGCCGTCCGGTTGCCGGCGAGAAAACCGCGGGCGAGGGGGCTCCACGGGATCACCCCGATGCCCTGATCGACGCACAAGGGAATCATCTCGCGCTCCTCTTCGCGATACACCAGGTTGTAGTGATTCTGCATCGAGACGAACCGCGACCATCCATGGAGATCCGATAGGCAGAGGGCTTTCGCGAACTGCCAGGCGTACATGCTCGACGCGCCGATGTACCTTGCCTTTCCCGCACGAACCACGTCGTTCAAGGCCTCCAGAGTCTCCTCGATGGGGGTCGCATCGTCCCACCGGTGTATCTGATAGAGATCGACATAATCCATTTTGAGACGCCGCAGCGAGGCATCGATTGCGGAAAGGACGTGCTTGCGCGAAAGTCCCCTCGCGTTCGGGTCTGTTCCCATCGGATTGAAGACCTTCGTCGCGACGACAACCTCCTCGCGCCGCGCGAAGTCAGCCAGCGCCCGGCCGGTAACCTCTTCGCTCTCCCCAAGGGAGTACATATCGGCGGTATCGAAGAAATTGATGCCTGCCTCGATGGCGCGCTTAAAGAACGGGCGGCTCTCCCGCTCGTCGAGGACCCAGTCCCTCCACTTCGGTGTCCCGTAGGTCATGGTGCCGAGACATATCCTGGACACCTTGAGGCCTGTCTTTCCCAATCTCACATATTCCATCATGAAGCTCCCTTTCCGGCGCCGAGAGGGACGAGGCCCCCTCGGGCTGCCGGTCCACTCTACCACCTACGGGCCGTCCGACGAAAGTGGTTTGACGCGCGCGGGTAGGGCGGTTATCATACAGCCATTCTCCAAACGACTTGAACGAAAGGGGGTCGCGCATGAAGGTCTACGAACGTGTGTTAAACGCCCTCTCCTGGATAGGGTTCATCCTGCTCGTGCCCATCGGACTTGCCGTCTTTGGTGTTCCGGGACCGCTCGACTTCCTGCACCGCTCGCTCGGCAAGTTCGGCTCGGCCTCGTTTTTCGTCATTGTGTTCTATGGGCTGATCCTCCTGCGCATCCTCCTGGGGAAAAGCGAGATCTATGCCCCCGTCCTGGTCGGTGCGGTGGTGAGCTTCTTTCTCCTGTCCACGACCACCGAGATCGGATTCATGGGTTGGTACCGCAAGCTTACCGACTCGATCGTCTATTTCGGAAACCACCGCTTCGTATTTCTCGTGGCCATCGGGGTCGTTATTCTGGGGATTCTCCTTGGCGGTCTCAAGAAGCTCCATTGGGTCATTCAGCTCATCTTTTTGGTGATCCTCCCCATAGCGCTCGTCGTGCTTGCACAGATCTACGGTTTCGCGCCGCTGGGCGCTCCGGCTGCATAGGAGGTGCGCGCCTTCGCTTGCAAGTTTCCGGCGAGGCGTTTATACTTCTCTAAAGAAATCATAAACAGTACGTCCTAAATCTTCGCAGAAAGCAGGATGGATGTAGCCACGGACATCATTGTCGAACTTCAGCAGCAATTCGGAGCAGCGGAGATTTCGCCGCAGACTACTGCGGACGGAATGCCTACCTGTTGGGTGGCGCCAAGCAGGGTCAAGGAGATCCTGAGGCATCTCAAGTCGGGCGTCGCGCGGCCGTTCACGACGCTCTACGATCTCTTCGCGGTCGACGAGCGGAAACGCACGCACCGCGACGGATTGCCCCCCGCTGATTTCACGGTCATCTATCATCTCCTGTCGTACGAACGCGACAGAGACATGCGCATCAAGGTCGCCCTCGTGGGCGAGACCCCTTCGATCCCCTCGATCACGGACATCTGGCCCTCTGCCGACTGGTACGAACGTGAGGCGTGGGACATGTTCGGAATTACCTTCGAAGGTCATCCGAACATGCGCCGCATCCTGATGCCTCCATGGTGGAAGGGACACCCACTTCGCAAGGATCACCCCTCCCGCGCCACCGAGATGGGCCCCTTTCTGCTCCCCGAGGATGTTGCGGCGGAGCAAGACGAAGAGGAGCGCTTCAAGCCCGAGGAATGGGGATGGACCGATGAAGGCGACGACTTCGACCACATGGTCCTCAACGTGGGTCCCCAGCACCCGGGGACCCACGGCCTGCTGCGGGTCGTCTGCCGGCTCAACGGGCAGGAGATCGAAGATGTTGCCACCGACATCGGCTTTCATCACCGCGGAGCTGAGAAAATAGCCGAGCGGCAGTCTTGGAATGCCTTCATCCCGTACACCGATCGCATTGATTACCTCGGCGGCGTGATGAACGAGCTGCCCTACCTCATGGCGCTCGAGACCCTTGCCGGGATCGAGGTGCCGGATCGCGCAAAGGTAGTCCGGATCATGCTCTCGGAGCTCTTTCGGGTCATAAGCCACCTTGTCTACTACGGAACCCTGGTCCAGGATGTCGGTGCGATCACGCCCGTCTTCTTCACCTTCAACGATCGAGAGCGCGCCCTTGATATCGTTGAGTCGATCGCTGGTGGGCGCATGCACCCCTCTTGGTTCCGCATCGGCGGAATCGCCCAGGACCTCCCGCAGGGGTGGGACAAGATGGTTGCGGATTTCCTTGCGTACATGCCCAAGAGGCTCGCCGAGTACGACAGGCTGGTCCTCCGAAGCGGAATCTTCAAGAAACGCACGCAGGGGGTCGGGGACTTCACGATCGAAGAAGCCAAGGAGTGGGGCGCCACTGGTCCGATGCTTCGCTCGGCGGGCCTCGAGTGGGACCTGCGCAAGAAGCGTCCCTATGGAGGCTACGATCAATTCGAGTTCGACGTGCCGATCGGTGTGGCGGGCGACGTCTACGATCGCACCTTTGTCCATGTCGAGGAGATACGGCAGAGCCTGCGCATCATCGAGCAATGTCTGAAGGCGATGCCAACCGGTCCCTACCTGGCGGACTACCCGCCTACTCCGCCGGGGGAGGCACCGCGCAGGGGACCGCGAGGTCCTTCCATGCCGGTGGGCGAGACCTCCTTTACCGTCGAGGCCATCAAGGGAAACACAACCTACTACGTGATAAGCGAGGGCGGGCTCACCTCCTACCGAACCCGGATTCGCACTCCCTCGTTCGCCCACGTTCAGATGCTCCCCGTTCTCAGCAAGGGCTTCACCATTGCCGATTTCGTCGCGATCGTAGGGAGCCTCGACTACGTCCTAGCCGACATCGACCGATGATCAGGGGGAAAAGTCCATGCTCAGCGTTCTGACAGCCATCTGGACGGTTTTCCTGCACTCCTTTCACCGGAGGGTGACCGTGCAGTATCCCGACGAGAGGCGCACGCTCGCGCCGCGGTCGCGGGGACGGGTGATTCTTACCCGCGATCCCGACGGAACGGAGCGCTGCACGGCGTGCAACCGCTGCGTGGTCGCCTGCCCAACCGGCTGCATTGCGATCCAGGGAGCAAAGCGCGAAGACGGCAGCCGCTATCCCGCATCCTTCAAGATCGACTTTGCTCGCTGCATCTCCTGCGGCTATTGCGAGGAGATTTGCCCGACTTCGGCAATCCAGCTTGTCCCTGAGTTGGATCTCGCGGAGTTCAAGCGCCCGGACATGACCTACGAGAAAGGAGACCTCCTCGTGAATGGGCAGGGCAAGTACCAAGGGATCAAACTGGGCTGAGCCGGCCCCTATCGCCGGCGCGCTCACTTCGGAGAGGCGGTCTAGGTCGTCGGGTCGATGAAGTCCAGAAAGAGAAAGGAGTTATCGGCAAGCGGATAAGAGTAGGTGTGCACTGTCTGCTTCGTTTCGAGATCCTTGTACGGCGCAGAGAGCGTTCCCCTTTTCTCAAAGGTCATCATGACCGTATTCGAAAGTGAGTAGGGACGCCAGCTCCAGTTGGACCCTCGATAGGAGGGGTCTCGCTCCCACACCCCGTTCGCCGAGCGCGTCCAGTTCGAGGAGAGCTGCGTGCCGTTCCGGTCACAAAGGTAGGCGCGGATGCAGGTCTCGGGCGCGCTCATCACTGCTTCCTCCAGAAACGCATCGATTCCCCCCTCAGTCTCCAGCATCGCAGCGTCGGGGAAGCGCGCTCGCATCCGCTCGATGGAAGCAAAAAGACCTTCGTAGGCGCCAATGGTCGTCTCGCGCTGCTGGGCGATCAGGCGGTCGAGCCGGGGCTCGTAGGTATCGGGAGGAAGAAGCTCGCGGAGCGCCTCTGAAAAAAAGAAACCCTGAACAAGACGAGCGCCAAGCCGCAGGCAATAGCGCAGCTCATCCTCTGATTCCACCCCCACGACCACGAGGGAAGCCCCCACCTGCTCGGCAAAGAGCGCGTATCCACGCATCAAGGCGTCGGACCCCGTGCCTCCGATCGTCCCTGCAAAGCTTCTGAGATTGACCTTGATGAAGTTGGGATGAAAGGTCGCAATCCAGTCGAGATGGCCGAAGCTGCTGCCGACGTCGTCCATGGCGATCTGGCAGCCCGATTGTCGATACTGATCGACGATTCCGGCGAGCTCGGTAGCATCCTTCTGGTGAAAGTCCCCCGCGATCTCGACGACTATCCGAGACGGGTCGATTCGATGGTCTTCGATCATCTCGACCGTGCGCAGACTGTGATGCTTCTTCCAGTAGCGGTACATCCACGAGGGACGCACGTTAAGAAAGAGGAGATCGGGTTCAGTGTGCGTCGCAAACCGGGAGAAGGCCATTTCGCGCAACCGCCTATCGACTCGCCGCTGATCCTCGGGGGCAACCACGAGGCTGCTGAAGAACTTGCCGAGGCTGTCGAGCGACCCGTTGCGCTCCACTCGTCCCAAGGACTCGTAGCCGATGATGTGCCGGGTCTGCAGGGAAACCACGGGTTGGAAAAAAGGCACAACGGCGTCGGTCTCGAACTCGGGATAGTCGTCCAACTTTGGCCCCTCCTCAGTCTCCGGCTCCATCGCTCGCGGCTACGGCGAGGTGAACTGCACGATCCGTGCATTCCTCGTGTCTGCGACGTAGACCTTGCCGCTGGCGTCGAGCGATACCCCCGAGTTCAGGTAGCCCCTGGCCTGTGCCGCTCCCGTACGTCCCGATAGTCGCCCAGTTCGTCCCTGTCATGTCATCGAATCGTTCAATGCGGTTGTTCTCCGGATCCGCCACGTAAACGCGACCGCTTTTATCGACGGCGATTCCCAGCGGACCGCAAAACTGGTTGTCCTCGAGCCCCTGGCTTCCGAAGAAGATCCAGTTGGTTCCTATCATGTCGTCAATCCGCACGATTCGGCTGTTCCCCTGATCCACCACGTAGCTGCGGCCCCGTGAGTCCGTCGCGGTTGCGGCGGGGCCGGAGAGCTGATCTGCGCCGGTGCCTGCGCTGCCGAATGCCTTCCAGTAGGACGGACCTCCCATCTGCTGGGCAGAAGTCCCCGCCGTCCCAACGGTGAATAGCCACGCCAACTAGACTATGAAGATACCGGAATACTTTTTCATTAGGTGTTTGCTGCTTTGGCGATCTCTCGGATACGCTTGCATTTCAGCGGTGATTATCGGATCGGACGGAAGCCCGTGTCAATTGTCATTAACCACGAAGCTCGAAGAGTAACCGTGCTGCGCGAGCACCGCATGCACCGTCAGCGCCGGGCAATGGTGATTCGATGCACCGCGCGCGCGTCGGTATGGCGGTAGGCGACTATCTGCCGCTCCCCGTCGGTCACCCAGCTTCCGTCGGAGACCGCGACGGCGCATCCGCGCGGGTAGTGAGAACGAGGGACAAAGAGCTCGGTCGGCGCCGACACGCGAGGGTCGTGGCGGAAGGTGAAGGTGAAGCGTCCGCTTGTGCGCTCAAAGCGCATCGAAAGCGGCTCGCCCGCGGTCGCCTGAACGTAGGGGCGCACCACAGCCGCCAACGCCCGTCCTCCCGAGTCCCGGTCAGCCGGATCGTGCCGCTGATCGCGGCTGAATATTGAAAAGTCTTCGCCGTTCCACTGATCGCCGTGGAGATTGTCGTTGTCGGGAGTGTAGTTCCACCAGACACAGTGCATGAGCGTCGCCTCGACTGCGGTCATGGTTCGGTCGGCCGATCGGAGCTGCGCGCCAAAATCCCCGGAGCGATACGCGCGGGAATCATCCAAGTCGAGCGGAATGCCGGTCTCACCGAGGACGACAGGAACGCCGCCGAGGGAAAGGTCGACCTGCCCGCGAAATCGGGCGAGCTGCTCGACGAAGTTGCGCCGAATGGCCCTTTTGCCAAGCACCATCCGCCCCCTCCCGGAGTCGTAGGCTATGAGCGGGTAATAGCGCCTCCGCACGAGGGTGAGGGGATCATACCAGTGAGGAGCATAGACGATGCGGCCGGTTTCTGCTGCTCCCCACGGTGGTGGAGGGCCGCCCACTTCGTTCTGGATAAAGATGAGCGCCCTGGGGTCGACGGCTCGGATGGCGCGGGCAAAGCGATCAACAAAGGGGAGATAGAAGTCTCGGCCGAAGTTGACAGGTCGTTCGCCGACCGGCGCGAAATAGTCGGGGCGGAGAAGCCGCGGCGAGCCGTCACGACCGATCTCCCAGACGCCGTGGCTCTGCCAGATACAATCGGCGCCGTTCCGCCACAGACGCGCCCCGTGCGGGTTTACCACGCGCCGGCCGGTTATTCGAGCTCCCCTCATCCGCATCTCGTAGGTCGGTACCTCTAGGGAATAACCGGACGCAAGCAGCATCGCCTGATAGGGGGTCGGGCTGTCGCCCACCTTCAGCAGCCCGTCGAGCTTGTTCAGATCGCGGTGGCCGATGAAGCCGGCAAGAGGCTCGTTCATCGTTTCATAGCCGACAACGTTGGCGCAGCTGCGCAGCCGGGCCGCGATCCGTGCAATCGCTGCACAGTAATGGCGCTGCAAGTACTCCTGGGCCGGCTCGCCGTCGATATGAGCCTTCGGGGCGAATCTGTCGCCGGCAAAGAAAAGCGTGAACATCGTGGCGGCTCCGAGCTTGGTGCCGTTGGTCGGCCAGAGCATGTGAGGGAAGGGGGCCTGGTAGAACTGCTGCAACAGCGCGGCGCCGGTCTCATGCACACGAGTCGGATCCATGCCGACCGCCTCGAGGGTCCACCCCGGAGCGCCATCCCCTCCGAAAAAGCGCGACCACACGTCTTGGTGAGGATCGATGAGCAGCGAGATCCCGTGGTCGCCGGCCTTCGCGGCCACAGCCTCCAGATAGTCGAGATAGGCCGCATCGTAGATTCCGGGACCGGCATGTTCGACGGCCTCCCATGTGACAAGGAACCGCATGAAGGTGAAGCCCCAGGAGCGGAGGCGCGAGAAGTGGTCGTCGGCCTCGGAAAGGGGAAAGGGCCGGCCAACGAAGGAGACGCCGCGATGGTCGAAGAAGCGGTCGCTCAGGTGAGTAGCCCCGTTTGGATGGAGCGGAAGCTTGCTCGAGCCCCCGAGGCTCACTCCGCGCAGGAGCAGCGTTCGCCCATGCTCGTCAACGAACCGTGAACCGTCGATATCAATCATCTCGCGCCTGAGCCTCACAGAAGACTCGTTGAACTCTGCCAGCTTCGCGCGAGAAGGACAAGCGGCTTCTGCCGAGAGGCGCCAGGTATCGGAAAGGAGCGAGTCATCTTGACGCAATCTGCGCTATTGGGTAACTTAGCCAATAATCCAAGAAGGTCGAAGACTGGAAGATTGCGCCGGATCGCGATAGTGCGGTTGCCAAGGATTGCGGAGGCTGGGTCGTGCAGCTGCCGCAATGCTCCATTCTCTCATCGTGGACCGCAGGGAGGGGACCCGTCGAGCCGCAGAGCGGTCCGTCCCTCTGCCGGCGCATACAGCTACAAGGGAGCAAAAGCATGAACAAGGAAGCAGCAAACAGCGTCGTGCGTCATTTTTCACCGGCATGGTACGCGTCGGTTATGGGAACGGGCGGACTCGCGAACGTTCTCTATCTCTTCAGCGCGGAGGCCGCGTTCCTGCGGCCCCTTGCCATCGCGCTTGGGTGGTTGAATGTCGCGCTTTTTCTGGTCTTCATCGGGCCATGGGTCGCACGGTGGTTTCTCCACTTCGACAAGCTCACCGAGGACCTGAAGCACCCCACGATGTCTAACTTTTTCGTCACGATGCCGGTTGGGGCGCTCATCCTCGGAACAAACTTCTTCGTGATGGGCAAGAGCTATCTTCCCATTTCCGTCATTGCGGGGCTGGGAATTGTGCTCTGGATCTTCGCCACCGCCATGATTCTTTTTTTCGGAGTGGTGGTCTTCTACAACATGATCGTCAGCGAGAAGATGGCTCCAGAGGTCGTCAACTTCTCCTGGTTCATCACGCCGGTGGCGAGCATCGTGGTCCCCCTCCTCGGCAATCCGATGGTGAGATACTATGCGGCTGCGAAACCGGAAGCCGCGCAACTCATCAACCTGGTCGATATCAGCTTCTACGGAATCGGCATCGTGCTGTTTCTCTTTGTCGGAAGCATCGTTTTCAATCGACTGATTCATCACCAAATGCCTCATCCAATGATGGCCCCGACCTTCTGGATAATCCTTGGACCCATCGGGGTTGGAACCATCAGCCTGATGGGTATCGCCGATGTCTCGAAGCTTCTCGGTTTGATCGAGTCCACGAGCGGCATGTATCTTCTGTCGCTCGTGCTGTGGGGGTTCGGTCTCTTCGCCTTCGTGCTCACCCTGATGATAAACGGGCGATACCTGCGCGAGACCGGTATACCCTTCTCGCTCTCCTGGTGGGCCTATATCTTCCCGCTCGCCGCCTACACGATGTCGGCCTACAGTGTGGCAGCCTATCTTCATCTGGTCCCTGTTTTCTGGTATGCCGCTCTGCTGTGCGGGCTCCTGGTGGTCCTGTGGCTGATGGTCTTCGCGCGCTCCGTCTTCGCGACCCTCAAAGGCGATCTCCTCTTGCGGAGGGTCCAAAGCAAGCTCTCGTAGCCGGCCCGGCATCTTCTGCTTCCGCTGCCGGCGACCCCGAGCCTGGATCCGAAATCCGAACTGCGCGTCTTTCAGCGATAGGGTATAATGGCCGCATGGAAAGCTACGACATCATCACCCCCGCCTTTCGTAACCTTGTTCTCGCGAATGCTCAGGTGGAGACGCTCTTCACCGGGACTCGTTGGGGGGAGGGGCCGGTATGGTTTGGCGACGTCGGTTGTCTCTTGTGGAGCGACATCCCAAACAACCGGATGCTCCGCTGGGTCGAAGGGGTGGGCGTCTCGATTTTTCGACAGCCGTCGAACTTCTCCAACGGAAACACCCGGGACCTCCAGGGACGGCTCGTGACCTGCGAGCACGGAGCACGCCGCGTTTCCCGCACCGAGTACGATGGCCGGATCACGGTTATCGCAGACTCTTACAAAGGGAAACGGCTGAACTCTCCGAACGACGTAGTCGTGAAGTCCGATGGAACTATTTGGTTCACGGATCCGCCGTACGGAATCCTCACCGACTACGAGGGAGGCCGCGCCGAAAGCGAGCTGGGCGCCAACAACGTCTTCAGATTCGATCCGCGCACCGGCGATCTTGCGGTAGTCGCCGACGATTTCGTGAAGCCAAACGGGCTCGCGTTCTCCCCGGACGAAACAATCCTCTATGTCTCCGATACGGCCCAATCGCACGATCCCAAGGGTGTGCACCATATTCGCGCCCTTGCAGTGAAGGACGGTAGTCGGCTGGCCACCGGTAAGGTCTTCGTGGAGGTGAGCCCGGGGATGTCGGATGGATTCCGACTCGACGAGCACGGCAACGTGTGGACGAGCGCCGGCGACGGAGTGCATTGCTACTCGCCTTCGGGAGAGCTGCTCGGCAAGGTGAGGATTCCTGAAGTCGTCGCGAACGTTACCTTCGGCGGTCCCCGGAAGAACCGGCTTTTCGTAGCGGGTGCCACGAGCCTCTATTCGATCTATCTTGCCTGCCGAGGCATCCAAACGCCGTAAGTCCCCGCACTGGGGGCATCCCCTCACGTCCTCGGAAGTCCCGACCTCATCCGCTCATGGTGCTCCCAAGAGATTTCTCTTGACAGGAGATCCGGGACGTTATAAGCTTATTGACGTATTTGTTGATGTTCATTATTTTAGAGAAAATGGTTAGCGTGAAGTATGAATTACTACGAGCCCCGTGAACTGGCAGGGGAGGACGGCCGCTCGACCGGCAGATTCCACTATGTCAGGCGCAACCACTACCGAACCGAGCCGGTTGGCTATTGCGCAAATGCGTGCTCAGGCCATGACACCGCCGAGGAGGCACGCGAGCACTACCGGCAGTACCTCATAAATGAACGGGTGGACTATCGTCCCGACCACATGAAGCGACCCGAGCGCTGCAAGATCTGCGCAGAGTGGACTCACAGCTATGCGCACATCGAAGCGTGGGATTCCTACCCGCTCTGCAAGGAGCACTTGACCAAGGAGTCGGTCCTTCGCCTTCTTGGCGAAATGCGCGATTTTGTCGCTTCCTGGTAGGGCGGGCGGTCGCCCCCGGCGAATACCATACCGGCTCGCAATAGCGGCGGAGCCACTCAGTATGGGTGGGTGATATACTCCTCGAGCTGCTCGATCAGCGACTCTCGATCGGAAAGCGCTGCTTTCAGCACGTCTCCGATCGAGATCATACCGACGACAGTTTCCTCCTGAACTACCGGCAGGTGCCTCACGCGCTTTTCGATCATGAGCTGCATGCATTCGTCAATGGCGCGCGAAGGCGAAACCGTGAGCACCCCCTCCGTCATGGCATCCCCCACGGGGGTATCCTGCGAGTGTTTCCCCTTGAGCACGACCTTGCGCGCATAATCGCGCTCCGAAAAGATGCCGACGGGTCTGCTCGAGCGGTCCACAACCAGAACAGCGCCGATGTTCTTTTCAGCCATGAGCTCGAGTGCCTCAAAGATGCTGGTATCCGGATGAACCGACCAGACGTCGCTGCCCTTCCGCCGGAGAACGTCTCGAACGTTTTGCATGTGAGCACCTCCTCGAAACACGGTTTGCCGCTCGCCACACACTCCGGGAACAAGCTCAAGGCATGGATTAAGTGTAGACCCAAATCCTTAAGCTGCACAGCCTTTTGTTGCCGTTACCGACCGGTAGGATCGACATCGGCCTCATAGTCGATTCCCTCGACCCCAAAGCCGGAAAGGTTGAGGAACTCGTTGCGAACGCCGGCAATATCGGCAATCTCGCGCAGATTCTCCGTCGTCGCCTCGTTCCAGCGGCGGCGCACCTGCTCCTGCACGTCAGCCCGCATCTCAAGCTCGTCAAGGCGGATCCGGCCCTCACCGTCGACGGGCACCGCGCCTGCGGCAAAAAGGCGCTCGGCAAAAAGCCGGAACATCTGCTCGATGGTGCCTTCGTGAATGCCCCGCTCCTTCATCACCCGGTAGAGAATCGAGGCATAGAGCGGGAACCCCTGGATGACCGCGCCGGCCTTGGTGACCACGGCCTTGTTGACGGAAACGTAGGCCGAGCCGCCGCGTTGCGCAAGCCGCGCCCGCAGCCGAAGGGCCGTGGCCTCAAGATGCTCCTTGGCCTTGCCGATTGTCGCTCCCCGATAGAACGGAAAGGTCAGCTCCGGGCCCACGTAGGAGAAAGCCACAGTCGCGGCGCCGGCCGAAAGAGCTGCACTCGCGTCGAGCGCCTCCATCCAGAGGTCCCAGTCTTCTCCACCCATCACCCGTATCGTGTCCTCGATCTCTTCATCGGTGGCAGGCTCGAGGGTGGCTTCGCTCACCCGCTCGGTCGTCAGGTCGACCGTCTTCACCGTCGCGGGGCTTCCGACAGGCTTTAGGACCGAGCGGAAGAGAGCTCCCCCTGCCGGATTGGACCGTACCGGAGAAGCCAGGCTGTAGATGACCAGATCGACCCCACCCATCTTCTCCCTGATGAGAGCGACCGTCTTTTCCTTCGTGTCGTTCGAGAATGCATCCCCGTTGATGCTCCAGGCGCCGAGGCCGGATGCCGCGGCGCATCGATCGAAGGCGGCGCTGTTGTACCATCCTGACGATCCGGCGCGGAGGGGAGAGCCGGGCTTTTCGAGGGCGACACCGACCGATTTCGCGCCGCAGGCAAAGGCAGCCACGATCCGAGAAGCGAGACCGTATCCGGTGGACGATCCGATCACCAGAACATTGGCTGGTCCCGCGATTAGCCTGCGGCTCACTGCGTAATCGATCTGAGCGGATACTAGCCGGGCACATCCTACCGGATGAGCGGTAAGGCAAATGTTGTTGCGAATCCTCGGCTTGATCTGCATCCCCGCTACCCCCTGTCGCATGCAACCCTTCACATCCTAGGTGCCTGTTGCAAGCCCTGTCAATGAGAGCAGAGAGGCTCGGCCCCGCCAATTGCGCCCGGAGGATAGTGGTGGACGCTGAGGTGGTAGAGTTGTAGAATGGGTGTCAATGAGTAAGAAGGTGGTGATTACCGGCGTCGGAACGGTCAATCCGGTCGGACTTACCGTTCCGGAAACCTGGGAAAATCTCCTTGCGGGAAAAAGCGGGATTGCCCGCATTCAAGCCTTCAATCCGGAAGAGTGGGGGCTCGAATCGCAGATAGCCGGAGAAGTCAAGAACTTCGATCCAGCTGCCTTCATTGACAAGAAGGAGGCCCGGCGGCTCGACCGCTTCAGCCAATTGGCCCTCGCGGCCGCGCTCGAGGCGCTCCGCCACGCAGACCTCAAGCTCGAGGGTGACCTCCGCTATGAGGTCGGGTCGATCATAGCGAGCGGGGTAGGGGGGGTCTCCACGCTCGTGGAGCAGGCCTGCATTCTCCGCGACAGCGGCGCTCGGCGAGTCAGTCCTTTTACGGTTCCCATGATCATGTCGAACGGAGCCGCCAGTCTTGTCTCCATCAAGCTGGGGGCGTGGGGACCCAGCTTTTCGACGGTTTCAGCCTGCGCGTCCTCCGCCGACTCGATCGGGGTGGCCATGGACATGATTCGAAACGGTCGGGCCAAGGCCATGCTCGCCGGCGGAAGCGAGTCGGCAATCCTTCCGATCTGCTTCGCGGGTTTCGATCAAGCACACGCCCTGTGCAGCACCTCAAACGACAAGCCCGAAAGGGCGTCGCGACCCTTCGACCGGGATCGCAGCGGATTCGTGCTTGCGGAGGGTGCGGCGGTGCTCGTGCTCGAAGAGGAGTCCTTCGCACGGGCGCGCGGCGCGCACATCCTGGCTGAGCTTGCCGGATACGGCTCGGCAGCAGACGGCTATCATGTCACTGCACCTCAGCCGGACGGCCGCGCCGCTGTCAAGGCAATCGAGGTGGCGCTCGCCGACGCTCGGGCGAGCAAGAGCGACGTTTCTTACATCAACGCGCATGGCACATCCACTCAGCTCAATGACAAAGTGGAGACGCTTACGATCAAAAAAGTCTTCGGAGAGGGGGCGGCCCGCATCCCGATAAGCTCCACGAAGTCCATGACGGGGCACCTCGGTGGTGCGGCAGGGGCGCTGGAAGCGCTCATCTGCGCCAAGACCATCGAGACCGGTTGGGCTCCTCCAACCATCAACTACGACAATCAAGACCCGGAGTGCGACCTTGACTACGTTCCCTGGCATGCTCGCCAGATAGCGGATGGGGTCGTGCTCTCAAACTCCTTCGGATTCGGCGGTCACAGCTCGTGCCTGGCATTCAGGAAATACGGGGAGTAGAAAATTCGGCCAATGGAGGCGATGCATGGGAAACGAGCAATCCGATTACGATTACGAGCCGTTCGCGGCGACTGAAGAGTACAGGGCCGTGAATCAGGCCATAGTCCGCCGGTGGGTGGAGGCCTTGGTCCAGAGCGGTACCAAACCGACACGAAGGGTGCTTGATCTTGCCACCGGCACCGGAACGATGGTCAAGTTGTTTCTCGACTATCTGCCCGGTGAGTGGGCGCAGCCTGACATCATCTGCCTGGACATGAACGAAGAAGCCTTGGTTCAGGTAAGGGAGAATCTCGGATCGAAGGTCAAGAACCTGCGTCTCCTGCACTCGACGGTCGAAGACATGGATCTGCCTCAGAACAGTGTCGACGTTGTTATCTGGGGAAACGGAATACACTATCTCAACGAAGATGCCCAGCAGAACGCCCTGCGCAACATCCGTAGGACCCTGCGCAATGACGGGTGGTTCTTCTTCAATTCTGCGTTTTGCTTCGAATCTCGGCCACCGGAGACCATTCCCTTTTATCGCACCCAAATCCGAAAGGCGGTGGGATACCTTCGCACGAAGGGAATCATGCGCGAGGAGAAAGATTCCAGACCGGCTGCCGGCAATTTCCTTCCTGAGTCGCATTATCAAGGGCTTCTGCAACGGCTCGGTTTCTCCGTGGAGGAAATGAAGGACGTGGAGGTGCGGGTGCACAAGACGGCGCTCGAGCACATCAGCGGCTTTACCCAGTACGCCGCCGGTGCGCTTCACGGTTATCGCCCGGACGCCGCCGCGGAGGCTATGCGCGAGACCGTCGCGCCCGCCCTCGAGGAGCATGGAGTGCGCGACGAGAACAACGAGCTCTACATCCCGCGGAACTGGATGGAGGTCATTGCGCGGGTCCTGAATCCCTTTTCGACAGGCACGCAGGTGGGATGACGGCGGGCCTGCCTGCCTCTACATCGACTACCCGAGAAGCTGAAACGCCTGCCAACCCCAGTTCACGAGCGCGCCAAGGAGAAGCGCCCCCACAACTTCCGCACCGGAGATGAGCGCAGCCTTGCGCCCGCCGAACTCGCGACGAAGGACTGCGATCGTGCTGACGCAGGGAACGTAGAGCATGACGATGAAGGCAAACACGTAAATCTGCCGCGGGCTGAGCACCGTATTGAGGAGCATCGTGTGGCTCAGCGCGGCAAACATGATCAGGGTGAGCTCCTTTCGAAAGATCCCGAAGATGAGCACGATGATGGAAATGGCGGGGAGGCCTAGCACGCCCTCCGTGAAGGGGGCGAGCGCCGCGGAGAACCAGCCGAGGAGGCCGGCGATGTTCAGCAGGTAGAGCGCCAGGCTCCCGACGACTATGATGGGAAAGGCGAACTGGATGAAGTCCTTGAGCCGAAACCAGGTTTGGCGAAGGGTTATTCGGGCGATGGGGAGGCGGAGCTTCGGCATCTCCATGATCAGACCTGGATTGTCTCCCGGCAGAAGCCGGTTCATTACGGTGCCGACGATGAAGATGAGGACGAGGCTCACGAGGTAAAGCGAGATCGCTGGAAGAAAGCCCAGAAAGACGCCGACCAGCCCGAGAATCACCACGGTTCGCGCCGAGCAGGGCACGATGGTCGCGAGCACCGCCGCGATCAGTCGATTCCGCGACTGCTCCATGATCCGGGTCCCCATAACTGCGGGTACGTTGCATCCGATCCCGAGAATCATGGGGATAAAGGCCTTCCCGTGCAGGCCAAGGCGATGCATGATCGAGTCGGTGAGAAAGGCGATCCTCGCTAGGTAGCCGCTGTTCTCGAGGACCGAGAGGATCACGTAGAAGGGTACGATGTAGGGGAGGGCAACCTCGACTCCCGCCACCACCCCCTGCACCAGCCCCTCCCAGATGAAATCGGAAAGCCACGTGGGCAGAGCCAGACCGAGAAATGCGGAGTGCACGAGCCCGAAAAGCTCATCGAGCAGGGTCGAAAGGCGATCGCCGACGAAGTAGACAACGCCGAAAAGCGCGAACATCCCGACCACTAGAACGATCCATCCCCCCGCTTTCGTGAGAAGAAAGGAGTCCAGCCTCTCGCCGGCCGATCGCGTTTTTCGCTTGGTTGTCCGCACGGCTGCATCGACCGCCCTGGCGGAGAAGTTGTAGCGTTCCGCCGCCAGCACCGTCGCGATGGGATGGCCGTGAAGCCGCTCGAGCCGACGTCCGAGCGCACGGGCGAGGGCAAGGGGACTCTGTACGGGTGAGGTCGGCGTCTTCTCGGAGATCGCCGCGAGGGGAGTCGAATCGCCGGAGGTGTGCCCTTCGCTTCGCCACGCCTCGCCAACCGGCGTCGCCTGCCCGCCTTCGAGCGACGCGGCCGGGGCCGTTCGACTCTCGTCGATTGCGGCCGACTGCTTGATAGCCTCACCGATCTCCTTATCGGCCTCAAGAAGCTTGATCGCCGTGAAGCGGAGCGGATAGCTCCCGATCGAAGGAGGCATCCTCCGTCCAGTGAGAGCCCGCTCCAGCGAAGCGATCGCTCCCTCGACCTCCCTCCCGTAGCGAACCATGACGCTCGGGGCATGGTCGACGACTATCGCCGCATCGATCAGCTCCGTGAGCCCTCGCCCGGTGGCACCTGAAGTCTTAACAACCGGTACTCCGAGGAGATTCGCAAGCTTCCGGTCGTCGACCTCTATTCCCGACGCTTCGGCCAGGTCGATAAGGTTGAGAGCGACGACGATCGGCGCTCCGAACTCGATGAGCTGAAGAGTGAAGTAAAGATTCCGCTGCAGCACCGTGGAGTCCACCACATTGATGACGGCGTCGGGCTTCGCCTCCGCGATGAACTCGCGGCTGACGAGCTCTTCCTGAGAATAGGTGGAAAGGGAATAGATCCCGGGCAGATCCACGACGCGGATGCTCTTGCCGCCATGGGAGCAGAGCCCTTCGGCGAGCTCGACGGTCTTTCCCGGCCAGTTCCCGACGATCTGGTTCAGCCCGGTGAGGGCGTTGAAGATGACGCTCTTACCGACATTGGCATTTCCCGCCAGGGCGATGAGGTAGTCGGTCTTTCGATCGGTCGCCGGGAACTTCGAGTCAGCCATATCAGCCACATGCGCCCCGCGAATCAGTCGGCGCCCTCGCGTGCAGGCACATGCTGCTTGTAGACTGCGGCCGGTATGACGACGACCTTGGATGCAATGCCCCGCCCTAGGGCGAGCCTCGATCCCTGGACCTCGATCTCCACCGGCCCTCCGCTCCGCCGGGTGCGAAGCCAGACTGCCGTTCCCGGGGCGATGCCCATGTCCTCCAGACGCAGGCGAGCCCCGCCGCCCCCTGAGATGAGACAGACGCGGTATTCTTCGTCCTCATGCGCTCGGGTGAGGGGGATGGCCCCACGTGAAAAGAGCTCGAGGAGCGAGCGCTGTTCGTCCGCAAGGCCGCTTTCTGCGTCGACTCCCACTTCGTGCTCGAGCCGGCAGGCCTCCTCGTGAGCCCGAGCCTTCCGCATTCCAAGGAGGCTTAAGATCCCCTCGGCCATCTCATGGCGCGAATAGATTCTCCGTCCGATTATCCTGCCGCCCCTTGTGAGACGGACGCTCTCGCCGTCAATCGACACTAAACCCGCCGCCATGAGGGCAAGCAGAACGGCTCCGATGTCGACTCCGGCAAGATCGGAATTGGCCTGCAGGGCCTCGACGGTCTGCTCCTCGTGCTCTATCTCCAACCGATAAAGGGCTTCGAGGCACTCCTCGTTCGCCTCCTTCTCACCCCTATCCTCCCGGTCGGCCATGGACTGCTCTCCTTTGCTGCTTTTCCACCCATCATATTACTATCGCTCGCCTTTGTGAGAAAAGGGCCGGATCGCCTAGAGCGCTCAAGGACGTCCGGGGCTGAGAAGAGTATTGAAGGGCGCTCGAGGCTTTCCGGCAAGAGCTGATGCGGGCGAGTTGTCTCCTATCTGAAGACCTCGGACGAGCCGCCGCCGGAAAGCTCCTCGTCAAAGCAGACTGCGACCTTTCCGCACCGCCCTCCTGCCATGAGGCTGTACGCCTCGGCGCAGCGCTCGAGGGAAAAGCGATGCGTGACGAGTCTGTCGGGATGCAGGTCCCAGGCCGTGAGCCTTTCGACGAGCTCCTCCATCCGCCAGATGCTCGTGACCCACGATCCGTAGATGGTTTTCTGTCCGTGGATGAGGTCCGGGCTCGGTGAGAAGCCGAGCGTTCCGCCTTCGCCGACCAGGGCGATCCTGCCCCATGGGCGGGTCGACCGAACGGCAAGCTGCCTCGCGGAGTCGTTCCCTGAGCAGTCGATGCTCCGCTCCACGCCCGCTCCTCCGGTCAGCTTCAAGACCGCATCCACGGTCGCCTCCGCTCCGACGAGCGCGGCATCGACGAGGTGGAGCTTGTGGGCAAGCTCCGCCCGCTCCGCAGAGATATCCGTTCCGATGATCGTGTGTGCACCCAGCGCTCGGGCAAGCATCGCGGTGGCAAGCCCGACCGGTCCAAGCCCGGTCACCAGGACGCGATACGCGCCGGATATGCCGATCTTCTCAAGGGCTTCAAAGACGGTGCCGAAGCCGCAGGCTACCTGTGCGCCGTCCGTGTACGATAGGTTGTCAGGCAAGGGAACCAGGTCCTTCTCTTCGGCGAGGAGGTACTCCGCCATTCCGCCGTCCCGCTGCCAGCCGTACGCGGCACGGAGCGGGCTGCTGCAGCTTATCATGTAGCCGCGACGGCAATCATAGCATACGCCGCAGCCGGAGATGTGGTAGACGACGACCCGGTCGCCAGTCTTGAATCTGCGCATCCCCGGCCCGACCGCTACGATCTGTCCGGCGGGCTCATGCCCCGCAATGACGTTCTGATATCCCTCGGGCCCCTTCCCGAGGTGCTCTCGGTAGATTGCCCGAATGTCGCTGCCGCAGATCGTGGAAGACTTGACCTTGATGAGGACTTCCCCGTGATGCGGCTCGGGTACCGGGAACTCCTTTAGTTCCACCCTGCTGTTACCGGGCAACAGCGCCCCGTGCATTGTCTTCTGCATTGCTCTTCAACCTCCCCGTGCTGTACTTACGTAGTTCGAGCGCGGCGGCTTTCTGCCTGCTCCGTGCAGCAGGGAGCTTCGATCAACGGGTCATTTGTCCGGAGACGAAGCTCCGAAGCGCCGATCGCATCCCCTTTCCTCGGATGGCCGCGAGGGAAGCGGAGACCGCGCCGCCAAGGTTTGAGCTGCGGGCAAGTCGCTCGGGAAAGACCGACCCGATTGCAAGAAACTCGCTAACCTCGCCCCCTTTCGTTCGGTTCGCCGCGGCCTGGAGCACGGCACCTTGCGGATCGTCTATCGGAATAGGTTCGCCGACTTCGTCGGTGCCCTCCAGAAAGCGAACCCACGCGGCAAGTGCGAAGGCGGCGTGCGGGCAGGGGTGGCCGTCATCGAGGAGCTCAGCAACCGGTTCGAGGATCATGTTTGGGATTTTCTTCGATCCATCCTGGGCGAGCCGCAAGATCTGATCGGCGATCGCAGGATTCGAGAATCGCTCGATAAGAGAGTCCTTATAGCCATCGAGGTCGACACCCGGTACCGATCCCACCGTTGGAGAGATCTCGTTCATGTATGCGCGCAGGAAGGTGCGGACGTCCGGATCGGACATCGCCAGATCGACGCGACGGTGACCCAAGAGGTAGCCGATGTATCCGAGCGCGGAATGGCTGCCGTTGAGAAGGCGAATCTTCATTCGCTCGAACGGCACCACGTCGGCAACGAAGGTGGCTCCTGAGCGCGACCAGTCAGGGCGACCGGCCGGGAAATGATCCTCGATGACCCACTGGCGAAACCTTTCGCAGAATACCGGCCGCCGATCGACGACGCCGAACTTCTCTGCAAAGCTCCCTTGTTGTTCGGCGGTCGTAATCGGCGTAATCCGGTCGACCATGCAGTTCGGAAACGCGACCTCGCTTGCGACATACTTCGCCAGCTCAGGGTCTAGTGTCTCAAGAAACTGTAGGAAGAGCCTCCGGAGCCGATCGCCGTTCTGCGGAAGATTGTCGCACGAGAGCACCGTGGGCGGCATACCCCTTTTGCGTCGGATTTGAGCCAATGCGGCATGAAGGCACCCGTAGATCGTGCGAAGCCGCCCGGTCTGCGCCACATCGTTTCGGATGCCGGCATTGTCGAAATCGAGCTCGCCGCTATCGGGACGGTAACAGTATCCGTTCTCCGTGATGGTCATGGAGATGATCCGGGTGCTCTCGTCGGCCATCGCACCGACCAATGAAGAGGGGTTGTCGGAGGCGACTATCAAGTCGAGGATGGATCCGACGACTCGCCGGTCCTCTCCGCTGTTGTCCCGGGCGACTACGGTATACAGGTAGTCCTGAGCCGAAAGCGCCTCTTTCATACGCACATCGGCCTCCGTAATGCCGGCCCCTCGGATGCCCCAGCCAAGGTCCCCTGAACCCAGGACGTCGTCGGTGTAAACCGCTTGGTGAGCTCGGTGAAACCCGCCCACGCCGAAATGGATGATTGCGGGGCGAACCTCCCGGCGATTGTACGAGGGGACGGCAATTCCCGTCGGAAGTCGGTCGATTGATCGCTCTCCAAGATTCACGGCATCGCGCCGCAGCGAGTCATTCATGCGTTGTCTCCTTATCACAACTCGTGCGGCTACCCTTTGACCGCCCCAAGCGTAAGCCCCTTGACCAGCGACTTCTGGGTCATCCACCCCAGGATAACAGCCGGTAGCACCGCAATGACAGAGGACGCAGAGAGCTGCGCAACGAACATCCCCTGCTGCTCCCTGAATCTGGCCATGTATACGGGCAGGGTTGCCGTGGTGATCCCGGTGAGGTTGAAGGCAAGAAAAAACTCGTTCCAGATGAAAACCGCGACCAGCAGGCCGGCGGAGAGAATACCGATTCTTACCAGGGGAAGGGCAATGCGGACCATCTGCTGGAAACGAGTGCAGCCATCGATTTCGGAAGCCTCGATGATCTCGACGGGCACGTCGGAGAAGAAGGAATGGAGCATCCACACCACAATAGGGGTGTGGAATCCGACGTAGGCAATCAGGAGCCCCACGGGCGTCTTGATGAGATTGAGCGCCTGGAACCAGATGTAGAGCGGGATGATGACGGCGACAGGAGGAAGCAGGATAGTAGTAATGAACCAGAGGTAGATCGATTCGTTCGTGGTCTTCTTTTTGAACTTACCGAACACCAAAATGAACGCCGCGGGAATCCCCAAGGCAAGGCTGAGGCTTGTTCCAGCCAGCACCTGGAAGAGCGAGTTTCGCAGGTAGCCGTACATGCTCGGATCGCTCAAGACCTTCTGGATGGTCTTCAGGGTGGGAGTGAAAATCAGACTCGGGTTAATCGCCTGGAACTCGGTCTTGAACGCCGAAAGAAACATGTACAGAATCGGCGAGAAGTAGATGATAGCAACGGCGAAGATCAACACCGTAAGCCCAATAAGCCTGACGCGCTTCCTCACTGCGGCGGAATGATGCGACTGTGCAACGGTGCGGGTCTCTGTCATAGTTCGCCTCCTCGCTCAAGAGGCAGCGCTGCGTTTCCTAATCGATCGGTAAAGGATGTTCACTGCCGCGAGTGTAATGATGACGGTCATGGTTGCCAGCGCGCCCGCTCGGCCGACGTTGGAGGCGTTGAATACCTCCATGTACACCTCGTAGGGCAAGGTATAGGAGCGGGTGCCGGGCCCGCCTGCCGTTGTCACGAGGATAAGACCGAACTCCTTCACGATGAAGATCAGTCCCAGCATGACGGCTACCCTCACATGGTTGCCGATGATCGGCAGCTTTATCAAGAACGTCGATTGCAGCCAGTTGGTGCCGTCAATCCGCATGCTGTCCGTCAAGTCCACCGGAATGCCCTGCAGCCCCGCCAGCATCACGAGGACGAAGAAGGGCGTCCACTGCCACGAGAAGAGAAATATGATCACCGGTATTGGATAATTGCTGAGGAGGTCGACGGGCGTCATACCAAGGGCTCTCGCTATCACCCCATACCAGCCAAAGGTGGTGTTGAAAACCGTGGTCTTCCAGATGACCCCGCTTGCGGTGGACATGATAAAGAAGGGCCCCAGGATGAGCGTCCGCGCGATGTTCACACCGGGGACCTTGTTGTCCAGGAGAACCGACAGCAAGAAACCGACCACCGTGCACACAGCAAGCGACACCACCGTCAGAAGGATCGTCTGCCAGACCGTGGTGTAAAACTCGGGCAGCTCCCGCAGGTTCGAGATCTTGAGAAAGTACCAGTAGTTCTGAAAGCCGAAGAATTTGATCGGAAGATCGGGACGCGCGAGATTCCATCGAAGGGTGGAGTAGATAATGGTAAGAACAAAGGGGACTTGCGTCATCACCGCCACAACGACGATGGCCGGCAGCACAAACCTCCAATCATGTCCTCTTTTCTTCATGACCCACCTTGCCGTCAGCTCCGAAATGCTTGTCTTCAAACAAAAGGCCTACTCCAACTTCCTCGCGGTTATTGGAGCAGGCCATCATGACTCCTGCACTTACCCTCGGCTATTCCTGATAACCGCCGTCTTTTGCAGCCTGATTGAAGATGTCGTTGGTCTGCTGGATTGCCTGATCAAGGCTGATCTTATCAACGACGTAGTCCGCAAGCAGCTGTGTCATCTTCGTCCCGATATCGGCGAACTCGGGGATTGCGATGTACTGCAAGCCGACATAGGGCACCGGTTGCAGCGTCGGATGTGTGAAGTCCATGCCCTGCAGGGTCTGCAAGGTCATTGCCGCGTACGGTACGCTCTGGTAAGCCGGAAGCGTGTAGGTGGATGAGCGAGAGCCCGGAGGCGTGCTTGCGCCCGAGGGGTCCATGGCAAGGCTCATCTTGATGTAGTCCTTGGAAGTTGCCCAGAGTATGAAGTCGAAGGCAGCCTTCTTCTTCGCGTCCGAGCTCTTGGGGTTGATGCCCATGGCCCAGTTCCACAGCCACGCGGTGTTTGTCTCAAGTTTCTCATGGGGCGCAAAGGCGTAGCCGATCTTGCCCCTGACCGGCGAATCGGCAGCTTCGAGCGGAGGCGCGATGGAGGTTGCATCGTAGTAGATACCGGCCTTGCCCGACTTCATGAGCGCGATGCACTCGTTGTAGGTGTAGGAAAGGATGTCTTTCTGGCCCGCATCGCGCAGGAGCTTCTTGTACATCTGCCACGCGGCCCGCTGCTCGGGCGTGTTGACGGTGGCGTGCCACTTCATGTCGTAGAACCGTCCGCCGAAGGCGTTGACCATCGTCACAAACGGCGCTCCGCTCATTCCCCAGCCGGGGGCGCCGCGCAGCGTGACTCCGACAATCCCCTTGCTCGGATCGTTGATCTTCACCGCCAGGTCATAGATCTGATCCCAGGTCGGGTGGTCCGGCATCGTAAGTCCCTTCGCTGCGAACAATTCCTTGTTGTACATGGTGAACGAGCTCTCGCCGTAGAACGGCATCGCGTAGGACTGCCCTTTCACCGCAAGCGACTGAATCATGCCTTGAATCTGATCTGGTCGATCGTACCAGGCGAGCTTGTCCGACGACAGGCTCTTGAAATAGGGCTCCATGTTCTCAAGCCAGCCGTTCTTTGCCCAGGTCTGCGCCTCATAGGGGCCTATGACGAAGATGTCGTAGGTCGTACCGCCGGTCGAAGCCTCGGTGGTGAGCTTCTGCCGCAGATCGTTTTCCGGGAGCACTGCGATGTTGACCGTGACACCGGGAACCTTGTACTTCTCGGCAGCGATCTTAGCCAACGCCTGCGAGATGGGATTGTTCGGAAGCGCGATGTTTACCGCTACGTTGCCGGTTTCCGTCGCACCTTCAGTCTTCCCCCCTGCGAAGACCTGAGTGCCGACAAGCATGAACACGGATACGAATAGAGCACAGGCCGAGACACGTAAAATGCCTTTCATGCGACTCCTCCTTTTGAAGATCCTTCTCCGGTCTCAACGAAACCGGGATTATCACCCGATAGCGACGGTTGCTTTTAAATAGGAGTGTGCACGTTCGGTTGTCGAATGCTTCGCCGAAAGAAGCGCGTTTGTGCTTCCGCCCGTGCGAACGTACGGACAATTATCACCTGCACACTGGCAATTGTCAAACCAATTTTGCGCCAAATGTAAATCCAATAATGTTGCAATTGGTATACAATTGGTGTATGGTTGTCGAACTTTGATAGGAATTCGCGGTGAAGTACGAAGAGATCTACAGCAAACTAGAGCTGGAGCTCGCACAGGGCAAGTGGAAGCCCGGGCAGCGGCTTCCGACCGAGCGTGAGCTCTCACAACATTATGGAGTCTCGCGGCCGACTATCAGCCGTGTCTTGAACCGGCTGCGCGATGGGGGACAGATCAGGCGAGCGGCCGGAGCCGGGACCTTCGTCACCGATCCAGGAACGGGCGAGCGCGCGACACACCGAACGTTCGGCCTGGTCGTTCCCGGACTTGGAAGGGGGGAGATATTCGGGCCCGTGTGCGCCCGAATAGCCGAACGCTCCCATCAGTTTGATTTCACGCTGACGTGGGGCAGCGTCCCGGCGGATGACGCGATCGATCACGAGGCGCATCTTCTCGCGACGGCCCAACGTTTCGTCGACCACCGTGTCGACGGGGTCTTCTTCCAGCCGCTTGAACGGGAGGCCGAAGCACCAAAGAAGAATCTTCGCATTGTCTCGATGTTTGAGAGCGCAGGGATTCCGCTCATCCTCCTTGACAGCGATTATCTTCCGTACCCGCGGCGGAGCGATCATGATCTCATCGGCATCGACAACATCCAGGCGTCCTTCGTGCTCACGAATCACTTCCTTGAGCAAGGGCGGAGGCGGGTCGATTTTGTCTGGCAGCCCTTTGCGGCCGGCACCTGCCCGTTGCGCCTCATCGGATACCGGGAGGCGCTGCATCAAGCGGGCGTTCCCCTCAAGACCGCGCTCGAGCACGAGGGAGATCCGCGCTCGATCTCCTTTGCGCAGGAGCTTTTCGACGGCGGAGCGAGAGACATCATTTGCCTGAACGATGAGACCGCCGCGCTCCTGATGCGGAGCTTCGAGAGCCTCAACCTCAAGGTGCCCCATGATATTCGCATAGCCGGCTTCGACGATGTGAAATACGCCCGCCTTGCCCGCGTTGCTCTCACTACCATGCGACAGCCGTGCGAGCAGCTGGGTGACCTGGCGGTGCAGACTATGATCGACCGCGTCGAGCATCCCTGGCTGCCTTCGCGAACCGTCACCACCACCGCGATCCTGTGCGCCCGCGAGTCCTCTCGCCTCCCCGAGCGGGTGGGCTGACGTGTATCTTGGCATCGACCTCGGTACGGCATCCGTCAAGCTGATGCTCGTGGATGCCGATGGCGGGGAGCGCGTCGCCGTTCGCTCCTATCCCATCGAGTCGCCTGTGCCCGGCTTCGCGGAGACCGACCCCGAGGCGTGGCTCGAGGCAATCCGACTTGCCGTGCGCGAGCTCCCGCCTCTCGACTCCCTGCGCGCCGTCGGCCTTTCCGGGCAGATGCACGGCATCGTCCCGCTCGGTCGGGACTCTCTCGAGCCGCTCCGTCATGCGATCCTGTGGGCGGATCGGCGCGGTGCCCCTTACCTTGATCGATTCGCCCACCTTCCCGGCCGGACGGCGGATAGGCTGGTCAACGCTCCGGCCGCAGGCCTCGCGGCGACTACCCTCCTGTGGCTGAAGGACGAAAGGCCGGACGACTACCGCCGCATCGGTACGGTCCTCTTCCCCAAGGATTGGGTCAGGGCCGTATTGACCGGCACCGTCATGACCGACTTCTCCGACGCGAGCGGCAGCCTCCTCTACGATTTCCAACGGAGGGAGTGGTACGCTGATCTCCTCTCAGAGCTGGGGCTCGAGCTCGGCCTCCTTCCCGAGATCCGCCAGGCGGTGGACCGCGCGGGGCACATCACGCCGGAAGGAGCCCGGCGAACCGGGCTCCCCGTAGGGGTGCCGGTCGCCGTGGGTGCGGGCGACGCCCCCGCTGGGATGTACGGAAGCGGCATCGAAAGCCCGTCCGAAGTTCAGCTCTCCGTGGGAACAGCGGCGCAGATCTCCCGACCTATCCCGAGCAATCGTCTGCCGGAGCGGGAGGCGTCACTCAATGTGTTCGAGGGGGTTCTCGCCTCGCAGCGCCATCGCGTCGCCGCCATGCTCAACGCGGGGCTTGCGCTCGAGTGGGTGAGAGGGCTCTTCCACGCCGACTGGGAGGAGCTCTACGCAGCGCTTGACGCCCGAGCTGCCGCGGGCGCTCCCGACCTCACCTTCCTCCCCTACTTGACCGGCGAACGGACTCCCTACATGAACCCGGACGCCCGCGGCGCGTGGGTCGGTCTCTCGCTTCATCACGCGCCGGAGGATCTCCTCCTTGCCGCCCTCACAGGGGTCGCCTGCTCGATCCGCCTCGGTCTCGACACGCTGGGAACCACCGGTGTGCAACGTGTCGTCGCAGTGGGAGGAAGCCTCCGCTATCCCTTTTGGCGGAAGCTGCTCGCAACCGTCATCGGACGGCCGCTTACGATCTCGAAACAGAAGGATATGTCGGCGCGCGGGGCCGTTCGCCTCGCGGCATCGATGATGCACGAGACGATGGTATGCGCACGGGAGGACCCCGTTACCCAGCATCCGGAACCGGCCCCCTGGGTCGACACGTACTACCAGTCATTCACGGAGCTCTATCGCAGACTCTACCCGTGAAAGCCGTGCGGGGACCGTTTAGGCAATGCGCCCGCTTCAAAGCGGCGGCCGTTCGACGTTGGGGCGACCGGCGGAGCCGATGCTACCGCGCACTCCCGGTCGTGACAGGAAGTTCCGCCTCGAGCCGGGCTCGCGGGTAATAGTGAGCAAGAATCTCGCGGTAGGAATACCCCGCCGCTGCCATGCCGGCCGCGCCGCTCTGGTCCATACCGACGCCGTGTCCCCATCCCGCCCCGGTGAAGATGAAGTACTTTGGGAGGCCGCCGGGCCCGAGCTTCGGACGGACGGTGAAGAGCGTGCTTCGCAACCCTCCCAGCACATATCGGATCCGGTCGCCTCGTACCAGCACGCTCCCGTCGGTACCGATTATCTCGACCGCTGACACTCGGCCGGACATTCCGCGACCCCGCGTCAGGATCGAGAGGACGCGCCCGATCGGCTTCTCCCTTGCGACCCGCCGCTCTATCTTGTCGACGGGAACCCATTTCACCCACCGGTAGGCCGCCCGGGAGTAGTAGGGCGGGACCGCGCTGTAGGAGCTTGGATCGCTGCGGAGCCAGGAGATGAGAGCAGGGAGCGGAAGAAAGGTGTCGCGGCGTGGCGTTAGGACGTCGGGAACCGCTTCCATGCCGGCGGATTCGCCCCAAACCACGCGGCTGTTTTCCGTGTAGCCTCCGGAGTTCGCGCTGTAGAAGGCGGTAAGCGGTCGGCCGTCGAAAACGAGCACCTCTCCCCGGGTAGCGTTCACTGCCTCGGTGGTGGCCTCCTGCTCGACTCCTACCCCTCCGTAGGCGGCGGAGATCACCGACCCTTGGACATCGAACCCACGGGAGGCAAAGGCGCCCAAGGAGGCGAGGGTGTAGGAGCGTGCCGCAACGGCCTGCGCCTTCAGCGCCTCCATCGGCCAGGATGCGGGCATCTCCGAAGGCACGACAGAATAGAGATACTCCTCGAGGGGGAGCGCATTCACGACGGCGAACCCCTCGCGGTCCGGCCGAAACTCCATCGTCCCCCGGTAGGCCTTGTTCCCAGTCGCCGCATAGAAGGTCCCCCTCTCGGTTACGAGATGGAAGATCACGGTGGTGCACCGTGGCTCGGTGTACTCGAGAGTGACGGGGGCGGTCCAGGAGAGGAAGGGGGACCCTCCCGGATCGGAGAGGGTTATCGCGTCCCCGTCGCTCTTCACTTCGAGGAGCTGGTCCTTCTTCCCCCGGTAGGTGAGCACCCCTCCCGGCGCCATGCTCCGGATGATGAAGTCTCCGCCGGTCTTGAGGGTGATCGATCGTAGCTCCTCCGCGAGCCCGACTCGGACGACCGGCGGGGCCGCCGCCCCGGGCGCCAGAGGAGCAACCCGCGGAGGCACAGTGGTACGTTCCGCGAGCGCCTTTGTCTCGGCCCTCTTTTCGACGAGCAGCGGATGCGCTTCCTCCAGCTTCGCGATCGTAGCGGCAATCCACGCGTCGCCCGGGAGGATGTTATGGGCGCGTACGAGCAGGGGATAGGCCGCCCTGTAATTCCCCTGCGCCAGGATCGATTCCGCGAGGGGAACCAGGGCCATGGTCAGATCAGGGTCTTGACCGAGAACCTGTTCGAAGCACCGTTCGGCGTTCACGTAGTCCTTCGTTTCGTAGCGGAGCTTTCCCAGGAAGTACCAAGCCATGGGATACCGCTCGCGACGGGAGAGCGACTTCTCAAGAAGCGAGACCGCGCGGCTTGGATCGCCTATATCCCGAAACAGGAGGGCTTCGTAGAACAGCGTGTGCGCCGTCTCTGCCGGAAGGGGAAGGAGCGCCCGGGCCCCGACCAGATCATCCGCGAGATAGAGGTCGACAAAGAGCTTCTCGTCTACCGCCGACCGATTGCTCGCAAGGGTGTCGAGATCGCGGAGCGCCGCCGCCGCCCGATGATAGTCTCCCGCCTCCTCGAGCTCGCGCACGAACTCCCAGCGCGCACGGCGGTCGAGAGGGTCTGCGGCGATGAGCCTCTCCAAGACATCGATGCTCTTCTCGAAGGAGCCTTGGTAGTAGTCCGCGACCGCTTCGTCGAGGGTCGGCGGAGCCTTGGGGGGTTTGGCCAAGGCGCCTCCGACGCGTGCGGTCATGCAGGAGCCCGCCCCGGCGAGAAAAAGGGAGATAAGAAAGAGCTCGAGCGCCCACCGCAGATGAAGAATGCCATTGCCACGAAGTTGTCCGTTCCCCATGATGTCCCTGCCTGCACTGTATATCGGCACCGGGTAGCCATGCCTTGCGCAAAGGCTGCTCGGGGCGGAATGCTCATTCAATCAGGGCAGACGGCGCCTCCGCCGTCATCAATCGAGCCTGCGGGGAGGCGGTCAAGGACAATCTTGGTGGAAGTGGCGCGAACATCGAAAGGACCAAGAGTCGAGGACAGCCGCCGAATCGTTCAATGCTCCTATCGGAATCTCTCGATGCTGCCGGATTCGAGCAGCCTACGGAGCGCCCGGAGAACCTCAGGGTCCAGCCAGCGGCCGGCGCCCTTTCGCGTAATCTCAATTACCGCGTCGAGATCGAGGACCTTCCCCTTCAGTTTGTCGTGAGGCACGGAGGCGAAGGCTTCTGCGACCGCGATAATGCTACTGGTCTGGTAGGTGTCGGTTCCGAGAAAGTCCTCCGGGAATCCGCGCGCTTTCCCATCACCAACATTGTGAAAGACGTGAGAAACCTCGCGCTCGAGAAGGGGACGGGCATCAGGCGATTCCGCGCTTTCGGCCGCGTGCACCCGCTCTTTTCCCGCCTCATCGAGGCTCAGCGGCTCGAGGTCTTCGAGCTCCTGAGTCGTGACATCGCCTGCGCCAAGGTCGTGCAGCAACGTCCGCATCTCGAGGACCAGGAGGTCCTCTTCCGAGAGGTTCATCTCCCTGCCGATCTGCAAAGCAAGGTCGGTCGCGCGCCGTAGCGGTGTGCCCTGTCCGGCGTTCCCTTTTTTGGCGGCCTGCGCGACATTTCTTAGTGTTTCAGTAAAAGCGGCGCGAAGTCGGCGATTGCGCTGCTGGAGGTAAGATACGAGGAGCGCTCCCGTCGTTCTGAGGCGCACGCTCAACTCCTTCAGGAGGTTGTATGCAAGGACCGGCGCCTTGAACAGGAGGGGCTGGAAATCGTTCTTGGAGATTTCAAGGAGTGTTGTCGGCTCAAGCGCTCTTACGGTCGCCGACCGGCGTCCCTCGTCCAGCAGCGCCATCTCGCCGAAAAAATCTCCGTCGCTGTAGACTCCCAGCACGAACTCCTCTTGATCGCCGTACTTCTTCGTGATCTCGATTTTCCCATGAGAAATGATGCAGAAGGTCTGGCCCTCGGCGAGCTCCTCGATGATGACCGCCCCTTCCGCATACTCGTTTACGACGGTAATTCGGGCGATTTGCTGGAGATCGTGATCAGACATATTCGCAAAGAACGAAATCTGCCTGAGCTTATCGATCGTATTGTTCGGCGTGGCGGACTCTCCTTTTTCTGCAAAAACGAAGAAGTCCTTCGCGTATTCTATCATAAAACGTGGCTCTTCGAGCATGTTCCGCCTCGATCGTTCGCTTTTTTTTCGGCAGTGACTCTTTTTGGCATGCTCACCCGGACAGTATGTGCCTACTCGCGAAACTTTTCCCCAATCGGACCGGTTGGGAAAAGACAACCTGCTTGATTTTCTGCCGCATGTCCGTACAATGGAGGAGTGGATCGGAAGGTATGAGTTCGTTACTACTTGTCGATGAGAACGAGGCATTCCGTACCGACGTTTCCCTTTTTTTCAATAGCATCGGACACTCAATAGACCTTGCGCCGAATTTCCCGAGCGCCCTTGCGTGGCTCGACGTCCACGACTACGAAGTGGTCATAGCCAACGTTCAGGTTGCCGGAGGGGACATACAAAGGCTCATCCGCTCGGTGAAGGCAAAGAACCGGCAGACGGCGGTGATCGTGCTTGCAACGCTTGAAAGCATTCAGGAGGGGGTGCTCGCAGTCAAGAACGGCGCGTTCAGCATGCTGCAGGCCCCCTTCAGTCTGCCCGAGCTCAATTTCCAGATACGGCGGGCGCTGGAGCACGGAGCGCCAGAGGAAGCGGCGCGCGCCCGGCCGCAGGCGTTCCAACCCGAGAGCTACAAGCCGTACAATTTCATCGGCGAGAGTGAAGAAATCAAGAAGGTTCTGCGCCTTGTCGGCCGGGTGGCGACGACCAACGCACGTGTCATTATCCTGGGCGAGACCGGAACGGGCAAAGAGCTTGTCGCCAGCGCCATCCACTACAACAGTCTGCGGGCCGATGGCCCCTTGGTCCGCGTCAACTGTGCCGCCCTTCCGGAACAGCTTCTGGAAAGCGAGTTGTTTGGCTACGAAAAAGGGTCCTTCACCGGCGCCGAGCGCGCTCGAATCGGCCGCTTCGAGCATGCGAACGGGGGAACCATCTTCCTGGACGAGGTAGCGGACATGAGCCTTTTCACACAGGCAAAGGTACTCCGCGTGATCCAGGAGAAGGAGTTCGAGAGAATAGGCTCCAACGAGACCCGGAGGGTCGATGTTCGCATCATCTCCGCCACCAACAAGGATCTTATGGAGCTGATGAGGCGCGGGATGTTCAGGGAAGACCTCTACTTCCGGCTCAATGTGGTGAGCATTAGGCTGCCACCCCTCCGGCGTCGGATAGGGGACATCGAGCTCCTTGCAGCCTTTTTCTTGAAGCGAGCCTCGCTCGAAATGAACAAGCAAATCCGAGGCATCGAGCCTCACGCCATGAGAATTCTTACCCGCTACGACTGGCCGGGCAACATTCGGGAGCTCGAAAATACGATCGAGCGGGCGGTGTTGCTGGCCGAGGGCGACATGCTTTCCCCCGACGATCTGGAGCTTCTCTTCGCCGATGACCACGTAGCAGGACAGAGGGCTGTGCAGCTCCCACCGGAGGGGATTCGCTTGGCGGATGCCGAGCGGCAGTTTATCGAGCAGGCGCTGGAGCGGACCGGCTGGGTGCAGAAGGATGCGGCAGGGCTGCTTGGGATATCGAGCAGAACGCTTAACTACAAGGTTAAGAATCTAGGAATCACCCACCACAGCTGGAAACGGAACAAGTAGCCTCCCCCCACCGAACCGAGTGTCGCGACGCGTCTTTCGCGTGAAGTACAAATCCCGCCCCTCGCGCGTCGTAGAATATGAAGGCCATGAACAACGAACGCGAGCGTGATGCATCCCGAAAAAACCTCGAAGCCGTATATCGCGATGAACGGCCACGGCTGGTGCGGCGGGCGCGCCGCCTGGGGGCCGTGCTGGCCGATGCCGAAGACATCGTGCAGGATGCTTTCGTGAGCGCTTTGAGCCGCATCGATGCCATGGCGCCCATAACCAACGCTACCTCCTTGATCTACACGGCCACTCGAAACCGGGTGATCGACCTCTGGCGCCGCGACCGCACTCGGCGCGACGCCGGTCAAATCGAGGTCACCGAGCAGGTGTTCGAAGAGATCGTGAGCGAGACGGGGCTCGATCCGCAGGATGCGCTGGTTCGCGACGAGCTGGTCGAAGCGGTCGTCGACGCCATCGAAGGCCTTCCGGAGAAGCAACGCTCCGTGATAGTTGCGCAGGTTTTTGAAGGAACAACCTTTCGCGAGCTTTCCGAGCGAACCGGGGTGTCGATCGATGCGCTCGCCGCCCGAAAGCGTCTTGCGATCCGATCGCTCGGGAAGGCCCTCCGCGAATGGATTGTCGACGAAGGCTCGGGCGGAAAATAGGGGGACTGTATGATACATGACCGTGGCGAACGGCACTTTCGCTGGCACCAAGCCAGCCTCATCGTGAAAATCCTCATGGTCCTTGCAGGAGTGGCGGTGGTGGCCGGGTTCTTCGTCCTGGCGGGCTTCGTGGTGGTCTGGCTCTGGAACTGGCTCATGCCTGTGCTCTTCCGGCTGCCGACCATCACCTTCTGGGAGGCCTGGGGACTCTTGATCCTGACGACGATCCTGTTCAATCGGCCGCATTCGGTCGGACAGGCGTCACGCGACCGGCGCCGGAAGCGCGCGCTTCGCGACCGGTTGAAGGAAGCGCACGAGCATGATGACGAGCCACCTTCGGACAGCCCGCACGGGGATTGCTAGCGTGGAAAGACACGTCTGTCCCTGGTGGGTTGGGTACCTCCTCGCGAGCCCCATCCGCCGGCTCGCGCAGGAGCCGTACGCGATTCTCGGACCGTGGGTGAGGGAAGGGATGCATGTCCTTGAGCCGGGGAGCGGGATGGGCTTTTTCAGCATCCCGCTCGCTCGTTTCGTCGGACCCAAAGGTCACGTGGTGTGCGTCGACTTGCAGGAGAGGATGCTCGCCGGGCTCAACAAGCGAGCTCGGAGGGCGGGTCTCTCGGACCGTCTTGAGACTCGCCTTTGCACCGAGGCATCCTTGGGTATCGACGATCTTGCCGGCACGTTCGACTTCGCGCTCGCGTTTGCAATGGTTCACGAGATTCCGGACTCACCGGCCTTCTTCGTTCAATTGCACCGCGCCCTCAAGAGGGGCGGGCGCATCCTGATTGCCGAGCCGACACACGTTGCGGCCGACGAGTTCGCCCTCATGGTGAAGAGCGTCCAGGCGGCAGGCTTCGTGTCGGTGGCCTCTCCATCGATCGGTCGCAGTCGTTCCCTCGTGGTCGAAAAGGCGTAGGCGTCGGACCACCGATTGAAAGCCTTCCGAGGCGAGACGGCGTTCCAGCGCCTTCTATCGCCCGACAGCCCCGAGACGGTCACTCCCCAGCCCGCACTCCGAGCTCTTCCCACCGTGCGAGCTTTTCTTCAAGCCCTGCCTGCACATCGCGGTACCGGCGGGTGCGGGATTCCAGCCCGGCGGAATCCTGTATTGACTCTTGAAACGAGGCCTCCAGCGCTCGTTGCTCGTCCTCGAGCGCTGCTATCTCCTCCAGAAGAAGCTCATATTCCTGCCGCTCTTTGAAGGAGAGCTTCGGGCTCTTGTCGCGACGCTGACCTCGTTTTCCCGCTTCTTTCGAATCCGACACGGTCCGCATCGCCCCGGCCCGGCCGCGTTGCACCCGTTCGTCGGCGAGCATCTGCCGATAGTCTTCATAGCTTCCGACAAACCCGCGGATCCCGCCGCTCCCGTCGAAAACGAAGAGATAGTCGGTCAGACGATCAAGTAAGGCGCGGTCGTGGGAGACCAGCAGGATGCAGCCTTCGAAATTGGTCAAATAGTCTTCCAGCAGCCGGATTGTGTCGATGTCGAGATCGTTGGTCGGCTCATCCAGGAGAAGGAAGTTCGGCGACGCTGCAAGTATCCTTATTAGGTGCAGCCGTCGAAACTCTCCTCCCGACAGCTTTTCGAGCGGAAGCGAAAACATCGCTCGAGGAAAGAGAAAGCGCTCCAGGAACTGCTCGGCAGTCACGGAGAGCCCGTTGTCGAGTCCGATCCTTTCACCCGGCTGGCTCATGTACTCAAGCACGGTCATTTCCCCGTCGAGGACGGATCCAGTTTGATCGAAATAAGCGAACACGGTGTTTTCGCCCTTGACGACCTTCCCCGCGTCGAGCGCAACCTGTTCCGAGACGATGCGAAGAAAGGTTGTCTTCCCCGAACCGTTGGGGCCGATGATTCCGATCCGCTCTCCGCGGCGGAACTCGTATGAAAACGGGCCGACAACCTCCCTTCCGTCATAGCGCTTGGAAACGCCATGAAGCTCGAGGACCTTCTTGCCCAGGCGGCGGTGTGTGGAGGAGAACTCTCTCATGGAGATCTCTTTCTGCACCCCGGAATCCATCAGGTTTTGTACTCGCATCTTCCGGCTCTTGTCCTTGCCGGTGCGGGCTCGAGGGCCTCTCTTCAGCCACTGGAGCTCGCCCCGAAGAATCGAGCTTCGGCGACGTTCGGCGCGCTCGGCGGTGTCCGCCCGCGCCGCCTTACGCTCCAGATACAAGGAGTAATCGCCGGGATACTTGAATAGCTGCCGTCCATCAATCTCCATGATGAAGGTGCACACGCTATCGAGAAAATACCGATCATGCGTCACCAGGACGAAGCCGAATTGGCCGTTCTTCAGCAGGTCCTCCAGCCACACGACGGTGTCGAGGTCGAGATGGTTGGTCGGTTCATCAAGGGTCAGGAAGCTTGAACCAAAGGCAAGCGCGCGTGCGAGGGACGCCTTTCTAATCAGGCCGCCGGAAAGCGTCGCCATCCTGACACCGATGTCCGGCAGGCCGAGCTCTCTGCAGTTAGAACGAAAGGTATGGATAACCGCTGCGCCATCTTCCGTTTCCGGTTGCACCAGTCTGTCGGTGCTGCGCAGAAGATAATCTTCCAGGGTCATATCCGCGGCGAACGACGGCCGTTGCTCGACATGGCTCATCGTTAGCTCTCGGTTCCGCGAGACTTCGCCGGCATCCGGATCAAGCTCTCCTTGCAGGAGTCTCAGAAAGGTTGATTTCCCCGAGCCATTCCTTCCGACGAATCCGATTTTGTCGCCGGCGTCGATCCCCAGAGTAACGTTCTCGAACAACGGCTCATCACCGAGAGTTTTGCTTACGCCGGAAAGCGAGAGGACGTTCATGTTGACTGACTATACCCGCTCGCAACGGCCGTGGCAATCAAAAGCGGCTGAAGGTAGGGAGGAGAATGGCAGATGTTTCGGTCTTTGGAGCAGCGAGAAGCGGGCCGAACAGTTGTTCGGCCCGTCAGCTTCTTTCGGCTAGTAGCGGTCTGCCGAACGTCGGGGCGGACGATCGTTCGCCTCATTTACCTTAATCTGGCGTCCGTCAACCTCGCGTGAGTCCAGACCGGAAATCGCCGCGCGAGCCTCTTCCGCGGAGCTCATTTCGACGAATCCAAAGCCCTTGGGGCGACCGGTGTCACGGTCATTGATGATGTTCAGTGAGTTGATCGTACCGTACGAAGAGAACAGGCTTCGAAGATCCTCTTCCGTCGTGTTGTAGCTGAGATTTCCAACGTACAATTTGTTGGCCATTCGGGATACTTCCTTCTGCTGAAGCATAGCTTCAGCCATTCAATTGGATTGCCCCTTCATAGACACTCAGTTCTCATTGGAAAGTACGGTGATTGAAATACTCGGCGGGACGATCAATTACACTGTTCCTTACGCAAAAAACCAGTTGCTGAAAAGGCAGGTCGCAGTCGGGCATGCGCTCAACTGCTTGTAACCGTAACACTACACGCAATAATCAGGTTGGTCAAGTACCCGCGTCCGCTGTCCGAAGTCCTGCGCGGCATCATATACTCACAGAGGGAATTCGATCGTCTTCCGGCGGGATCACAACGCCGTCGCGGTGCGGTCTGACAGGCGACCTCTCAGTCGCCAGCGACAGACATCCTCACCTCTACCCAATGTTCCTTATGGTCGTCAGAGAGCGGGATGACCGCTTCGTTCTGCAGAATGCCATCCACAGTCACGTGCATTTCGCTGCTAGTGGCGAGCATTTGCAGGACTGCGATGTGATAAACCGTTTCGCCAAAGCGGTAGTGCAACTTGAAGCCCTTCCACTCCGTCGGAAGGCACGGGGTCAACCGCAGTTGACCCGCTTCGAGGTTGAGACCCAGAAGCGATTCCACTATGAGTCGATACATCCACGCAGCGGATCCGGTATACCAGGTCCATCCGCCGCGACCGGTGTGGGGCGGAAGTGAATAGACATCGGCTGCCATGACGTAGGGTTCCACCCTGTAGGTATCGATCTTCTCAGGAGAGCTCGAATGGCTCACCGGATTGATCATGGTAAAGAGCTCCCAAGCACGGCGGTTGTCCCCCAAACGAGCAAAGGCCATCGCCGCCCAGATGGCCGCATGCGTGTATTGCCCGCCGTTTTCCCGGACGCCCGGGACGTACCCCTTGATGTAGCCGGGATTCATCTCCGACTTATCGAACGGCGGGTCCAGAAGCTGAATAAGCGCGCGATCAGCGCGGACAAGACGACTGTTCAGCGATTCCATGGCAATGCGCGCGTGCTCTGAGGTGCCCGCACCGGACAGAACGGACCAGCTTTGCGCGATCGAATCGATTTGACATTCCGGATTGCTCAATGAACCCAAGGGCGATCCATCATCAAAATAGGCGCGGCGGTACCACGCTCCGTCCCATCCTCCCTCCTCGATCTTGGTACGCAGCTCCTCTGCCTCCCTCCGGCACCGATCGGCGAAGGAAAGGTCCCCGCGCAGGAGCGCAATCTTGCTGAATTGTGCCATCACCTCGTGCAGGAAGAATCCCAGCCAGACGCTTTCGCCCTTGCCCTCCACGCCCACCAAGTTCATTCCGTCGTTCCAGTCCCCCGAGCCCATGAGCGGGAGGCCATGTGCGCCAAGACGCAAGCCCCGCAGAATGGCTCGTACGCAATGATCGTACAAACTGGCCGTTTGCTCGGATCGGGCTGCGAGATCGTAGTAGGAGTCTTCGGTCGGGTCGATCGGGCGTCCCTCGATGAAGTGAACCATTTCGTCGAGCACCTTGGCGTCTCCGGTGCTCGAAACGTAACGAGATGTGGCAAGCGGAAGCCAGAGGTAGTCGTCCGAGCAGCGCGTTCGGGAGCCTCTTCCCGCGGGCGGATGCCACCAATGCTGAACATCTCCCTGCGAGAACTGGCGGGAAGCGCATAGGAGAAGATGCTCGCGTACTAGCTTCGGCTCGACATGGATGAGTGCCATGACGTCTTGCAGTTGGTCGCGGAACCCGAAGGCTCCCCCGGACTGGTAGTAACCGCTCCGCCCCCACAACCGGCTGGAAAGAACTTGATACAGGAGCCAACCATTGGTCAATACGTTGAGGGACGAGTCGGGGGTTTCCACGCGCACCGCGTCAAGGGTCCGTCTCCAGTACTGCCGTACCGCGTCGAGGGTAGCTTGCCCGGCATCGGGGCTCCGAAAACGCCGCACAAGCCTGCGCGCTTCCTCGGCATCGCGCCCCGCGCCAAGTCTGAAGACTATTTCGCACTCCTGTCCATCCTCGAGCTCAAAGGGAACCTGAATGGCCGCGCACGGATCCAGGGCAGCGCCCACTCTGCCGGAAAGCCTCGTCCTCGTCATCGAGTCAGGATTTTCCAGGGTCCCGTTGCGCCCCATAAACTCAGCCCGGTCGCAGGTTACCGTCCGCGCTTCTCCGGCGACGTCGAGAAAAACAGTGCGGCCGGGAAACTCTGAGTTGTACCAGTTCCGGGCGAAGACCGCCCCCGACCCGCTGTCAAGCTCCGTGACCACATGCATCGCAGTCTTCGACCGCAGCTCGCCGAGAACGAGCTCCACGTACGCCGTGGCCGAGAGTTGGCGGGAGCGGCCCGACTGATTTCGAACTTTCAGCATCGAAAACTTGACGGGTGCGTCTGCCGCCACGTAGACCCAGAGCTCCGAGCTGATGCCACGCTCGGAATGCTCGAAAACGCTGTAGCCAAACCCATGCCGGGCAACGTATGGTGCGTCGCCCCCGCGAGGTAGCGGGGTAGGAGACCAGAACTGCCCGCTCTCTTCGTCCCGGATGTACATCGCTTCGCCGCTCGTATCGAGTACCGGATCGTCATACCAGGGTGTGAGCCGAAACTCGTGCGCATTCTCGCTCCAGGTGTACGCCATGCCGGCTTCTGAGACGACGGTCCCAAACTGGGGGTTCGCTATGACGTTTGTCCACGGCTCCGGGGTAACCTGACCGCGCGCGATGGTAATGATGTACTCGCGCCCGTCGGGGGAGAATCCGCCGATCCCGTTGAAAAAGAGTAGATCCCGGCGAGGCACCACCGTCGTCCCAATGCTGTTCTTCGTGGCACGCGCCAGTGTCAGACGCGGAACTGCGATTTTCGGGATGCTCCGTCCACCTACCTGCTCTTCAAGCGTCCCCCGCCGGTCGCTGATAACCGCCCGCGAAGCCGCTTGGATAAGTGTACGATCCTCATTGGATATCTGATCTGCGGAGCGTACAAAGATCCCACCCGGCCGGTCAACGACGTTGGCTTCCAAACCAGCGGCGATGAGCCCGAGAATCTCTTCCTGAAGGTGCTGCCGATACCCGCCGTGCTCTTCGTTCCAGATGATCAGATCCACCGCGAGCCCTTTTTGGCGCCAGTATGCATGCGCCTGCACAAGTTGACGGACCAGGGCGATGTTCGCGGGATCTTCGATCAGGAGCAGCACGATAGGCAAATCGCCCGAAATGGAATAGCCCCACAGCCCGGATTGCCCGCGGCGGTTGGCGATGAGAATGTTTGAATCGGCGCGCATGCGATAGTGAGCATAGAGTATCGACCCGGCGAGGCGACCATAGAGCTGCGCTTCCGCTTCGGTCCCGTTGATCTGCTGCAAAACTACCTGGCTGTGCGTGAATGCAAGCTCGAAAGCGCGATTTGCGAACCGCTTGCTTTGATACTTCTCCGCAAGGCGCAAGGCGACGTCGCGGCTATCGCCGATCCCGGTAACCAGATCAACTGTCGCAGAGGCGTCCGGTTCAATGACGATTTTGTGTCGGATTGCGACAATCGGGTCCAGCACTGACCCCTCGCTACCCGAAAGCGATCCCGGTGTCTTCATTGCCTGCGGAGCGGCAATGGTGTTGCCTCGACCGACGAAGCGCGTGCGATCCGTCTCATAGGAAACTTCGAGAATTTCCGCATCTCGCACCGTCATCAGGTGCAGCAGCCAGGGAACCTGCTCGTCGCTGGATCGCGGCCGTCGAGCACAGAGAATCGCTTGCCGCTCTGCGATGATTTCGGTCCGGACAAAGAGATTACCGAAAGCGGGGTGGGTCGCATCGCTTGCGGGAGTCGCAAGCACTACCTCGGCGTAGCTTGTGACGTCGATCGTCCGCTGAACCCGCGAGTGATTCGCGATGCGGATGCGACGCAGCTCGATGTCGTCTTCCGGCGACACGGCGATTTCGGTGTACGTATCAAGGTCGTGACCACGGCGACGAAACTCAGCCCGACCCTCCGAGAAGATCACCTCGTAGTCTTCCGACCGTTTGAGGGTCGGCTGGAGTGCGTTCGACCAGAACTCCTCGGTCTCCGTGTCGCGAATAAAGACAAATGTGCCCCAATTGTCGCATGTACTATCTTCGCGCCAGCGGGTGACTGCGAGATCTTTCCAGCGGCTGTACCCACCTCCCCCGTTTGTGACCATTACGTGATATTTGCCGTTCGACAACAAATGCACCTCAGGGAAAGGAGTATCGGGATTCGTGAACACTCGAGCTCTCGTGCGCGAATCCTCGGTCCCCGCACGAAACTCCGGCGTGTCGGCCGCGCGCGAATAGAACGTAGTGGCCCTCGGGATTCTCTCCTCGAGCAACAACGCGGTCGCTCGAACCAGGGGAATCGACTCGAACCGTTTTTGCATCGGTCGGTCGAGAATCCGAGAGACAAGAGAGAGGAGGCTCATTCCCTGATGATGCGCCATGAAGGACCGGACAACTGCGCTCGACTGGCCGGACGGTACACGATTCTCTGTGTAGTCAATCGCCTCATACAGCCCATAGTCTCCCTCGAATCCCTCGTCAGAAAGTCGTTGAAGGTTCTGACAGGCCTTCTCGGGCATCGCCATCAATGCAAGCACCGAGGCATAGGGAGCGATGACCAGATCGTCGACGAGTCCGCGTTTGAAACCTAGGCCAGGAACTCCGAACGCGCGGTATTGGTAATTGAGGCTGACATCGAACGAATTGTAGCCGGACTCCGAGATGCCCCATGGCACCCCTCGGTGCTTGCCATACTCGATCTGGCGAGCGATGGCGGCCTTGCAGGTTTGATCGAGAAGTGTGTTCTCATACGTCGGCATCACCAGGAGCGGCATGAGGTACTCGAACATTGATCCGCTCCAAGAAAAAAGGACTGACTTTCCTCCGGCATCCGCAAGAAGGCGCCCGAGCGCAAACCAGTTTTCTTGAGGTATCTGCCCCTGCGCTATGGCGACGAAACTGGCAAGCCTGGCTTCCGAAGCGAGGAGATCATAGTAGCCGGGGTCTTGCCGCCGCCCTTCGACGTTGTAGCCGATGGCGAGAAGATGCCGCCGTTTATCATAGAGGAACGAGAAATCCATCAGCGCGAGATCCTCTATTTGAAAAGCGAGACGTTCGATCGAGGCGAACCGCGCCTCGGCGTGGGCACGACCTTCGGTAACGAGTTGCGCCAATGCGGAGAGCCGATCGTATTCCGTCCCCTCCGCTTCGTCGTGGAGGCGACCATCGAGGGCCTGGAGCATCTCGGTCTCGAGCGCGTATAGCTCGCGCAAGGTCGGGATTCTCATAGTGTCGAAGGAATCCGCTCGACCGTCGAAGAGAGCCCGATGTGACAACCACGGCGCGAGAAACTCAAGCTCGTTAAGCGCCTCCCGGCACTGTCGGTCCAGCGCCTCGCCCCACCACCTCGCCTGATCCGCTTCTTGGCCCGCCGTGGACTCCGCGATTTCCCCGGCCGAAGCGGCAAGCCGCTCCAAGGATTCCCTTGCGGCAACCAGCGAGGAAGGGTCGGAGCTTATCGCCGACTCCAGCTCCTTCCGGAATTGAGCGAGACGCCTCGGAGCCACACCCTTTGTGGCCTCGGCGACGACATTCTGGGTATCGATTATCCCCTGCCATATTCTCGTTCCGATGATTTTGTCGTCGGGAGCCTCGAGTAGGCCCGAGCGAAGCGTCAAGAGATGAGCCGCGAGGTTGCCGCTGTCAACGGTCGAGACATAGCGAGGCAGGAGCGGCTGCAGGGAATGAGTATCATACCAGTTGTAGAAGTGATCGCGGTGTCGCTCGAGGCTTGACATGGTCTGAAGGGCGCGTTCCGTGCGCGCAATGAGGCTTCCCGTCTGAATGTATCCGAAGTCGCGCGCCGCCAAGCTCGCAAGGAGCGCAAGCCCCATGTTGGTCGGGGATGTACGATGAGCGATTTTCGCCTCGGGCAACTCTTGAAAGTTGTCGGGAGGAAGCCAGTGCTCCTCCTCCGTTACAAAGGTTTCGAAGAACGCCCACGTCTTGCGGGCGAGTCGGCGCAGGAATTTGTTCTGATCGACTGAAAGGTGAACTTTGGGCACGGCCCGCGGTCGGCTGATCCACCAAACGATGGCCGGAGACGTCAGCCAGAGTCCGAGTAACGGAGCGGCCACCGCCAAAACCGAGGGCTCGGAAAGTCCTAGGAGAACTACCATCACTACCGCAAGGGCCGGTGCAATCCACATGGATTGAAACGAAAGGGCGAGATCAGCATGACCGCTTCGATCCTGCTCGTCCGACGGCCTCCACTCGAGCAATCGCCTGCGCGAGATCAGCATGCGCCAGACCGTGCGAACGATGGCGCCGAGACTGTAATAGGCATCGTAGGGCAAACACACAAGCGCAAAGGCGGCCTGAGCCAAATGGTTGACAGCCGCCCGGAACGTGGCAGCAAGGTGCGACCAAAGCGGCATGTCGTCCGATTTGTGAAAGAAACCAAAAAAGGAAACAAGCAGCGAAGGAATCAGGATGATCCCGACCGCCGACAGAGTCCAGAGGAGCGGATTTGACAATACAGTCCACCCCAGGAGGATCAGCAGGGTCAGCGCTGCGGGTGCAAGGCTGCGCCTGAGGTTGTCGAGTATTTTCCATCTCGACAAGGACGAGAGAGCGTTCTTCTGTGCGCGGTCGTCAGGAGCAGGGACGAACGGCAGGAGCCATCCCGCCAGCTGCCAATCACCCCGAATCCAGCGGCGACGGCGGTCCACGTCGGAGCGGTAGGTGGACGGAGACTCCTCGAACAACTGCACGTCGCTCAAGAGGCCGGATCGCGCATAGCATCCCTCCAAAAGATCATGGCTAAGAATCCGATTCTCGGGGAGGCGCCCCTTTAGTGCCTGCTCGAAGGCATCAACATCGTAGATCCCCTTTCCGATGAACGACCCTTCGCCAAACAGATCTTGATAGACATCGGACACTGCCCGAGTGTACGGGTCGATGCTAGGCTCGCTGCCGTACAGCCAGGCGTAATAGGATCGGCTTGCCCCCGGCAGACTTGCGCTCACCCGCGGCTGTAAGATGCCGTATCCCTCGACAATCCGCTTCCGCTCTTCATCGTAGCGGGGATTATTCAGCGGATGCGCCATCGTTCCCGCAAGTTGCCGGGCGGAGTCGCGCGGCAATTGCGTGTCCGTATCCAGCGTAATGACATACTTCACCGTTCGCAGTTGCTCGATCTTCCCGACGGTCACGTCGAAGCGATCCGTTGCATCGGTACGCAGCAGGGCATTCAAGTCCGCAAGTTTTCCTCGCTTTCGTTCATGGCCCATCCACAACCCTTCCACTTCATTCCAACGCCGCGCTCTGTGGAAGAGGAAAAAAGGATCACCAAGGGGACTCCGGTACCTGTCATTGAGCTCCTCGATCTTCTGCCGTACCTCTCGAGTCAGCTCCTCATCTAGCGGCAAGACCTCTTCATCGGCGTCCGTGAGATCGGTCAGGAGGCCAAAGAACAGATTGTCGTCGCGGTTAGCCAGGAAGCGCACCTCCAGCGCCTCGGTCAAGCGCTCGATATGACGCGCGTTCGAAAGCATCGCCGGGACAACGACCAGCGTGCGAGATTCGGCCGGAATGCCGTCGGAGAAGTCCATTCGCGGCAGAGGGTGGGGCAAGGTAAGAACCGTCACCAGCCAATTCGCGAGCGCAATCGACAAACCACTGGCGCAAAAAAACGATAGGATCGCTGCGAGCAACAGCCGCCAACCCAGCAGACCGTGGGCGTGGGCGATTTCAACAAGACCGGCCGCGAAGAAGACCGTCAAGAAAACAGCCGAACCCACATACAGCGCCAAGGCCAACCGCCTTCCGATGTTTCGGAGTGCTAGTGAGGGAGATACCCGCACCTTGACGCTTCGTTGGAGCAGGGCGAATCCCTTATCGATGAGATAAAAGCCGACGTGAGCGCCCCGCTCAGCGATTCCTGCGCTCTGACTGCGGTTACGCGCCAGTTCTATGGCGCAGCGGGCCACATCGTCTTCCGGCAGCCGGCCTCTCCTGGCGGTCGCTTCTACAACGTGGCGATATCGATCGCGTGTCATGAAATCCATTTTGCCGTAGCTTGCGGCCGGATCCTCGCGGAGGGTTTTCTCGACAACGCTCGTGCTCTCGACGAACTCTTTCCAGTCCGTTGCGCCAAGGGAACGAAGGCTGCGAATGCTGTTGCTGATGGAAACCTGGTCGGAGGCCTGCTGCCGCATTGCGGACTGCACGAGCTGTTCGATTGTCAGACCCGATTCGGAGAGCCGCTGCTCAATCCACGTCAGCGGCAACGCCAGGGCAGAGCCTTTGCCTTGGAGTTTGCGCGCAAGCTCGGCTACGAATGAGCTTACCATTGGGGGGTCGGAACGGGCCATGTCTGCGATCAACAGGATAAGGCTCTTCGGGTCCGACTCCACCGTCTCTGTCATGCGGTCTGCCCAATAATCCGCACGACTTTCGGCATGGATTTCCGCGGAAATTCGAGCGGCGACGCGCCGGAGGTTTTCGATGAGGGCAAGGCGAAGCATGATGGGGACAGCCCACAATTCGCCAAGCGTCAAGACGGAAATCGACTGATAGGCTTGGAGAAAACCGAAAAGGGTCTCGGAATCCACGGCTCCATCACCGTGTGATATCCGGTCCAGCGCAATGTCATAGACGCGGGGGAGGCCCGAGGATTGACCACCGCGCAGGCGGGGCAATTCTCTGCTGTAGCCTTTCGGCAGATCCCGCTTGCTCGTGCGAATATGCTCTTCGATCAAATAGAAGTTGTCGAGCAACCAATCGGCGGCCGGAACGATCCTGCGACTCGCCGCGGCTGTTTCAGTGAGAAGGGCGCGGACTTCATTCAGGACGGCTTCATTCTCGACGAGTCGCGCAAGGAGCCTGTCGCCGCGCGCGCGCGAATGGCTCACGCTGTGTGATTCGGCGAGAAACCTGCCGTGACTCTGCATTTGATCCGGGCTGAAGAGCTCGGAACGCAGGGGCTGTTCTTCGTCGGGGAACTTGCGGATAATAGGACGGGGAAGATATCCGAGGCGCGGCAGGAATCCCCGAATTGCTCTGGTTGTGGTCCCGGTCGATATTCTCACTTTGATCTCATTGCTCCCGCGCGCCATAGGAGGCGGTGGCTGGACTCAGCCACCGCGGATTCGTCCAGACCGTGGAGGTGGGCGAACCGATGGGTTCGCTCACGCCTTCTCTTTGACATTCCCGTTGCCGTTGTGGTTGAACGGCAGGATTCCCGCCATCTCTCCGATGACGTTTACGAGCTCCGTGTTTGACGGAATCACGATTTTCGCATTTGCCGAGAGCGCTGTTTCAACCGTCATGAGTCTCCTGAGCAGCTGAGCGTTGCCCACGAAATACTTGTCAGCCGCTTCGTTCACGAGCTTGATGGCCTGCGCCTCGCCCTCTGCTTCGAGGATTTTCGCCTGCCGCACCCCTTCCGCCTTCTTGATCTCGGCCCTTCTTGCGCCATCCGCCATCGTCTCGGTCGCCGTAGCGAAGTCGATCGCCGCGACCTTTTCGTTCTCGGCCTGCACCACCTTGTTCATCGTCATCTGAACCTCCTCGGGCGGCTCGATTTCCTTCAACTCGGTTCTGACGATATCGATTCCCCAATGCGCGGTTTCTTCGCGCAGCGTCTGATGGAGCTCACGGTTAATCTTCCCCCGCTCGCTGTTCGCCGACATCAGGGTCATCGTGCCGATGATGTTGCGCAACGTCGTACGGGCAAGGTTGACGATCTGATATCTGTAATCGTTGACGCTGTACTGGGAGTTCTTTACGTTCTCCTCGTCGCTCTTGACTTTAAAATAGACCTGCGCGTCGACGCTTGCGTTGAGCTTGTCGCTGGTGATGATCTCCTGCGGCTCCGCGTTGACCATAACCTCGGTGATATTGATCTTGAACATCCTGTCGATCATCGGAATAATCCAGTTGAAACCGGGACTGGCATAGCGGTGGTACTTACCCATGCGTTCCACCAGGCCTCGCATCGTTGGGCGAATCACCCTGATCCCACTCAAGAAAAACACGACGATAACGATGACACCAAGAACCATCCAATAACTCATACAATTCTCCTTGCCCGATCTGACGGGCTCATCTGCGAGCGATAGCCGAGCATTCTGCCTGGTGCGGCTGGTTGGGGAAGAAACGTCCGCGGCCTGGCGGCCGCCTAACTGGCTGTCTGCTTCGGTTTCGTGTCGATCCACTTTTCAAGCGCGGCTAGGACCGCCTTGTTCCAATCGAGCAGGGCGCGCTGCTGGACGTACCGATTGAGAACACGCGCAACAACAAGTCTCTGTTCGAACGATTGCTTCGTCATTATCAGTTTCTCCTTTGATCGGAACCCGGGACGGACAGCTCGCGCTCATCCCTATCCCTGTCACTCCGCAGCATTGTCCCGATCCGGCTCCTGTACGTCGAGGAAAGCCTCGTGCGGCTTGAGTGTCTTGTCCGAATACATCCTTGCCGCCAGTCCGGGATCCGCATGGCCGAGGGCAACGGCCACCGCCCTTACGTCCTTTCCCCGCTGGATCTGAATCATCGCCCATGTATGCCGCAGCTGGTGTGCCGTGACTTCCCGACCGATCGTTCGCAGGGATTCGTACTTGATTCTGTTGGTTACCGATATGCGGCTGAACGGCTTTCCATGATGCTCGAACAGGTAGGTTGTCCCGTTGAAATAGGTGCGCACGCGGTCCACAAAGCTGGTCTTGGCGTGAACAATCCTCTCTTTGCGCCCTTTTCCGACGACGCGTACCTCGACAAAGTCGACGTCCGCCGGCCGCAAGTCGGAAAGCCGAATGGCCAACATTTCGGAGATGCGCACGCCCGTGCCGACGAGAAACATGACCATCAACCTGATCGTGTTGTCCTTCGTCTCGCGGACAAGCTTCTTGACCTCTTCGTCACTGAGGATCTTCTCTGCCGGCACGGCGGCCCTGTCCAACCGCTTTGGCTTGACTTCCTTCAGCACCTCTTCCAGTTGATACCTCTTGCGAAGGCTCTCGGCGGAGGAGCTGTGCTTGAATGCGTAGCGAATTCGGCTCTTCGCGGCCGCGATCTTCCGGTTGATTGTTGCGGGGCTGTAGCGCTTTCCATCGTGCTCCTGATCCAGCCATGCGGCGTATTCCTTAAGGGCTTCCACCAGAAGCAGCTTTCGTTCCTTCATGAACTCAATGAACTGCCTCACGTCGAGCCTGTAGGCATCCCGAATCTCGTCCAGCTCTTTGAAGAGCCTGTCTTGCCCCGTCATCACAGCCCACCTCACTGTCTCAGCTTTCTCGCGCTCTCAAGCAGTTAACACACAAGCGATATTTAGTAATGTAACAGATAAAGCCTGAAAAGTCAAGACTTGCTGGATAGGAGCAACTTCCCCGGGAACGACCGGCTCGGGCGCTGAGCGTGCCTTCGAGACCAAACGCAGGATGCAGCGGCGTTGGCGCCGCACGATGACCCAGTCGTGGGGCCAATGGTAACGTGGCCATCGGAGTCCGTCGAAAGGAGATGCGGAAGCTTATCCGAATAGGGGAGGATGCACAGGACCGTCCAAGGGCTCTCGGGAGGTGTGATTGTGCCTAGATTGGTCAAAGGTGCAAAGTGGACGTTGGGTTGGGTGGTCGTATCACGCAAGCGAAAGGTCATCGGACTACCGCTGTGGTTGGCCCGACGCTGTGGGTGATCTCTCCGCAGGCGGAGCCCGCCCTATCGAAGGTCCTTGAGCACTTCCGGCGGGCGGGGCTACCGACGGTGAGGAACGCGGACAGGGTGGCGTGGGGTGGGCGGTGTTCGGGGGCGCAAATGCCGTGGGGGACGCCAGGAGATCTCCGGCCAGGCGCTTGCGCTCCAGTCTCACGCAGGCAGACCGAATTGTTGGGTGCTGATCCACTCTGCCTTCGTCATCGACCAGCAGTCGACGGCAAGCCCTTGCAGGACGTACTCATAGGGGAGCCAGCCGTAGCCGCTATCGCCCCACTGCGATCCCCAGGAGTTCCGAATGAGCAGAGCGCCCGTGGTTTCGACCGCGCCTGGATTAGCGTTCTTGATCTTCACCCCATCGTCATAGCCGACCAGGACAATCGCATGGCCGCCGACCACACGATCCGCAGGAACAGGGAAGGGGATCTTCCCTGCGTTGGAGGCAGCTTGCGTGTATGAATCGTAGACCGTGAAGCCGATTATGGAGACATGCCCGGCGGCGAGGTAGTTCTTGATGTTCTGGAGGAAGGCGGCCGGGGCCGTTCCAAACGGATCGAGTCGATAGTACAGGAGCGCCTGGAAGCTCTGGGCGAATGCATAGCAGAAGGCAGTCGGCTCCTTGTCAAAATCGGCTACGTCGTATGGCCAGTACTTTTCAGGCGGGGTCCCGAAGAGAGCCAAGGCTCCCATGGCAGTCCTCAGGTAGGCCCCCGTGTCGCCCTTCCAGCCAAGAAGATTCCTAGTAACCTTGTAGAGGAAAATGCGGGAACAGTCGATGTAGGTGCCCTTCGCACGCCGCTCGAAATACTCGTACATCCCCGCTGCCGCATTCGCCGTGCACGATCCAAGCTTGAGCTGATCTTCGATCGGTGAGCACCACGGCCGCAAATCGACCGAGGCGCCGGCTTTGACCGGCTGGTGAGCCTGCAGTCCGGCGAAGGATTCCTTGATCTTTGCATGCACCGTCGCATAGTCTCGTATGTCCGGATAATCCGGTATCCATCCCAATCCAACAGCTCTCTCCATGTGCTCTTTCCTCCTTTGTCCCTTCACGCAGGTGTCGCTCGAGCGCTTCAGCGCGCCGAGCGCTCTCCCACCTCTAGCTCTGGACGACGAGCGCTCCGAAGCAGCGCCCGCTCATCGGCATGCCGTAGCTGATGCTCCCGATCCGGACTCGCACGACGCGCTCGCTTGAGGAGGCGTTGTACAGGACGACAACGACCGTCGCGTCGGGCCTGACGAAGCATACCGCGTTCGGATCCATCCCGCCGGATTGGACCAGTCTCGATCCTGGAGGCACGAACTTGCTGTAACTCCCGAAGGCGTAGTACATAGGGGTGTAGGTGACGGTCTTTGTCTTCGTATCGACGACGACGGCGCTGTTCTGCGGCCAAGGGCGCACGACGTCCATATTCTTTCCGTTCTGGTCGAGTACCATGTTCCACATTTCGTAGACCGAGACTCCGGCCTCAAGATAATCCCGCATCAGCCCCCAGGTGTAGGCTGCGTAGGTGATGTCGTTCGGCGGGCGATCCGCATCGAATCCGCCCCTCCACGGCCAGTTCCCGCAATCCGTCTCGGTCTCCCAAAAACGCAAGCCCTTATCGCTCGAGCGGAGGGCTCCAATCAGGTCGATCCCCGACCACTGGAGCCCCACCACGGAGACGTACCTACGCGCGACCGGATCCTTCAAGACCCCAGCGGCGTGCGGAAGCTCATCGCCCTCATTGAAGGTCCCCAGCATGATTGCGTCGTCGAGCCCCTCCTTCGCGAAGAGGGGTCCCATGTAGTCGCGGACGAAGATGAGGTACTGCTCAGGAGTCCAGAGGCAGGAGGGATAGTGCTGCTGGACGAGCGGCTCGTTCTGCACCGCAACGAGGTCGAGCGGGAGCCCCTCGGCGCGATAGGACTTGATGAAGTAGGCGAGGTAGGCGGCGTAGGCCGCGTAGATGCGCGGATCGCTGCGAAACGATCCCCCGTCGTAGGCGTCGTTGCTCTTCATCCAGGTCGGGGGGGTCCAGGCGGAGCCCCAGAGCTTCAGCTCGGGCTGGTATCGGAGGGCAGCCCGGATGTAGGGGATGAGGAGCTTGCGGTCGCGCGCGATCGAGAAGTCCTTCATTGCGTAGTCGCCCGGACTCTCGTCGTTGGTGTAGCGGTCGAGGGCGTAGTCGCTCGCCCCGATCGGAACCCGGCAGATGCGAAGCCCGAGCCCCTCCGTCGGGTCGAAGAGCCGCTGCATGACGGCGCTGCGTTCCGTTTCGGGGAGCGAGAGGAGCGCCTGCCACCCCTTTTCATTGAAGGCGCCTCCAAATCCCTCGATCGTCTGGCGAGTTTGGGCGGGGTCGACCACGACGTCGGCGGACTTCCCGCCGACGGTGACGGCTACTTGCTTGAAAGGCGAGCTCCCATCCGTCACATACGCGACGGCGTTCGATGCCGCGTGCGACGGCCGGTCGGAGGTGCAACCCGCGATCGCGAGCGCTGCCATCACGCACACCGTAGACAGCATCCGTGTTTTCATCCTCTCGTTCCTTCGCGGTCGGGACTCGAAAGTCCGCCTGTCCCGCAATTCGAGGCGCGAATGTGCAGAAGCTCCCCGCCCAAAGGGACAGGCCATGAGAGCGGCGAGCGTAGATGCTGCGGGGTACTCCTCCTCCGGATCCTTCCAGTTGATCGACCCGGCGAGGAATGCTCCGCAGAGGCCGGAAACCCGATTGCCGTCGCTGGCGACAACCTCGTTCAAGTATAGCGGCCTTCTTCGGGACGTCAATCAAGATACTTGGGCAGTAAGGTCCCCGCCTCCAGAGGACTGCTCGATCGCATGATCGAGTTCTATGACTTTCGCGACATCAACGCTGCAATCGCCGACGCCAAGGTGACGCTTTTCGGGATCGCCGACCGCTCTCGAAAGCAGGAAGCGCGGGAGCTATTTGCCGGTATCGAGGGAGCTTCGTGGTCTCCTCCCAAGCCGCCCTACTGCTTCGGCCCTTGTTTCTCTTCTGGGGAGCGGTCGTCGAAAACAATCGTTGCCTCACCGATGCGAAGCACATCGCCGGGGCGAAGGAGCCGTCGCTGAACGGGACGGTTGTTGACCATGACGGGATCTTCGCTCACGACCGTAAATGAACCGGTCCTCTCGTCCTTGACCACCGTAATCTTACCTGCTGCGGGCCCTTGTTGTTTTCCTTTGCCTTCCTCCTCCGAGGTGACGGTGATGCGCCTGGTGGCGTCAAAGCCGATCACCGTCTTGCCCTCGTTGAGTGAAAAGACCTTCGTCGCTCCTGCGCCAAGAACCTCAAGATTCGCATCCTTTCGGCGATTGAGAAAACGCGCCTTGCTGATGAGGTACCAAGCAAAGAGAGCAATCAGGAAGGGTATCGCGATGAGAGGGCTCAGCCTTCCGGCAGGCGGGCCGAAGAGGGTTCCGACGAAGTAGTACTGGGAAGCCGACGCCGTTCCTCCCGGCCCGTGATATTCGACGTGCACTTCCCTGCGGTCGCCGGGAATCATTCTCGGCGAATAAGTCAGGCGATACTCCTCGAGCACGCGCCTGCGCACGGCAAGATACACCTTCGCGAGCCCACTCTCGCTGCGGGCGTCGAACACTCGTCCCCCGGTCTGTCGGGCGATGGTCTGGAGGTCGGAGTCCTGCCGATCGGGACCGAACTGAATCGGGAATACCGATATGCCCTCGCGAATGATGGCGTGCACTGCTTCGTCGCTCGAAACCAGAGTCGATCCGAATTGGGGATTCGGCTTGCCGGTATGGAGAGCATAGGGATAGTTCTCCCCGTCGGTCAGGAGGATTATCACCTTGCGTCCCTTCCATCCGGAAAGATCTCTTGCGGCGGCCTTGATCGACGCATAGAGCTCCGTGTAGGAATTGGCTTCCGCGGGCCGCGCAATCCTCGCGAGCGCCGCCTCCGTCTCCGAGCGCATGCGCGTCGGAAGCGCCTCCACCCGATAGAGGGTATTGAATGACGCAAGACCGATCCGGTCGGCCGGGTTGTCGACCGAGTTAAGAAAGACGCGGATTGCGGAGCGCGCGGCTTCAATCCGGGTCTGTTGTCGTTCCCCGTCTGGAGAGGTATCGAGCGGCTCGTACATGCTTCCGGAGTTGTCGACGAGGAGAAAGAAAGCCAGGCCCTCGTTTGCGGGAGCCCCCTCGTGAAACGAGAAGTGCGAAACCGGCAGCAGGGGCTTGCCGGGCAACCCCTCCGACATCGAGAAGTCGCCCGCATCGAGCCCGGTCACGGCGTTCCCATCCGGCCCGGCGACTCCCACGTAGACATCCACTTCCTGTCGGGTGAGAAGCCGCGAAGGATCAATTTGCGCAATGCTCACCTGCTCCTGGGCGAAGGCAGGCGCCGCCGCCGCGAGGAGAAGAACCAACGCCATCGACGCTACGGCCGGTTTCGCTCTGTGCCTAACGGTCCCCATCTCGTGCCTCCTACTCACGCTTATAGAGAAACTTCACCGCCCCGCACGCAACGATGTCGTCGAACTTCAAGGCGGCTCCCCACTCGCGCGCGGTCGGCTGGGAATCGGCGGCCTGTCTTCCCGCGAGCCTTTCATCGTTTACCCGTACGATCCCCTCCATCGGCTCGATGAAGAGATCGCGTCCCCTGGCAACGAGCCGGCAATGCGCACCGGCAACCTCACGGTAGCCTGCCGAGCTTCCTGCGCTCGCCGACTCCGGCAGGGCGCTCTTCTGGGCGGGAATGGGAATGTCGCAGCGGGCGTCGGAGCCGATGACCATCTTCCGCTGGTTGAGGATGTACTCCCTGCTCTTGAACGGACCATTCAAGACCCTGAAAATGCCGAAGGAGAGACGCCTCTCCACGACGGCGTAGGCAAGTCCGATGAGGACCCCGAGCAGAACCAAAGCCACGAGATGCACCACGGGAAGCGCAGGGAAGAAGAGCCGTCCGTACTCGATTGCCGCGCCGCCGAGAATGCCCCCGACGAATCCGCCCAGGGCCCCGATGGCGATCTTGCGTGGCGAGGTAGAGCGGATGCCTGCCGCCGCCCCGACGCAGGCCCCAAGCACCGCCCACCCAAGGGCCCGAGCAAGGGGCGTCCCGATGCTCTCCACAAGGTGAAGGTTGCCGACAAGATATTCGCCGACGAGGAAAAGAAGCCCTTGGGCCGCGAGAAATCCGATAGCGCCGCCGGCGGCGCCGACAAGTCCGCCGGCCGCCGAGCCCAGCACGATGCGCCTTGGGTGCGAAGCGATGATGCCGTCGGCGCCTCCCAGAAAGGCGCCGAAGATCAGTCCGAAGAGCGCGCCGGAAACGACCGAATAGGCGAGATAGCTCGGAAAGAACACCTGGAGATGGACGAGCCCTTCCATCACCGGCCACGCCGCGAGGCCGGCGGCAATTCCGAGGGCGAGCTGTATGAGGCGTCGAATGAGAATTGTCATATGTCATCGCTCCTGAAGACCGGGCGCATCGGTGTACCCGCCGCTCTCGAACAGGATTTTGCCGGACTTCCGATCCGGAACGATCTTCAGGTCCAGCTGCGTCAGCGGGAGCACGCTGAAGGTGTGCTCGCCCGTCATCGAGCCGCTGCGCACCGCGAGCGTGTGCGAACCCGGAGAAAGGCGAAGCTCGGCGGGTTGCGTGCCGATCCGAGGTATCGGCGCGAAATGAGGCGTTCGGCCCCACGCGCGATAGGTGTCCGATCCATCGAGGTTAACGCGGATATCGTGTGCGCTCGCCGACAGATCGAGCGCCCCGGGGTAGGGGACTAACTCCGCATCTATCTGCAGCTCACTTTGAAAGGGATACACCGCAAGCGCGTAGTCTGCCGAGTAGTATCCGTCGTGCGTGAAACGAAACTGATAGGTGCGGCCGGATTTGAGGGCGGAGACGATGTCCCCCGCGAACGGCACCCACGACCCGTTCGCATACACCTCGACGGTCGTCCCGGCCGTGATCGTCTCTCCGCCTGCGGCCGATCGAACCTCAATCGATACCGAAAGGGGCAGGCTCGCCTCTTTGCCGATTGAAACAACGAGATTCCCGCCCGATGTACCCCCAGAGGTGGCAAGCTGCTGTTGATGGGACTGGAGATAGAAGCCCCTCCACACCAGCTGATCGGAAGCCATCACCTTGATGCGGTACTGGCCGGCGGGAATGTGGAGGTTTCGGCTCACAAAGACCTCCATCTCCCGGGTACTCTGCTCTTGGTCCGCATGGAATGTGAAATGAGCTCCCGGCACTGGAGGTATCTCGTTTCCGTCGTCGCGAAACAGCTCAGCCGACACGAACGTCTCATGAGCCGGCCGTGTCCCGCTAGCAACCCGTACGGTCAGCCCGAGCGTGCCGTAGCGATCTGGGTAGAGAAGCTCGTAGGCGAGCCCGCTTTGGAAACCGTAGTATGCCGCTCCGGCGCCGAGGAGAAGGAGGACGGCGACGATCGGGACAACTGCCCGCGCGATACGGGAGCGCCTCTTCGGCGGTGACCACGTCCCGCTCAGGAATGAGGCGATCTGGGTTTTCTGGTCTCCCACCGATCGCGATCCGAGCTTTCGGTCGAGCCTTCGTAGGATGGCACCGACGTCCTGGTAGCGCCGCGCTCTCTTGGCACTCATCGCTTTTCGAATCACTCGAGCGGCGAATCGCGTAATCGCCGGATTATGCTTCCGCGGCTTTCGGTATTTCCCATGCTGGATGGCCTTGAGCGTTTCGGGCGTGAGAGAGCCCGAAAAGGGCCGCTTCCCGGTCAGCATCTCATACAGCATGACGCCAAGGGAGTAAATGTCGGCCCGCTTGTCGACGCTCCGAGTGTCCCGAAACTGTTCTGGCGCCATGTAGGACGGCGTGCCGAGCATCATCCCCTCTCGGGTGAGCGCCTCCTCGGTGTCGTCTTCAATGTGCGCGATGCCGAAATCCACGAGCTTCACGTCGCCCTTTCGCGAAAGGAGAATGTTGCCGGGTTTGATATCGCGGTGGATGACGCCGCGATCGTGGGCGTACTTCAATGCCCGGCAGCAGTCGCGGAAGATCATCAGCGCCACCCGCTCGGGGAGATACCGCTCGCGCTCCAGCAGCTGGGAAAGCGAAACCCCGTCGACGTATTCCTGAACGATGTAGTAGGCGGGTCCCTCGCGAAAGTGATCGAAGACGTCGACTATGTACTCGTTTCGGAAGTCCATCATGATCGACGCTTCACGCCTGAAGCGCTCGCGTACGGCCGCGCTTCCGCGCAGCGTGAGCTTCTTTATGGTCACCGTTCGGTCGAGTGTGGGGTGCGAGGCGGTATAGACTGCGCCCATGCCGCCTCGCGCAATCTCCGAGATGACCCTGTATTTTCCGATGGTGTCAGGAGCTCGAGCCATCGTCTGTATCCTCGCAGGCTCCCAGATCTATCACGTCGCGGGAGAGCTCGACGGGGCGATCCGGAGCAAGCAGCGCCATTATGTATCGGGACGGGTTATGAATCTGCACGTACCTCTCCGCCGCACGCAGACTGTACCTGCCCGCGACAGGACGGTGGCCGCCGAAATGCAAGGCCGTTGGAGCTGCGCTCGGATCGAGGTAGTGATCGAGCATCCGCTCCACCGCTCCCTGTTCGGCTTGGTCGTTATCGGTCCAGGTCAGGCCGTAAATCACCTCGTCGCGATCACGATACTCGATGACCTCTTCGCGCGAGAAAAAGCGCGAAGGTTCAGCGTGACTGATGAGAAAGTGGGAGCCGATCGCGAGGAGCGGAAGCCGCTTCTCGAACTCATAGACTCGCGCAATCAGCTCCTCGGTGTAGACCATGCGAAGGTATTCGAGCACCATCGCGCCCTCATATGCGTACTTGCCGAAGGGCCGGTTTCCGGCGCCCGTCTCATTTGCGATGTTTTCGTGATTCCCCTTCAGCAGGTGGAAACGGGCCGGTGCCGCCGATTTGAGCTTCGCAATCATCATCAACACCGCAAGGCTTTCGGTCATTTCTCCATCCATGGCCGCATGTGAGGTGAAGCTCTTCCCGAACTCCGATAGGGCGCGCCTCCACCGCTGCCTCACCCGCCCCTCGCCGTGAAAGTAGTCCCCGAGACAGACAAACTGGATCGAGCCGGAAAGGATTGCATCAAGAACCGTCGCGGAATCCGGCAAGACGTAGTTCAGGGCGGCCCAAATAAGACCCGGGCGCGCGTGGATGTCGGGGAGAAGGACGGTCGGGAGGTCTTTTGCGAGCTCCACGACCCCGCCCGGCTCGCTGAAGCGGTCGAGCGGACGAATGCTCTCCTCCTCCGATGCGAGGACCGTGTTGACCTCGCGGAGCTCCTCGTCGAGTGCCGATAGGGAGGGGATGGTTCGCGCCGATCGATACCCTTCGAGCAGCTCGTGAAGCGAGGGGGGAACCTTTCCCTGCTCTCTCACCTGTTGGCAGTCCCCCGCGCAAACGACAGCCTCGCCCTCACTCGGCGATGACCGTCTTGTTGACTGCCACGAAGTCCTCGCTCAGGATCTGGGTCGCTTCGCTCAATCGCTTCAATTCTTCCTTCGGCTCGAGGCGCTCCGTGAGAACCGCGATCTTGAAGACCGCCGAGCTCTTTCGAATCGGTCCCTTGGAAAAGACGACCGGCTCGTCGATGCGTACGTCTTCGGCAAGCAAGGCGCTCTTGTCGTCGGCGCTCTTGGGAACATCCTGCCGCAGCTCGATGGAGGCATATTCCGCCGGCCGCCTGCCCGCGACCAGCGGACCGAGAGTAAGAAGGGAGCCGGAATAGGTCATCACGAGCGCGCCTCGGTCCTCCTCCTTTGCGAACTCATCCCATTCCTCCATTTGAAACTCGCCGATGCGCGCCTCGAAGGCATTTCGTTTCTCGAGCCAGGCCTGCGCTATCCGTTCGACAGACTCGTCGGTTTCCGGTAGTCCCGAGGTCGCAGTGATGCTCCTGATGTGATCGCGGACACGCTCGGGTATCTGACTCATGTACTCACCCATCGAAACTCCTCCAGGCCGTCCCGGAACCCGCCATGGACGGCCCGATGAATGGTAAGATATCCCGTCAACCCCGCGAAATCAGCCCGGCGCCGCCCGATCGAAAGGGGCCTCAGGCGAAAGAAGCAGGTGATTGGGCGGTTTGGTGCTATCTTAGAGCCTATGGTCTATTCTGAGGGATACCTGCGGCAGATACTCACCGAGCGGGTCAAGCGCCACCTCGAGTCGATCACCGAATCGTCGGGCCTGCCCCCCGGGCGCGAGTCGCTCGATCGCATTACCGCGAACTGGATCGAAAAGCGACGACTCTTCGAGGATCAGATCCGGCTGTTGGGGATGGAGATGCCGAGCGAGCTCGTCCAGGAGGATGGGCGGGGAGTCGTTCTTCTCACCTATTCGGGGTCGCTCGTCGCCCTCGGGCGCGCCGGGCAGCAGGGGCGATGGTTCGAGTACGCGAGTATCAAGCTGCGCAATGACGTCCCGGGCCTCGTGAAAGCGAGCGGGGTCACGATTCAGGGGTCGATCGCGATCGACGCTCCGGTCCACTTCGGCGGCTGCCCCATCGAACGCTCCTCCGATGTGCTTCTCATCGGGGTGTGTCCGTCGAAGCTCGATCAGGCGGAAGAGGACAAGCGTCTTCGTGAAGCGACCGTGTTTCTCACGAACGGATTCGTCAAGCTCAACCGAACCCTCACGATCCCCGACGATTCGATCGGCCACTTCACCATGAAGAGCATAGTTCAGTACCTCGCAAAAAAGCACGAGATAGCGCAGACCCTCACGCGAGAGCTTCTGGACGACTACCTGACAATGATCGAAGCGGGCGCCCTGATGGGCGAAAGCGTGCCCCTTGGAAACCTCGGGCATCTGAGGCTTTCCAGGCGTCCGGCCCAAAAGGCGCGCGTCGGACGAAATCCTGCTACCGGCGGGGAGATGACGATTCCGGCGAGACCCGAAATCTTCGTGCCGCGAATGTCCTTCAGCGCCCGCATGAAGGAACGCGCAGCCTCGCTACCTTTTCCGGAAGGCGACGAACCCTCCGGCGAGTAGGCGCGTCCGGACTGCGAGCCCGCCTTCCATTCCTGCCCCGGAGTGATATACTCTTCGGGTAGGAGTCGGCATCCATGGACGACACGGTCTACAAGAGAAGCCCCGAGGGAAGAGAAATCGCTCGCGGCTCGGAGATGAAGCAGCTTTGTCTCCGCTTCCGCGATCGCACGATCGAGATGGCGAAGACCATTCGCATCGGAAGAGACGAGAACAACGACGTCGTGATTTCGGATGACCCGCTTGTCTCGCGGCGTCATGCTATCATCGAGCACATCGACGGCGAGTATCGCCTGAAGGACCTCGGAAGCACAAACCAGACCTACCTCAACAATAACCCCCTGCCGGCGCAGACGAGCGTGACGGTTATGAGCGGCGACATCATCACGATCGGACGCACGCAGCTGAAGCTCTCGCGGCTCTGACCGTCGATGGGGATCACCGCGTGAGGAAAGAAGAATGGCGAAAAAACCAGCTGCGCGAAAGACACCGCTAAAGAAAGCCGCTTCAGCCAGAAAGGCAGCTCCTCCCCAAAAGGCGGCTGCTGCAAAGAAAGCGGCGAAACCTCTATCGGCGCGGGACAAGCTGGCGGATGAGCTTGTCAGCATGATTTCGGAAATCGACGCGGAGGGAATGCTGTTCTTGATTCGCCAGGCCAACGTCCTTCTGCATAACAAGCGGGTCGATGAGCTGAATGCCGAAATGGAAAGGCTTAACAAAAACAGAAAGGAAGCGCACAAAAGGGCCGGGACCACGGCAAGGGTTGGGCAGAATGTAGAGGAGATAACCGTAGAAATCCAGAAGTCCCCTGATGCCAAGACCTACTATATAATCGTGGACGAGCAGAAACATTTCTTCACGGCCGAGGAAATGGCGTCGGTAGTAAAACTATGCTTCAAGCCCGAACGGAAAAGCGAAGCTTTGCGCTATCTGTATCAGTATATGAATAACGAACGCAAGGAAGTATTGATGGATCACAGTGTTTCCACAGAGAAGCATCCGTTTTTCGAAGCCCTCTTCTATGAAGTGCGCTCCAAGTTCTCTCTCGATCGTTGATCCTCCGTCCGGACAACTCCTCCTACAACCATGGGCGCCGGAATCGCGCTACTCGAGCGCCTGGTAGGCGAGCTGTGCAAAGTCGTCCACGATCGGTAGGGTGAAGGCGGGCATGTACTGCGTCATGAGCAAACACAGCAGCCTCTCCGAAGGGTCGACCCACCACTCCGTGTTTGCCGCGCCGCCCCAACCGAACCTTCCTACCGAGCCGGGTTGATGGAGGAGGCCTGGGCGCAGCAGGACCGATCCGCCGAGGCCGAAGCCGTTTGCCGGGTTCCCGTGCGCGGCCACGCCCTCGGGCAGGTGATTCTGCATCATCCACTCCACGGTCTTGCGTCCAAGAAGGCGGACACCGTCAAGCTCTCCATGGTTGAGCATCATCTGGCCAAACCGGAAATAGTCGGCCACGGTGGAAACGAGGCCGCCACCACCGGAGGGATTCTTGGTTGGGCGGCCGAAGCGACTCTCTTCCGGCCGATCTATCGGTTTGAGCCCACCCCCTTCTGCCGGGCCGTAAACGGTCGCAAGCCTATCGATCTTTTCCGGCGGAACCCAGAATGCCGTGTCGACCATTCCAAGCGGGTCAAATATCCGTTCCTTCAATAATCCGTCAAACGGTTGACCGGAGGCGAGCTGTACGATGTAGCCGAGGACATCGATCGACACGCTGTAGCGAAACGCACTGCCGGGGTCGAATGCGAGCGGAAGCTTCGTGAGAAGGTTGATCACATCCTCGAGGGTGACGTTTGGATTCGTCTCGACCCGCGCCCAGAGCTCCTTACGATACATTTCATCCAGCAGGGAATGCTCATCGAAGCCGTAGCTCAGGCCGCTCGTGTGGGTGAAGAGATCGTGCACGATCATCTCGCGCTTGCATGGGATGAGCTCATAGTCGCACCCGTTGCGCGCCGTCATGACCCGAGCGTTCTTGAACTCGGGTACATACCGTGACACGGGATCGCCGAGACGGATTTTGCCCGCTTCGACGAGCATCATGGCGGCGGCACTTGTGATGGGCTTCGACATCGAATGAATTCGGAAGATCGTGTCGAGCTCCATAGTCCGCTTGCCCTCCCTGTCTTTGAACCCGAAATTCTGAAGGTAGGCCACCTTGCCCTCGCGTGCTATCAATGCAATGACGCCGGCGAATTGCTCGCGGTCGACGTATCCCTGCATGACCGGCATGATCCGTTCAAGGCGTAGAGATGAAAGCCCTACTCGTTCCGGTTCGACGATCTTCATGCTTTCCTCCGTGTGCCCTCGATTATAGGTAAGTTGGCAGCCGGAAACAACAACGAGCGACTTTCGCCCCCGCCGATGCGAGCTCGATCCAGTCATCCTGCACGGCAGAAGTGCTACGTGGTATCCTGTATCGCTCGCGGTCGAAGCGATGGCGGATCAAGGAGGAATGCACATGTTGAAACTAACCCGCGAGGGCTCCATCCGGCGGCGGAAGGTACTCCTCGAGCGCAGTGATGCCGATCTCCTCGTCATCGCGAACCCGCGCCACATCCAATATCTCACCGGACTCTACCTTACGCCTCTGCAGCTGAGCGCATGGGGCCTAAGCTTCCTCTTGATCGATTGCAGGGGCGGCGAGGCGACGCTCGTGGTCCACAACGGCCTCACCCCCGCCGCCGAGCTCGCGCACGCCGACAAGGTTGTAAGCTGGCGCTCCTATGACTTCACGACCCTCCCCGGGGTCGATTCCTACGCTGCTGCGATTCCGGAGCTGCGCAGGCAATTGGCGCCCTACTCGGGAAGGCGCCTCGGCATCGAGCCAGGGTGGTTTCCCTCCGGGGTCGACGTCTCGGAGACCGTCGAGATTGCCTCCACCTTGCATGACATGCGCCGCGTGAAGGACCCTGACGAAGTGGCGCTCCTCCGGGAGGCGATGAAGGCCAACGAGGAGGCTCACCGGGCGGCGCGGGAGCTGATCCGCCCTGGGATCACCGAGCTCGATGTCTACAACGCGATCCACGCAGCGATCGTCAATTCTCTCGGAGGTCCGGTGCTCCTGCTTGGGGATTTTGCAAGCGGCGAGCGCGCCGAGAAGGGCGGAGGTGCACCGACTGCGCGCACTCTTCAGGCGGGCGATCTCATGATTCTGGATATTTTCCCGGTCGTGAACGGCTACAGGGCCGACAATACAGCGACCCTCTCGGTCGACGGAAGGCTCACCCCGCGCCAGAAGGCAATTGAGATTGGGCTCAATGAAGCGTTGACTGCCGGCGCAGAGATGCTTCGTCCCGGCGCCCACGCCGCCGACGTCTACGAGGCGGTTCGCGCCAGACTCGCGGGACACGGCCTCGCCGAGGGATTCACGCATCACGCCGGCCACGGACTCGGCCTCGGCCAGCCCGAGGCTCCCTACTTTGTGCCGGGTAGCGGCGAAGTGCTTCGGGCCGGCGAGGTAGTGACTCTCGAGCCCGGCTGGTACGGGGAGGGGACCGGCGCGCGGATTGAGCGCAATTACCTCTTGACCGATGCCGGGCCTGAGATGCTCTCGCGTCACCCCACGACGTTTGCCTGAGGGCCTGGGGCAGGATATTGGCAGCTTATCGTGATGGACAGGAAGATTCTCATGGCCGGCGCCGGTGTGATCGCAAGCGCAGGATTCGACGTGACGGTTTTGGCGCGCAGAGACCGCTTGTTACAAGCCGCAGCGGTGGTCTTTCTTGCCGATGGGGCCCACCGTGATTGGGAGATCCCGATGAACGCCTTCCCCGGCTCGGTGGGGATTCCGGACTTCTATCACGCCTGCGAACATCTTGCGGCCTCTTGTGCGTTGCTGAAATCCGAGCGAACACGCAAGCCAACCTACGAGGGACTGCGTGTATGCTCTACGAAGGGGAGGGTCACGAAGGTGCGCCCGCCCATCGGTACGCCGTAGGTGGTGCCTCTGACTCCCGAACGCGCACCACGTGCATGTCAAATGGTAGAGGTCAGGCGGCAGGCTCTACACCACCGCAATCGGCCTCAGCATCGAGCCCGTGGCCCCGGCAATCTTCAGGGGAAGCGCCACGAAGAGGAACTCGTACACCTTGTCGCGGGCAAGCTCCTCCAAGAAGACGAACTCCAAAAGCGGAACGCCGCGCTCGACCAGGAGAAAGGCGTGAACCGGTTGCGGGCGCGATGGATCTCCGGCTGGAAGCATTTCAACGCTTGCATTGTCGGCGCCGACAGCCGCCACACCCACCTCGTCCGCGAGCCACCGTGCCCCGTCCAGCCGCAGCCCGCTGCCGTCGGCCTCCGCCATGACCGATCCGTTTGGCCAGTCACGCATGATGCCTGTGCGGATAAGCAGGATGTCCCCTTCGCCGATGGCTGTGCCTTGGTGGCGCATCACGGCCTCAAGCTCGTCCCTGCCGATTCCCTCCCCGGCGGGAAGCCGCTCAACCCCCCGGTAGCCGGCAACATCCAGAAGGATCCCGCGGCCTAGAATTGGCGGATATGAGCTGACGTCCGCCTTCTGCGGTCCAAAGTCACCGAGGTATTCGGCAGCCTTGTAACCGTTGTACCAGCGGGCATCTTTGCCCAGGGTGATGTGAGACAGCGCGTCTATATGGCAGCCGGTGTGCATCGAGCCAATCACGAGCTCGCTGTTGAACCCCTGTGACGAGGTGTTGGCGGCGCCCGGGAAATAGTCGCCGGTCATCGCAAGCCCCCGGCTGGTGCGATAGCCGACTACGGTAAGAAGAGGCTGCCCCGGGCCTAGCGGGAGGCCCATCGAACGCCCTGCATCGAGATCGTAGACCCGCCCCTTACGGACGAGGCCCATCGTCTTGAGCAAGAGGTCGGGTGTCAACAAATTGAGCGCGCCTATCTCATCGTTCGGCCCGTAGGATACGGTCCCGTCCGGCATTTCTTGTCGCATCAGTCTTCTCCTTCCTCCACTTTCAGTATCGATGCTCTTTGTTCACCTGGTTGTAGAGCGGCTCGCTAGAGCAATAGCGCCTCACGTTTTCTTCGAAAATGAGGCCCGCGCGCTCGGCGTACCGAGGGCTTATTCCCGAAATGTGAGGACTGACGAGGACGTTAGGCATCGCCCAGAACGGGTGATCCGGCGGCAGCGGTTCCTGCTCGAATACGTCAAGGGCTGCCCCCGCGATTCGTCCTTCGCGAAGTGCGCGCGCCAATGCGCCTTCGTCGCAGATGGAGCCCCGAGCGACGTTGACGAGATACGCCGACCGTTTCATAGATTGGAATGCCCGCTCGTCGAAAAGCCCTCTGGTTTCGGGAGTGAGCGGCAGCGCAATCACGACGAGATCGCTCTCGCGGAGCAGATCTCGAAGCTCCGTGAGCGGGTAGTACTTGGCCGGGAGAGCCCCCTCCGCGTCACCCGTCCCGGGGAAATAAAAACCGCGCTCGCGGCGGTCGTCGCCGCGCTGCATTGCAAGGATCCTCATGCCGAAGCCAGCGGCCACCCGCGCCACCTGGCGCCCAATGCTGCCGTAGCCGACGATTCCGATCGTCATCCCCCACAACTCGGTCGGCATGAGCCGCACGTCCTTTTCATCAGTCGAGGGCCAGTAACGGCGCTGTTGGTCCGCACGGACAGCCGTCAACCGACGCGACCAGGTCAAAACGGAGCCGAAGACGAACTCTGCAATCGGGACCGGATGAATACCGCTCGTTGTCGTGATGATGACCGATGTATTGAACAGCGGATGCTCCAGCACGCCGTCGACGCCGGCAGAGTAGAGCTGAATCCAACGCAGCGTGGGAACTTGCTCCGCTCGCGGCAGAAAATGCGCTGTGTAGAGCACTTCGGTCCGGCGCCACAGGTCATCCGTCACGTCCGCGCCCGAGGCGGGGTATTGCACGATGTGGAGCCTATGCGCTGTCTCACGGAGACGGGACAGGGACTCGCCGGAAAGCGGCGCCAAAATGAGCATGGCAGCATCCCGCGTGCTCATCTTGCCGTCCCGCACGACTCGCGCACGCGCAGTTCGAAATCGACGACAAGACGGCGCGGTTCAACGCGGTTCCCATGTATCCGCTCCTGCAGCAGCTCAACCATGCTTTCGGCCATCTGCTCGATGGGCTGTGCAAGAACCGTCAGCGGCGGGTTGGCAACCGCCGCCCAGATGGGGTCGTCAAAAGCCACCAATGCCATTTCCTCGGGGACCCTTATCTTACGAGCGTGCAGAGCGCGTAGCGCGCCGAGCGCCATCGAGTTGTTTCCGGCGATCAAGGCCGTGAGATCCTCGTTGCTGTCGAGGAGCTCCGCGGTCGCCGCCGCGCCTTCCTCAATCCGAGAATAGCCGGGCAGCGAGCAGGGGCGCAACCCAACCGCCGCCATGGTATCTTCGTAGCCGGCGAGGCGCTGGCTGATCGTAAAGAGCTCAGGGTTGCTCAAGAAGCCGATGTGCTTGTGGCCGGCGTTGATGAGGAGCTTCGAGGCTGCGATCGCCGCGCCGCGGTTGTCCGCGACCACTGCGTCCGCGCGAGGGTCCGTTACCGGTCGATCGAACGCGACCACTGGAATGCGGAGATCAAGGAGCGCCCCTATTTCCTCCCCGCCGGGATTTGAGGGCGAGAGGACCACGCCCAAGACCCTCTCCGCCGCGAGCACTTCCAGGTAGGAGCGCTGTTTTTCCGCTTGACCATCTGTGTTGCACAGGAGCACCCGGTATCCGAGACTGTAAGCCGCCCCCTCGAGGGCACGCACTATGCTCGCGAAATGAGGGTTATCGATATCCGAAACGACAACCCCGATCATCTCGGTCTTCTGACGGCGCAAATTCTGCGCAAGCCGGTTCGGACGGTAGCCGAGCGTGTTGACGGCAGTCAAGACGCGCGCGCGGTCAACGCTGTTTACGCTCGGAGCCATGTTCAAGACCCGGGAAACCGTCGCAGGTGAGACGCCGGCCAGCGCCGCAACGTCCCGAATGCGAATTGGAGGCACTTCTGCCTTCACTATCCGTCCCTCCGCTTGGGAAATCGATTTCCAGAATATCATGAAACTGGAGATATCGTCAACGCCCTAACCCATTCCAAGCGCTGATCTGTCACAATCTGACCATTTCAGGTCGACCTTGGCACCAAAATGATCCGATATTCGGTCAAACACAAAAAGATTGACAGCTGTTCTGACAGGCTGTATAGTGGGTTTCACGTGCTGAGAAATCGGTTTCTCAGCCGATCGGAAGGGGGCAGAGGACAAAGGAGATTGCCCTTCGACGCAAGGAATCCGACGCTTTGCGGCGTCGGCCTGAAGACTTGGGTTTCTGATTTTGGCTTTCAGGGAGGAAAGTATATGAACAAAAGGGTCCAATTCGGCGCATGTATAGCGCTGATGCTTCTGTTAACTGCGGCCGGCGCATTCGCGAGCGGTGCGAAGGAAAGCCGGGCTGCCACCACGGTGGGGACGACGGCTTCGACATCCACCTCGAATGCCTTCGTCGCCGAGGCCAAAGCAGCGGTGGCCAAGTTCGCGGGGCCACAAACACAATGGCTGGGTCCCACCTCCGGTCCCACGGCGAAACCGGGAATGAGAGTCGTCTATCTTTCGGGGGATGAGAAGAACGACATTTCCCACGAGTACGGCGTCTACATGCAGGAGGCGGCAGCGAAGATCGGCTGGCATGTGACCGTAATTGACGGCAAGGGCAGTCCGACAGGCTGGCTTTCCGGGATGGACCAGGCGATCGCTCTCAAGCCCAACGGCATCGCCATGTTCGCCGACGCCGCGAGCCTGCAGGTTCCGATCGAAAAAGCCGTCGCTGACGGCATCAAGCTGGTCGGCCTTCATGCAGCCGGGGAGGCCGGGCCCCAGCCCCAACTGCACCTCTTCGTCAATATCCAGGAGGACACCCGCGCGATCGGAAGGGCTCAAGCCGACTGGGTCATCGCAGACTCGAACGGTACTGCACGAGTTGTCATCGTAACCCACAATGAGTATGCAATCGCCAAGGTCAAGTCCGACGCGACTCGCGATGAGCTGCTCAAGTGCACCGGTTGCAAGGTGCTCGCCTATGTGAACTTCCCGGCATCCCGAGCGGCCCAACACATGCCGCAGCTGACAACCAGCTGGGTGCAGCGATTCGGACTCCCTCTCTACGTCACCTCCGTCGGTGACAACGACTTCGATTTCGCTGTTCCGACGCTTCGAGAGGGCGGTGTCGATCCCAGCCAGGTCAAGCTCGTAGGCGCGGACGGCAACAAATCCGCTTATGAGCGCATTCGTGCTGGCAACGACTATCAGGCCGTTACAGTCGCGGAGCCGTTTGAGGAAGAAGCCTGGCAGGCGATCGACGAGCTTAACCGCGCCTTTCACGGCGATCAACCAAGCGGCTTCATTCAGGCGCCCTATCTCGTAACTCACGAGAACATCGGGTCCGATGGAGGACCTAAGAACCTCTTTATCCCATCCAACCATTACAAAGAGCACTATCTGGAAATATGGGGAGTCAAAGACTAAGAGGTAGGTGAAAGTGGCTGCACAGCTTCCGGCATTCTTGCAGATACACGATCTCACCAAACGCTTTACGGGAACTCTCGCCCTTGACGGCGTCGATTTCGATGTCCGTCAAGGGGAGGTCCACGCGCTCCTTGGTGAAAACGGCGCGGGCAAGTCGACGCTGATCAAAGTGCTGGCGGGAGTCCATGCGCCCGACGCCGGTGAGATCCGATTGAATGGGCGAGTCGTCCATCCGCTGTCGCAGACACTCCCGATTGCCTTCATCCACCAAGATCTGGGTCTGGTCGAGTCAATGACAATTGCCGAAAACGTGGCATTGTTTTGCGGTTACGCGCGACGTTGGGGACTCATCTCCTGGAAACAGGTGCGCCAAAGCGCCGAGCGAGCCCTTGCCACAACGGGAAGCGACATCGATCCCGACACTGAGGTCCATTCGCTGTCGGCGGCGGAGAAATCCCTCGTCGCCATTGGGCGGGCACTTACAAAAGATGCCGACCTGTTGGTTCTTGACGAGCCGACAGCAGCGTTGCCCGAGGCCGATGTGGCGCATCTGCTTGCGGCGCTGAATCAGCTCCGAAAGGCCAACATGGGAATCCTCTACGTCACTCACCGCATAGACGAGGTGTTCCGAATTGCCGACCGTGTCACGGTGCTTCGCGACGGCAAGAAGGTGGCCACGATGGCCGTCAATGAGGTCACTGCGGCCTCATTGGTATCCATGATCGTAGGCCGCTCGATTTCCGAGGTATACGTGAAGCCGCCTCCGCGTTCTACCACGCCCGTGCTCCGGGTCAGCTCTCTTGCAACCGAGACCGCAGGGCCGGTTTCCTTTGCCGTCGCCAAAGGGGAGATCCTTGGCCTGGTAGGGCTGCGTGGGGCAGGCCACCACGAAATCGGACGTGCGATTTTCGGCGCGGTGAAGCAAACGGGAGGCGAGCTGCTGCTTGACGGGAATCTTGTGCGTATCCACGCTCCCGAAGATGCGATGCGCCGGGGCATTGGATTCCTTTCGAGCAAGCGCGCCGAAGAGAGTCTCGCAGCAAAGCTGCTGGTTCGCGAGAATCTTTTCATGAATCCTGTAGCCACGGGGAAGACTCCCACGAGCCTCATATCCCGGCGGGCGGAGCTGCATGCGGCCCGAACGGTCTTGGATCGCTTTCATGTAAGGCCGGCTGATCCTGAACGAACTGTCGCAACCTTGAGCGGCGGAAATCAACAGAAGGTTGTGCTTGCACGTTGGCTTGAGGCGGGGGTTCGCCTCCTGATCTTGGAAGAGCCGACGATCGGAGTCGATGTGGGCGCCAAGGTCGAAATCTACGCGGCGCTGCAGGAGGCCCTCGACCGCGGAACTGCAGCTCTCTTGATCTCCTCGGACGTCGAGGAGGTCGCGGGCATTGCCCACCGGGCGCTGGTTTTCAGCCGCGGGCGGGTCGTCGCCGAGCTTTCCCGGGGCGATTTGACAATCCCGCGCCTGGTCGAGGCCGCTTCAGGCGGCGGAGCGCAGGAACCTAGGAGTAACTGATGAATGATCAGCAACGGGGAGCGCAAACCATTGGAACGAGGACCGCACGGGTCCTTTCGGTCTGGGGGCTGCTCATCCTCATAGTCGCTCTAGTCGTGGCATTCTCCCTGATTGAGCCCACAACCTTTCCGACGTTCTTTGACTTCCAGTCCATCCTGAGCAACAAATCGATACTGGCGCTCGTGGCTCTGGCGGTGATGATTCCGATGGCTGCCAACCATTTCGATCTCTCGGTCGGCTACATGGTCGGCATTGCGCAGGTCCTGGCGATTGGCCTGCAGGTGAACCAGCGGCTCCCATGGTGGTTGGCCGGCCTGCTCGTCGTGGCGCTTGGGGCCGCGGTCGGATTTGTGAACGGCGTTCTGGTCACCCGCGTTCACATCGACTCTTTCATCGCGACTCTGGGGACCGGGACCGTCCTGTATGGGCTCGATGAGTGGTACACCGGCGGACAGCAGATCGTGGGAACGCTGCCCAAGAGTTTTACAAATCTTGCGGCTACGCTTGGCGCCGGCCACGGCATTCCGATGCCCGCGATCTACCTGGTCGTCATCTGCATCGCCCTGTGGATTGTCTTTGAGTTTCTCCCCATAGGGCGCTTTCTCTACGTGCTAGGCGCAAACCCGCGCGCAGCGGAGCTGAACGGCATCGCTGCTCAACGCCACGTGACGCGGGCGTTCATTGCCGCCGGGGCATTGTCCGCCTTTGCGGGAGTGATTCTCGAGGCTGAGCTGCGGGTCGGGCAGGCCTCGGTGGGTCCTGAATACCTGCTGCCGGCATTCACAGGCGCGCTTTTGGGCGCCACCTCGGTACGACCAGGCCGGGTGAACGTTTGGGGCACGGTCTTGGCGGTCTTCGTGCTGGCAGTCGCAGTGGCCGGTCTCCAGCAGCTTGGCGCAGCGTTCTACGTTGAGCAGCTTTTCAATGGATCGATGTTGATAATCGCGGTAGGGTTGGCCGTGAACGCCACCCGGCGGAAGACTCGCATCCGAGTGACGCCGCGACCACCGGTCGCTCCGCTTCCAGCGGACGGCTCACGACCTGACTTGTCGAAGGTGCGGCCCGACTCCACAGCCGTGGGAGGAACGACTCCCGGAGACTCATCGGTCGATTCTCGCGAATAGGGAGCGGGCGCCACCGAAAGCATCCAGCGCCCTGCCCGAAATCGCAACGAGCGCGCCGCCATTCTTCCGTCGCCCTTCGATCTCGTTGCGCCACCCTTGATTCTTCTTCATGCAACCAAAGACATCCCGCGACGGCATATATGCGATGAACGGGGATTCCCCATCCGCCAAAGAGGCGTCGCGCGTGAAGCCGAGGCGCGATTGCGGGACCTGCTCAATCGGACAAGGGCGTGCGTCATGTGTCGGCTTCCGTCGTGCGGCGGCCGCATCCTACGGCTCCTTCGGCAGATTCGGCAGACTGTCCAAGACGCCCGGGCCGGCTCAACGGAGGCCGGGTGGGGGCTATGCCGCCAGGCCCGCCCAAACCCCGGAAAGCGTCGTGTCCTTCGAGAAGGGCAAGGCTCACCGCTTGCGGATCTTGACCGCAGTCCCGTAGGCGCAGATCTCGGTCCAGGTGCTGCCCATCTCCGAAGTGTCGAAGCGCATGGCAAGTACGGCGTCTGCGCCTTTTTCGCGCGCGCTCTCGGTCATGCGCGCGATGACCTCGTTGCGACTATCAACGAGATTCTGGGTCATCCCCTTGAGCTCGCCGCCGGCAAGCGACTTGAAGGCGGCGCCGAGCTGGGAGCCTATGTTTCTGCTTCTGACTGTAAGACCGAACACCTCACCAAGGACCTCGGTGATCTCGTAACCCGGGATGTCATTCATCGTAGATATCAACACTTTCATTCCTCCTCGTTCATGTGCCTCTGGCGAATTAAGATGCGGGCCAAGTCGCGGTAGATGCCTGTGGAGAGCCTCCTGCCGTTTCCGTCGCGGTCATTGCGCCCGCTGCCGGCAAGGATGACGACCGAGCCCCGGGAGCGGGATGCGCTCGGGATCGCAAGTGTTCCTGCAAGCGTCCCGGCGGGCCCTTCGAAGCTCACCGTCTCCTCGCGGAAGGGCTCCTGTGCAACCGACCTCATGCGAGCTCGTTCTCCTTTCCGGAAGCGGGCCGGATTCCGGGGCCTTCCACCGGTTCCGGGATGACGATGGTGCTGACCGTTCGCCGTCGCCGCCCCGTTCGCGGCGGAAGGGCGACCGCTCTCTGGAATACGGCGGCAACCTCAACCCCGAACCGACGGAGCTCGTCGTCGTCCAGGAACATCGTCGCCTGGGCGTATGTCACCCCGTCCGCCAGGAGGTCAATCCGGCCCTGGACTAGGTAGCGCTCGAAGCCGCCGATCACGGTCGCGATGAAGGACATGAACATTCGCCTGTGGTCCTCCGGGTCCAAATTGCGCACCTCTTCCGGCGTGATCGCAGCCTGGGCGGGGGCGACGCGGTACACTCGTTCGGTCGCGCCGCGGACGCGCTTTTCGGCCACGACCGAGACGATGCTGCTTCGCACGAGCAAGCGCAGGTGCCGATATAGGGTGGCCGGAGGCACGTCCGGCATCGCTTTCGCGACCTCGTGGGTCGTCATCTCCCGACCGAAGAGGATCGCGATGATGCGAATCCGGACGGGATGCAGGATCAAGTCAACCTTGGATTCCATAACCGGCTTTATCGATATCAGTATCAAGAATGATAATAATCCCTTTCGGGAAGTGGGTCAAGCCTCGAGGGCATTGCGCCGAACCGGCGTTCTCAGCTCCGATCCTGGGGTGGCACCTGCCGGGGAAGGCGCCCCGGATTCAAGCCTGACGCAAAGCAATGAGGTGCCGGCGCAACACCTCCCGTCATGCGCTCAGATTCGAGGAAGAAGCAGTCAACGCTCCATAGAAACATGATGTTACCGGTCGATGCTGCGAGCAGCTTCTTGGGAGCTCCTAAGATTCATGCTTGCCGAAGAGACACTGGACGCCACGGCCGTCCTCTCTCGCGGAAACAAGTTCATGACCTCGGTGCTGTTCGGACTTTGGAACAATGCGCACCCGAGCCCAAGGACGACAAAGACCCCATCTTTGGCGATCATGCTCCGTTCGCCATGGACGATAAATCCAAAAGCAAGATATCAGAACGCCATCTCGACCATTGCGTAGTGGCGCCATCGCCGTTTGTCACAGAGCCTACCCGCTACGGGCGCCGCAATAGCCATCACCGGCGGCACTATGAGAAAGCGCAGCATCGCCACCCAGCTGATCGAGGGTAGGGCGCACGACAAGACGATTCAAGACGGCCCTTAGGTGAACCGCCCCGATTTTCCCGGAGACCGAAACCTGTGAGAGGATGGTCGTAGGGAAAGAGGGAGCAAGTATTCTGCTCAGGTTCGAGAGCGAGCGGTTCGGACTGTTCTTCAGCACGAATGCTTGCAGTTACAACAAACCCAGCTCGCGGGCGCGGGCTATGGCTTCAGTGCGGCGTTGCACGTTCAGTTTGTCGAAGATTCTGCGGTTGTGCCCCTTAACCGTGTCCAGGGCGAGGAACAGCCTCGCGCCAATTTCACAGTTCGAGAGTCCCTGGGCAATAAGCTGCAGAACTTCCAACTCGCGCCGGCTTAATGGCTCAAGTATCTTGGATTTTCGATTTTCGATTTTCGATTGCGGCAAGGCCGCCGGTTGTGCAAAAGCATCCAGGAGTCTATCCACGTAGCCGAGCAGCTTATGATTTTGGCCGCGCGTTGGCTTTCCAATCGACAATCGGAAATCGGAAATCGTCATGCGCATTGGCTCACCTTCGTCGACAAAGATACGGATAAAGCCGCCCGGCTCTGCCAGCGCCAGCGCCTCACCCAGCAGCTGCACAGCCTTGTCCTTTTCGTCATGCGCATGGAGCGCGACCGCCTGCAAAACCATCACCTTGAGCCGTTCATCCTGCCAACCCTTTGCTTCCATCTGCTGGCGCAGTGGCGAAAGCAATGCCAGAGCCGCGGACGGGTTTCCTTGGGCGAGGAGTACCCTGGCCTCGCTAATAGGAAGCTCGTGGGTCTTGGCCAGCTGAGCGGCCGCCGCCAGATCGCCCTGTCGAAGGAGGACAAGCACTTGTGCGGCGGCAACCTCAGGTATCCGATGCACAAAGTTATGCTGGCGCACGGACTGCGCGGTCCCCGCCAACATGGCGGCCGCGCCGACCACATCGCCACGGGCCAGTTTCAGACGGGCCAAAAACACCTCAGAGAAAATATATCTGTCGATCACGCGGTCATACTGTCGCGCCAGTTGCAAGCCCTGTTGCCCGTGCTTCTCAGCGGCCTCCAGGTCGTTCCATTCGTAGAATATACGGGCCAGACCAAGATGCGCTTCGTTTTCAAACGGCTGGGGATGATCACCTGCCAGTTGCAGGCCGCTCCGAAAGGTCTCGGCCGCCTGATAAAGGTGATTCTCAAATTCCTGAATTGCGCCCAAGCTGATGGTAGCCACTATGGTCATGCGGATATTCCCGGACGCCCGGCTGATAGCTATGGCTTCGGTATAGGCCTGACCCGCTGCGGCACGGTCCCCCTGGACCTCGAAAGCAAACCCCAGCGTCCAGATGGCTCTAGTGCGGCAAAACAGGCTGTCCGGGGCCAGATACTCCAGGGCGCGGCGCGCCTGGGTGATCATGGCTTCCGGCTCGTAGCGGGTGAGAGCCAAAGTGGCCCTTGCGGCGGCGATTTCTCCGATCAGGTCGCGGGTCTTGTCGTCTGGGTCGGCGCCTTGCAGGGCGGCATCTAAAGCTGCCTCGGCCGCTTGTAGTTTCTCTTCTACGCCGGTCGTTTGGCCAGTAACCAGCGACAACGTGGCATACCTCGCGCACAACGAAGGCCTGGCGTCCAGCACCGACTTCGGCAGTGACGATAGCCAGCCCAATATCGCGGCAACAGCGCCACGAAAGTGGAGAGGGATACCCGTTCCTTCAATTATTCGCTCGACGCTCTCGACATCGTTTGCGACGGCAGCATGGTGAAAAGCTTCAATCCCCAAACCATTGTCTTCGTACCACCGGCTGGCACGGATGTGGTACTCGGCGATTCCTCCCTCTTCATTCCCTGAAGATGCGCTTTGGTGCAACCGCTGCCGCAGCAATTCGGCAAAGAGATGGTGATAGCGGTACCATCGCCGCTCGTTGTCCAATGGGACAATGAAAAGGTTGGCGCGTTCAAGGTATTCTAGGATCTCCTGCCCGGAACCAGAAGGAGAATCCAAAACAGCGTCACACAGCGGGCCGCACAGGCGGTCAAGGATTGAAGTGCGCAGCAGAAAAGTCTGGATGCTTTCGGACTGCCGTTGCAGGACTTCTTCCACCAAATAGTCCAGCACGAAATGGTGGCTGCCGGTGAACGATTTGATGAAGCTGGCGGCGTCTGGATTTCCCCGCATGGAAATCGCGGCCATCTGCAAACCGGCAATCCAGCCTTCGGTGCGGGCTTCGAGTGCGGCGATGTCGTCCGCCTCGAGGCTCAGACCCATCACCTGGTTGAGAAAGTCGGCGGCTTCGGTGGAGGTGAAACGCAGGTCGGCGGCCCGCAGCTCGGTGAGTTGGCCTCGGGCGCGCAGGCGGGCCAGGGGCAGCGGCGGGTCTTCACGCGTGGCGATAACGAGATGAATCTGCGGCGGCAGGTGCTCGAGCAGAAAGGTGACGGCCTTGTTAACCGGTTTGGCGTCAATCACGTGGTAGTCGTCAAGGACGAGGATGAAATTGTCCGGGATGGTGGTGATCTCATTGAGCAGGGTTGTCATAATCGATTCGGAGGAGGGGGGCTGAGGGGATTGGAGCACAGCCAACGCCCCTGCTCCAATATCCGGTGCAATCGTCTGTAGGGCAGCGACGAGGTACGTCAGGAAGCATGCTGGATCGTTATCCCCTTTATCCAGCGATAGCCAAGCAGTCGGTCGCCTGGAATCAACAATCCATTCGCTGACCAGCGTAGTTTTGCTAAAACCAGCGGAGGCAGAAATGAGCGTAAGCTTGCGATCCGAAGAGAGACCCTCGTTTAGCTGCTCGATCAGGCGGGGACGAAGGACGATTTTAAGTCGCAGTGGTGGGATATAGAGTTTTGTGGCCAAAATCGCCGCAGGCACAGATGTATTATATGGCACGCCCCGAAATTCAGATAGCAAGAAAACCTGACGAGTCAATTTCCCTGCCGCTCGGCGGAGCTTCCGAGGACTGCGCTGACCAGTCCGTCTCCGCCAGGCAATCCCGCGCCGCCCCTCCCGCTCTGGACGCCTCCGCGCTCAGCCGATCGTCTTCTTCGTCCCCCTGCAAGGGCGGTTCCTTGTCGTCCGGAAAGATCGCACGGCGCTCTGCGAGGTGCCCGATTGCACGACCACCCCTTCTGGCGCCGGCTTTCCCAACTGCTGGTTGTTATGAAGGGAGAGAGGAGCGCTGAGGAAGTGGCAACTGGGATCAATCATCGGATTTCCGGGTACAACGAACGACGGCCACACCAAGCATTAGGCCACAAGGGACTGCTTTATTGTAGTCATTCCTTGTCACCTTTGACTAGGGAATAGCCCGACAGGCCAATGCCCACTACGTATAGAGCGCTCTGAATGACATTCACTTGCCAGCGTGCGTTTCCGATGGGTGCGGAGGCGATGAAGGCCATCACTTCTAGAAAGCCGATCACGAACAGCAAC
>DAHUYW010000059.1 GCA_027306915.1 Spirochaetales bacterium | reverse complement strand
TTGCTGTGGTACGCAAAAGATAAGCCGCATCTGAAGGTCCAGAAGTGCTTTCAGCCGCAAGAGCTTCTTCTCGGAGAGGGGAACGCACGTTGGCTACTGATGCCGGATGGAAGCTACAGAGGCGTAACCGCTTCTGAAAGACGCGGAGATGTTCAGATACCCCCCGGCGCGCACCCCTACAAACCGGACAATATCCTATCGCAGGGGTCAGCAAGCGAGCCGCAACCGTTTGAGTTCGAAGGCAAGGTCTACCAACCGCCGGACAATTCCCATTGGAAGGCGAACTATCCCGAGGGGATGAAGCGCCTCGCTACGGCAGGCAGACTCCACGTAGCCCGCAACAGCCTCCAGTATCGTCGGTTCTATACTGATTTTCCTTATGAAGAGATCGGTAACGTGTGGACCGACACCCGCACGGGCAATTTCCCCGAGGACAAGATATATGTTGTTCAAACGGCGACCAAGGCCGTTGAGCGCTGCATCTTGCTGGCGACCTCACCCGGCGATCTGGTGCTCGATCCTACCTGCGGCTCAGGAACAACCGCCTGCATTGCGGAGCAGTGGGGCAGGCGCTGGATCACCATCGACACGAGCCGCGTTCCACTTGCCCTTGCCCGGCAACGACTCCTTACTGCCACATTCCCTTGGTACTCGTTGAAAGAAGAGGATCGAGGTCCGGCTGGGGGATTCGAATACAAGAACCAATCGGAGACCACCAATCCAAAGAGCATTGGTCCGGGAATCGTTCCGCACATCAAATTAGAGAATATCGCCAACAACGAGCCGCCGCAGGAAGAGGTTCTTGTGGACCGTCCCGAGGTCAGGCCGGCAATAGTGCGTATTTCCGGTCCTTTCGTGTTCGAAGCCACCATTCCCACCCCATTGGAAATCGACGGCGATCGGGACGATGAGAGCCACGGCTCCTACATCGACCGCATGCTCGAGGTACTGCGTAAATCGCCCGTTCTCCATGTCGGAGCGGGAAAGCAGGTCACGCTCAAAAACATCCGTCAACCTGCGAAGACTCTCTCTCTAAGTGCAGAGGCTCTGGTCGACGCGACTGCCGAAGGACAGAAACCGAGCCTGAATGAAGCGGTCCAAGAATCCGAAGAAAAGAATCGTCACATGCTCCCCCTTTCGCAGAAGGGTGTGGCCATCGTCTTCGGGCCTGAGAATGGCGCGGTGAGCGAGAGTCTCGTCTACGAGGCGGCACGCGAAGCCCACGCCAAGGTCTACAGCCATCTCTACGTGATAGGTTTCGCAATTCAGCCCAACGCACGCAAGCTGGTCGAAGAGTGCGATCAGGTTGTCGGTGTTCCCGCGACCTATGTCCAGGCCACGCCTGATCTCATGATGGGCGACCTCCTCAAGAACATGCGCTCAAGCCAGATATTCTCCGTTTGCGGGCTCCCCGACATCAGACTCACGCGTCGAGAACCTGAGAAAGCCGGAGATCCCCTGCGCTATGCCGTTGAGCTGCGCGGCCTCGACGTCTTCGATCCGGCCACCATGGAGACCCATGCGCTCAAGGGCGACGATGTTCCCGCGTGGTTCATCGATACCGACTACAATGACCTTTGCTTTCATGTCACCCAGGCTTTTTTCCCGCGAACCAGCGCTTGGGAATCCCTCAAGAAGGCACTGAAGGGGACATACGAGGAATCGGTGTGGGACCACCTTGCGGGCACCAAAAGCACACCCTTCGAGGCCGGGGAGTATGGCAAGGTTGCCGTCAAAGTGATTGATGATCGAGGCAACGAGCTCATGGTGGTGAAGAGCCTTGCCGAGGCAGCGAAGTGATACGGCAGGTCGTTCTGAGACGCTTCAAACGGTTTGAGGAAGAAGTATTCGATATCTCGGGAAATGTTGTGCTTGCAGGGCCAAATAATACGGGAAAGTCGACCGTATTGCAGGCAATCGCTGCGTGGGGTTTTGCGATAAATCGTTGGAAACAGCTTAATGATTTTCAGCGTCACGGCGGCGGCTATCCCAAAGCGCCGATAGTCCGACAGACTTTCGCGGCAGTTCCCTTGCGCGCTTTCGATCTGCTCTGGAAGGACAGGCGATACACCGGGTCGGTTCAAGTGCAGTTGAAAACGGATGAGAGCTCGGTAACGATGGAGTTCATTGCCGACAGCTCTGAACAAATCTACGTGAGACCGGTCAGTGATGTGGAGCCTGAGGTTCTTCGACAATTGACGCTCAATACCGTCTATGTGCCTGCAATGTCGGGTCTCAGTACCGAAGAACCGGTTCTACAAGCTCCGAAAATAAACCAGCTCTTGGGGCAGTCGCGCCCCGGAGAGGTTCTGCGGAATCTCCTTTTTGCCGCCGCACAATCTGAGACCGCGTGGGAGAGTTTGAAGAAGTCGATCCGAAGGCTGTTCGGTTACGAAATGCTCCCCCCCAACGGCGAGGGGCCTGACATAATCGCCGAGTACGCGTACGGCAGCGATGGCCCCCGTTTTGACATAGCGAGCGGCGGAAGCGGATTTCAACAAGTTCTGATGCTTGTAACCTTCTTGCTGACGAAACCGGCTTCCGTTCTGCTGGTGGATGAACCGGATGCGCATCTTCACGTGATCCTCCAAGACGTCATATACGACGAACTCCGTTCCCTCGCAACGACGCAGGACTCACAACTCATTATCGCTACTCATTCCGAAGTCATAATCGATTCGGTGGATCCCCGACAACTGTGCATGATGTTAGGTAAGCCGCGTCCGCTGGCAGACTCGGAAGAGAAGTCTCTCCTCATACGAAGCCTTGGATGGCTCTCAAACAACGACATCGTGTTGGCGCAGAATGCACCTGGGGTATTGTATATCGAAGGCCACACGGATCTGGCAATCTTGCGTGAATGGGCTCGAATACTCGGACATCCTGCCTTGGAAACCTTGACGACGAAAGTGTTCTGGAAACCGTTGGTCTGGGAACCAAGACTTCACGCCCGTGGGATCAGGGCGGCAGATCACTACGAAGGGCTGAAGCTTGTTCGCTCAGACCTTCCCGGGATTGTATTGATGGACGGTGACGACAACCCCAACGTTCCGGAAACGGCAATCAGCGGCACGGGGCTGCAACGTGTTCGCTGGAAGCGATATGAGATCGAAAGTTATCTCGTAATGCCTGCGGTGCTCGAACGGTTCGTCGAGAAAGTGGTCGGCGGTCCTGCCTTGGCAACAATCAACATCGAAGATTTGCGTCACCATTTCGCGGAGAATTATCCCCCCGCGTTTCTTCGAGATCCTCTTGCAGACATCGGCATGTTGATCGGAACAAAAGCAAGGAGCGACCTCATCCCCCCAGCGTTGTCAGCAGCTGGAATCCATGGAATTCCGTACACGAGGTTTGACGAGATTGCCGCCCTCATGCAGCCGGAGGAAATCCATCCCGAGGTGAAGGAAAAGCTTGATGCCATTCAGAAGGCTTTTAACCTATGACGAACTACGAAGTAGGTGAGCCTATACTCAATTCACCGTACGAGGAGCCCAAAGAGTTCTGGCTCATTGAGGAGGGAGAGGCTCCCAAGCGTGTCTCCGGCCGCCGGCCTGCGATGTATTTCTACCGAGCGCCCGCGAAGGAATCCGAGAAGACCGCAAGCGGCCCCGGTATTGCCATCGAGCTCAAGCTTGTCAACCGGGTTCGTCAACGTTTGGCTGAGTGGCGGGAATCGAACTACGCGGGGGTGACCCGCACGACTCTCGAGCTTCTGAAGTATTGGAAACGCGAGGGAAGGGAACATCGACTATTCTTCGCCCAAATGGAAGCTGCCGAAACGATCATTTTCCTCACAGAAGCCCGCTCGGATGTACGCCAGGGTATCGAGGTTCCGCTCGACGAGCCCGGCGAGGACGCCAAGAACAAGGGCCATGCTCCATTTCTTCGCTACGCCTGCAAGATGGCAACGGGAGCCGGCAAAACCACCGTCATGGGGATGCTCGCTGCATGGAGCATCCTCAACAAGGTCGCGTCCAAGGCGGACAACCGATTCTCTGACACAGTTCTCGTTGTATGTCCGAACGTCACCATTCGAAATCGCCTCCAAGAGCTCGACCCGAAGCGAGGGGAGGCGAGCCTCTATCGAACTCGCGACCTCGCGCCGGGCCATCTCATGGCGGACCTAAGCCGAGGTCGCGTTGTGGTGACGAACTGGCATGTTTTCGAACCCCAGGCGGTTCAAGCGGGTGGCGTATCCTCGCGCGTCTCGAGGGCGGGTGTTGAGGTGCGGACAATGGAAACAATAACCATTGGCCCGAAAAGCACAACGGCGCGGGGATCCCGTTACCTGACTCAGCGCGATTTAGATCGTCAAGTAGCCGCAGGGCTCCTGAAGGTCAAATCGGAGGAGCGCGACGCGCGCGGCAATCTTAAGAAGGTGTACGTCGAGTCTCGACGTTACGTCGAAAGCGACACTGCACTCATCAACCGTGTTCTCGGTCGCGCCGGAAGTGCAAGACAGAATCTCCTCGTCTTCAACGACGAAGCCCATCACGCCTATCGAATCCGTCGCTCCGAGCCCGACGAGGACGAGGCGGACCTCTTCGACGACGAAGAGGATGACGCGGAGTTCTTCATGGAAGCGACGGTCTGGGTCGAGGGGCTTGATCGCATTCACCGACTTCGCGGGATCAATTTCTGCGTTGATCTCTCGGCCACTCCGTATTATCTGGGGCGGGTCGGACAAAGCACCAATAGAACCTTCCCTTGGGTCGTGAGTGATTTCGGGCTTGTTGATGCCATCGAGTCCGGTCTGGTGAAGATTCCCCAACTCGCTGTGCGCGACTCGACCGGCGCCGAAATCCCCGGATACTTCAATGTGTGGCGCTACATCCAAGAACGCCTCACGCCCGCCGAGAAAGGGGGCGCAAAAGGCAGTCCGAAGCCGGAGGCCGTGCTCAAATGGGCGAACACACCGATCTCGATGCTGGCTGCCTATTGGGATGAGCTTCGTCGCGAATGGGAAATGCGGAAGGATGACCCCAGGCCTCCGGTCTTTATAATCGTCTGCAAGAACACGAAGATTGCGAAAGTTCTCTACGAATGGATAGGCGAGGACAAACCGCCGACAGGAATTCCGTCGTGTGGCATACCTGGATTCAGAAATGCACATGAGAAGACCTACACCATCCGGGTGGACTCGAAAGTTGTGCACGAGACCGACTCCGCGCAGGCGAAGAGCGACGAGTCAGCGTGGATGCGCGTCACACTCGACACGGTGGGGAAATTGAAGTGGCCGGAGGATCGGCAGGGACGCTCAATCTACCCTGAGGATTTCGAGGAGCTTGCAAAGAAGCTGGAGCGACCGCTAACCCCTCCTGGCCGCGACGTTCGCTGCATCGTGAGTGTTGGGATGCTTACGGAGGGCTGGGACTGCAACACAGTTACCCATATCGTCGGGCTAAGGCCTTTCATGTCGCAGCTCTTGTGCGAGCAGGTGGTCGGGAGAGGTCTCCGGCGGACGGGCTATGAAATCGGAACGGAAGGGAAGTTCACTGAGGAGGTCGCCAAGGTGTTCGGCGTGCCATTTGAGGTGGTCCCGTTCAAAGCCTCGTCCAACGGCGAACCGCCAAGAACCCTGAAGCGACACCACGTGCACGCGCTCCCCAATAGGACCGATTTTGAGATCACCTTCCCGCGCGTCGACGGCTACCGGCAAGCAATTCGCAATCGCGTCGTCGTTCAGTGGGAGACCATAGCACCCCTTGTGCTCGATCCTCTTTCGATCCCTCCCGAAGTCGACATGAAGGCAGCCATCCCGAACAACCAAGGGCGTCCTTCGTTGACCGGACCTGGCCGGCTCGAAAGCGTCGATCTCAATCCATATCGAAGAGGGAGACGGCTTCAGCAGCTTGCCTTCGAGCTGGCGAAAGATTTGACGCGCGACTATGTCGCTCGCTCCCGTTGTGATGTGCCGGTCCATGCTCTGTTCCCCCAGGTCCTTTCCATCGTGGACAAGTACCTTATGGAGAAGGTGCGTCCGAGACCTCCGGCAGATCGGCTTGATGTATTTCTGTCACCCTACTACGGTTGGGTAATCGAGCGCCTTGTCGAGGCGATCCGACCTGACACGACAAAGGGAGAATCCCCCGAGATACCTCGCTATGAGGTAAATCGTGGTCCGGGATCAACTGCCGAAGTGGACTATTGGACAAGCAAAGAGGTCCGCGAGGTCGTAAAAAGCCACCTCAACTACGTCGTAGCCGATACGAAAGTATGGGAAGAGTCAGCGGCGTTCATGATCGATCATCATGACCGCGTCGGCTCGTTCGTGAAGAACGCCGGATTGGGCTTCGCGATCCCCTACCTGCATAATGGCGAGATCCATGACTACCTTCCGGACTTCATCATCAGGCTTACCGATTCGCCAAGAGCCTTCCTCGTGCTCGAGACCAAGGGCTATGACGAGCTCGCGGAGGTGAAGGCTCAGGCGGCGGAACGGTGGGTGAACGCCGTCAACGCAGATGGTCAGTACGGGAGTTGGCGTTACTCAATCGTCCGCAAGATCGAAGAGGTGGGCAAGGCAATCACCGAAGCGCAGTAACGCGTCATGAAAGTCTGCGCCTTGCTACATTCATCTGCTGCGGGGTGTGGCCAGCGCCGTGTCTGGCCCGCAGTCTGAGAAGGGCGATTCTGCTTGGTCCTGCAAGAGCCCTTCCTCTGCGAGTGAGCGCTCAAAGACGGGATTGATCTTCACAAGTTCTCGCGCGAGCCGGCCGCGGTCAATGCGGGCAAGTTTCTCGAGGAGAGCTTCCTCGGTTATTCGGCTTCGGTTCGGATACGCCTGTTCTCGCACCAGTCGGGGAAATCAAGCGCTATTCGGATTGTCCGGAGCAGGGCTGTCATTCTTCATTCCGTCGAGGAGATCGAGGCACCGGCGCGGCCCTGCCACTCCGTGCGATAGTAGGGCCATGAAGGTGGCTGCCTTCGGCAGGAGCGCGGTCAAGAGCCGGTTCCGCACGCGGTGGCAGGGTCCCTTCCTGATGCAGCTCTGCGTCTACGTCATCGTAGGTATAGTCCTGGCTGTCTTCTTTGCAAGCTATCCGGCCGGCCTGCCGGAGTGGCGGTTCTTCGGTACGGTGGCCGCGTTGGCGGCGCTCCTTGCCTTGAACCTCTTCTTGATAAACCCGATCGCTTCCGCGTCGCCGAAGGTGCGTTCTCTTCAGGAATGGTCGTTTCTGTCTCTCTCGGCGATGCTCGTGCTTTGCGAGCTTGACGCGGGACGCGCGCTCTCGTACACATGACCCATGAAGCTTTCTCATTCCCGCCGCCCGCGCAAGGGGCGAGAGCGCCACAAGCACCTGACCTACTTCAAGCTGGAAAAGGCCCTTCCCGATCCCGGATGCCCGATCTGCAATCTCGTGCAGGCGAGCAGCGAGACCTTCTTCGATGCCTTCCTCTACGAGAAGGTGAACGACGTGGGGCTGCGCACCCGCTTCAACTCCGACGCCGGGGTCTGCAATCGCCACGCCTACCAGCTCCTCGGTTGCCACGATGGGCTCGCCATCGCGGTCATCTACCGTCCACTCCTCGAGCTCGCGGTCGATGCGCTCGGGAGGGGAGGCGATGCGCCGGGCAATCGCGGCGCCTGCTTCATCTGTGATACGGAGCGCGAGGCGGAGGAGCGCTACCTCTCCGCGCTTGCCGAGTTTCTCGACGACAACGAGCTTGAGGGCGCCTTCGCGCGCTCTTCCGGGCTCTGTCTTCCTCATTATGAGCAGGTGCGCCGCCGAGCGCCCGAGATGCCGACGTGGTTCGTGGAGCTCCACGCGGCCAAGTACGGGAGACTTCTTGAAGGGGTGAAGCGCTATCTGGATGCCGCGAACTGGTCGCTCGCCGAGAAGCGCCCCAAGCTGACTCCCGAAGAGGAGCGGGTCTGGACGGAGGTCATCGCGCTCTACTCCGGCTATGCGGGGATGCCCCCGCGGCCCAGAAACGGATAGAGAGGCGCCGCTCGGGGCCGCGGGGTCGGCCATGCGCGGCCGCTTTCAAATCGTGAGGGTCGGCGGCCGCCGTTCCTACCTGCGAAGGGCGGCGAACCACCGCCGCCCCGCTTCGACCAGCGATGCCGGCATGACCAGCTCGATCGATCTTCCCTTCACCTTGCAGACGATCTTCTCCCGCTCGAAGCGGAGCTCGTCGATGCGCGAGCGAGGAAGATAGAAGCCGTCGGTCCCGTAGGTGCTGGCGGCATCGTAGGGCTCGTGCAGGAAGATGAGCTCGAAGGGGGTAAGCGCGAGCAGGGCGCCGTGCTCCCGGTTCTTCCATGCCCGCGCGGGGCGCCGCGCGAAGGCGACCGCGACCGGAGCGCCCGGCTCGAGGGTCAGGAAGGGCGAGCGCGCGATGATGTTCCACTTGAAGGGAAGGGCGACATCGTCGGGACCCTCGTTTTCGGGGACCGCGAAGGCTTGACCTGCTACCCTGCGGCGAAGGAGCCTTACCGCCGGGTTGAGCTTGTAGTCGGCAACTGTGTTGTAGCGCAGGGTCACATCTTGACCCTCGCCCAAGAAGCGAATCCTTCCATAGAGAAAGATGTGGACGTGATCGATGGCGGCGAAGCTGTCGTAGTCGATTACCGATTCGAGGTGAGGGTTGGGCTCGGTCACCCAGAGCCCGATGCCGCTCTCTCCGATTCCAAGGACGTGGGTCGGCGTTACGACCGTGAGCGTGCGGGGCAGAAAGCTCACGTTGCGCACGCTCATCGGGATGACGAACAGCTCCTCGAGGGAGTCCGCTCCGCAGCTTCGGTGAAGCGCTTCGAAGGAGCCTTCGGGCGCATCCTCTTCGCTTCGCGGGACGAAGGGATGGCCCCAGGAGCTGTCGCGCCGCCAGTATCTCCAATCGATGGGCGCTCCGGTGAGCTCCCAACGCTCCGGCGGATCACGGGGAAGTCGGACGGCGGCAAGCTTGGAGAGGAACCGAACGCTCATGGCGCTACCCTCCCTTCACGCGCGTGCGCCCGCGCGATTGCGCGCGGGCGCTTATGGTTTTCGGCCCGCGGTGGACGCGCGGCTATAGCAACGCAATCACCAGGGCTACCACGAACATGACCACGATGTAGAGGACGTAGGCCGCGATCCGGCCGTTCATGAAGAGGCGGCTTGCCCAGGCGGCGATGCGCTCGACCGCGGTTCGGATCGGGCCCTAGGGGCTTGCCAGAAGATCGACGGTCTCGAGACGGCGGCCCCCTTCGCTGCGGCGCTCGCGCGTTCGGTAGAAGTTCGCAAGAATCGCCGTGAGAATCTGGGTGTAGGCCGGCGCGGTGAAGCTTTCGGGGGGAGCGATCTCGATACCTCCGTTCCAGGCGTTCACCGTGCGAACCCTCCTGCGGCGCAGGTACCAGGATATCACGGGGACCGCGCTTAAGGCCACCATAATTGCGGCGAAAATCGTCGGGGAGAGCACGCCGAAGAGGGGGATCCCCGAAACGAGGAGGAGGGGTTTCGGCACGCCGAGAAGGCCGGAGAATAGCTTCCCGAATCCGAAGAGCGGCAGGAGAGCGGGGAGCCCGACTCCGACAAAGAGCACAAGGACGATGAGCGCGATCCGGGGAGCGGTGAGCCAGGGGGAGCTCGCCGGGCGCGCGGACGGACGCGGCTCCCTTCCGAGAACAACGTAGCCGATGAGCTTGACCATGGAAAAAGCGGCAAGCCCTATCGCGAGGGCGATGAGGATCCCGGCGAAGGAGGTCACGAAGCGCGCGGCGAAGTCGGAGAGCTTGTAGGCCTGGAAGGTAGTCTCCAGGAGCATCCACTCCCCGACGTAGCCGGCGAGGGGCGGAAAGGCGGCGAGGGAGAGGCCGGCGACCGCGATGCCGAGGGCGGGCACGGGACCGACCCTCGTCCACACGCCGCGCGTCTCGCCGATCGTAGCGCTCTTTATCGCGTCGCCTGCCTCGCCCAAGGAAAGAAAAAGGAGCGACTTGGAGAGGGCGTGCGCAATCGCGAGCACGAGCGCCGCCGCGGAGGCAAAGGCGGCGAGGTAGGCGAGCTCCGTGCCGCCCTCGGCGCCGGCGACGATCGAGAGCGCAATGGCCGAGAGGATCAGCCCGTTGGACTCCACCGTCGAGTAGGCCGGAAGCAGGCGCACGCCGTTGGTGGCGGCCGCCTGAAGCCCTCCCCAGAAGGCCGAGAGGGCTCCGAGGAGGAGAAGCACCAGCGGCCACCACGTGGAATAGCCCCCCGCCTGAGCGATCCGCTCCAGGCCGTAGACCCCCATGAGGGTGACCGCGACGCTCGCGACCGCGGCGAGATGGCCCGGCAGCTGCTCGTAGGCCCGGCGCATCCACGCGTGGAAGGGGACGATGTCCATCTTGACGATCATGCCGAGGCTTGCAAGAACGAAGAAGGCCGCGCCCCCGCCGTCCGCCCGAAGGTTTATCGTGCGGGCGACGGCGAAGCGAAGGGCGAAGGCCGCAACGAGAAGGAGCGTCGAGAGCTCGCCGAAGGCGAGGAAGGCGAAGGGGGAGCTCGCCGAGCGCGATCGCTCGTAGAGCATGAGAAAGACGAAGATCGTCATGATCTCCCAGCCGACGAGGAAGGTGATGGCGTCGAGGGCGGTGAGGACGAGCATCATGCCGGCGAGGGCGAGATTGTAGCCGACCGCCGTGAGGCGGCGAGTGGCGCGCCCGTAGCGAATGCTGAACAGCGACACCAAGAGCCACACCACGGCGGAGATCAGCAGGAAGCTCCCGGAGAGGCGGTCAAGCCCGACTCCGACGGCGAGATCGCCGACGAAGGGAAGGGTAAAGGAGCCCTGCGGCCCCACGAGCCCCTGCATGCCGGCGGCAAGGGCCGCCAAGCTTCCCGCTGCGGCAAACGCGTAGCCTGTGGCGGGCCGTCGCGCGAGGATGGCCCCAAGAGCGAAGAGTCCGAGCGCACCTGCGACGAATATCATCACCTTTCTCCTCGTGAAGCCGCGCGTAGGAGGGCCAGGAGCTCCTCGGCAGAAGGGACACCCTCGACGCGCGCAACGAGATTCGGCAGCTCCGCGACCGGGGGCTTGCTCTCAGGCGGAAAGGGCTCGTAGAGGTGGAGAACGCCGAAGGGGCGGGGAAGCTGCGCGATGGTCTCCTCGAGCGGACCCCAGGTCTTTGCGGTCGGGCGGCCGAGGACGAGCAGAAGATCGGCGTGGCGCGGGGTGTCGGTGAAAAAGATGCCGAAGCGGTGGATGTTGTACTGCGGGGTGCGCAGCGCCGCGACCTCCATGTTCAGCGCATTGGAGCTACCGACGTCGATCGGATAGACGAAGAGGGAGCGCCGGAAGAGGCGCCCGAGCGGACTGCGCCGCCCGGCCGGCCCGAGGGCCGCAGGATGCGGATAGTCGCGCTTTCGCTCCGTCAATCGCCGGGTGATGCCGAAAAGCGGCCACCATGTCATGCGTGCCATCATCTACCTCGCTGCATCCGCAAAGGAGAGCCCGAAGGAATCGAGGGCGAAGGGGAAGTCGGTGAAGATGTGCCCCGTGATCGCCTCGGCGAAGATCCGATATCCGAAAAACGAGGGGGTCGAGACGTAGGCGCTCCGAATCAGCCCCTCCTTGACCTCGACCCTCCAGGCGATCGTGCCGGAGGGAGACTCGGCGGCGCCGACCCCTGCCCCGGACGCTCGGGCCGCGGCGCGGGCCAGCCGGTCCTCGTGCATGCCGGCCTCTTCCTCCGCTTTGAGGGCGGAAAGCTGCGCCAGGATGATGTCGCAGGACTGCAGCGCCTCCTCCGCCCGCAGCTCCATCCGCGCGAGGGCGTCCCCCTCGACCTTGGTGATCGGCGCGAAGCCTTCGAGCAGCGGCTCCGAGGCGCGCAGGTCGAGCGCGACCCCGGAGGCGCGCAGCGAGGGGCCGGTCAGGCTGTAGGTGAGGGCGAGCTCCGGATCGACGACGGCGATGAAATGGAGCCGATCGAGGTAGTTGCGGCTCGCGAGGCTCGCCTCGTAGAGCCGCGAGAACCGCGAGCGCAGCTCCCGCACGCGGTGGGCGAGGCTGTCGGCCGCGGCTACCGCGTCAAACCCGCCGCCAGCGACCGCGGCCGATCTGTTGGCGGCAGCGGCGGCAGCAACGGCGCCGCCGGCGGCCATTGCCCCGGCGCCGTCGACGGCCGTGGCGATCCAGCCGATCCGGTTCGCCCCGGCAAGCAGGCGCGAGCCGGAGAAGAGGCCGTTGATCCGCAGGGCCTCCTCGAAGAGCGCATAGAGGTGCGCGTCGAGGACCTTCTGGGCCGCAGCCTGCGCGAGGCGCGCCTTGACGAGGATGTGGTTGTAGACGCGCTCGAGCTCGAGCCCGATGAGGCGAAGGCGCCGGTCGGCTCTGCCCACCTCGATGCCGAGGGAGCTCTCGACGGCCCGGCAGTAGGCGAGGGAGTGCGCGAAGGCGAAGCTGCCGCACACCGCCTCGGCCCAGCGAAGGCCCTCTTCGATCGTCGCGCCGGCCATCGAGGTCTCGATTGCGCGATGCTTGTAGCCGAGATCGATCTCGACGGAGAGAATCCGCTCGCCGTAGGTGTGGAGGTGATAGACCCCCGCCTCCGGATAGCCGCCGGTGAAGGGGCCGTAGCGGAAATCGAAGACGCCCTCGCCGCGGGAAGCTCCGTTTCCGAGGAGGCGATTCCGATCCGCAAGGAGGGCGCGCACGCCGTCGCTCTGTCCGGGTGCGATCTGGACCTCGACGGTACCTGCGGCGCAGGCCTCCACCGCTCCCTGGGCCTGCACCAGGTCGAGCGTCTCTCCCCGGGATTGAATGAGTCCAAGCAGGCGATTCATGGCCTTGCGCCTCCCTGAAGCAGCGCATAGATCCCCGGGACCGCCGCGACGGTGAGGACCGCAAGGGCCACGCCGATCATCGGAACGAGGGTGCCGATATAGCCGCGCTCCATGGTCCCGCCGTCGGGGGAGGAGAAAAGCATCTGCACGACCCTCCGGTTGACGGCGAGAAAGGCGAGCGCGAGAAAGAAGAGAATGACGATCGCGAGGGCGACCATGTGGAGCGCGAAGAGCGCGGCCATTACCATGACCTCGCCGACGAAGGTCCCGAAGGGGGGCGTCCCGGTGACGGCAAGGCTGCCGAAGAGGAGGGTGTAGCCGCTCTTCGGCATGCGCGACGCTGCGCCCCGCACGCCGTCCATCCTCGTCGTTCCGTAGCGCACCAGGAGGTTGCCGCTTAAGAAAAAGACCGACGACTTGGCGAAGGAGTGTGCGACCAGGATAACTAGGCCGCCGACGAGTCCGAGCCCGCCGACCGATATTCCGATGAGGATCATTCCCATATTCTCGATCGTCGAATAGGCGAAGAGGCGCTTGTAGTCCGACTGGGCGGGCATGAGAAGCGCGGCGCTGGCGACCGTGAGGACGCCGAGCGTCAGGGCGAAGGTCCGGGCGATTCCCTGCGGGGAGATCTGGATGATCCTCATAATCGCGTACATCGCAACAGGGAGAAGCACGCTCGAGAAGATTCCGCTCACCGGCGAGGGGGCCTTGCCGTGTACGTCCGGGAGCCAGGTGTACATCGGGAAGACGCCGGCCTTCGTCCCGTAGCCGACTATTGCGAGAAGCACCGCGATGCTCAAGGTGATCCCGGCCGGGTGAGCGAACCGAAGTGCCGCGATGTCGAGGGTGCCCGTCGCCTTATAGAGGAAGATATTCGCGACGAGCGAAATCACCAGTCCCATCGACACGATGATGACGTAGCGCCACGAGGCCTCGATCGCTGTCTCGTCGTTCTCGGTCGCCACCAGAAGCGCGCTCGTGACGGTCGTCGCCTCGACCCCGATCCAGACCAGGCCGAGGTTGGCCACCGAGACCGTGAAGAGCATGGTGAGCACGAAGGCGTTCAAGAGAAAGTAGTAGAAGCGCTTCTGGAAGAGGGGATTCTCGATGTACTTCAGGAAGGTGATCGAGTAGAGCGCCGTGGAGAGATAGATGAGAGAGACCGACAGAAGCATTACCTTCGAAAGCCCGTCGATGAAAAGGAAGCTCCCGGCGGCATCGGGCAGAAAAAGGATCCAGACCGACGAGACCACGGCCGCGGCCGAGGCCGCGACCGAGACCGTCTCTTCGAAGTAGAGTACCGGCACGATCGAGAGAAGCGCCCCCGCGAGGGAGGCGATCATGGGGAGGGCGTAGACTATCATGCGTTATCCTTTCAGCTCGGAAACGTATTCGCCGCTCTCCTCGACCGAGCCCTCCCGCATCC
>DAHUYW010000058.1 GCA_027306915.1 Spirochaetales bacterium | reverse complement strand
CCGCAGACAGGGCACGTGGGATTCTTGCGCAGCTTGACCTCGAGGAAGCGCATGTTGAGCGCGTCCACCAGCAAGAGCCTGCCGACGAGCGGTTCGCCTGTGCCGAGGATCAGCTTGATCACTTCGGTTGCCTGGATCACCCCGAGAAGCCCGGGTAGAACGCCAAGTACTCCGCCTTCTGCGCACGATGGAACCATGCCGGCGGCGGCGGTACGGGATAGAGGCAGCGGTAGCAGGGGCCGTTTTCGGCGGCAAAGACAGCAGCCTGGCCTTCAAAGCGAAAGACCGAAGCGTAGACGTAGGGTTTACCGCTCAGTACGCAGGCGTCGTTCACGAGATAGCGAGTCGCAAAGTTATCGGTGCCGTCGGCGATAACGTCGAAGTCGGGAAAAATCGCGAGGGCGTTTTTGCTCGAGTGCGAAGTGTCGAAGAGGCGCACTTGGATGAGCGGGTTGATGGCACGAACCTTCTCGGCTGCAGACTCAACCTTTGATCGCCCGACGTCGGCGGTAGTGCGAATAATCTGGCGCTACAGGTTCGTGGAATCAACGGCATCGAAGTCCACGAGCCCGAGCGTACCGACGCCGGCCGCGGCGAGGTAAAGCGCCAGGGGCGATCCAAGCCCGCCGGCGCCGATGCAGAGAACCCTCGCCTTCTTCAGCTTCAGCTGTCCGGCAAGCGCCACTTCCGGCATGATGAGGTGCCGCGAATAGCGGAGAATCTCCTCGTTCGTGATGCCGACCGCGCACATCTGCTCATCCCCCCGCGATCGCGCCAACGACGAGAAACGGCTCCTCGCCGTTTGCGACCGAATCGTAGGGACGCGCATTCGGCTGCAGCACCAGGGTACCGCTTTCGCGCAGGTACTTCACGTAGTTGGTCAACGTGCGAAGCGTACCGGGAAGCTTCCCGTGCACCTCCTCAAGCACATCGTAGACCGAGGAGATCCGTACTTCCCGCGGATCGTTCTGTCCGTAGATACGAAGGATTTCCTGCCGATGCGGCTCGAACTTCATGCCGCGATGAGCGAGCGTGCCTACGTAGCGCTGGTACTCTGTGGCACTCATGTGCAAAAACTTCCGCACCGTGTTCCTTGCAAGGTCAAGATCTCGAGCCATCTCGCTCGTGTTCCGTCCCTGCCTCTTGTTCTTCTGAATCCTCTGATACACACTCATGGTTATCGTGGGAGTCCTCCGGATGCCGTGTTGATCGCAAACCACACAGTACCGGCCGGACTCCTTTCTTTCTACACAGGGTGGTCATTTCTACTTTCCACGGTCTGATCATTTCAACTTACTATTTCCATTCCGAACGCGCGGATGCCCATGACGTGGGTGACCGTGTTTGCATCCCACCCCTCGGTGAGCATGGAGACCGACACGACGCAGCGCACATGGCTTCCCAGCTCGCCCGGCTTTCCGACGCTGTTCACGACTTCGCGCAGAATGCGCCCGTCGGTGATGCTCTCTGCCGACACCTTGTGGATATCGCAGTAGTCGCGCTTGAAGCGCTCGATCTCGGGCGCGAACATGCGCTTGAACTGCTCGTCGATCTGGTCGGACTCCTCGATCGCGGTCGAATCGATGAGGATGCTTGGCGGCTTCGCCTTGGGCTTTTTTGAAGCCGCGTCGAAGTTGTCGAAGAGCTCGAAGGCACCGTTCACGACCTCCGCACCGCCGTCTTCGGGCTCGATCTCGTAGCCTGCGATGTAGCGGAAGACCTCCGAGGAGACACTCGTGTTGTTGCACACGACAATGAAGACGGGGTCGGGGGCGAAGAGCTCCTTCTGCAGGCGCTGAGCCGTCCGGCTGCGGGAAAGCTCCTCCGCGTAGTGCGAATAGAGTTGGTCGAGGGCGCTTTTCAGAAGCGGCGGGATTTCCGGAGCACGGTTGACCTCCAGGGCGTTCTTATTGCGCTTCGGGAGCTGGTCGCGCACGTGCTCGTAGAGGTTGCGAAGGACGGGCATGTCGAGGTTCTGCGTGGGATCGGACTCGGGCAGATAGGGAATCTTGACCAGCCCCGACTCGATGGCCTCGATGAGCCCGAAATCGGTCACGACCCAGGGAAAGAGCGAGTAGGCGTCGTAGCCCGAGCCTGAGAGGAAGTAGGGGGTGGCGGAAAGGTCGTACACCGTGGAAACCCTGAAGCGCTTTGCCGTCTCGAGGAGGCCGGTGTACCAGACCGCAGCCCGCTCGTTCTCCTCCTTTTCCTCGGTGTCGCCCCTCGCCCCCGCCTTCGGCAGGTAGCAGTGGTGAGCCTCGTCGTTCATGACCAGGAGGCGGGTTCCCTGTTTGAAGGGAAGAAGCCTGCGGATGAGGAGGGCAGGGCTCTCGGTCTCGATCCGCTTCTTTCCGCTTTCGTCGAGCTTCCCGTCGAAGGGGCTGCGCTTGTTGCCGGAGAGAACCTTGGGCTCGAAGGCGTGAAAGTTGGTGACGACGATTCGAGTGTTGAGCTCGCCCATGGATTGCTCGAGGGATGGAGGCACCAGGCGCCGAATATGGTAGTAGTCGCGCTTGAAGCTCGGTTGACCCTGGATGTCTACGAAGAGGACGTTGAGCCGCTCCTTGATGGTGATGCCGGGGGTAACGACGAGGAAGTTGTCGGCAAAGCGAGTGTCGCCTCGAGCCTCGCGGCGGTTTGCGAAGTGGTAGAGGATGAGCATCGCCATGACGACGGTCTTGCCGGTTCCCGTGGCCATCTTGAAGGCGATGCGCGGAAGCCGGAGGACCGGCTCTTCGGAGACGGAGGCCCCGGTTTCCGCCAGCAGGCGCAGGAGCGTGGTCCCGGAGTTCGAGCGCTCCGCCACCTCGTTGAGCCAGACCGCAGTCTCGACCGCCTCGCGCTGGGCGAAAAAGAGCTTGTGCTGATCGATGCGCTCCGCGTTTTCAAACCAGAAGGTCAGAAGCTCCCGGGTGGTGCGGGTCGTGTCCGGGTAGCCCGCGCGACGCCAGCTTCCGACCTCGACGCGCAGGCGATTGATGAGGTGGCTCTGAAAGGCCTGGGCGCTCGCCTCGAGGCCGATGAGGCTCTTCTGCGGCCCCTGCTTGACCGGCACCGGTGGGATGTCGGGCACGAAAGGGCGCCTACCCTCGACTACGCTCTGGTAGTCGAGCTCACCCGCGTCATTGGTCGAGTAGTAGAACGCAGGCTCGGAATAGGGATTGTTGAGGATGGGGTTCTCTTTCGCGTGCTGCTGCACCCGTGCGGCTCCGTTCAGCGTGTCTTCGATCAATTGTAGGTGATGGAGAAAGGCTTGGCAAACGGTTTCCATAGCTCGCTCACGCTCGAAGAATCGCGTGAGAGGTGGCGTGCAGTCGCAGAAGGAAGGATGCGCCTCCTGTATGTCTCCCCGGAACGAATTGCGAGCACGGCGTTTAGGGCCGCGCTCGGGCACCTCGGTCTCCCCTTGATCGCCGTGGACGAGGCGCACTGCATTTCCGAGTGGGGACACGAGTTCCGACCGGACTCGGGCTGAAGAGGCCATTGGTCGTTCGAGCGAGTTTCAATCGGCCGGAGATCTTCTACCGCGTCGTTGAAAAGGGCGACGTTCAGAGCCAGATCGCCGAGTTCGTTCGGGACCGTGACGGCGCGCCCGGCATCGTCTATCGGGCGACCCGCAAGGATACAGAGCTTACCGCCCGAGAGCTCGGAGCGCGCCGAGGAGCGCCTGCGGCAGACGATCGCCCACGTGGAATCGAGCCGGTGCCGGCGCAGCCTGTTGCTTCAGCACTTCGACGAGGAGCACGCCGGAAGCTGCGGGATGTGCGACGTCTGCACGGGCGAGCTCGCGACCGAGGATCTCACCGACATAGCTACCGGCATCGCGACCGACAAGGTGCTCGAGCGCGGGCATAACCTCCTGCCGACCTTCGGCGCCGGAAGGGAGCGGGATCGAGCGTCTTGGCTGTCTCTTGCGAGGGAGCTCGAGGAGGCGGGACACCTGATCCGCGGCGACGGCGGGCAGAAGGCGGCGCGTTACGGAGACATGGAGCTGCACATCGTCCGCTCATTCGAATCGGGCAAGGATTGCCCTCAGGTCTGAGGCACACCGCCGGCTCCTCCCTCCGGCCACGGCTCACGCCGCTCCGGGGCCGGAGGGCGGCGTAGCACCTGCGAAAGACGCTCGACCATTCCTCGTCCTCGCGAAGGTGATGGAAGACCGCAGCCGCGACGATGATGTCGTAGGCGCTCTCGCCGAGCGCGAGCTCCCGGACGTCGGCTTGCGCGGTCTGCAAGCGCCCGGTCGTCGCGGTCGAAGCGCTCCCTGGTTTGCGCAACGGTCGATTTCACGTGTGGCTCCGTACGGATCCGCAGAAGTTGGCCGCTAGTCGTTGACGGTCAGCATGAGCTGCGGAGGGGGAATGACGTGGTCGGGGCGCATCGAGACGACGGCGGTCCCGATCGCGTTGAACTCGATGATGTGGCTGCTCCAGCCGAAGCTCCCCTCCTCGATCTGAGCCCCGACAATGCCGTCTGCTTTCAGCTGGACGGCTTCCTCCTGCATTCGCTCCATCGCGAGCTCCCGTGAGTCGTAGAGGGCCTGGGTGAAGTTCACCATTTCGACGTTCTGGCCCGCGGTGCGAATCGTCTGTCCGAGGCTCTGATGAGCGACGTGGTAGACGCAGTTGCCCATGACGAGTCCGACGGGACGGTAGCCCGAGCGAAGAAGGGTCCAGAAGTCCTGGCCGGAAAGGTCGCTCGTGAAGGGCTTACCCGTGACCGTCTTGTAGCTCGTTGTGCGCTCCCTCGGAACGACTGCGGTTCCGATGGCGACGAACTCGGCGAGGCTTTCCCCCCATTCGAGGAGCTTGATCGTCAAGCGCACGCCGATGATCCCCTCGGCGCCCAGGGCGTCCGCCTCCTCCTCCATCCGGGTCATGGCGAGCTCCCGCGCGTGATACATCGCCTGGGTGAGGACCGTCATCTCCTGGTTCTGGTTCCAGCTGCGCTGCTGGTACCCGATGTGGTAGATGGAGCTCCCGAGCACCATGCCGACGGGCTCAAAGCCCGCCTCCTTCACCAGAAGAAACTCGTTGACCGAGAGGTCACTCGTAAAGAAGGGCGTCTTCCCCTTCTCACCTTTCATCGAGTTGAGACGCTCAAGCGCACGCGGAGAAAGATCGGAGGGCATGGATTACTCCTTCGGGGTAGGTTTAGATGAGGGGCGATCCCTCAAGTCATAGAAGGTCATGGTTGATGGACCGGAGGCGGCGTCCTTCCGCTCGACAATCGCCGTCCCAACGGCCACGAAATGGACGAGAAGATCGGTGTATTCGACCTCGTTCAGCTCGTACTCGATCTCTTCGAAATCCCAATCGACGGCGACCCCGACGGCTCCCTCGGCTCCCGCGCGCCTGACCTCGTTCGCAAAGCGCGTCATTGCGAGGTCGCGCGCCTCCTGAAAGCCGTAGGTGTAGGTTCCGAGCTCCTGGTTCGCCATTCCCGCACCCCAGAGGTTGTTCATCGCCACCGTGGCCTGATAGTCGCCGTGGATGTAGTAGGAGCAGACCCCGAACGCGATCTCCTTGGGGAGGAATCCGCCCTCACGGAGCTTCCAGAACTCCTGGCCGGAGAGCGCGCTCGTGAAGGGTTCCTCGCCGTCGGAGGGAGCCGTGCCGGTGAACCGGACGGCGGTCCCGATGGCGGTGAGCTCAATGAGGTTATCGCTCCAGTCCTTGACCCTCCCCTCCATGCGAACCCCTATCACCCCGTGGGCCCCGAGGAGGGCCGCCTCCTGCTTGAGCCGGGAAACCGCGAGGGCGCGGTTTGCAAGGTGGGCACGGGAGAGGGGAACGAGCTCGCCGGTGGGCTGAGAGGGGCCTGCGTAGTAGCCGCGGTAGGCAATCCGGAAGAAGGAGCTTCCCATCACCTGGCCGACGGGCTCGAAGCCGGCCTGCCGCGCAAGGAGGTGCTCGTTCGTCGACAGATCGCTCGAGAAGAATCCTCGCTCGTCGGCCTGGCGGCGCAGCCGCCGCTCAGCCTGGACCGGTATCCGGCCCGCCTCGAGCGCCTGGAGGCTCTCGGCCTGCTCCTGCGCGCTCTTCTGACGCTCCGCCTTCTCTTCAGGCGACTCTCGTTTCCACAGGGCCACGGGCTCCTCCGATGCGCTATTCCAGAATGAACCGCGACAGGGCGGTGCGCAGCGCCGCCGAGCGCTCCGCCTGTCGGGCGAGCTCGATCGCGAGCTCGCGTACCCAGCCATCGATCTCGACCGGAGTGGTCTTGAGAACCACTCCGCGCACTTCCTTCAGGATCTTCGTCGCCACAAACCCGCGCGAGTCACGGCTGATCTGAACGTGACGCTCGACGAAGCGGAGGGTGACCTCTTCCACGACGCGGTTCTTCGAAAGCAGCCCGCCCTTTCGGCGCACCGTCATCAGATGCGACAAAGGACCCTCGAACTTTCGCGCAAGGTACTCGAGGAGGTCTTGAGATTCTTGGAGTCCGCCCTGCAGGGTCGCGGCAAGGACGTCCGCTTGAAGGTCGTTCTCGTTTTCGCTGCTCATTGTGCGATTCCCCGTCCGCAAGCCGAAAGCGGCCCGCGCCAGAGTGGTCCTTATATACCGAGACGGTGTTGTAGGGAAACCCGTGACGCCGCAACGGGAGTGAGCCAGATGAGTCGCGCCCGCCTGAATGAACCGCCCGGGCGCCGCCACGGTGCGCACTCGGTTCGGCGACTACTTCACCACCAGCACCTTGCGGAACTCGTCGATTCCGGGGGCGACTACGCGGATGAAGTAGATCCCGCGCGCGACGACGTGGCCGTTGAAGTTCCGCCCGTCCCAGCTGGTCGAATACTGGCCGGGCCCCTCCTGCCCGCTGTAGAGGGTGTTCACTAGGTCGCCCGCAAGATCGAACACGTTGATCGTCACCATGCCGCCCTGAGTGACGGTGTACACGAGGTTGGTGTGCTCCCCGTAGTTGGGGTTGATGACGTTGTGGAGAATCGTGACCTCGCCGCGCTGAGTCGCAATGTTCTGCAGCTTGAAAGCCCACGGCTGCACGAGCTGATACCAATTGGAAGCGCCGGGGTTCGGCAGCGAGGCGCAGAGGAGCGGATCGGGGCCCGCGATCTCAAAGAAGAACTGGATCGTGTTGCCCGACTTGATGAGCGAGCTCGTCGAGGGAACGACCGAGTCGCGAATATGCTGGTTCGGGGTGTCGAGTGCGGAGCTCACGGTTTGCGCCGCGGGGTCGGCGTAAGGGACAATTCCGTTGTACTGCGTCGTATTGAACGGCGGCAGCCAAAGGTTTCCGCTCTTGAGAGAGCTCGACACTCCGGAATCGAAGCGGACGCTTACGACAAGGCTTCCCGCCGTCGCGTAGGAGTCGGTGACATAGCTCTGCATGGTGATTGTCTGTGCCTGGAGCCAACCTGAGCCGTCGAAGGTGTGGATGATGCCTGCCCCACCGCGCAGCGGATCCACCTGCGACTGGTCCTTGGCCCAGATCGGCTCGACGATCCCCTGGCCCGGAAGCCCGAGGCCGAGGTCGGAGATGCGGTGAGTGCGCAGGGTCGCGGGAATCGAGTTTGGGCCGTTGGTAAGTCCGGTCGGCGGGGCCGTTCCGCTCGGCGCGGCCAGGTCTCTCAGGGCGCTCACGGTGAAGGTCGTCGGAGCAAGCTCGTCGGTTGCGGTCACACTCTGGCTGAGAGTCAGGAGAACCTGCTGGGTCCCCCCGCCTGCGGTCAGGACCGGGGTCAGGTTCGTCACGGTCGCTCCGTTCGAGAAGGTGAAGTCGGCCGGCGCCACCGCCGCCCCGCCGGACTCTACGACCGGCTCGGAGAAGGCGACGAACAGCTGATTCATACCGGCGATGGCGAGGGAGTAGGCAACGATCGGAGGCGCGATGTCGCTCGGCGTGTAAACCACGTTCGAGGGGCCCACATATTGATTCCCCGTCGCATAGTCGAGGAGCGTCGAATTGGAGGTGATGGTCCAGGTCGGGGTCGCGTTCGTGTCGAGATTTGGTCCGGGATTGAGAAGGATCGTGAAGTACTGATCGTTCGCCTGCGGCCCTCCGGTGTATCCCGCAACGTTTGTCGAGAATCCGGCAACGGTGTAGCCGCTTACGCTGACGTGGAATCCCGAGAAATCGTCGTTGACCGCGGCGGCGACCTGGACCACGATCCCGTCGATCTTTCCATCGTTGTTCGAGTCGACCGTCCAGCTTGCGACCACCGGAATCGTCGTCAGCCAGCTCGTGTCGTTGTAGGCGGCGCCCGCGTTCACGTTCGCGGGAACCGGCACGTTGTTGGGCGTCGCCCTGGAATCCCGAATCGTGACGTATTTGAGAAGATTCAGGGCGGCACCGTTCGTCAGGTTGAAATCCCACTGGGTCGGAGGCGACGTTGATTGAACGGTGATCCAGTTTCCGGCATAGTTCCCCACGGGGCTATCGACCCTGCCCTGAACATCGAGATAGCCCCCTCCGGCGAGAATTGTCTGCGTCGTCCCCGCCTCGATGTCGATCGTCGCTCCGGCGTTCTGGGAAACCAGGGTATAGTCGCACACCAGACGATAGAAGCTGTTGCTGCCCGAGATCGTGTAGGTGTAGGCGGGGCTGAGCCCCGAGTTCACCGCGCCGTCCAAGGTGACGGTTCCAGTCCCGGGGGCAAAGCTCCCGTACGGCCCGCCCGCCTTGTTCCAGTCGTGGCCAAGCGTGATGGAGCTGCTGCCTGCCGCGAGTGCCCCCGCAAGGATCCAGAGATTGTTCTCTACGGTTATCGAGCTGGTAAGGGTGTAGCTTCCTCCCGGGCTGTTGATGACGAGGTTGTAGAAGGTGTTGGCGGGCCCGGTGGAAATTGCGATGTTCGCCGTCACCCCTCCCTCGTACTCCACGCTCCCGCTTGCCGTGTCGAAGCTCGTGATCGACTGTGTAGGCTGGTTGCCGGAGAGAAGGAACGTGCCGTTCGCGCCGTTGAAGGAGAGCTTGCTGATCGTGAAGCTGTAGCTCTCGACGTTCAGCGAGTCGTTCGCGGTGCTCAAGAGCACCCCAGTCGTTCCCGTGACGGAGAGGGCATCGGTGGTCGACAAGGCGGTTCCCGTTCCGGATCCCTTGGAGATCGTGATATTCGCAAAGGAGGAGCCCGAGCTCGTGACCGTCGGAGTGCCGGCACCGGCACCGGTCTCAAAGGTGACGGTTGCGGCGGAGGTGAAGCTGAAAGAACCTGCTACATTGGTCCAGTTCCCGTAGAGGGTGACGTTGTTTGCTCCGAAGGCGACGCTGCCGGAGTTGATCGTGAGGTTCCCGATGGGAGTCGACCCTCCGATCGCTCCCCCTATGGTGACCGTCCCGGTTCCCGCCGCGCAGGTGATACCCTCAACGCCTGCTGTTGTCGCGTCGATCGTCGAAGTGAACTTGATAGCGCCGTTGTTCGCCGTAAACACCGCGCTTGCGCCGAGGGTGACCGCGCCCGTGTAGGTCTGCTGGGTCGGCGCGGCGCCCGACGTTGTTACGTTCTGGATCGTGATCGCGTTCGCCACGGGGGCGCTCGACGTCACCGATAACGAGGCGAGGGGTATGGTCCCACCCACCGCCGCGCCGAAGCTGACCAGCCCGCCGCCCACGGCTACCGAGAGTCCGTCGGCCCCTGCCGCCGCCCCGTCCACCGTCCCGCTGAAGGTCACGTTGCTGTTCGTCGTGGTCAGCGTCGTGGCCGCCGACCCCAGACTTGCCGGCCCCCCGTAGCCCTGGGTGGTGGTCGTCGTCACCGCCCCGCCGTTCAGCGCAACCGTGCCTCCCGCGTCCGTCGTCAGGCTCAAGAGCGGATTGCCCCCGCCTCCCACCGCGCCGCTCAAGGTCAGCGTCCCGGTGCCCTTCGTCACGCCCAGGGCGTAGGCCGTCGTCGGCGACTGCACCGTGGAGCTGAAGGTGACGTTGCTGTTCGTCGTGCTGATCGTCGTCGCGGCCCCCAGCGTCACCGGCCCCCCGTAGCCCTGCGTCGTGGTCGTCGTCACCGCCCCGCCGTTCAGCGCAACCGTGCCCCCCGCATCCGTCGTCAGGCTTAAGAGCGGATTGCCTCCCCCTCCTACCGCCCCCCCGAAGGTCAGCGTCGCACCAGCCTTCGTCACCGACAGCGAATAGGCCGTGGTCGGCGACTGCACCGTCGAGCCGAACGTTGCGTTGGCTCCATTGGTCGTGATCGACGCGTTGCCCGTCAACGTCGTCGCTCCGGTCACCGAGAAGAGGGCCGCCGCCCCCGTGTTCTCGATGGTCGCCCCCCGGCTCGCCGTCCCCCCCACGGCGATCGCATGGCCGTTCATGTTGAGCGTGCCCGCCGTGTCGCTGAACACCCCGCCCGCCGGCAGCGTCACCGCCGAGGCAAGCGTCACCTGCGGCGCGGTTCCGTAGGTGTTGTCCGCCGTCAGGCTCGTGAGCGTCGCGCCGGTGAAGTCGACCGTCTGCCCGGCCGCCGTGCCGTTCAGCGTCACCATCGCCCCCGAGGTCAATACCCCGCCGGTACGCGACACGTTGCCCCCCACGAACAGCCCGTAGCTCCCCATCGCCAGCGTGCCCGAGGTCAGCACAAGCGCCCCGATCGCCTTCGTCCCGCCGATCGTGCCTCCCGCGCTCGCCGTCCCGCTGCCAAGCGCCAGCGTCAGCCCGTCGGCACCTGCCGCCGTCCCGTCGACCGTCCCGCCGAAGGTCACGGCGCTGTTGTTCGTCGTAAGCGTCGCCGCCGCGGCGAGAGTCACGTTTCCCGTATAGCTCTGGGTCCCGCCCACCGCCGCGGTCGTCACGCTCTGGATCGTTATCGCATTCGCGGCCGCCGCGCTCGATGTTACCGACAGCGACGCCAGCGCGGTCGTCCCGCCGACCGCTCCCCCGAAGCCTACCAGTCCGCTTCCCGCGCTCACGGTCAGCCCCTGTGTCCCGGCGGCCGTCCCGTTGACCCCGGCGCTGAAGGTGACGTTGCTGTTGGTGGTCGTGAGCGTCGCGCTCGCCCCGTGGGTGACGTTGCCGGTGTAGCCCTGCGCCCCCGAGGTGGTCACGCTCTGCATCGTGATCGCGTTCGCCGCCGCCGCGCTCGATGTGAGGCTTACCGTCGAAAGCGCTGTCGTCCCGCCGACCGCTCCCCCGATGCTCACCAGGCCGCTCCCCGCGCTCACCGTGAGCCCCTGCGCTCCCGCGCTCGTGCCGTTCACCGTGGAGCTCAGGGTCACGTTCGAGTTCGTCGTGGTCAGTGTCGCGCTCGCCCCCAGCGTCACGCTGCCGCCGTAGCTCTGCGTTCCCACTGACGTGACGCTCTGGATTCCAATCGTCGGAGCGGTTGTCCCGCCGACGGATACCGAGCTGACCGAGACGGTGCCTCCGACCACTCCAAGAGCGACGGATCCGCCTCCGGCCGTGATCGACAGCGGCTGAGCTCCGTTCACGCTCCCCATGCTGACGACGTTGCCCGAGCTGCTTCCGGTAAGCGTGATCGTCCCGCCTCCCGCTACTATCGTGGTAGCCCCGCTCACCGAGACGCCCGATCCTGCCGTGTTCACCGTCAGTGTCCCGGCGACGGTGAGCGCGCCGCTATAGCTCTGAGCGCCGCTCGTCGTCACCGCTTGGAGATCGATCGCGTTTGCTGCCCCATTGGTCGAGCTTACCGTCAGCGAGGCAAGCGGGGTCGTGCCGCCGACGGTCCCCGCTATGCTCACCGTGCTCGATCCCGCGTTGAGGGTGAGGCCGAATCCGCCGTTCACGGTGCCTCCGAGCGAGATAGTGACCGGATTGCCCCCGCCTGAAATCGACGCGGTATTCGTCACCGTCGTGGAGCCTCCCGCCGACACGGTGAAGCTCGCCGTGCTTCCGGAGCTGTTTCCAACGGTTCCGCCAAGGCTTGCGCTGCCAGTTGCGGCGAGCGCGTAGCCCGCGAGGTCGACGGTTGCTCCGCTCCCGACGGTGAGGCCTGCCAGGGTGACGTTGGCGGTCAGCGTTGCCGGTTGAGCGCCTACATTGTTCACCGTGACCGTATCGCCGGAATTCGGAACGTAGCCCGAGCTCCAGTTGGAGCCGACGTTCCAGCTCGTGCTCGTGCCACCGGTCCAAGAAATGGAAGAGGCCGACGGAAAGACCCACCCCGGGGTCGTGGGCGGACTCGTCGTGTTGTTTCCGTTATTGTGACTGCTGTCGGCGGTCGTGCCGATGTTGGCGCCGCCGGTGACCCCGCTGTCCTGCACCCAGGCGTACGCGATGCTCGAGGCGGCGGCACTGATGAACCACTGACTTCCGGAGCTCGTGCTGAGGAGCTTGATCGTGCCGGCGGGGGTGCCGGTGACGGTGAAGGTCCCGGTGACGGTCTGTGTGGCGCCCGCCGCGAACTGCATGGTTTGGCCCGCGACGGTGCACGAGAGATTGTTGAATGAGGTCGATCCGAGCACCTGCTGGCTCGTCGTCGACGTGAGGCTGACAGTGCCCGTCCCCGCGGAGAAGCCCGTTGCGCCGGCAAGGTTGTCCCAGGTTCCGGCGACACTGAGGGTCGAGCTGCTGCCGTTGAGCGTCGCGCCGGAGGAAATCGACAGGTTGCCCGAAAGGGTCAAGGGCGCTCCCAGGCTTACGCTTCCCGAGCTGACGGTCAAAGCGGGGAGCGTCTGGCCCCCGGAGCGCAGCGTCGCCGTCGTGGACGGGTCCATCGTCACGAGACCGCTCCCGGAGTAGGCGGTGATCCCGCTGAAGTTGAGGTTCCCTCCGACGGTGATGCTGTTTGCCCCCGCCGCAAGCGTTCCGGCGGAGACGGTGAGGTTGCTTGCTACGATGAGCGGATTTGCGAGGTTGAAGATCCCGCCCGCGCTGACGGTCAGCGCGTAGTAGGAGAAGCTCGGCACGGTGTAGGACCCGGTCCCGTAGAGCTGAACGGTGCCGGTCCCCGTGATACCGGTGACGTTCGTCAGGGTTTCCCCACCCTGCATCTTGAGGGTTCCGTTGACCGTCATCGTGCCCGATGCATTCAGGCCGGTGCCGAAGCCGGATAGGTCGAGCGTCGCCCCCGATGCGATCGTGAGGCTGCCGAGGCTCGCCGTCGCGGCGGCGAGAACCGGCTGATAGGAGGCGGGGTTGATCGTTACGTTGACGCCGGTCGACGGGACCCCATTGCTCCAGTTCCCTGCGGTCGCCCACGAGGTGCTGCCGGCGCCGCCCGTCCACGCCGTGAACGACTGAAAGGTCCATCCGCTGTTGTTGCCGGAGTTCGTGGAATAGTACGCCGTTTGTCCCGGGCTCACGGTCGAATAGGCGATGTTTGCGTACGAGACGCTGCTGCTGGCAACGTTGATCGTCCAGGTCGCGGCGCTTGTGCCGGCGAGCGAAATGTTGGAAGACGGTGATCCGGTGATCGTGAGGACCCCGAGGGTTTGCGTGGTGCCGGTCGCAAACTGAATGCTCTTGCCGGCGGCGGTGCACGTGAAAGCGTTGAAGCCGTTCGGCGCGACCGCCCCGCTGATCACCGACGTGCTCGTTCCCATGAGCTGGAGGGTCGAGGAACCCGCCGTGAAGGTTCCCCCGCTGTCGGTCCAGTTCCCGTAGAGGCCGATCGTCTGCGAGCCGGCGCTGACCGTCCCCCCCGAGAGGGTGACGTTTCCGTTGACGGTGATGTTGGAGCTTAAGGTGTAGGTGCCGCTGCTTACGGTGAGGTTGTAGTAGCTCGTTCCCATCGCGAGCCCGGTGTAGCTTCCGGTTCCGGCGTAGACCACCGTTCCGGTCGCGGTCGAATTGGTGAGGTTGACGCTCTCGTTGCCGTTCAAGGTGAAGGTGCCGGAGTTGGAGAAGGCCCCGTTGACGGTGATGGCAGTCGCTCCATTCAGCGTGAGCGAAGCACCCGCGTCGACGATCAGATTGTTCGCAGTGATGGTCGAGCCGCCGCCGTTGCCGGTCGTCGTGGTGACGATCGGGTACAGGGGAGCGGCGGAGATGCGCACGTTCGCCGTGGTCGGAGGCCCGCCGGCGATTGCCGGCGTCCAGTTGGACCCGTTGTTCCAGGCCGTCGAGGTCGAGCCGTTCCACGTGTAGAGCGGCGCCTGGACCACCACGATTTTGTTGTCGCTCACCGGATAGGTCGCTCCTCCGTCGAAGGAAAGCTGCAGGAAGCCCGAGGATGCCGAGTTGGTGGAGGTATAGGAGATCGGGGTGACCGACCCGACCGTGACGACCGCATGGGTGCTCAAGGCTGCGGTTATGGGGATCGTCACCACGTTCCCAGAAACCGTCGGGGTGCCCAGGGTGCCCGTTCCCGCGGTCAGCACCGCATTGGGCGGCGTCGTGCCGAAGTTGGCCGAGAGACTCGACGGAATCTGGATCTTGATTCCGTTCGTGGTGAGCCGGGTGCCTCCGTTCGCCGAGATCGTTATCACGGGTTGATTGGCGGTGCTTCCCTGGGCAAAGGTCAAATCATTCGCGCTGCTCACGGTCGGATTGGGATTGGTCGTGAACGCCGCGGTCGCGCTCCCGTCGACCCCCGGAAGGCTCGTCGTGCCGCCCGTGCCGTCGGAGGTGAGGCCGAGGTTGACCGTTTCCGCGGGTGCGTCGCTGACGGTGAAGTTCACGCCGCCCGTCGTGTCGGTTGTCAGGGTCTGTGTCCCCGACACTCCGTTGATCAGGGCGCCTCCCGTCGTCGCGACCTTGACGGTGGCAATGTAGCTGAGCGGATTGCCGCCCGCATCGACGAGCTGCGCCCGGTAGGACAGATTGGTGCCGGTCAGGCCGCTCGAGCTCGACGGGCTCAAGACAAAGTGATCGGGCGCCGGTCCGGAGTAGGGGGTCGTGTAGATCGGCAGAAGCTTCCCCCCGACGGAGAAGTAGAGCTCCGCGGCGCCCGAAGCGCGCCCGCCTAGATTGCCGGTTGTCGCGATTTGGAGATGCCAGGTCGCGTTGGTCTGGGCGGAGGAAACCGTGTAGGTATTCGTCGCGGTGCCGGATCCCATCGGAAAGCCGGCGACCCCTTGGGAGACACCGAGGTTGTCGTCCCACGCATTGACCACAATAGTGTTGCTGCCGGCGTAGTTGAAGGCATTGGTCGTCGCGGTCATCGGACTTCCCGAACCGTACGGCACGAAGGGGTAGAAGTCCCAGGTTTCTGCCGTTGAAACGGCAGCGGAGAGCTGGGCGAAGGTGATGTCATAGCTGAAGGCGTAGCCGCTCGAGAGCCCAGTCGGTGTGCCGCTGTTCGCGAGCGAGACGTCAAACTGATAGCAGTGCTTGAACTCCTGCACGCCGTACCCAGGCGTTACCGCAGTCAGACGAAAGTAGTACCTGTTTCCAATGTGCTCACCCTGCTTCGGCAAGACGCCATTGAAGTACACCCAGGTTCCGACGCGAAATGCCCCCGTATAGCTGCTGCCGGCAATCGTGTCGAGCACCGTCCCGCCGCTGTTTGCGTTGGCGTAGGTCAAGTGTTGGCCTGCGGCGGCCGAATAGGCGCCCGTACCGCCGATGAGCGTGTAGTTGACCCAGGGCGGTCCGTTGGCTACCGAAAGGTCCGGCTCGCTGTTCGCCAGGGTAGCGTCTGCGTCGACATCGGGGTTCCTGACCGCGAAGTAGAGGGTGCTCGTGGTCGTGTCGGGAACCGAAAAGAAGACGACGTTGGCGCCGGTGTAATCCCCGGTAGCCGTATTGGCGCCCGAATAGAGCCAGTTTTGGGTCATCGCATTCGAGTCGACGTACTGAGGGCCCTGATGAGGGAAGCGTGTCGGGGCGAAGGTCTGCGCGTACATCCCTACCGACAAAGAGAACAAAGCCAAGCACAGGAGCGGCTTGCGCAGCCTCTTTACGTCGAGCCCGGTCGTCACCTGGCACCTACACCTGCGTGGTTCCCGCCGACGCCTGCGCGGGTGACGCCGTTGGACGTGGTGACGAGGATGCCACGGCCGTTCGTATGGTGAACTGCTGCCCCTGGCTCCAAGCGCTGGAGTACCGGCGGTAGGCACATCGCCGCCCGGGAAGCGAGAGAAGAACCGGCCCCACTCTGCTCATGGCGGCGTCGTCGTCCGCATAGACGGTATCGTCAACGACCTGTTCGGCGACAACTCATTGCACCCCAAGTGGACTAGGCAGCGTATAACTTAGCACGGAATCATCGTTCTTGCCGAGCGCTCCCTCGTTTCGGCCGCGGCACGGCCTTGCGTATGCCCGCGGCTGACCGTGACGAAGTTGCAGGGCTGGCTCGTGCGAATCACTCACAACAAGGCGATCGGCTGGCTCAGGCGGGAGGGGAGGCAGCACGTGGAGTACGCGGAGGAGTTTCCGGTGACCGACGAGCCGGACAAGCCGCTTGAGAAGCGGGACGTCCTGACCTTCGCGATG
>DAHUYW010000057.1 GCA_027306915.1 Spirochaetales bacterium | reverse complement strand
TCGCTGCATCAAGACGCTGAACCCCTTCCCCGGCAGGCAGTACTCGACCGAGGCGCCGACCTACGTCATCCCGGATCTTATGATCAAGCTGAAGGAAGGGGAGTTCGTTATCATCCTCAACGATGAAGAGATCCCCGTCCTCGGAGTCAGCCCCTTCTTCACCGACATCCTCAAGGAGAAGGAGAAGAAGCCGCAGAAGGAGCTCAAGAGCTTCGTCAAGTCCAGCCTCAAGGATGCCCGCTGGTTCATCAGAAGCATCACCCAGCGCAACGAGACCCTTCTCAAGATTGCCAAGGCTATCGTTGAGTTCCAGAGGGACTTCTTCCTGCGCGGGCCGAAGTACCTTGTGCCGCTCACGCTGAAAGACATCGCCAACGAGGTGTCGGTTCATGAGACCACGGTCTCGCGAATCGCCAACGCCAAGTACGTCCAGACCGAGTGGGGAATCTTCGAGCTCAAGTACTTCTTCTCAAACTCAATCTCGGGAGCGGGCTCCACGGGCTCGCGCTTCTCGAAGGAGGGTGTAAAGCAGATCATAAAGGAGATCATCGAGGCGAGCGGCTCGGTAAAGCACCTTTCCGACCAGAAGATCGCCGACCTCCTGAAGGGGAGGGGTATCAGCCTCGCCCGCCGCACCGTCGCCAAGTACCGCAAAGAGCTGGACATTCTATCGTCGTACAGCAGGTGACCATCGCGGGAAGCCTAGGGGCTTCCGCGGCGGTGAGGCCGTGAGGCTGTGCCGCTGCGCGAGACCGAGGCCCGGAAGGATGACGGCCACCGAGCTTTCACAAAAGCCATTGTGGGGAGGCGTGTTATGAATCTAGAGGTCAGAGGCGTTCATTTCGAAGTTTCCGATCATATTCGTGACACCATCGACAAGAAACTGCGCCGGCTCGACTTTGCCAAGGACCTCATCGTCGATCAGCTCTTCACTCTCACCAAGATGAAGAACGGCTACAAGGTGGAATGCACCACCAACTTTCGGTGGGGCAGCTCGGCGCACCTCAGGGTCGACACAGTCGGACTAATGGAAGGATTGGATATTCTTTTTGACAAGCTTGATCAGAAGGTCCACAAGGAGAAGGAAAAGATCCAGGAGCACTCATCCCACACCCATGAGCCCGCGGAGGAATAGGCGCCCCGCGCCAGAAGGGCCTTCTGTGGTATACTCGTAGAGCGAGCGGTAAGGATAGTTCATGGAAAAGATCACCGTACTCGATCTCCTTGACCTCGATCTCAAGGAACATGATGCCCTCGACCTGAAATGTATCGGAGCCCGTTCCGGCCTAGCACGAACCATAGAAGAGCCGGACATCAATCGGCCGGGGCTGACCTTGAGCGGCTTTTTCGACAACTTTGCCTACCAGCGGGTACAGGTCTTCGGCAGGGGCGAAAGCGCCTATCTCGAGAAGTTGGACCGGGAAAACGAGACCGGTATTATTCGAAAGCTCTTCACCTATCCGATCCCCTGCTGCATATTCACCCACGGCATAACACCCAACAGCAAGTTCATGGAAACCGCCGAAGAGGCGGAGTGTCCGATCCTGCAAAGCGGCCTGCCCACCTCCGATTTTTCCGTGCGGCTTATCCGAGCCTTGAGCAATATATTCGCGCCGCGGCAGACGATACACGGGGTCTTCGTGGAGGTCTTCGGAATCGGGGTGCTCATAACCGGCAACAGCGGTGTCGGCAAGAGCGAGTCTGCCCTGGAGCTGATCGAACGGGGACACCGTCTCATCTGCGACGATGCGGTGGAGTTGAAGTGCATAAACGGCAACATTCTAATGGGGGGCGGCAAGAATGTGGCCGTGGGGCATCACATGGAGATACGCGGCCTCGGCATCATCAACATTGCGCATCTCTTCGGCGTTGGTGCAATTCGCGACAGAAAGCAGGTTCAGCTCATCGTTCAGCTCGAGGAGTGGGACGCACAGAAGGTGTACGACCGCATGGGAGCGGGGGACAACGACGTCGAGATTCTGGGGGTGTCGATTCCCAGGCTGATCGTCCCGGTGAAGCCGGGGCGCAACATACCCATCATCATCGAAACCGCCGCGATGAACGAGCGATTGAAGAAAATGGGTTACTACTCCGCCTATGAATTCGACCAGAACGTGCTCAAGTGGCTGGAAAGCGAGAATGCTCGCGCAGTGTACTTCCAAGAGAAAGACAGCTACTGATTCCAGATGATCTCAAAAGTCGTCACCATCAAAAACCGCGCGGGGATCCACGCCCGCCCCGCTGCCCTTATCGTGCAAACCGCCAACCAATTCGCGTCGCAGGTCTTCTTCGAAAAGGACTCGAATCGGATAAACGGGAAATCGATAATGGGGATTATCACCTTGGGGGCCGCCTTCAATACCTCGCTGACGGTTATCGCCGACGGTGAGGACGAGACCGCAGCAGTGGAGGCCATCGTGAGGCTCTTCGAGAACAAGTTCGAGGAGGGGTGATCTACGCGACGCCCCGTTTCCCCCTCGATACCCCTTGCCGCAATCATGTTCCTCATCTCGGCAGTCTCGGCTTGGAGCGAGGCGACCGAGTCTTCCGGATACGCAGTCGTGGGGGGACAGCTGGTGGTGTCGCTCTCGTTGCAGAAACCGCCTGCACAGGAGATACTTGAGCGACTTCGGGAGGGGCTCAAATCCGAGATTCGCTTCGACGTCCGAGTCTATCAGAAAGCGAATGGGATTTTCCGATTTCTGGGGGATAAGCTGATTGGCGAATGCCATCCGGCCTACGAAGCACAATGGGACGAGTTCAGCAACCAGTTCATCGTTACGACAGGCGACCATCGCTCCTATCGCCTTGGCTCCGCGGCGGCCTTCGCGAAGTTCTTCTTTTCGCTGCCGTACTACACAACCCGCATCCAGCTACCTCCGGGTCGCAGCTACTACATGCTGACCAGCATCGAGGTGGACGCTACAAAGCTCGTCCCGCCTCTCAACATGATCTCCTTGCTCGTTCCCATCGACCGGCACACCACGCCGTGGGAACGAACCCGCCTGGTCTTCTAGGAGGATTGGGATGAAGCTGACCCGGTCGCCGGGTTCGAGCGTGGCGGGGCTCGTGAGCCTCGTCTTGATCTACATCCTCCTCATCGTCCTCATCCTCTTCTTCTCGAACGAGGTGCTTCAGGATATCTCCAAGGAAAGCACCCTCTCGAACTTCATCGTGTTTCCCCTCGCGGTCATTCTTCCGGTCTTCATCATCGGAACCCTGGTCGTCAACATTCTCCGCCTGATGCGCGAGCGAAGAACCGGCCAACCCGGAGTCCGCCTCAAGATCCGGATGATCATCTTTTTCACCTTCATTGCATTTCTCTCTTCGATTCCTCAAGGGATACTCTCGATCAGCTTCATCAACACCACGATGAACTCCTGGTTCTCCACGCCGACCAGGGGCGCCCTCCAGGGCGGGGTAGACATTGCCCTGGAGTTCATCAACGACAAGCTCACGAATCTCGCCTCTTTCAGCGACAGCGCGGCCCTCTCATCCATGCTCCGGGACCTAAGGCGGTCTCCCAACAGCGTCTGGACCGAAGTCCACGAGGCAAACCCCTCCATCTCCGCGATCCAGGTGTTCATGGACAACGGAAGCGAGCTCTTCTTTCGCGGCGATCCTCGGGCCCGTATGAAGCCGCCCTTCATGAGCAACCGGGAGGAGGGGATGCTGCCGAAAGAGTCCAACGGAGACTTGAGCATTCTCAGATTCCTCCGCATCTATCGCACCGATCAAGACCGCTATGCGGTCGTCTTGAGCACGCTTCTGCCGGCTGGTTTCGATCAGAAGGCTCAGGCACTCACGGCAAGCCGCGAGATCTTCACCCAGCTTGATCGCTTTGGGGCGGTCTTTCGAATCGTGCTTGTCTTGTTCTTCTCGTTCTTCTCACTGCCCATGCTTTTGCTTTCGATTCTTGTGAGCTTTCTCCTGAGCGAGGAGATCATGAGGCCCATTGTGAACCTCGAGGAGGCGACGCGAAGGGTTACCCAGGGAGATTATTCCTACCGTATCCTCGGCCGCTCCGGCGATGAGCTCGCACTCCTCGTGAACTCCTTCAACAAGATGATTTCCGAGCTCGAGCGCTCTCGCCTGAAGATCATGCAGACCGAGAAGGTCACCGCCTGGCAAGAGATTGCGCAACGCATCGCGCACGAAATCAAGAATCCGCTCACCCCAATCAAGCTGTCGGCGCAGCGGATACTGAAAAAGGCCCAAGAGGGCCGTGAGGAGCTCGACAGAATCCTCGAGCCGGCAGTCAGATCGATTATCACCGAGGTCGAGAATCTCGACAGGATGCTGAAGGAATTCCGGGACTTCTCCAAGCTTCCCGCTCCGCAGCTCACCGACGTCAATCTCAAGGAGCTCGTGCGGGAAGTCTTGACGATACACGAGCCGGCCTTCCGCAACGTGGACTTCAACCTCGACGGGGTCCCGGACGGGCTCATCCTGCGCGTCGATCGAGATCAGCTGAGGCAGGTCTTCACCAACCTCTTCAAGAACGCGTCTGAATCGATCCAGGGAGAAGGTTCGGTTTGGGTTCGGGCCGACCTTGTCAGAAAGGGCAACTATCAGTACTGTAGGGTCCAGGTCCAGGATACTGGCTGCGGCATCGAAGAGGAGTATCACAACCAAGTATTCAACCCCTACTTCACGACCAAGGGCTCGGGAACGGGGCTGGGCCTCCCGATCGTCGAGCGCATCATCTTCGACCACAAGGGACAAATCTGGTTTGAAACTCAGGTGGGTAGCGGCACTACCTTCTTCTTCGACCTGCCGATGGAGACTTGAATGGGAAGAGTGCTCGTCGTCGACGACGAACCGGGAATTCGGAGCGTCCTCACCGATATTCTTCAGGATGAAAAGCACGTGGTCTTCACCGCGGCGGACGGCTTTGGAGGTCTTGCCATACTCAAGCAGGAGCCGATCGATCTCGTCATCCTGGACGTCTGGCTCCCAAACCTTGGCGGCATCGACGTCCTGAAGGAGATCAAGCAGGAGTATCCGGAGATCGAGGTGATCATCATCTCGGGCCACGCCAACATCGACCTCGCGGTCAGAGCCGTGAAGCTCGGTGCCTTCGATTTTTTGGAGAAGCCCCTTTCCCTCGAGAAGGTGACGACCCTCGTCCGCAATGCCCTCACCCTCGAGGACCTCAAGCGCGAGAATCGATCGCTCAAGAGCTCCCTCTTCATGGATGACGAGCTGATCGGCCAGAGCAAGCCCATGCGGGAGGTCTCGGAGCTCGTCCGCCAGAGCGCCTCCTCCGAAGCCAAGATCATGATTCTCGGCGAGAACGGGACGGGAAAAGAGCTGGTGGCGCGCGAGATCCATCGCCAGAGCCTCCGTGCCGCCGGCCCGTTCGTCGAGGTGAACTGCGCCGCCATCCCCGACACCCTCATCGAGAGCGAGCTCTTCGGCCATGAGAAGGGCGCCTTTACCGGCGCAGTCGCGCGTCGCAAGGGCAAGTTTGAAGCGGCGGGCGGGGGAACCCTCTTTCTCGATGAGGTCGCCGACCTTTCCGCGAGCGCACAGGCCAAGGTTCTTCGCGCCATTCAGGAGATGAAGTTCGAGCGCATCGGGGGAGAGAAATCGATTTCGGTGGACGTGAGGATCATCTCGGCCACCAACAAGGACATTCACACCGAGACCTCCGCCAAGCGCTTCCGTGAAGATCTCTACTTCCGCCTCAACGTCATTCCGATCGTGGTGCCGCCGCTTCGCGAGCGGGTCGAGGATATCCCTGCCCTTGTCACGTACTTCATGAGAAAGTTCAAGGAGCCCGACGCGGCCGAGCCGAAGTCCGTATCGCCGGAGGGTATCAAGCTCTTGGCGAGCTACCCCTGGCCGGGAAACGTGCGGGAGTTGAAGAATTTCGTCCAGCGTATTAACATAATGGTCGACGAGCAGCTTATCTCCCCGGAGACCGTCAGATTCTACCTGGGGGAGCAGCGAGTGAACGGGGAGTCGGTGTCGCTGAGAGAGTTCGGCGGCATGAAGTTGGGCGAGGCGCGCGATGAATTCGAGAAGAAATTCATTGTCCAGAAGCTCGAGGAAAACGACTTCAACATCACCCAGACAGCGCAGATCCTCGGTGTCTATCCCAGCAACCTCCACGGCAAGATCAAGAAGTTCGGGATCAAGGTGAAGAAGTGAAAAACCTCACGAAGCGTCAGCAGGAGATTCTTCATTTTATCGAGGCCTTCATCGCGAATCACAAGTACCCTCCGACGATCAGAGAGATCGCGAGTGAGTTCGGCATCTCCGTCAAGGGCGCCTACGATCACGTCAAGGCTCTCGAGAAAAAGCACCACATTCGGTGCGACCTTAACCGCTCGCGGGCGATTGAGGTCCTGAAGCCGGCCGCCGAAAAAGAAGACTTCGTCAAGATTCCGGTGCTCGGCAACGTCGCCGCGGGGCTCCCCCTTTTCGCCGAGGAGAACCTCGAGCGCTACATCCGACTGCCGGGAGAGGCCCTTTCGAAGGGAAAGCACTTTGCCCTGAACGTCAGGGGCGACAGCATGCAGGACGCGGGTATTCTCGACGGCGACACCGCAGTGTTCGTGCAGCGGCCCACCGCGAACAACGGCGACATCGTGGTCGCCATGATCAACGAAGAGGCCTATACCTTGAAGCGCTTCTTTCGAGAGAAGCACCGCGTCAAGCTCAAGGCCGAAAACCCGATCTATCCCCCCATCTACAGCCAAAACGTGAAGATCCTCGGCAAGCTCGAGTGCATTCTGCGCAGCTATGACTGAGCCCCGCGTATATCTTCTCCTCGGGCCCGAAGCGGGCGAAAAGGCAGCTTTCATCGATTCGCTCAAGAGCACGATAGCTGAACGCTGCGGCGAGCCGCCCGAGGAGTACGTATACTATCCGTTCGAGACCTCGATCGGCGAGGTGATCGCCCTTCTTCGCAACGGATCCCTTTTTGCCCGACACAGGCTCGTCAGCTACCGGGACGCTCACGAGATCAAGCGAAAGGAGGAGGTGAGTCTCCTGCTCGACTACCTCGAATCGCCCGCCTCGGACACAACCCTCCTTCTGGTCAGCGACGAGACTCAGGTCGACAAGCGGTTGGCGAAGGCGCTCCCCGAGGGCGCGAGCAAGATCTTTTGGGAAATGTTCGAGAACCGGAAGCGCGGCTGGATCGCCAGCTACTTCGCGCACGAGGGGCTCACGATAAGCCCGGAGGCTTCCGAGCTCCTTCTCGACCTGGTCGAAAACAATACCCGCGACATGCGGCTTGAATGCGAGCGGCTGGTGCTTTTCTTCGGCAAGGGGAAGAAGCTCGAGGTCGGAGATGTCGAAACCTACATCTACCACAGCCGGGAGGAGAATGTCTTCACCCTCTTCGACCGGATCGCCGACGCCGATTTCCCGGCGTCGCTTTCGACGCTCAATGCCATCCTTCTTTCGGGCGAGGGCAACGGGGTCCAGCTGATAGCGGGACTCCTGTGGCAGTTCCGCCGCCTGCTTTCGGCCAAGAGTCTTCTTGCCTCACGCTTCGGCCAGGATGAGGTCTGGAGCAAGCTCGGCATCCGAAGCAAGCGAAGCCAAAGAAGCTATGCCGCGGGGCTTTCGAATTACACCCTCGACGACCTTCGGCGCATCATTGTTCTCGTCGCTCACTACGACGCCCGGCTGCGCACCATTCGCGCGGATCTCCAGCCGCTCCTTCTCGAGCTTTTCCTGTACTACTGCATCGTTCGCAAAGGGTTCGAGGCGGAGCCTTACCGCGCGTAAAGGGTGTCGGTCTTTGCTGCCATGACGAAGTCGTTCTTGTGCAGCCCGACGATCGCGTGGGTCCACCACGTCACCGTCACCTTGCCCCACTCGGTCAGAAGGGAGGGATGGTGTCCCTCGGCCTCCGCAATCTCCCCTACCCGAACCGAAAACTCCAGCGCGGACCGGAAATCGGGGAAAGCAAAGAGTCGTTCGAGACGCTTAATGCCGTCCCGCTCGGCTACAAGCCATTCCGGAAGCTCCTTCAGATAGTCGCGCTGCTCGGCTTCGTTCGCCTGGGGCTCGCCGCGGCGGCAGGCCGTGCACTTTGCTCCCGCCAGTACCGTCTTCATATCCATGGCGCATTATGGCGGAGCCGGGGTCTCCTGTGCCACCCCCTATCGCATTGAGCGGGCGGCTCCCACGAGATTCTTAAGGCTCGGCACGGTCTCTTCCATCGAGCGGGTCTTCAGACCGCAATCGGGGTTGACCCAAATCTTGCCCATATCAAGCTTGTCCTTCATCTTCGCCAAGGCGTCGCGAATCTCCTGCTCCGGCGGGACGCGCGGCGAGTGGATGTCGTAGACTCCGGGGCCGACCTGATGGCTGTAGTTGTTCTCCCGCAGGACGCCGAGCATGGTGAGGTCCGAGCGCGCCGCTTCGATCGAGATGACATCGGCGTCCATCTCTTCGATCTCTTTGATGATGTCCGCGAACTCGCTGTAGCACATGTGGGTGTGGATCTGGGTCTCCGGCCGGACGCCTGAGTGAACGAGCCGGAAGGCGCGCACCGCCCAGTCGAGGTAGTCCTTCTTCCAATTCGCCTTGCGCAGGGGAAGCTTTTCGCGGAGGGCCGGCTCGTCGATTTGAATCACCCGTATCCCGGCCTTTTCCAGATCGAGCACCTCGTCTCTTATCGCAAGGGCTATCTGATAGGCTATCTCGCGCAAGGGAAGATCCTCGCGAGGGAAGGACCAGTTGAGGATGGTGATGGGACCGGTGAGCATACCTTTGACCGGCTTTTTCGTCAGGCTCTGTGCATAGGTGATCCACTCGACGGTGAAGGGTTTCTCGCGCTTCACGTCGCCGAAGATGATCGGCGGGCGGACGCACCGAGTCCCGTAGGACTGAACCCAGCCGTTCTGCGTGAAGAGGAAGCCGGGAAGGTTCTCTCCGAAGTACTCGACCATGTCGCTGCGCTCGTACTCCCCGTGAACGAGAACATCGAGACCTATCTCTTCCTGGAGCTTGATCAGATCGCGGATCTTGGCCCGAATCCGATCGACGTACTCCTGGTGCGAGATCTCGCCGTCGTGGAGGGTTTTCCGCAGCTTGCGAACGTCGCCGGTCTGCGGGAAGGAGCCGATGGTGGTGGTCGGGAAGACCGGAAGCTTCAGCTCCTTTTTCTGCAGGCGGAAGCGCTCTTCGAACGGCGGCTTGCGAACGAAATCCTGCTCCGTGAGCGCCGCCACCCTCTGGCGGACCTCCGTGAAGTAGAAGCTCTTCGAGTCCGCCTTTTCGCGCACGAGCGCCTGGTTGCGCTTGAGGCGCTCGTCGCGGCTGCGATCCGCGAGCTCAAAGAGCTCGGCAATCTCGCGGAGCTCGTCGAGCTTCTCCTCGGCAAAGGCGAGGTGGCGCCGGTAGCCCTCCTCCATCCCTTTTTCGTACCTCACCGAATAAGGAGCGAAAAGAAGCGAGCAGGAGGTACCGATGACCGGCGCGCCTTCGACCTGTCCCCGGATCTCGTCGAGAAGGGCAAGGGTCTTTGTATAGTCATTCCGCCAGACATTGCGTCCATTGACCACACCCGCAAAGAGCAGACGACCATCGGGAAAGCCCGACTCCTTGATGAGTCGGAGATTCTCGCGGCCCTCCACGAAATCGAGCCCCACTGCGTCAAAGTCGAGCTTCGTGATCGCCTCGTACGAATCGTGCACGTCGCCGAAGTAGGTCTGGAGAAGGATCTTCATCTTCCCCCTTGCAGCGAGGAGACGGCTGTAGATGGCCGTGAAGATCCCGATCTCGAAGGTGCTTAAGTCGGTAACGAGGATCGGCTCGTCTATTTGAAGCATCTCGACCCCATTGCCGGCCAGCCTCGAAATGAGGTCGGTGTAGGCTTCGACGATCTGGTCCTCGTAATCGCCAATGCCCTTTCCGGCGGGAAGCCGCGACAGCTTCAAGAAGGTAAGCGGTCCGGGAACGACCGGTCGGGTCTCGATTCCCAGGGCTTTCGCTTCAGAGTACTCGTCCAGCACCTTCGTCGGCATGAGCCGAAGGCGGGTATCCTCTTCGATCTCGGGGACCATGTAGTGGTAGTTGGTGTTGAACCACTTCTTCATGGGAAGGGCCTTCACGTCGTGACCCGCCTTCTGGTAGCCCCGCGCCATGGCGAAGTAGACATCGCGCGCCGGCAGGCCGAGCTCCCGGTAGCGGCGCGGAACGGCGTCGAGGGCGACGGCCATGTCGAGGAGATTGTCGTACAACGAGAAATCGTTCGATGGGATGTAGCGGACCTTTTTTTCCGCCTGGACGCGCCAGTGCGCCCGCCGCAGCTCCGCGGCGGCCTTGGTGAGCTCCTCGGCGGTGATCGACCCCTTGAAATACTGCTCAGTGACCTTTTTGAGCTCGCGATCGGCACCGATGCGCGGATAGCCGACCACCGAAACTTCTGCCATTCCTGTCTCCTTCCAAATGTGCTCGAGAGGAAATGAGTATAGAGGGTATCCCCTCTTTGATCAACAAAAGGTGTGAAAGGGGCACATCGGGGGCGGAGCTTCGCCTGCGGGCCGAATACCTCGCCGCCAGGCGGGGACGCGCCGCGACTGGAGGCACGTGATGCCGCATCGGTGCTGTTTTCGATCAGCGCTTCCGAGCAAGAATGGTCGACCACCGGTACATGAGAACCGTGAAGGCTGCGGCCACGTTGAGGGAGCGCTTCGACCCGAAAAGAGGGATGGTGACCCGCCCGTGCGCCGCGTCGGCCCGACGCAGGAGCTCGGGGCTGATCCCGACCTCCTCGGAGCCCACGATGACCGTCCCGCTTTCCGGAAAGGCGAACTCCTCGAGGGGGGTGCCCCCGGTCTCAAGCGCGAAAAGCCCGACTTCGTCGGCGACCGCTTCGGGCCCGGCGACCTCCCACGGAACCACCTCGGCGCTCCCCATCGAGGCTCGCCGGGCCCGCGGCTGACTTGGAAGCGGCGTGGAGCGCGAAAGGTAGATCTTGGCCACGCCGAAGGCCTCGGCGCTTCGGAAGATGGCGCCGACGTTGAAGGGCGAGCGGATGTCGTCCAGATAGACCCGCGCGGGAAAGCAGGCGCGCCTTTCCCCATCGAGAGAGCCGGTCGCAGGCGAGATGAGGTCCCACTCCGCAGGCGCTGCTCCGAGGTGAGCGAGCAGCTCGTGCCGCAGATCGTTGCAGTGACGCAGCGTCTCCCCTGCAGCCGCCGGTATCGCGCATCCGCCCAGCCGCTCCCTGATGCGCTCGGGCAGGTGCGCGTCCGAAGCGAGAAGGCGTTCGACTGCGGCAAGGTAATCAAGATCGACCGAAAGGCTCGACCGCAGGTCGAGCTCGTACCTCTGCAGCACGAGGGCGATCTTCCGAAGCCGGAGCTCCCGGTCAAGGCGGGCGAGCTTTCTGAGGGCGATCATCGCGCTACCGACCTTACCGGCCTAAAAGGCCTGCTTCACGAGGCTCGAAAGCTCATCCACGGGCATCGGCTCCGATCCGGGCTCGCTCGCCTGGAGGGCATGGGCGATTGAGGCTAGCTCTGCCATGTCGGCAAGCTCTAGCTCGAACTCCTTGAGCCTCATCGGGAGCCTGAGCAGGCTCATCCGCTGGCGGACTGCATCTACGACCCGCACGGAGAACTCCTTGAGCGGCTTGCCGTAGATCTCCTCGCCGAGGACGTTGCCGATACGGTCGACCTTCTTTGGCTGGGCTTGCATCGCGAGGTTGAGGACGTGGGGGATCATGACGGCAGCGACCATCGACTTTGGAATCATGCACCTGCCGTTGACGGCATAGGCGATGGCGCTTCCCACTCCCTGGCCGCTCATCGTCAAGCTGAGCGCCGTGAGAAGGCCGGCTTCCGACGCGCGCAGCCGCAGCTCCCGATTCTCCGGATCGTCGGAAAGATCGTCCATGATGGAGGTAATGATTCCGATCGAGCGCAGGCAGAGGCTCTCGGAGAGGAAGGTGCTCCTGCGGGAAAAATAGGCCTCGATAGCTGTAAGAAGGGTGTCCATCATCGTCGTAACGGTGTATCGAGCCGAAAGCGAAAGGGTCAGCTCAGGGTCGACGACCACCCAGTCTGCCCGTTTCCCGACCCGGAGAACGTGCGCCCGCCGGTTGCGGGCATCGACCACGAGAGAGCCGTCGGTGAGCATGAACGGATTGCGGCAGGTGGTCGGCATCTCGACGTAGGGCAGCGACGGCCCGCTCTCGCCTGCGGGCTGATCGAAGTAGTCGTCGAGCCGCCTCGAGGCGGGAATCATCCGGGCGACGCACTTCGCCGCCGAAAGAGCCCTGATCCCTCCGAGGCCTAGTACGACCTGGACGTGGCTGACCCTCCCGATCTCAATGGCTCGCTCGATGGAGGAGCTGGTCGATTCCGGACCGAGCTCATCGAACACAATCGCGCTCACCCCTGCGCGCGAAAGATGCTCCTCTATGCCTGCGGTGGCCCTCTCCGCCTGAAGGATGGCATCGGTCACCAGGAGGGCGCGAGAACCGAGAGCGGCCACGGTCTGACCTATGCGGGCGGCCGTCCCCAATCCAAAGAGGATTCGGGTCGGCACGTAGAAAAAGAGCTCGTCCATAGTTAAGGGGGGAATAGGGAAGCAGAATGCTTAGAGATCGAAGAGCTCCATCACCTTGTCGGCGACGGCCTCGATCACCTTGTCGTTGAGGTAGGCAGGATCCTGGAGCTTGCGTTTGACCTCTTCGACTCGATCCATGCGAATGTCGGGTGCCTTTTTCACGTTCTCGGCAGCCTGGTAGATCTCCCCCATGGCCTTTGCCTGAGAGGAGAGAGAAATGGTATCGGAGGTCTCTTTCCTGACGGCTTTGGATCCCTTGCTGGCGTTGTTGAACTGGGAGGCTGGATCGATAGGACCAAGTCTGTCAATTGTCATTCCAGAACCCTACCTTTTCATCCCTGGAGAAGAATATCGACTTTGCGCAACCTGATTCTAAGCCCTTTTCTTCCCCGAAACAAGTACCGAAACCTCTCCGAGGATCCTCCCGCGAGTCCCAAATTCCTCGAGCAACTCTTTCGCTGTGGCCGCCCTGTACTCCTCGTGGACTTTGGTCATCTCCCTCCCGACGAAGATTTCTCTCTCAGGTGAAAGATCGGCAATATCGGTCAATAGCTTGAGGAAGCGGAAGGGGGACTCGTAGACCACGAAGGCTTCGCCTCGCTCAAGCAGCTCCCGTATGCGCGCGCGTCTTTTGCCGGATTTCGGCGATAGAAACCCTTCGAAGGTAACGGTCTTCTCGCGAAGCCCGGAGACGCTTACCAGGGTCGCCAGGGCGGAGGCGCCGGGAATGGGAACGACGGTGAAGCCTGCCCGCCGAACCGCCTGCACGAGGGCAGCGCCCGGGTCGCTCACCGAAGGGGTTCCGGCGTCGCTTGCGTAGGCCACCGTGCGGCCCTCCTCAAGCAGGGCGCAGATCCCCGCTGCGGACTGCTCTTCGTTGTCCGCGCGGCAGCTAATCAGCCGCTTTTTGATGCCGTGGGCATTCAGAAGCTTCAGGGTGTGACGGGTGTCCTCGCACGCTATGACGTCGACACTCTGGAGGACCTCCAAGGCGCGCAGGGTGATGTCTTTCAGGTTGCCGATGGGAGTGGCCACGACGTAGAGCATGCTCACCGCCAGACTCTAAACCCAAAGAGGCGCCTTGCCAATCGCAGGGACGGGGTTTACCATCACGGAAGTCACAATCCGCGGAGGGCCCCACATCCAAGCCGTCGTCCTTGTGCTCTTGGTAATTCTCATCGCCTGGCTGCTTTCGATCCTGGTCCGAGCCAGTCGGGAAAGAGCCGGAAGGAGGAAAGCTTCCACAAGGTTCGCCAAGCCGCAGTACGGCAAGCCCTGTCCGCTCTGCAAGACTCCGCTGCGCTTAGGCGAACGGGTTCTCTCGGTCGTCTACTCGGGGCCGGGCGAATCCTTTGTCGAGATCTACGGCTGCCCCCACTGCAGACCCCCTCGTGCGGGAGAGACCGCATCGGCGACAGCCCGAGCATCCCCGCGGAGGCCGCCAAGAAGCTGTCCGGTCTGCAAGCAAGAGCTTACGGCCGACGGCTATGTGGTGGGGCGAATGCAGGAGAAAAACGGAACCAGGTACCTTCGAATCCTCGGATGCACGCGGTGCCGCACCGTTCGCTGATGGCGCCCTACGGCACCCGATGGGCCTCGCGCGTCGCGGCGAGCATCTCCTGGACCTTGGGGAGGAGCTCGCGCACATAGCGCCGGATATCGGCGACTTGAGATGAGGGAAACCGGAAGCCTATCGCCCCCTCGTGCCCTCCGCCGTTCTCGATAGCGAGACGAGAGAGCACCACCCGCAGATCAAGATCTTTGAAGAGACGGCTTCGACGCATTCGAAATTGAACGAGGTCCGACTCTTTTGGGTTGTCGTAGTAGGCGACAAGCCCCAGCCCCCCGCTCTCTTCCGCGAGGGCGTCCACGACGGTCCGCGATACCGCGACCACCATATCGTTGTCGTAGCGCTTGTAGAGCTTGCGCATGTCCTCTTTCGTCAACACCACGTAGCCTATGGAAGGGAAGGCCCGCCGCCGGCCGATCATGTAGCGGTAGCAGCTCTCCTCCTGTCCGGAGAGCGTAGTAAGCTCTCGGTGAATATCGTTCATGTTGGCGAAATTGGTTTCCTTCGTCGTCTCCTTCGTCAGCATCAGGTTGAACATGTTTGAGAAGATCTTGTAGTAGCGCTTCTCGCGGTTCGACTTGAGAAATTGACCCATGTTTGAGTCCCCGATGATTCCGGTAAGGAGGGAAAGGACGAGATTCCTCGAAAACAGCTCGTCGATCTGGTGATCCGCAAGGAGCTTGCGCTTGTTGTGTAGCTTGAGGGCGAGATGACCGACAAGCTCGGCGGCCGAAGACGCGTCGGTCACGAGAGAATATGCCTCGTCGCCGCAGTAGGCGCCGTCGGAGCCGATGTGGTGGTCGATCTCGATCTTGACGACCTTGGGATCATCGAAGAGCGAAAGGATTTCGGGACTCGCGTCGATCATCGAGGGTTTGGGCGTGTCGAGTATCGCAATGACCTCAACAGGGTCGGTTTTCGGCGAAAAGCCGTTTGTCACCGTGATCGAATTGTACTTGCAGATGTTCAAGAGATACTGATACTGGCGGGCTATGGTCGCACCCAGATAGATCGTAGTTCCTTTCGAGAACTTGCTGAGGATTATCGCCAGCCCGACGAGCGAGGCTATGCAGTCTTCGTCGGGGTTTTTGTGTCCGAGCAAAAGGAAGTGGTCGCGCGTTACCAAAGCTTCAATGATGTTGTCGATGATTCGGTTTTTACCTGCGATCGTCTCGATATTCTTTTTCTGAGATGATCCCATGAGCTCCATACCCATTCACTTCTTGGGCACTGCGCACACGACGCGATCTTTGCCGGCCTCTTTTGCCTTGTAGAGCGCCTCATCCGCAGAGATGCGCAGCGACTTCAAATCGGTCGCGCAGTCCGGATAGGAGGCGATCCCCTGGCTCGTGGTCCCCCGGTTGATAGACCCCCCGGCCTCCTTCAAGAAGGTGAGCTCGCGGATGTCACGGCAGATGGCCCAGGCGACCTCGGCGGCGCCATCCAGGCCGGTCTCCGGCAACAGCACCGTGAACTCATCTCCCCCATACCGTGCAATGATGTCCTTCTCCGACAGATGCCGCCGGAACGCCGAAACCGCCTCCAGGATAGCCCGGTCGCCGACCTTGTTGCCGTAGGCCTCGTTGATCTCGCGGAAACGGTCGAGGTCGACCATGATGAGCGCGAGCGAGCTGTTGTTGCCCTGAGCCGCGCGGAAATAGTCTGGGATGACATCCTCCAGAAACCGCCGATTGTACACGCCTGTAAGCTCGTCGGTGATTGCCCGTTTTCGAGCCTTCTCTCCCCATGTGACCATGTCGGCAAGAAAGGCACCGGTGTTTTCCAGCCGCTGAGTGACGATGTTGAGCATCCGGTACATGATCTTGATGGCTATCTGCGGGTGGGCGGAAATGAACGAGAAGAAATCCTTGTCCCGAAGGCTCAAGACAACACTATCCTCCTTTGCGTAGCAGGTTGCAGAGCGCGGGGCCTCCTCGAAAATCGACATCTCCCCAAAAAAGTCCCCCGTCCGGAAGAGGGCTATCTCGCGATTCCCCCCGTCGGGAAGCTCGATCGAGCTTGCGATCACACCCCGCTGAACGACATAGAGCTCATTCCCGTCGTCCCCCTGCCGAAAGAGGACCGAATCCTTGGGCACCTCGACGTGACACAGGGAGCCTGCGATCTTTTCGGTCTCGTCGGGCTCGAGGAGCGAAAAGATTGCGACGCTCTTCAGGAAGTCAGGGGTGATTGCGGACATCAGGGCGCCCCTCCATGCGCGACGTGGCCCGCGGCCGACGATCGTCCCGCCGCAGGTCCCGGCAGGTCCGCCAGGCGTTCGCCTGGATCGCTACGGGCGACGCTCACCCGGTCGCCTCCCTCCTCGCGCGCCTGGAACATCTTCTCGAAGGCAAGCTCCACGAGGCGTTTGTGGTTGTCCGCGTGGCGCGGATAGGTGGCAAGCCCGATGCTCACCGTGACCACGATCTTGTTGCCTCCGGTCGCCCCGGCGATGTCCATGGTAGGCACGACGAGCCGGAGCGCCTCGGCGATAGCCGCCGCTTTCTCGGTGGGCGTCCCGGGAAGCACCGCGCCGATCTCGTTTCCGCGGTAGCGAACCGGGACATCGCCCGGGCGCAACGATGTCCTGATCGCCTCGGCGAGCTGCTTGAGAACCCGATCGCCGGCGTCGTGGCCGTAGGTGTCGTTTATGAGCTTGAAATTATCGGGCTTGATCATAAGGAGACTGGTTTCCGCCCCGTAGCCGGGGAGCAGGGCTGCCAGCTCTTCATCGAGGAAGAGGCGGTTGTACAGCCCGGTAAGCTCATCGCCGAGAAGCTGGCGGCGGAGATCCTGCATCCAGGGCGACTTTTCGGAGACAAGATTGTTGGTCGTCCTTATGCGCCCGGCGACGATGGCAAGAAGCTTGTGAAGAATCTGGGCGAAAACCGCGGGCTGTTCCACGATAAGGTCTCGAAACTTGACCGAACGATCGGGAAAGATCAGGAGCGTTGTGTCTCGGGTCGCGGTGGCTGTCTCATTGCGCGGCTTGCTGTCCAGCATCCCGAGCTCCCCAAAGTAATCCCCCTCAACGAATCGAGCGATGTCCACCACCTTCGACTCATCGTCTTCGCCGGCGCGCTTGGAGATTACGACCTCTCCGCTGCGAATGATATAGAGCTCTTCGGCGACGTTTCCTTCGTGAAAGATGCTCTCGCCCTGAGGGAAGGAGCGATATCCGCTGTAGCGGGCCACTGTCTCGAGCTCGTGATCTTTGAGCTTCGAAAAGAGGCTGACGTTCTTGAGAAGCGAAACCTTTTCGACATCTACCATGGGTCTACGATCGCCCAACCGGGCTACGTAAGCTATGGGGAAAAGTAAACATTACTTTCCTTAATGTGTCAAATCGGAAAGTGTCGACTTGAATCGATCTTATCTTCGATGATAGAGTCGCTGATCATGGACAAGATGAAGAGAAGCGCCACATGCGGAGAACTGGGCGTCTCTCGTGTCGGTGAGATGGTGACCCTCAACGGCTGGGTGCACCGTATCCGCGACCACGGCGGAATCCATTTCGTTGATCTGCGCGATCGCTACGGAATCACGCAGGTGGTGGTCGACGCCGATGCTCCCGCCTCGCTTCGCCACGAGGTCCGGGGTCTGAAGTTCGAATACTGCGTCGCGGTGAGCGGAACGGTGCGGCGCCGCCCCCCCTCAATGGTCAAGGGCGACCTTGCGACCGGCGCCATCGAGGTGGCGGCCCGGGAGATTCTGGTCCTTTCCACTTGTGACGTTCTTCCCTTCATGATCGACAATGCGGCGGACGCGAAGGAGGAGCTGCGCCTCCGGTATCGCTACCTAGATTTACGCACCCCTTCCATGCAGCGACGCATGAAGCTTCGTCATGAGGTGACGCTTGCCGTGCGCCAGTACCTGTCCGGCCAGGGTTTCTATGAGATCGAGACGCCGACGCTCATCAAGTCGACCCCCGAGGGAGCACGTGACTTTCTCGTCCCTTCGCGCATCCATGCGGGCAAGTTCTATGCCCTCCCCCAGTCGCCCCAGCTCTTCAAGCAAATCTTGATGGTCTCCGGGTTCGACCGGTATTTTCAGATCGCCCACTGCTTCCGCGACGAGGACGCCCGTGGCGACCGGCAGCTCGAGCACACCCAGATCGACATCGAGATGAGCTTCGTGTCGAAGGAGGACGTCTTCGCGCTTGTCGAGGGGCTGTTCGAATCGATCTTCCGAACGACTGTCGGCGTTCGGCTCGATATCCCGTTCAGGCGGATCACCTACGACGACGCCCTCAACCGGTACGGCACCGACAAACCCGATCTTCGCTTCGCCCTCGAGATGGCGGATCTCTCCGCCGTTGCCGGGAGGAGTGACTTCCAGCTCTTTAAGACCATCCTCGAGGCGAAGGGCGTCGTAAAAGCGCTCGTGGCGCCGGGCTGCGCGACCTACTCGCGCAAACAGATAGCGGAGCTCGAGGATGCCGCGAAGACCTTCGGAGCGAAAGGACTCGCCTGGATGAAGGTCACGGACGAAGGCTTCGACGGCGGGGTCGCGAAGTTTTTCGAGTCGCAGCGGGAGGCAATCCTGCGGGAGCTCGGGACCCGGCCAGGCGACTTGATCCTTATGGTGGCCGATTCCTGGAAAACCGCGTGTACCTCGTTGGGCGCAGTGCGAACAAGGCTCGGGCTCCAGCTCGGTCTGACGGAAGGCAAGAGCTTTCAATTCGCTTGGATCATCGACTTCCCCCTCTT
>DAHUYW010000056.1 GCA_027306915.1 Spirochaetales bacterium | reverse complement strand
GGGGGCAAGAGCCTCATTCTCGCACTTGCCGCGGGACCGAGCGGCAGCCTTACCGCCAATGACCGCTCGGCGGACCGCCGCGCGCGGCTGCGCCGGGTACTCGCCGACCACCTCCCCCTCGAGCTCCTCGCCCGGGTCCTCGTGACAGGCCACGATGCCGCACGCTGGGGTCTCCACGAACAGGGGCTTTACGATCGCGTTCTTGCGGACGTTCCTTGCTCCTCGGAGCGCCATCTCGTGGGCGCCCCGGCGCACACCGCCCGCTGGTCACCCGCCCGAACGCGTCACCTCGCGATCCAGGCCTACGCGATCCTCGCATCGGGCGTCGCGGCGGCGAGGGCCGGCGGCACGGTGCTCTACGCCACCTGCGCCCTCTCGCCTCGCGAAAACGACGAGGTCGTCGCCAAGCTCGTCGAGCGGCTGGGGGCCGAGACTGAGGTCGAAGAGCCCTCGGCGCTCGCCGCCCGTTTCTTCGGCTCCGCCGGCGGCGCTCTGCTCGACTTCGTTGCACAGGCAGCGGAGCTCGCCCGACTCAAGGTCGAGCCGGAGATCACCCGCTTCGGGCTGCAGATCTGGCCGGACAGGGCACATGGGATGGGGCCTATCTATTTCGCGCGAATCGGCAAGAAGATCGAGTAGGAGGCTCAGGCGCCTTCCTCGGCCCGCAGGCGCCGCGCCCCGGAAGGGCGCCCGAGCCGGCGGACGGCGTCGGCGGAGCCACTCTTGCACAAACACTGCCAATGATTACACTCGCCTGAAGCTACAGGATGGACCATGAACCTTGCACAGCACCTGAACAACCGACAGCTTGAGGCGGCATCGACGATCGAAGGCCCCTTTCTCATCATCGCGGGGGCCGGCTCGGGCAAAACGAAGATGATCACCTACCGCATGGCTCACATGCTGGAAGAGGGCATTCCCCAATCCCAGATCCTTGCCCTCACCTTTACCAACAAAGCCGCCAAGGAGATGGCGGATCGCGTGCGAGAGGCCACGGGAAAGCGCCTGACCAGCCTCACCGTCTCCACCTTCCACGCGTTCGGCGTCAAGGTCCTTCGCGACAAGGGAAGGCTCCTGGGCTACCACGAGAACTTCAGCATCTACGACCAGGTCGACCGCGGTGAGCTCATCCGCGAGGTAGCCCGCGAGCTTGCCATTCCGCGCGAGACCCTGGACATCTACAAGGTTGGAAACCTCTTTTCCGGGATCAAGGGCGAACGGCGAGGGTGGAGCGAAGAGGCAAAACAATATGCCGCGCTCTTCGAGGAGTACCAGGCCCATCTCAAGGCCTACAATGCCGTTGATTTCGACGATCTCATCCTTCTTCCGATTCGGATCTTCGAGGAATACCCCGCGGCGCTCGAAGAGTATCGCGAGCGCTTCCGCTACATCATGGTCGACGAGTTCCAGGACACCTCTCTTGCTCAATACAAGCTGGTTCGGCTCATCGGCGAGAAGCACCGCAACCTCTGCGTCGTCGGCGACGATGACCAATCGATCTACTCCTGGCGCGGAGCGAACTACCAGAATATCGTCTCTTTCGAGCGCGACTTCCCGGAACGCAGCGAGATCAAGCTCGAGCAGAACTATCGATCGACGAAACAGATTCTCAAGGCCGCCAACAGCCTCATCGCCCACAACAAGGACCGCAAGCAAAAGGAGCTGTGGACCGGGATCGAGGGAGGCAAGGCGATCGAGCTCTTCTTCCCGGAGAATGAAGTCGAGGAGGCGCGCTTCATCGCCGAGATGATCGGGACCTCGCTGCTGCGCGAGCGCCTTTCGTATGACGACTTCGGGATTCTCGTGCGGACAAACAGCCTGACCGCGGCGATCGAGGAGGCCCTGCTTGCCGAGAACATCCCCTATCGGATCTCGGGCGGGACGAGCTTCTTTCAGCGCAAGGAGGTGAAGGACGTCATTTCCTATCTCCGGGTTCTTGCGAACCCGGACGACGATGTAAACCTCCTTCGCGTCATCAACACCCCGAGGCGCGGCCTGGGGCGGCGCTTTCTCGAAACGATGCGCGAGCTTGCGGACCGCCAGTCCTGCTCCCTCTACACTGCCCTCTCTGCCGCCCGCTACGCCGCCGACTCCCCCCTTTCGGCGAAGGCCGTCTCGGAGGTTGGGGACCTTCTCTCGATGCTCGAGCATTATCGCGAGCGCCTCCTTTCGGGACGGAAGATGGCCGAAAGCGTCAGGTCGCTCGTAGAACGACTCGACTACTGGGGCTTCCTGATCGCCGAATACCAGAAAAACGAGAAGGTCGCCCGATGGAAGTTCGGCAACATCACGCGATTTATCGAGATGATGGAGCGTTGGGAGCGCGACCCGGATACCGAAAATCCGAGCCTCTTCTCCTTTCTCAATCGCATTACCCTCATCACTCGCGACGACGATGCAGATGACGACGAGCGGGGCAAGGCAAACTTGATGACCATCCATGCCGCAAAAGGGCTTGAGTTCGAGATAGTTTTTGTAGCGGGGGTCGAGGAAAACATCATCCCCCATCTGCGCGCCGTCGAGGAGGGGAACACGGAGGAGGAGCGGCGGCTGTTCTACGTCGCCATCACCCGTGCCAAGCAGAAGCTCTACCTTACCGCCTGCCGCAAGCGCAAGCTCCTCCGGGACTGGGTCGAAGCTTCGCCCTCTCCCTTCCTCGATGAGCTTCCCGAAGGGCTCGTCGAGCTGCACACTCCCCAGAAAGAGGTCAACGCCGGAGAGGCCAGCGATTACTTCGCCGCCCTCAGGGCGCGGCTGCAATAGCGTCCCGACGGAGCGGACGCCCCCTCGGACCCGTTCTTAAAAAGAAGGCCCGCCGAGACGGCGGGCCACTTCACATTCTCTAAGCTACGGTCTGCTGAAGCCGCGCGCTACTTGCCTGCAGCCGCCGCCGCGTGACGCAGCGTCTCAGGCAGCCACTTTCCAAAGGCTTCAGGGTGCGCCCAGTAGGAGGCGTAGCCGGTGATCGCCCAGATCGCCGCGGCGATCAGAATGACGATAGCGGTGATGGCTCGAAGCGGTACGCTCTTCTTGAGGAAATAGGTAGGAAGCATCAGGATGGCGCCGATGCCCGCGAAGATGAAGCCGAGACCCGCAAGGGCTGGCTCCTGCGTCGGCGGAACCTTGCCGAGCAGCCGGATCCCGAGAATGATCGCTACAATCCCGGAGAGGGCCGCGGCGATACCCAGCGAAAGAAGATCCCACTCCCTTATGAGCGCGATGCCGGTAAAGAAGAAGATCCCTCCAAGGAGCACCGAAGGCTCGCCGAACACAATGTTGGCGCTTCCGGGAAGGGGCCATGCGAAGTTCATCGCGAACCCGGTGACGATCGCGATGAAGCCGGTGAGCAGAAAGCCGGGCGCAATCCGCTTCGGATCCGAATCGATGAGAAAGGCAACATAGACCGCCAGCAGGACCAGGGCTATGACCAGGTTCACCAGCATCAGAGCCACATAATCAATGAACATACCCACTCCTTCTGTATCTGATTTGCTTTCTCTTCGGAAAGCTTGGGTGTCTTGCCGGCCACGAGCCGGCGACGCTCAATTCTAAACCAGGGTCGCCGGGTTGTCTACGATAACCCCCGCAAGCCATCATCGCTCCTGCCGGAGAGCGGGATCGAACCGCCACGGCCGCAATTGGCCGGGGGATTTTAAGTCCCCTGTGTCTACCAGTTCCACCACTCCGGCAGCCTGATGGCAATACTCGGCACTCATACTATAATCGCCCACTATGTTGGTCAAGCAAACGGATTCCGACCCGGTCCTTTCCGGCATGATCGACAGCCATTTTCACGCCCTTTCGATGCGCGAGAAGGGGCTTGATCCCGTCGAGTCTCTTGAGCGTTGCTTTCAAGGCGGCTTCGCGGCTGCCGTCGACGTAGCGGTTGACACCGAAGGCTTCGAGGAGCGGCTCGAGCTCCTCAGCCCCTTCGAACGAGTCTTTTTGACCGCGGGACTCTCGCCCTTTCATGCCGGTTCGCCGGGATTGATCGATCGCCTTCGCCTTCTGGAAACGCAGATCGTCTCGCCGCGAGTTGTCGCAGTTGGCGAAATCGGGCTCGATCGCCACTGGGACTACGGCACCCCCGAAGAGCAGCGCGACCTCTTCGTCGCCCAACTTGAGCTTGCAGCCGGCGCAGGTCTTCCGATCGTCGTCCACAACCGAGAGTCCGACCGGGAGCTGGTGAGCCTTATCGAAGGCCATCGTCCTCCCGAGGGCGGGATCATGCACTGCTATTCTTCCGACTATCCGACGGCGGCTCGGTTCGTTGACCTGGGGTTTCTTATCTCCTTCGCCGGGAATGTGACCTACAAGCGCTCGGAGGCGATGCAGGAGGCCGCCCGGCGCCTTCCTGCCGCGTCGCTGCTCATGGAGACCGACTCCCCCTACCTCGCCCCGGTGCCGGAGCGCGGGCGGCCGTGCCAACCGGCCCTCGTAGCCCACACCTATGCGTTCGTAGCAAACCTGCGCAGGATGGCTGTCGAAGAGCTGGTCGCTCAAGTCCGGTCGAACTTCTCTCGTTTCTTCGGGATCGGCCCATAGCCGGCCGCAAACGAAAACGGCCCTCTGGAAGGGAGGGCCGTTCGTGCGGGCGATCGGACGCGAGATCCGGGAAGGCTTACCAGGCGTCCGACATGTCGTCGGCGCTCTTTTGCTGCAGACCGAAGAGATCCGTCACTGCGGTCATGTCGTCAAAATAGACGTAGAAGGTTCCGTAATCCTCGAGAGGATCGCAGTCCACCACAAACCCGAGGATGTTGATCCCCGAGATAAAGCTGACTCGATAGTTGTTCTGAACGAGAGTCGGCGGTACCGCAACGGTGAGCTGCTTCCACCCCATGAAATTGAGAGGACCGAAGGAAAGGTCGGCGACATGCCCGTCCTGATCCTCAACGACGAGCTTCAGGACGTGATTGGTGTTCCGGCCGACGACCCACACCGAGACGGTCTTCACAATCCCCTCTACCGCCAGCGGGTGAATAGCCATGATTGCGAACCGATTGAATCCGCGCTTGAAGAAGGTGACCTTCGCGCCAAGCACTGTGTTGTCCGGCTCCGCTATCCCGAGCTTCTGCTCATCCGGGATGGGCTTGGCGTTTGCAGGGTGGCCGGGAAGCCCGCGCAGCATGATGAGTCCCTCGTCGAGCGGCATGCTCCCCGTCCACAGCCCGGGGTCTTCAAACTTCGTCACACTGACCTCTTTGAGCGCCTGCTGGGCAGTGTCGACTCCGACCTGGGCCGCAACCGGTTGGCCGACCAGGACCGGATTCGGTGGCGGCGGCTGGACATTCTGGCCGTAGGCGTAGGCCGCGGCGATCAACAGCGCCGCGAGGGCTCCGAGCATCTTCATGTGTGTCGTCATGGCTTACTCCCTTGCTGCGGGCTGCCCCAGATCTTCTCCACTTCTGCGGGGTTACCAAGACGCTCACCGTCGATTCGCGTCTCGAACATGTCGGTGAGCACTTTGATCTGGTCGAGGTAGATGTAGAAGTTGCTCACGTTCGCCCGCGGATAGGTCCATATCATGAACTTTACAAGCTTGAGCCCGCGCAGGCGAGGGATTGTGTTGACCTCCTGGGGGATCGAAGGGGGAACGGTAACCATAAGATCCTTCCAGCCGGCGTAGTTGAGGCTACCCAGCGAGAGCACATAGTCCACCCCTTCATAGTCCTGCAACTCGACATCCATGGTGTAGTCGTGGTTTGAGCCCCAGACCCAGAGATCGAGCGTCTTCACTCGTCCGGGAATCTGAATGGGATCGGAGACGATGTTGCCGCTTGCGTCCTTCTTATAGGGAAAGATATCGACGCGATTATATCCCTGCCGATCGAACTTCGCGTTCACGCCGAATGCCTGCAGTTGGGAGGCATTGGACGGATTTGCCCCGTTGAGAGCTTCGGGCCACGTGTTTGCGTAGACCGTCTTTGGAAAACCCGGCGTAATGTACTGGTTCCCCTGGGCCGTCCATTCGTGGTGATTGGGCCCTGGCTCGAAGTTCTCGAGGACGATTGACCGAAGATCTATCGTCGACTGGTCGGCAAAAAGCGCTGTCGGAGCTGACAGCGCAAGGAGCAGTAGGCACCCGAGTAGAACCCCCCCGCGTTTCATTCGACACTCCTTATTCGTTGTCCGTCCCTCGGGAGACCGGGCGGAGAAGGATTGTAGACAGCGATCCCGCTGTTGTCAAACTCGACCTGCCTCTTACCCGCGTCCGGACACACCACCGCCCGTGGCAATAGGCCGCCACGGAATCCTTATCCGAGTATCGGCAGGATTACTCAGAGTCTCAACTATTTTCGCCAGCGCCGGGATGATCTCCTCATCAAGCGACAGCACGACCTTGTCGCCGTGCTGGGCACCGGGCACCCAGTTCTCCACGACGAGCGGCGTCCGGTCGTCCTTGAGGAGATCAAGGCTGTAGCCATCGGTCGCGGGCGAGGCTAACACATAGAGCCCGGGGCTCTTGAGCCTTGCATCGTTGAGAAAGACACGGACTGCATTCTTATCGGCCTGTAGGCCCACCCTGATCTCGTGGAGCGGCGGTCCCCCCTCGACCGTCGCAAAACCGGCCAGAAACTGCCTGCGGGCCTCTGCGCGGCCGGGCGTCGCGTCGGCAAACACGGCGCACACCGAGAGGACGGTCCCTCGCCTGTCGGATTCCCGCTTTACGTAGCTGGCAGCCCATGCCCCGGCCTCATGGAATCCCTTGCCCGGGTCGGAGACCAACCGGACTGCGTTGGCGGGAGAGTTTCGGCCCTCCTCCGAGAAATAGGCAAACCGGTCCCGCGGAAAGGCCTCCGCCGTCTCGTCGCCGTACTGCGAGAGAAGCGGGCTTAAGAGAAAAAACCGGGCATGGGATGCCGGGATCGCCTGTTGCAGCTGGGTTGGAACGTTTCCGGTCACGTCGATGCTTCGCGTCGTGAGGTGGTAGCCCCTTTCCGTCGCGCCGGCCTCGAGCTTCGCGAGCGCTCCGCTCTGTGTGAGGTAGAGCTCCCAATACGGATCGGTCAGCAGAACGAAGGGCTTCGCGGAACAGCCGCCGAGGAGGCCGATGGCAAGCAGGAGGATGGCCGTCAGCGGGTATCGCATCGGCCAAGGCTACCATCCGGCGGCTGGCGCGGTCAAGCTTTGCGGGATGCACCGCGGCAACTTCAGACCGCCGACGCGGTTCGCGGCCGCGGTCGCAGCCGGGCCGCCTCCGTCAGCTCGCGGGTGCCTCGAGGCACCACCGCCCCTTGACACCCTCCCGAGCGGCACATAGCATTGAGAAAGCCCACCAAAGGAGACAAGAAATGGTCAGCTACAGGGAGCTAGGACTCGTCAATACGAAGGAGTTGTTTCAAAAGGCGGTCAAAGGCGGATACGCAATCCCAGCCTACAACTTCAACAACATGGAGCAGCTGCAGGCCATCATCCAGGCGTGTGTCGAGACCAAGTCACCGGTGATCCTCCAGGTTTCGTCGGGAGCCCGTAAATACGCTAACGCGACTCTCTTGCGCTACATGGCGCAGGGGGCGGTGGCCTACGCCAAGGAGCTAGGCTATCCCATCCCCATCGTGCTCCACCTCGACCACGGTGACTCGTTTGAGCTGTGCAAGGACTGTATTGAAAGCGGATTTTCCTCGGTCATGATCGACGGATCACACCTGCCCTACGACGAGAACGTGGCGCTCACGAAGAAGGTCGTCGAGTTTGCCCACGGTCGTCCCGACTACGTCACCGTCGAAGGCGAGCTCGGCGTCTTGGCCGGCATCGAGGACGAGGTCTCGGCGGAAAAATCGCACTACACCCGCCCGGAGGAGGTCGTAGATTTTGTGACCAAGACCGGAGTCGACTCCCTCGCGATCTCGATCGGGACCTCGCACGGGGCCAACAAGTTCACGCCGGAGCAGTGCACGCGGACTCCGGACGGCGTCCTCATCCCGCCTCCGCTGCGATTCGACATCCTCAAAGAGATTGAGAAGCGTCTTCCCGGCTTCCCCATCGTGCTCCACGGTTCCTCGTCCGTACCCGTCGACCAGGTGAAGATCATCAACCAATACGGCGGCAAGATGCAGGATGCAGTCGGAATTCCCGAAGAGCAGCTTCGAAAGGCGGCGGCCTCCGCGGTCTGCAAGATCAACATCGATTCCGACGGCCGTCTCGCCATGACTGGAGCCATCCGCAAGGTCCTTGCCGAGAAGCCGTCGGAGTTCGATCCGCGCAAGTACCTCGGCCCGGCGCGCGACGCCCTAAAAGAGCTTTACAAGCACAAGAATCTTGAAGTGCTCGGGTCGGCGAATCGAGCCTGATTTTTCCCGCTGGGGGTCGCCGATTCCGGCGACCCTCGCTACACCGAATCCCGATTGAGCCAGAAGAACGCGCTTGCCCCGGCAGCGATCACGATGCCGCCAAGGATCGAGATCCATTCGAAATGGATGACATAGAGAAGCCCCACCGCCGCGGTGAGGGCAAGGAAGAGCAGCGCGGCGATGATGTGGTGATAGGGGATCTCACCCCGGCGCTCGAGTGCGCGTGGCAGCAGGATCGCAAAAACGAGAATAGTCGAGATCCTGAGCACAGGCAGCAGGAACAAGAGGTAGAGATTGAACGCGCCATAGTGCCGCACGAAATCAGCAGCGGCCACGCAGGTGAAAAAGCCGCTAAGGTAGGAGAGCACCTCGCCAACGCTCCTGTCCCCGATTCGTGGGAAATAGATCGAGATGAGCACATAGCCGGCAACGCTCATGAGAGCAAACAGAAACGCGTCATGGTAGAAGTAGTAGCCGTAGATCCCCAGCGGCGTGAAGGCGAGCGGCACGATCGTCCGAAGGAGCAAGAAGAGAAGGTATGCAGGGATGAAGGTGAGAATGCCGCGAAAGAACCAGAACCATAGCTCCCTTCCGTAGCGCCGAGGAGGCAGGATGAGGCTCATGAGAAAGCCGTAAGAGAGCGGAATCGAGCCAAGCAAGAAGAGTACCATGATGGCTTAGGACGGTATCAGAAGGGCGAGCCCTGCGCAAGCGGTCCGTTTGTGCCGGATTCTCAGCCTCGCCTTGACATGAGCGTGCCCTCAATCTAGGATACGGTACCCTGATGTTTACCATGGATGAATCAGTCGACAGCGTGGGGATCGTGCAGCCGTGCGACTTCGAATTCGGTCGCGCCGGAGAGGGCGTTCTCCTCGACAATGGACAGAACTTCGGCCCGATCACCGTGCGATACGAGACCTACGGCACCCTGAACGGGCAAAAATCCAATGCCATTCTCGTCGTACATGCCTTCTCGGGCGATGCGCATGCGGCCGGGAAGTACAGTCCCGATGATCAACACGACGGATGGTGGGAGAACATGATCGGTCCGGGCAAGGGGCTCGACACCGAGAAGTATTTCATCATCTGCTCGAATGTACTCGGAGGCTGTCGCGGCACGACCGGTCCAAACTCTATCAATCCAGCCACCGGAAAGGAGTACGGCATGACCTTTCCGGTGATCACCATCCACGACATGGTGAAAGTCCAGAAGGTCCTCATCGACCACCTTGGTATTGAATCCCTGCTCTGCGTGATCGGCGGCTCGATGGGCGGAATGCAGGCGCTTGAATGGGCGGTAGAGTATCCCGAGAGGGTGCGCTCCGCGGCGATCCTCGCGTCGACGGCACGGCTGACCGCGCAGGGGATCGCCTTCGACGCGGTTGGCCGCAGCGCAATAATGTCCGATCCCAACTGGAACGGCGGCGACTACTACGGCAGATCGGTGCCGGCAAGGGGGCTGGCGACTGCGCGCATGGTGGGTCACATCACCTACCTCTCCGACGAGTCAATGCGCACGAAGTTCGGGCGCCGGCTTCGCGAGCGGGAAACCTACGCCTATGACTTCGATGACCTCTTCGAGATTGAGAGCTACCTGAACCACCAGGGCGACAAGTTCGTGGAGCGCTTCGACGCCAACTCCTACATTTATATCTCGAAGGCGATGGACTACTTCGACCTGGGTGAGCGCTACGGCGGGCTGGCAAACGCCTACTCAAGGACCCGCGCGAAGTTCCTCGTGGTCTCGTTCACCTCCGATTGGCTTTACCCTACCTACCAATCGAAGGAGATTGTCTTCGCCCTCATGAAGGCGAACAGGGATGTGTCCTTCACCGAGATCTCCTGCGCCTTCGGCCATGATTCCTTCTTGCTTGAGACCGAGCGGCAGGGCAAGATCATCTCTTCCTTCCTGGATACGGTCTATGAAGGAAGATAGACCTCACATCAGCTACGACGAGATCGTTCGCGTCGTGGAGCCGAGGAGCAAGGTCCTCGACCTCGGCTGCGGGGACGGCGAGCTGCTTCATCGCCTCATCAAGGAGCGGGGGGTTCTCGGTCGCGGCGTCGAGATCGAAGAGGACATGATCATCCAGTGTATCGCGAAGGGGATCTCGGTCTTTCAGGGAAATCTCGATGAGGGGCTAAAGGACTATGGCACGAAGTCCTACGACTATGTGGTCCTGAATGAGACCCTGCAGGTCATTCGAAACCCCATCATGGTTCTCGAGGAGATGCTGCGGGTGGGCAAACGTGCGATTGTGAGCTTTCCGAACTTCGGATACTGGCTTACCCGCGCACAGCTGCTCATGCGCGGCAGAATGCCGGTGAACCGCCACCTGCCCTATCAATGGTACAACACCCCGAATATTCACCTTTGCACCCGAAACGACTTCATCGCGGTATGCAAGGATCGCTCCTTTACGATCCTCGCCGAGATCGGGCTTCGAGGCGAAAAGCGGATTCGACGTCTCCCGAAGAACTTCTTCGCAACCGAGGTGCTCTACATCCTGGAACGCTACGCATAAAGGCGCTCGTTGCGGCGGCTTCGTCGGACGAGCCGCGGTTCTTTACTCTTTTAAGTCACGATGTTATAGTGTATTGTTACGAATTATATCTTCCCCGAACGGAAGACCCAAGAGGAGGGAGTTTGTCAGTCAAAGAGTTGCGGATCAACAGTGCGATCCGGGTGAAAGAGGTCCGGCTTATTGACCATGAAGGAAATCAGCGAGGGGTCGTGCCTACCGTCGAAGCCCTCGCCATGGCGCGTGAAGCTGGACTTGACCTTGTCGAAATTGCTCCGCAGGCGATCCCGCCGGTCAGCAGGATCCTTGACTATGGCAAGTACAAGTTCGAGCAAGAGAAGCGAATCAAGGACTCAAAAAAGAAGCAGAAGCTGATCAAGATCAAAGAGATACGGATGCAGCCAAAAATCGAGAAGCACGACCTCGAGTTCAAGACCGCCCACATTCGTGAGTTTCTCGACGAGGGCAACAAGGTAAAGGTGACGATTCGTTTTCGCGGTAGAGAGCTCGCGCATACCGAGCTTGGGCGGGTGGTCCTCGACAAGGTTCTTGAGCTGCTCGAAGGATCGTACATCATGGACAAGGGCGCGGCCATGGAAGGCCGCTTCATGTCGATGACGCTGAATCCCAAAGCAAAGAAATAAGACGACCTGTCAGAACTGCCAAAGCACATCGACCCCAGGCGGAACGCCTGGAAGGATAAGGAAGGCAACGATGCCGAAGATGAAGACGAGACGGGCGGCGGCGAAGCGATATTCGCTGACCGGCACCGGCAAGGTACGCTATAAGAAGCAAGGTCTCAGGCACATCCTGACGAAGAAAAGCTCGAAGCGCAAGCGCGCCCTGCGCCACGGCGGAATCTTGAGCCCCACGGAAGCGCCGCGAGTGAAGAGGCTCTTGCCCTACGGTTGAAGCAAGCGAGCCAGGACAAGAAAGGAGCACATCATGCCACGAGCAGTAGACGGAACGAGACGACATGATCGTCGAAAGAAGATCCTCAAAGCCGCGAAGGGCTACCGGGGCAAGAAGAGCAAGCTCTTCCGGGTCGCCAAGGATGCCGTCGCCAAGGCGGGGGTCTATGCCTACCGGGACCGCCGAGCCAAGAAGCGGGACTTTCGCGGGTTGTGGATCGCCCGGATCTCGGCGGCGGCGCGAGGAGAGGACCTCACCTACTCGCAGCTCATGCACGGACTGAAGGAAGCCGGCGTCCAGGTCAATCGAAAGGCCCTCGCGAATCTGGCGATCGAGGATATGAAGGCCTTCGCAACCCTCGTCGTCGAAGCCAAGAAAGCCTTGAGCCATTAGCGCCTATGGTCACCTTGGAGCAGATCCGACAGCTCGATGCGAGGGTACACCGCGCGATCGAGCTCATCAGCAAGTTGCGAGAGGAGAACTACACCCTCAAGAATCGTCTTGCCGAGTATCAGGACCGGATCGAAGAGCTTGAAGTGCTCATCTCCAATTTCAAAGAGGACCAGAGCGAGATCGAGCAGGGTATCGTCAGCGTGATCTCGGAGCTCGACCATCTCGACGAGGCGCCACAGGCCGCAGCGGCTGCGGCCAGGCCTTCTCCCGTCGAAGGACAAGCGGCGGCAGCAAGGCCGCGGGAGCAGCGGGCGCACTCAAACAGCGAGGCGCCAACCGTACAGCATCCGCGGCCAACCGCCGACCCCACCGGCAATTCTGCGCGCAAATTGGATCAGGAGGTGGAAGCAAGCAACACCGGGAAGCCGGAAGCCGAGCTCGACATATTCTAGCAGGTTCTTGAAACATGAATAAAGAGCACGAAAATCGGCACTTCTCATATGCTCGCCTTGAAGTTGGTTCGAGCGGAATGCCGATTTTCGCAGTCGCCTCTGCTCTTTCAACAACCTGCTAAAGAGCCTCCATGGGAAAGGGGAACGTTCAAATCAGCCTGTTGGGCACCTCGTTTTCCATTCAGGCGGACGAAGACAGCGAATACCTCGCCCGCATTGTTGAATATCTGGAAAAGAAGGTAAAAGAAATCGAGACCTCGGTGGCGATCAAGGATCCTCTGAGGGTGGCGATTCTGACCGGACTGCTCCTCACCGACGAGTTGTTCAAGGAGAGAGAGCGAGGACGCGAGCCGCCGGCCGATCACGAGTCGGAAGAGGTGGTGCGGATCACGCAGGCGCTCATCGAGAGGATAGACAAGAGCCTTCTGGAGGAATAGCGCCCGTCCCGTGATCCTCAGACGGCGGCTCGAGTTGACATCGCCCAGGGAAACCACTACTATTCCTCATTGTCTATGGCTCTCCTCACGGCCCAGCAAATCTCCAAGTACTACGAGCTGTATCAGTCGACCGACGTGACTTTCACGAAGGAGGTCATTCAGACTGTCGGACTCGTCACCAAGAACATCTTTCTGAAGTACCTGGGCGTGCAGCTCCCCTGTGTCATCTCATCCTGCTCGATGGTCGGGGCAAAGATAATAGCGAACGTGAAGAGCGAGCTGTTCAACGAAATTCGCGGTTCGAACAACGTCCTGTCGCTGCACTTCGGATTCATGCTTCCGGGCAAATCAACGCCCATCTCCTTCTATGTGAGCTCCCGGGTAGTCGGTTACAGCCCCTATGCAGGGGGAAGCGAAGGGCTCAATGTCGTCTCCTTGAGCTATTCACAGCGGCCGCCCGACGATCTCATCGGAACCCTCGGTCAGCTTATCGAGGCCACCAGCAATGCGAAGCGTCGAAAGGAAGACCGGATCCTGATTACCGTCGAATCGATGAGGAAGCTCGGTCTGGTTTCCAAGGATGCCATTCTCTATGTCCAGGGCGTGCCGCGGAAGTGCATAGTTCGCGATCTTTCCTTTTCGGGAGCGAAGCTGATCGTCACCGGGATCGGCAAGTTCCTCGTGGATAAGGAGACCGTCCTCCATCTTGAGCTTGAGGACAAGAATCAGGACCTCGAGCTCGCGGGCAGGATCATCCGTTTCGACCCAGTCGAAGGCAGGAGGGACATCGCTGCGCTCGCGGTCCAGTTCGACGACTCGCTCCTTCCCCTAGAGTACAAGGTTCGCATCAACGAATTCCTGACGACCGTTCGACAATCACCTCCCGACGAGAGCCGCAGCGGAGAGACCTGATGTCCTCTGAGCCCGGCGATCCCCTCAAGAACATCGTTTTCATCTCGATCCCCGAGAGCCTCGATCGAACCATCGGCGATCTCAAGATCGATCCCTCGATCCTCATGCCGGTGGAGCTTCCCCACGGCGAAGAGAGATGGGAGCTCACCGACCTGTCGTGGGAGATGATTGTCGCCGGTATGTTGAAGGTGCTCGCCTACCAGCCGGACCATGCGGACGCCAACTACTACCGCAAGTTCATCCTCGAGGTGAAGCCTTCGATAGTTGAGGAGCTCACCGCAACCGCAATCATGAAGGCGCACAACAAGGACTTTGACCTCGCGGAGGAGATCTTCAAGGCGCTTGGAAGCCTCGTACCTTCCGACGTACGCAACTTCATCAATCTGGCCCTCGTCTTCGAAGAGCACTCCGAGGCCTACGACCAGATCCACAACGAAAAGTTGCGCGACGAGTATGCAGAGCGGGCGTTCCGGGCATACAAGCGCGCCCTTCGACTTGCACCGGACTCTCCGGACGTAAACTACAACGCCGCCTACTTCTTCCTTCGGCAGCGCAACTACATAAAGGCGGTCGAGCATCTCACGCACTTCATAGACCACGGGTCCGATCCGGAAAGGATTCGCCGGGCAGAAAGAGTGGTCAAAGAGCTCAAGTCACAGGATCTCCTCGACAACCTCTTCAAAGAGGCATACGACTTCATTCGCATGGGACGCGAGCGCGACGGGATAGCGAAAGTCAAGGAGTTTCTCGAGATGCATCCGGACGTCTGGAACGCGTGGTTCCTGCTCGGATGGGGCTATCGCCGCCTCGGCGAGTACGCGGAAGGTCGGAAAGCCTTCGAGCGGGCGATCCAACTCGGCGGCAACCAGGCCGACACCTACAACGAGCTCGCCATCTGTCTTATGGAGCTCGGCGAGCTCGCCGAGAGCCGCCGGCAGCTTCTCATCGCGCTCAAGATTGAGCCCGAGAACGTCAAGATACTCTCCAACCTCGGGATTGTGAGCATGCGGCAGGAGAACAGAGACGAGGCCATTGGCTTCTTTCATACCGTTCTTGAGCTCGAGCCCGAGGACCAGATCGCCCGCAAGTACCTCGCCTTTCTCCACGGCGAGACTTCAGAAAAATAGATCCAATTCAACGCTAAAGATTAAGATTCGGGGTGCCGAAGCTGTGATTAGGGTGAACTGTTTGTTCTGCCCAAGAGCAGGAAGGCAACACCTGCCTACTCCTATCATCGGTAGGGTTTCCCCACCCCTGTAGGAGAAATTAGCGGAAATTAAAGGAGGTGGACGACCGATCGGGAGACACGGGCCGCCGTCCCTTGTGGCCGGTCTCTTGTGAGGGCAAGGAAGCCCTCAGGATCTTCACGGAGGAACCTATGGTTATCAATCACAATCTGAGCGCTCTGTTTGCACAGAACAGGCTCGCCATCAGCGAACACTATCTCAATGGTGACATTGAAAAGCTCTCCTCCGGCCTACGCATCAACCGAGCCGGCGACGATGCTTCCGGCCTTGCGGTCTCGGAGAAGATGCTCGCGCAAATCTCGGGACTCCAGCAGGCAGCTCGAAACGCGGAGAACGGGATCTCCTTCATCCAGACCGCCGAGGGATATCTCCAGGAGTCCCAGGACATTCTCCAACGCCTTCGAGAGCTTTCGGTGCAAGCCTCCAACGGAATCTACACCAGTCAGGATCGGATGATGATCCAGGTGGAGGTTTCTCAATTGGTAAGCGAGGTGGACCGAATCGCTTCGCAAGCGCAGTTCAACGGGCTGAACATGCTCACGGGCCGCTTCGCGCGCTCGACGGGGCAAAACGTCGTGACGGCGTCGATGTGGCTGCACATCGGGCCGAACATGGATCAGCGAATTCGTCTGTACATCGGCACCATGACGGCCACGGCGCTCGGCTTGAAACAGCTGTCCGGCAACAACATCATGAGCCTCTCTACGCCCGACAAGGCAAACCAGTCCATCGGTGTCATCGACGCGGCCCTCGAGAGGGTGAGCAAGCAGCGGGCCAACATGGGTGCCTACCAGAATCGGCTCCAGGACGCAGTGGTGGGTCTGAACGTCGGAGCGGAGAACATGACAGCCGCCGAATCGCGCATCCGCGACACCGATATGGCGAAGACGATGGTCGACTACACAAAGAACCAGATCCTCGTTCAGGTCGGAACCGCGATGCTCGCGCAGGCGAATGCGACATCCCAGGTGGTGCTGCAACTTTTCAAGTAGGAGGGGAACCCGCTAGCCAGGGCTCTCCAGCGACGCTCTTTGACAAATACCCTCCCCGTACCCGCCGGTAGGCGGGGAGAATCTTCTGCCGCCTCGGCTCGTCCTTAGGGTGGCTTGAAGAGATCTCCTCGTACATCGGGAAACGTAACGGAGCGGAAAGAGGCCGAGCTCTTCCGGTTTCCCCTTGCCGGCAACAGGTACGGAAAGGGAGCAATGGAAGCTCCCTTTGGTCTTGCAAGGAGGGTTACATGATTATTAACCACAATCTGAGCGCCATGTTTGCGAGCCGACAGCTGGGACTTGTAGACCAATCGCTTTCGAGCGACATCGAACGGCTCAGCTCCGGATTACGCATCAACAAGGCCTCCGACGATGCCTCTGGGCTTGCCGTCTCAGAGAAGCTCCGAAGTCAAATTCGGGGGCTCAATCAGGCAGTCCGCAACATCGAAGGAGGGGTCTCGTTCATCCAGACCGCCGAAGGCTATCTCCAGGAAACTACCGACATACTTCAACGCCTTCGAGAGCTAGCGGTCCAGTCCGCAAACGGGATCTACACCCAGGAGGACCGATCAATGATTCAGGTCGAGGTCTCCCAGCTTATCGACGAAGTCAATCGCATCGCATCACAGGCTCAATTCAACGGCCTGAACATGCTGACCGGCGCCTTTGCGTCGGGCGGTCCGCGCATAATGCAGTTTCAGGTTGGTGCAAACATGGATCAGAACAAACGAGTGTACATCGGCACGATGACCGCTGGCGCTCTCGGCTTGACCGCGCCGGAACGATTATCGATCTCCACGCCCGAGGCGGCAAATACAGCGATCGGAATCGTCGACAATGCACTCACGAAGGTGTCCGCACAACGGGCCAACCTCGGTGCCTACCAAAACCGTTTTGAGATGGCATCGAAGGGGGTCGCCAACGCGGCGGAGAACCTGCAGGCGGCAGAATCCCAAATCCGCGACGTCGACATGGCGAGCGCCATGGTCAAGTTCGTCAAGGATCAGATTCTCGAGCAGGCAAGCGTCGCAATGCTGGCCCAGGCCAACGCGAAAAACAAAGCGGTCTTGCAGCTTCTGTAGGACGAACGCGGACAACCGGCAACTCCGTTTCAGTCGAGGTGGAGAGACTGCTGGACGTCGTCTCTCTACGCAACAGCTTGGGAGGGGCTCGCGCCCCCTTCCATTTTCTCCACAGTAGGACACGCGATGGACTTGGACATACCGGGAATTGGGAAGAAGGACGCAGTGCCGCAGTATCCGAGAGGCGGCCGTACAACGCAGGCCGCTCAGCCGGCTTCCCCGCGGCCTCCGATGAACGAAGGCGCCTCCCAGCGAGCAGAACAGAAGCGCGCTGACTACGAAAAGTTCCTTAACCAGATCCTTCAGGCCGTCCCGCTCTACGACCGGGAGCTGAAGTTCGTTGTCAATCGCCAGCTCGACGAGGTGGTGGTAAAGGTGATTGATACGAGGACCGATAAGGTTATTAAGGAGATTCCCCCGAAGGAGATTCAGCGGTTGGAGGCGAGAATCCGGGAAGCGGTAGGCCTGCTGATCGACAAGAAAATCTGACAGCTTCGTGACGCCGGGGGAAGGGCCGTGAGAGATGTCTGATATTCCTATTCCCGGGGTCAGCAACCAGTACAACACCAGCAAGCTCATCAGCGACGCCATGAAGCTTGAGAGGATCCCGCTCACGAGGCTGCAAGACCGTGAGGCGACGCTCAAGAAACAGCGCGAAGCCTGGCTCGAAATCAATCGTACCATCGGCACGGTGCGGGACGCGAGTCAGACCCTGTACAGCTTCAACAATCCCTTCGAAGACAAGGTTGCCTCCACCTCGGACGCCGCGGCCTTGACCGCAACGGCGACACGGAAGGCGCAGATCGGCACCCAGAAGATCACCGTCGAGAAGATTGCCCACGCCGATGCCTTCCTCTCATCCTCCCTTCCGAGCGATTTTACAGTGCCGCCCGGAGACTACGGCTTCACCGTTGGGAAAAAGGAGCTCTCCTTCCAATGGGGGGGAGGAAGCCTCACGGATTTCGCTCAGTTTGTCACTCAGAGGTCGCAAGGGCTTCTCGAGGCGACGGTCATCAACGATACCCCGACGACGCAGGTCTTGCTCATCAAGTCGAAGCTGACCGGAGCGCAGAATACCCTCACATTCACGAAGGACTCGATCAAGTTTGGCCTAGCATCGGGGCTCTTGGCGAAGACCGGCTTCGGCGAGCGCACCGTAGCGCTCGCTCCATCCACCGTTCAGCCTTGGACCAAGCCGCTTGCTCCCGAGACCTACGGCGTAACTGACGGCATCATCACCCTGAAGCCGGGTGCGGAGCTTTCCGTGCCGGTGACGCCGCCGGTTACGGCAGAGAAGGGGCTAGTCCTCGAGCTCACCGTCAGCGTGCGAGACCTCCCGCAGGGAGGTGGCGCTCCGGCCGCCGCACCGTCCGGCCCTTCCGTCCCTCCCACGGGCGGAATCGAGTACCAGGGTATCAAGATTCAGAGCTCTCCCTCGGCCACAGGGCTGCCTCCGTGGAGCCCTCCCCCACCCCCGCAGCCGGTCAGTGATCTCGGCGTGCTCTATCTCCAAGGGGCTGGTAAGAGCGTCAAGCTTCCTGACCTAAAGGATGTCCCGGGGCCGCAGGTGATCCAGATTCCGCTCGCCGATTACGTGCAGAGCCTCCAGGCAATCGAAGCACGAAACCTCAACACCTACCGGGAAATCCAGATAAGCGGAATAAAGATCTACAATCCAAACGCCCGCGGCGAGTACAGCCCGGTGCATGCGATCTCGCAGGCAAGCGACGCGGTGGTCGACCTCGACGGAGTCAAGGCAACTCGCTCCAGCAACACCATCGATGACCTCATTCCCGGTGTCACCCTGAATCTCCAGGCTCCAAGCCCGGCGCCCGTGACGTTGGATGTGGGACCAAACAAGAAAAAGATCAAGGACGCGATCATTACCTTCGTCGGCGATTACAACAACCTGCTGGCCGACCTTGAGGTCTACACGAGTCGCGATCCCGCGGTTATCGACGAGATCACCTACTACACACCGGAGCAGCGAAAGGCCGCTCACGAGAAGCTCGGTCTGTTCATGGGCGATTTCACGCTTTCCGAGATGAAGTCCCGTCTCCAGGAAATCATGATGAACCCGTACAAGACTTCGGCCGGTCGCAGCCTTGCGCTCCTCGCGCAGATCGGGATATCGACGAACACTTCGAGCACCTACACCGGCTACGACGCCGCAAAGCTGCGGGGCTACCTCGACATCGATGAGACCAAGCTCGATCAGGCCCTGTCTTCACACCTGACCGCAGTGAAGGATCTCTTCGGCTACGCCTCGGGTGGAGATCTCGTGATAAACACCGGAGTCGCCTACACGACGGACCAGTTCCTAAAAGGCTTCAATTCCATCGGAGGGATCATCCCGACGCGGACTTCGAGCATCGACCAGTCGATCGCTCAGACCAAACAGGACATCACCTCCATGGAGCGCCAGCTTGCCGACAAGGAGCAGAGCCTGAAAGAAAAGTATAGTCAAATGCAGGGTGCGATCGACTCCCTCCAACAGAGCTCAAAGGCTATTCAATCCCTCGGCGGAGGTGGCCAGTCGACACCCGGCCAGTAAGCGGGTCGGGCGCTCCAGACCGTGTCGCGCGGGCCGAACTATTCCCGCAGGTGAGGTAGCATCGTGGAAATCAGAGTCAACCTAGACCGGATAGATTACACCCTCGAGGGCGAGAGAACCCTGCAGGAGGTTCTTGCGGGCCTCAAAGAGTGGCTCGACCAGGCCGGTTATGTCATAGTCTCGGCGCACTGCGACGGGGAGAAGCTCGATATGACTCGGGCCGACGATCTCAAGGCTATCGAGATAGCGACGGTCGGGCGGCTCGACCTTGCCGTGGAGCCCGCGCAGCCGAGCCTGCTGGCAGACCTCCAAGCCATCCGTCAGTTCTTCCACCTCCTCGCCCGGGAGATCACGACTCCGGACACCGGCCTCGCGGGCAAGCTTCTCTCCGATTATCCCTCGGTGCGCGCGAAGCTGGACCCCCTGCTGAGGCTGCACGAGGTCAACCTGCCCGGTACCTCGATTCCCGAGATCGATCGCCTGATGGCCGAGTCGGGGTTGGCAGGGGAGCATGCCCCTGCGGCAGAAAGCAGGGAGAGGATGCTCGAGCTCGCCCGCACTCTGGATGCCGAGCTTGAGGAGCGCCTCGCGGAGATCATCGATCCACGGCTCGCCCTTCGCTCCACCGCGCAGGGCATCAAGTCCTCGATAACCAGCCTTCAAGAGGTTTCAGTGCTCCTCCAGACCGGCAAGGATCGTGAAGCGATGGCCGCGATTATCAACTTCACGGAGCTTACCGGACGGCTTGTGCGGCTTTTTCCCCTCGTTCGCCAGAAGGTCTCGCTCGATCTCGCGACGGTTGCCGTAAACGGCGAGGCCTTTCCCGACTTCTACGCCGACTTCAACGCCACGCTCTCGGAGCTGGTCGACGCGTTCGGGGCGAGCGACAGCATTCTCATCGGTGATCTCCTCGAGTACGAAATCGCCCCTCGACTTGAAAAACTGAGCCAGTTTATCGATCTTATACTCAACGCATAAAGAGCGGAGAGAGCCAGCCAGTGTCACCTGTACTGTCCCAGACCCTCGTCGAGATACCGAAGGCGAACGCGACCAATGCGGTCATCTTGATAGTCATCGCCGCGGTCGTGGTTCTCGTGCTCATTGTGGTCGGTGCCCAACGCAGCCGAAGATCGGCCGCCGGAAGGGTCGGGGTCTTCAGCCATGGGAGATTTCGAAAGACCGCTGCCGAATACGGCCTCAATCCTGTGCAGGCAAAAACGCTTGAGAACCTCGTGCGCAAGTATCCCGTGCCGAATCCCTACACCCTCTTCGGAAACGGGCCCGCCCTTGACGCGCTTCTTCAGAGGGCAATCGCCGAGGTGAATCAGCAAAGTCAGACCGAGGCGGTAAGGGAAGCTCATAAGCTCACCCTCTACCGCATCAAGCAGGCGATCGAGCAGAACTCCCAGAAGAAAACGATTCGCGGCTCCACCCAGGTAGCTGCCGGACAAGAAGTCACCCTCACCGGGCCAAGCGGCACTCGTTACCCGAGCCGAGTTACCGCCGTTCTGAGAGACCACCTCGCGGTCGAGGTGCCCGTCGATGACGAGGGCACCCAGATCCGGTGGAAGCCCTGGACCCCCGTACAGGTCTTCCTTTTCAAGCCGAATGGTCAGGGCTTCTCCTTTGAGACTCGCGTCGGCGGCTACAATCAGATTCGGGGTCTCGAGTGCCTCCTCCTGAAACACTCCAACGCCATACAGCAGGCGATCCAGCGCCGATTTCGGAGAAAATCGATCGAAAAGCCCTGCTACTTCTACGCTGTCCAGATCATGAACGTTGGAACCGGGCGTGAACAGGTAAAGAAAGCCGTTGCGCAGACGAAGGGGGCGCTTGGCACGATTCTCGAGGTTTCGGCGGGAGGATGCAGCGTAAAGACCTCCTTTCCGCTCGCCAAGGGTGCCCTCATCAAGATTGAGTTCGAGACGGAAAAGAATCACTCGATCGGCGTCTACGGCAAGGTCAAGCAGGTGAGAAAAGGCCAGCCTCCCGGCGGAATCATGCACATTCAGTTCACGCAGGTCTCGCGCCAGAGTCTCAACCGCATCAATTCCTACGTCTACCAGTTCGGATAACCTTTCAGAAGCGCGCGAGTACGCGCGAGAAAAAGGCCGAGA
>DAHUYW010000055.1 GCA_027306915.1 Spirochaetales bacterium | reverse complement strand
GACGCTCACCTGGTCGGACCTGACCGTATTCTGGTCGCCCAGGAGCGTGTAGTAGTCCTGCCTGACCAGATACAGGGCGCTTTTCAAGGTCGCGTCGTAGGTTACCTGCGCGGTGCGGAAGGTGTCGCCAGCCTGCGCAACCGCGGCGGAAGCCCTTCCTCCCAGATATCCATCGAAGAGCGTCTGGCTTCCCGATGCTCCGAGGGCGGTAACCTGGTCGTTTGACGGGAGGGTGTGCTCTTCGCTCAGGTGGTGGGCCGACAGGTTGACCGAGGTCGAGGGGCCGCTTAAAGAGAGGCCCGCGCTCACGTTTTCCCCGATCGAGCTCGCTCCGCTTGCCAACGAGCTTGCAACCGAGAACGGAGTCGGCGTGGTCGCACCGACTCCGGGAAGGTTGTCCGCGTGTAGGTAGGAGCCGTTGGCAGCGAGGGTGAGGCCGTTCTTCGCCCGCACTTGCGCGAACTGGGCGGAGGCCGAATCGAGCGTCGCTTTGGCCACAAGGATGTTGGGAGCAAGCGATCGGGCCGCCTGAACGCACTGGTCAAGGGTCACCGCGGGGTAGGCGGCAAAGGGCGGCGGAGGTATGGTCACCTCAGGCAGCTCGGTCGCGGCAGGAAAGGGCGGCCGTACGGTCTGCTCCGTCCCGCCCTGCGGACCGTTTGAGTAGTAGTAGGGCAGGGGCAGCCCTTGGCCGTACCCGCTTCCGACGCCGAGGGCAAGGAACAGGCATACCCACAAAGGCGCGCTGAGTCTCTTCATGGTGTCGAAGTTAGACGCCCGGCCGGATCGCTTGGTTCCAACAAAGGCATGAATCAGCAAGGGCATCTGGCCTCCCTTTGGCTCTGCGCTCACCGGCCTGAAGTCGAAGAGCGATGGCCGCCGCCGGAGCGGATCTCGACCTTCACCACGGCCGACATTCCCGGAAGCAACGCGGCGTGCGCCTGCGGGCGGGAATCGATCGCAATCTTCACCGGCAGCCACTGGGTCTCCTTCGTAAAGTTCGGCGAGCCTCCGCCCGAGCCAAGCGAAGAGAGCGCCGTCACGGTTCCCACTCCCAAGGTCTCGACGCGGCCCAAGAAGTGGCGGCCCGGAAGCGAATCGACGGTGATCCGAACCGGGTCGCCGACCTTCACGAACCGGATGTGGGTCTCCTTGATGTTCGCAGCCACCCAGAGGTCCGAAAGATCGTAGAGAGTATAGATCGGCTGGGTCGGCGCAGTCACGTCCCCGACTGCCTTCCATTTCTTAGCCACCACGCCGTCGACCGGCGAGGCGATGATCGTCTTCGCGAGCGACGTGCGGACGGTGTCGAGCCGCGCCGCCGTGAGTCCTGCTCCCGCAAGGGCGATGCCGTAGCCAGCCTTGGCCTCGGCCTCGGCGGTCTTGATCTGCTCATATCGGGCGGCGGGAATTATCCCGTTCCGATACTGGATGGTCGCCCGCGCGAGATCCTGATCGGCCTGGTTCAGTCGGTCCCTGCTGAGGGAAACCCCGGTACGGGCGGATTCGACCCCCGCCTGAGCTTCCTGCTCCGCTTCTTGCAGCGCCGTATCGTCAAGCCGCACGAGCACCTCCCCCTTTGCCACCCGCTGTCCTTCCGAGGCGGTCATGGCGACAATCCGGCCGAGGCCTTGAGCGCTCACCACAACCTGATGGCCCGAGACTGTCGCGTTGTCGGAGAAAACGTAGTGCGCCTGCTGGTACCGGTAGAAGCCTGCGATACCCAGTCCGCACACCACCGCGACTGCGGAGATGACACCGATGACACCGTTTCGCGACATGGCTCTACTCGGCTGCTCCCGGGCCCATCCGTCCGCTTTTCGCCTTTTTCAGGAAGAAGGAGGGGATGAGGGCAAGGAGGGTGAAGGCCGCGGTGATGACGAAGACATCGTCGATGGCGCTCACGTAGGACTGCTGGCCGATACGGCCGGCCAGAAAGGCAAGCGCAAAGCTGTTGCCCTGCGCGCCGCCGCCCATCCGCGCGCCCAGCGCGGCGACGGTGGTGGGGAGCGCCGAGTTGGCATTGTTCAAGCTCCAGCCGTAGGCGGCGCCGTAGAGCGCCTGGCGCGCGCTGAGGATCGAGGTGAGGACCGCGATCCCGAGGGAGCTCGCCACCCTTCCGATGATGTTCGTCATCGCGGAGGCGCGGCCGATAAGCTCGTTGGGGATCTCGGCCAGGGACGAGGTTTGCGCCGGCATGTTTGCGAGCGGCATGACGACTCCGCGAATCATCACCCAGAATACGACCGTCGAGGTGGCCGTAACGATGCTCAGATTATGGAAGAGGAAGGTGGTGAACGCAAGGAGGAGCACCCCCGTGATGACAAGTGGGCGCGGGCCAACCTTGTCGTAGAGCTTTCCGACGATCGGCATCATCATCCCCGAGACGAGCGCTCCCGGCATGAGCAGGAGGCCGGTCTGCATTGCGCCCAGGCCGCGGATGTTCTGGAGGAAGAGGGGCAGGTAGAAAAGCCCCGCATACATCCCGATCGTCGTCACGACTATTACGAGGTTCGCCATCGTAAACGCCGTGTATTTGAAAACCCGAAGGTCGAGCAGGGGCTTCTCGGCGGTTAGCTCGAGGTAGACGAAAAGGACCAGCATGACGAAGCTCAGGAAGAAGAGCATCACGGTCGACTCGGCGCCCCACCCCCAGTCAGAGCCCTTGCTCAAGGCCAAGAGCAGAGAGAAGAGGGCGATTGCCGACGTTATGGAACCTGCCACGTCGAGCCTGCCGGGGTGCTTGGAGGTGAACTCGGGCAGGAAGAACCAGGACAGGAGAATCCCGACGATGCCCACCGGGAAGTTGATCGTGAAGATCCACCGCCAATCGACGTACTCCACCAGGTAGCCGCCGAGGGTCGGCCCCAGCGCCGGCGCTACGAGGAGCGCGATGCCGAACACCCCCATCGCGCTGCCGATCCGGTCGCGCGGCACCATGCGATAGACCATGGCCATGGTGACCGGCATGATCATCCCTCCACCGAGGGCCTGGATGACCCGCGCGACGATCAAGGAATTGATGTTCCAGGACGCGGTGCACAGCAGCGAGCCGGCAACGAAAACCGCCATCGACAGCATGTACAGCCGCTTGTAGCCGATGGTGTCGCCGAGCCAGCCCGAAAAGGGCACGACTACGCCGAGGGCAAGCAGGTAGGCCGTTGCCACCCACTCGACGCCGCTGGTGTCGACCCCGAACACGTTCATGATCGTGGGCAAGGCGACATTGACGATGCTCGAATCCAGGATGGCCATGAAGGCGCCAATCAACGCGACGAGGACCGGCGCCAGCCAGTGAGATATCCCTTGACTCGACTCCGGCACGCCGGGAAGCGTAGGTGCAGCCTCTTTGACGCTGCCTATTCCGTCGCTCACAGTTTGAAACCTCCGGGACTCGTCCGAGCCGGCTCCCCGTCGGAAGCCTCGAGAGCGAGCTTCTCGATCTCCTCCAGCCACCCGAGCTCTTCGCGCAGCCGGCGCTCGCCGAAGCCCACTATCCTTTCGATCCAGGGCGAATCGATGTCCTCGGCCCACACCGCACGGATCGACTTGCCGCGCGTCAGCCTCTGGGTGAGCGCAAGCCTCCGCTGATCGAGAATTCGCAGCCGAGTGCGCTCCTCGACAAGATCGAAACAGGCCAGCCGCACCAGGAACTCATCTTCCTTAGTGGCCTCCGCCTCCCCGAACTGCTCGATGAGCTCCCGAAGGTGCCTCTCGCCGTTTGGAGTGATGCGATAGACGAACTTGGTCGGCCTGCTCTCCTGCTCGTGGACGTTTCGCTCGATCGCCTGCATCTCCTCCAAACGGTGGAGCGCGGGATAGAGAAGATTCGTATTCATCCTGCCCTTCTGCTGCAGGATGCGCTCGATGCGCTTCTTGATGTCATAGCCGTGCTTTGGACCCAACCGGAGAAGGGCGAGGATCATAATGTCGGCAACCATGGACACCTTTCCTTTCGCATGCAGGCGATAGATGACGCGGCAATCTCACGATTTATCTGTGCTAATTTATCTTATCCGGCGCGGCCGGTCAAGGATTTTCGGTCGAGCGTTTCGCATCAATGTCGAAAACGCTCGCGGAGCTCCGCAGGCGCACCCTTGGACAGGTCGACCGAGCGCTCCTGCTCTCCAGCCTGCACCAAGGCCTTCGCATCGAAGGTTAGCCATCGCGCATCGAGCTCCTCGGCGAGGGCGAGATAGCAGGCGTCGTTACCGGAGAGGCCGCGCGCGACGAACCGCGCCGCGCGCCGTGCGATCGACTCGGTCATCGGATAGCGCAGGACACCTCCTTGGAGGAGCGGGAGGACCGCCTTCGTGAAGGTTTCCAAGGGTCGGGGATGGGTGCGGCACAGCACCGCGAAGACCTCGAACGCGAACAGCTCCGGGACCGCAAAGAGCGACGGGTCGTCGACGAGACAATCAAGCACCATCTCGGCGCCTGCGTCGTGCTCCTCGAGAATGAGCCACCGGAGCGCGACCGACGCGTCGATCACGTATTTCACTTCGCGTAGCCTCGCAGGGAACGCAAGACTTCCATGCTGCTCGATGTCCCGATACGTTCCTCGCTCTGGGCGCGTATGGACTCGATCAGGTGGCGGCGCTCTTCCTCCGCAAGCTTGTCGACAAATCGCCTCCTGAAGTCCTCGACAGTAACGAGGACCGCGCGGGCCTCACGGCCTTTACTGACGAGAACGGGTTCGCCGGTTCTCGCGAGCTCATCGAGCACCTCACCGAGTCGATTTCGGATCACGAGCGCGTTGACAGTCTTCATGAGCGAATTTTCTCCTTCCGGTCCAATCTACCCAGGAGAAGTGTAGAGGTCAAGTGTAGATACCAATACCCATATACTCGCTTTGACTGCTCGAGCCGCGCGTGGTATAGAGAGAGGGTATGAACAGCCTCTCTTCCAGCCTCCGTATCGGCGTGCGGCTCCTGTTCCTGGCGGCGCTTGCTGTCCTGCCGGAGCAGGCCTTCGCTCAGGCGACGACGCTCTCCCGTCCCACGACCTATGAGATCGGCTTTTCCCCCGGAGGCGGGGCGCTTGCGGTCGTTCTGCAAGCGATCGAGCTCGCGCACCACTCCATCCGAATCGCCTGCTACGAGTTCACCAATCGCGAGATTGCCGATGTGCTTCTCGCAGCAGCCCGGCGCGGAGTCGACGTGGGGATCGTCGCCGACGCGCGGGCAAGTGAGCAGCGCTACTCTGAGATTCCCTATCTCGCCCGGGAGGGCATCCCCGTTCGCCTCGACGCGCGGTACGCGATCATGCACGACAAGTTCATGGTGATGGATTCAGTCGATGTGGAGACCGGGAGCTTCAATTATACTTTGGCCGCGGTCCGCGAGAACGCCGAAAATGCCCTCCTCCTCCGCGACGTGCCGGACCTCGCCGCCTCCTACCTCGCCGAGTGGCAGCGATTGTGGGAGGAGTCGCGACCGGATGCGGTGACGAAGACCGACTGAGGAGACCGAGCATGGAAAGCTTTCGTTCGAGATGCAGCGCCCTCGGACAGCGGCATCGACGCCCCTCCCTCCTGCATGCCGCACTGGCCGGTTTCATGGCTGTCGCCGTAGCTGCGGCGGTCGCGGCAACGGTGTCGTGTGCGACCACGACGCCTGTGACCCGCACGTATGACAACGGCGTGGGGCAGAAGCCGCTTCTGGGGTGGAGCAGCTGGAGCTTCTTCCGCAACCGTCCGAGCGCTGCCGGCGACGAGGCCGCGGCCAAGGCACTGGTGACGAGCGGGCTTGCCGAGCTCGGGTACCTATACGTAAATCAAGACGACTTCTGGTATGAGTGTCCCGGCTCGCAGGGGCCCACCGTGGACAAGTACGGCCGCTGGGTCATCGACTTCACCAAGTTTCCTTCCTCCGGGTCGATGAACGGCATCCAGGCGGTGGCCAACTACGTCCATTCGCTGGGGCTCAAGTTCGGACTCTACGTCACGCCGGGCATCTCCAAACAGGCGCTCATCGACAATACCGCGATCGAGGGCACCCCCTACCACGCCGACCAGATCGCGACCATGAAGCCCGAAAAGAACTACAACTGCGGCGGGATGGTCGGCATCAACTACAAGAAGCCTGGCGCGCAAGCGTTCATCGACTCGTGGGCGAACGAGCTCGCCTCCTGGGGAGTGGATTACGTCAAGCTTGACGGGGTCGGAAGCTTCGATATCCCCGATGTGGCGGCCTGGGCGAAGGCGCTCCGCAACACCGGAAGGCCGATCCACCTGGAGCTATCCAACACCTTAAGCCGCAGCCGCGCAGCCGTCTGGAGGGAGTACTCGAACGGCTGGCGCACCACCGACGACATTGAATGTTACAAGTGTGAGTCGGGCGGGAGCAGCTACCCGCTTACCGATTGGGCCAACGTCGAGTCGCGGTTCGATGCGGTGGCAGCCTGGGCGCCCTATGGGGGAAAGGGCGGCTACAACGACTACGACTCGATCGAGATAGGCAACGGTGCCGACGACGGGCTAACCCCCGCCGAGCGGCAGAGCCAGCTGAGCCTCTGGGCCCTGGGCAGCTCCCCGCTCATCTTGGAACCGACCTCACGCACCTGGATCCGGCCGACCTGCACCTCCTTTCGAACCGCTCGCTCATCGCAGTGGACCAGGACGGCTTCGACGCGTCGCGGATAGTGAACACCGGAGCCGAGCAGGTCTTCGCCAAGACCGAGAAGAACGGCGACGTGATAGTCGGGCTCTTCAACCTGACGACCACGCCCAGGGTGATCTCGTCCTCAGCGTCCGGGCTGGGCTTGCCTCGCGCGGCGGGCTACCTTCTCGATGATCTGTGGTCAAAGCGAACCACCGAGAGCTCCGGGGTCATGAGAGCCGACGTCCCCGGCCACGGGGTCGCGCTGTACCGGGTCACGGTCCACAAGCGGTAGGCGCGCCCGCGAAGGCGGCCTTAGCTGGTCGCAGCCGACGGAGCGCGCCGTCTCGGCGCTACAGCACCAGGTTGAGCATCTTCTCCGTCGCCTCCGCTGCGGCGAGCACCTGGTCCGAGTTCACGCCTTTGGTGACGAAGGTCTTCTCGCCCCGCCAGGTGATGGCGCACTGGACGAGGGCGTCGGTCTTGCCCCCCGGCGGAATGGTGACGGTGTAGTCCAGGAGCTGCGGCAGCTCGAAGCCGACGGCTGTCGAGATCTTGCGCACTGCGTCCACGAGGGCGTCGTAGCCCCCGTCCCCCTGGCCGACCGTCTCGAACTCCCTCCACTCCGCACCCTCCGAGTCTCGGCACCGCGCCTTGAGGCTTGCGACCGACTTCGCCCCCTTGCTCGTCACTACGACGCAGGAGTCGATGACGAATTTCTTCTCCTGCAGCTGGTCCAAAACGTCGGCGATGATGTAGGGAAGGTCCTCCTTGGTGATGGACTCCTTCAGGTCTCCGAGCTCGATGATCCGATCGAGGACCAGCTTCTTCTGCTCGGGGGCGAGCTCGATGCCGAGATCGGCGAGGTTGAAGTCGAGGTTCGACCTGCCCGACAGCTTGCCCAGCGCGTACTCGCGTTTTCGGCCGAAGCGCTCGGGCAAGAGGGGGTTGGCGTAGAGGTTCTCCTTCTTGTCGCCGTCGGCGTGGATCCCCGCGGTCTGGGTAAAGACATTGGCCCCGGAGATGGGCTTGTTCGGGGCGATCCGGCGCCCCGAGAAGATCTCGACGGTCTCGGAGATGCGGAACAGGGCAGCCTCGTTTACATTGGTCTTGCGCCCGGCGAAATCATGCAGGCAGACGACTACCTCGTCGAGAGAGGTGTTCACGGCGCGCTCCCCCATCCCGTTCACGGTGCAGTGTACCCCGCGGGCGCCGACGCGCACCGCCGCGAGGGTATTGGCGGTGGCGAGCCCGTAGTCGTTATGCCCGTGGAAATCAAAGTGGAGGCTCGGGTAGGCGCGGACCACCTCCCCGAACAAGCGCGTCACCTGGTCCGGACACAGCACGCCGAGGGTATCGGGCATAAGAAAGCGGCGGATAGGCGCCCCTTGCAGGCCGTCGAGAAGGAAGGTGACGTAGTCCGGCGAGGAGAGCGCACCGTTGGACCAATCCTCGAGGTAGACGTTGCAGGTGAAGCCCTTCGAGGCGGCGTATTCGATCGTGGAGAGGATGTCGGCGAGGTGCTGCTCGGGGCTCTTGCGCAGCTGCTTCTCCACATGGCGCAGGGAGCCCTTGCAGAGGAGGTTGATCACCCGGCCGCCCGCCTGGGCTATCCAGTCGACCGACTTGTCATGGTCGATGAAGCCGAGCATCTCGATTCGGTCGACGAATCCTCGTTCGACCGCCCAGCGCAGGAGAAGGGCGACCGACTTCTGCTCGCCCTCCGAGACGCGGGCGCTCGCCACCTCCACTCGATCGACGCCGACCTCTTCGAGGAGCATGCGGGCAAGGGTAAGCTTCTCCTCGGCTGTATAGCTGACGGAGTTCATCTGCTCGCCGTCGCGCAGGGTCGTATCCATTATTTCAATCATTGTTGTCTCCTCCCCAAAAAAAAGAGGCCATGGGGCACTGCTGCCCATGGCCTCGGATCTCTTTTTTCATCCGTCAGCCCGGGTCGTGCGCGTTGGTAATGATAATGATAGCGATGGCCATTGCGGCGAGCCGGGAGGAATCTCGGTTTGGTGAAACGCCTGAGAGATTCATGTAACCAGGAGGTTATCAGCAGACGCCCGAGAAGTCAACACGCACGCAACGCGAGCCATAGCCTGTCAACGCCCGTCATTGCCGACCTTTCGAAAGGACTTGACCTTGATTATTAGTGAGTGCATACTTACTACATGGGCACGCGAGGGAAAGGGCGCGAGAAAGGCCTCCGATCAACCGCCGAGGAGCGGAGGGAAGAGATTCTTGTCGCCGCGATCGAGGAATTCGCGCGCTTCGGTCTCTACGGTACCTCGGTCTACACGATCGCCGAAAGGCTGGACATCTCCCAGCCCTACATCTTCCGATTGTTCGGTACCAAGAAGAGCCTGTTCATCGCCGCCGCGGTCCGGGTGTGCGACCGTATCGAGCGCGCCTTTGCAGAGGCTGCGCAGGCGAACCCCGAACGGCGCCTCGATGCGATGGGGCATGCCTATTCTTCGCTTCTGTCGAGCCGGTCGGAGCTTCTTACACTCCTCCAGGCCTTCGCGGCCGCGGAGGATGAGGAGATCCGCAAGGCGGTCGCCGCGCGCTACACCGAGCTCTGGAGGTTCGTTGCCACAACGAGCGGCGCTACCGATGAGCAGGTGCGGGACTTTTTTGCCGCCGGGATGGGCATGACCGTCGGTGCGGCCTTGGGAATCGAATCGCTCTACCCCGTCAAGAAGAGGCGCTGACGGCGAGGGCGGTCTTGCAGGAGATCGTACACGAGACGTCCTGTAGTCAACGTGCAATGAAGCGACTTTTTGTCGTCTTGGAAGATAGTGACTGCTTACTAATTATCATGGAGGTCTGTATGTCGAACGATAATCGATGGTGGACATTCGCGGTCGTCTCCCTCGCGCTGTTCATGGGGATGCTGGACAACCTCGTCGTCACCACCGCCCTTCCGGCCATCCAGCGGGCGATTGGCGCGAGCGTGTCGAACCTCGAGTGGATCGTGAACGCATATACCTTGGGTTTCGCGGTGCTCATGATCCCGGCCGCCGCGCTCGGCGAAAGGTTCGGCCGCAGGCGGATCCTGCTGGCGGGGGTCGCCCTCTTTACGGCGGGTTCGGCGCTCGCCGCCATGTCGGGCGGTGCGGCGCTTCTTATCGTCGCCCGGGCGATCCAGGGGGTGGGAAGTGCGATGATCGCGCCACTCACGCTGACCATTCTCGTGAGTGTCTTTCCGCCCGAGCGCCGCGCGGCTGCGATCGGGCTTTGGTCGGGCGTTTCCGGCCTCGGGCTCGCGGCTGGGCCGCTCGTCGGCGGAGCGATCGTCAACGGTTTCAGCTGGAGCGCGGTCTTCTGGCTGAACGTTCCGATCGGCGTTGTGCTGTTTATCCTCGGCCGGTGGCGCATCGTGGAAGGACGTTCGAACACGGGGAGCGTCGATCCGGCAAGCGTGGCCCTGATCGGGGCTGGGCTCTTCGGGGTCATCTTCGGCTTGATCCGAGGCAACACGGTCGGGTGGGGCAGCCTCCAGATCCTCGCGCCGGTGGCACTCGGCTCGGCGCTCATCGCGCTTTTCGCGGTGCGCCAGCGGGCGCACATCGCTCCCATGCTCGATCTCAAGCTCTTCGGCCTCCGCTCCTTCTCGATGGCGAACGCGATCGGGTTCCTCTCGAGCTTCGCGATGTTCGGCTCGATCTTCTTCATCACGCTTTTCGTCCAGGGGGTGTGGGGATGGAGCCCGCTCGCGGCGGGGGTTGGAACGATGCCATGGACCGGCACCATCATGCTCGTCGCTCCGGTCGCAGGTGCGCTAACCGGTAGGTTCGGAGCGCGATCGGTCGTGATTACCGGTATGGCGGCGCAGGCGCTCTCCCTCGCCTGGATCGGGTTTTCGGCGAGCGCAGGCAGCAGCTATCTCTCGCTGCTTCCAGCATTCATCCTCGGCGGCCTTGGGATGGGGCTTTCGTTCGCACCGCTCTCGGCGACCGTCATTGGGGGACTTCCGGACGCCCGTCACGGCGAGGCCTCAGGCGCCTACAATACGGTGCGGGAGCTTGGAGGAGTGTTTGGCGTTGCCGTGCTCGGCGCGATCTTTCAAGCCATCGTTCATGTGCCGACGCAGTTCGTGAACGGCTTCCATGCGGCTCTAAAAGTGGCAGCTGTCGTCCTCGCTGTCGGCGCGGTCGCGTCGATCCTTCTTCCGGGTCGCGAGCCCGCGCCAATCGGCGCACGACCGAAGCGAAGCGAAGCCGGGAGCGGCCCGACCCGGGCCAAAGGCGCAGATGACTCCCCCGGGCGATCGCGGCAGCGGCGCCATCTGCGCGACAATCCGCTCCCGACGTGTCAGCCGTGACCTGCAAACTCCGCCGGCGAGATCGGGCAGGTGCGTGAGGTTCGGGGTGCGCCCGACCTACTCCTCGTGGAAGGTGGCCGCGGTGCCTTTCATCTCGTCGGCCTGTCCCCCCTCCTCCCTTGGGACGCGCTTGTGCACCATCGCCGCTACGCCGGTGGAGAGGCCGTAGAGGTTGATGAAACCGGTCGCATCGTGGTGGTCGTAGGAGCTTGCGCCGAAGGAGGCGAGATCCTGGATGTAGAGCGAGTACGCGGAGCGCCGTCCGGCCACGATGATGTTGCCCTTGTAGAGGGCGAGGCGCACCGAGCCGGTGACGTACTCGCTTGCCTTCTCCATGAAGGCATCCATCGCCTCGCGCAGCGGGGTGAACCACTTCCCGGAGTAGACCATCTCGGCGTAGCGGATTCCCATCTGTCGCTTGTAGCTTAAGGTCTCCGCCTCGGTGGTGATCATCTCGAGCTCGCGCAGGGCCTCATAGAGGATGGTGCCTGCCGGGGTCTCGTAGACGCCGTGGCTCTTCATGCCGACGACCCGGTTCTCGACGAGGTCCACCCGGCCGATCCCGTTCTCGCCGCCGACCTTGTTGAGCCGCTCGATGATCGCGAGGGGCGAGAGGCGCTCGCCGTTCAGGGCCACGGGGAGGGCCTGCTCGAAATCGATGGTGATCTCGGTCTCGCGGTCCGGGGCCTCCTTCGGCGACTTGGATAGGAGGAACATGCCGTCCTTCGGCCGATTCCAGAGGTCCTCGAGGTCGCCGCCCTCATGGCTCATGTGCCAGAGGTTCCAGTCGCGGGAGTAGATATTCTCCTTGGAGATCGTCCCGATCGGGATCTTGTGCTTCTGGGCGTACTCGATGGCCGCCTCGCGCGAACGGATGTCCCAGATCCGCCACGGTGCGATAACCTGCAGGTGGGGAGCAAGAGCTTTGTAGGTAAGCTCGAAGCGGACCTGGTCGTTTCCCTTGCCGGTGCAGCCGTGGGCGACGGCATCGGCCCCCTCGCGGATGGCGCACTCGACCTGGTGCTTCGCCTGCAGCGGCCGGGCGATCGAGGTGCCGAGGAGGTACTTCCCCTCGTAGATCGCGCCGGCGCGAATCATCGGGAAGAGGAAGTCCCGGGCGAACTCCTCGCGCGCGTCGACAATGAAGATCTTCGAAGCCCCCGAGGCGAGCGCCTTTTTCTCGAGGGCGGCCCAGTCCTCGGCCTGGCCGACGTTGGTGCATAGTGCGATCACCTCTACCCCCGGATGATGCTCTTTCAGCCACGGGATGATGATCGAGGTGTCCAGCCCGCCCGAGTAGGCGAGCACGATCTTGCGAATGCTTTTCTCTGTCATAAGTAGCTCCTTGCACCGATAGTGGGCCGCGGGCGCGCCGGCGGCCCCGTGGGCGCGCGGCGACCTTCAGATCTTCGCGAACATCTGCTCGAGGAGTGAAAGCCCCCTCTCTATCTCCTCGTTCGCGATAACGAGGGGCGGGGCGATGCGCAGGACGTTTACCCCCGAGCGCAGGATGATGAGCCCCGCCTCGCGCGCCTTCCCGATGAGCTCCGCCGAGGTCCCGGCGCGCTTCTCGTCCACCGCGATCCCCCGGAGCATCCCGGCGCCCCGCAGCTCCTCGATGAACGAAAACTTGGAAGCGAGCCTCGTAAGCCCCCGGTCCAGGACCTCCGCCTTCGAGCGCACGCCTTCGAGGAAGGCCGGATCGAGCACCCGGTCCAGGATCCGCGAGGCAACGGCGGTGGTGACCGGCCCGCCGCCGAAGGTGGTCCCGTGCTCGCCCGAGCGAATGAGCTGGTTTACCTTCGCCGGGATGAGGGTCGCCGAAAGGGGAAGCCCGCCGCCAAGGGGCTTCGCCAGGGTGATGATGTCCGGCTTCAGGCCCACCATCGCCGACGCATAGGGGTAGCCCGTGCGCCCCAATCCGGTCTGCACCTCGTCGGCGATGAGGATGACGTCGTGCTTGGCGCACGCCTCGTTCAGGGCGCGGGCAAACTCGCTCGTCATGACGCGAAGCCCCCCCTCGCCCTGGATCACCTCGACTATCACCCCCGCGAACTCCGGCGAAAGCGTCCGCTCGAGGGCGGCAACGTCGTTGAAGGGAAGGACCGTCACCCCTTCGAGAAGTGGCTGGAAGGGTTCCTGGTAGTGCGCGTTCGGCGTCACCGAGAGGGCGCCGAGGGTCCGCCCGTGGAACGCATCCACAAAGCAGAGGAGCTTGGCGTGCCCAGGCCCCCGCTTCCGATAGGCGTAGAGCCGGGCGTACTTGATCGCTGCCTCATTTGCCTCCGTTCCGCTCGAGCCGAGGTGGACCGCCTCGAAGTTGCCGGTGGCGGTGAGCTTCATCGCAAGCTCGACGGCCGGCTCGGTTGTGAAGAGGTTCGAGATGTGCACGAGCTTTTTCATCTGCTCGTAGACCACTCGAGCAATCTCCTCGTTGCCGTAGCCGAGGGCGTTTACCGCGATTCCGGCTCCGAAGTCGAGGTAGCGATTCCCGGCGATGTCGATGAGGTAGACGCCTTCGCCGCGATCGAAGGTGAGGATATCGGTAGCGAACTGCTTCGGAAACGGGGGATTGTGGGTGAAAGGATCCTTCTTATCCATACTGCAACAACCTTCCTTACATGACTGCTTCCGGAGGGCGTCTTCACGCCCGGTAGGTGTCCGGCCGCCTCGAAGCCGGATCGCCCGCCGGTCGCGGCGAGTCGCCTCGGGCGGCGCGGCTATCGCGCGATCCGCGTGCCGGCCTGTCCGGATAGGAGACGCTCGAGGTCGCCGTCGGCAAGGTACTGCCCGATCACGATCCCCGAGACCCCGTCGGCAAGCGCCTTCAGGGACGACTCGACCTTGGGGATCATCCCGCCCGAGATGACACCCGAGGCGATCGCCGCGCGGACGGCATCACCCGTGAGGTCCGGAATCACCCGCTTCTCTGCGTCGAGGATGCCGGGAATGTCCGACAGGAAGAGCAGGATCTCTGCGGGCAGGCGTGCGGCGAGGGCGAAGGCCGCCTCATCGGCGTTTATGTTGAGCGCGATGCCGCCCGAGGTCATGGAGCTGGAGGCGACGACCGGAAGGTACCCCGCCTCCAGCAGCGTCAGGAGGGGTCGGACCTCGACCGAAGTGACGCGGCCGGTGTGGCTTTCCGGGGCGATGCGCTCGCCGGTGATAAGGCGCCCGTCGACCCCCGAAAGCCCGAAGGCGGCCACCCCTGCAGCCTGAAGCTGGCGCACGATCCCTTTGTTCATCTTCCCGGCGAGGACCATGTCGACCACCTCCATTTCCGGTGCGCTCGTGAGGCGCACCCCGTTCTGGAAGGTGGCCTTAAGGCCGAGGAGCCCCGAGACACGGGTTACCTCCGCGCCGCCCCCGTGCACGAGGAAAAAGCGGTAGCTCCCGCTGAGGCGCACCATCTCGGCGATGAGCGAGGAAAGAGCAGCCTCGTCGGAGGCCGCCTTTCCGCCCACCTTGATGCAGACGACTCTCTTTTCCATGGGTCCGCCTGCTACAGCTCGCCGTAGATGCGCAGGCCGGCGGTCTCGGGGAGGCCCAGGCGGATATTCATGCTCTGCACCGCCTGGCCCGAGGCGCCCTTCACGAGATTGTCGATCGCAGAGAAAAGGAAGAGGGTCGTGCCCTCGCGGTGGAAGCCGATGTCGCAGCGGTTTGAGCCGAGCACGTCGTGCGTCTCGGGGATGCGTCCCTTCACGATGCGCACGAAGGGGCAGTCCCGGTAGGCCTCGGCGTAGGCCGCGTAGATCTCCTCGTCGGAGAGCCCCCTCGCGGTCTCGGCGGTGATGGTTGCGGCAATCCCCCTCTTTAGGGGAACCAGGTGCGGGGTGAAGTAGAGGTCGAGGCTGGAGTCGGCCTTGGCCAGCTCGAACTGGATCTCGCTCGTGTGGCGGTGGGTCTTGCCGGGGTTGTAGGCGCCGCAGCTCTCCGCCCGCTCGACGAAGAGGTAGTTTGCCGACACCTTCTTGCCCGCGCCGGAGATTCCGGAAAGGGCGTTCACGAACACCTTCCCGCGCAGGAGCTTCGCCCGCGCGAGCGGGATGGTCGGCAGGAGGGACGCGGTGGGGTAGCAGCCCGGGCTCGCGATGAGGTCGCTTTTCTTGATCGCCTCGCGGTGGATCTCGCACAGCCCGTAGACCGCCTGCGGCAGGAGGTCCTTGCGAGGGGGCTCCTCGCCGTAGGCCTTCGCGAAGATGCCCGCGTCGGCGATCCGGAAGTCCGCCGAGAGGTCGATCACGAGCGCCCTTCCGAAAAAGGGCTCAAGCACCCTCGCCGAGGCAAGATGGGGCAGGCACGAGAAGACGACATCGGGCCGCCCGGCAGCCGCCTCCTCCACCGTGAGAAGCTTTCCGCCGCTCTTCTCGGTCTTGCGCGCCGCAGCCCCGCCCAGGCCCGGATCGGTGAGGCTTATCGGCTCGCCGCTTTGGGACGAGGAGACCGGAAGGATCTCGCTCACCTCGGGGTGATCGGCGAGAATTCGCAGGAGCACCATGCCCGCGTAGCCGGTGGTGCCCAGGATCGCTACTCTCATGTGCTTTCAATCTCCATATCGGGGAATCGCGCCCTCAAGGAGGCGACCAACTCTTCCCTCGTTCTTCCCTCCCGCAGCACCAGGAGGATCGTGTCGTCCCCGGCGACCGACCCGAGCACCGCCGGAAGGTCCAGGTGATCGAGGGCGTAGGCGACGCTATTCGCATGGCCCGCGAGGGTCTTCACCACCGCCAGGTTCTGCGAAAAATCGATCGAGACCCAGCCGCGCGCCACGTCCTGGGCGAGGCTCTTTTCGCTCTCGCGCTGCTCCTCTTCGCCCGGAAGCGCGTAGTAGTAGCTGTCCCCTCCGTCGGAAACCTTCCCCACCTTCAAGAGCTTTAGATCGCGCGACAGGGTCGCCTTGGTCACAGAGTAGCCCTCGGAGACCAGTCGAGCAAGAAGCGTCTCCTGGCTGTCGATGCGCTCGCTCTTGATGACACTCTTTATCGCGCGAAGGCGCGATGTCCGCTCTCTCATGACGCTCGCCTCATCGCGCTCCCTTTTGAATATTTATTCGAGGCGTATGCATAAACTTACACCAAACTTCAAATCGTGGCAAGAGCTTTGAGGGCGGAAAGCTTCCGTGGTATAGTAAGCCTGCAGTGGCAACGACCCCGACCGAGCGCAAGATTCTTGTCATCAACTGCGGAAGCTCGTCGCTGAAGTACGAGGTCTACGCGATGCCCTCGCGGACAAGCCTCGGCAAGGGGCTCGTCGAGCGCATCGGCGAGGAGAGCGGGGTCATCTCCCAGAGCTCTCCCCGCGGTTCCCGCCGGGAAGAAGGCCCGTTCAAGGACCATCACGAGGCGATGGAGGCGGTCTGCCGCGTGCTTACCGATCCCGACCACGGGATCATCTCCTCGATGGACGAGATCGCCGGCTGCGGCCACCGGGTGGTCCACGGGGGCGAGCACTATGCCGCCTCGGTCGTCATCGACTCGAAGGTGATCGAGGTAGTCGACGCAGTCTCCGAGCTTGCCCCGCTCCACAATCCCGCAAACCTCACCGGTATCCGCGAGGCGCAGGCGGTCCTTTCCGGGCGGCGCCATGTCGCAGTCTTCGACACCGCCTTCCACCAGACCCTGCCGCCCGCCGCCTACCTCTACGGCCTTCCGCGCGAGCTCTACGAGCGCTATCGCATCCGCCGCTACGGCTTTCACGGCACCAGCCACCGCTACGTCGCGGCGGAGGCCCTGAAGCTCATGAAGCGCTCGCCCGACAACACCAACGTCATCTCCTGCCACCTCGGAAACGGGGCCTCCATCACCGCCATCCAGAACGGCCTCTCGGTCGACACCTCGATGGGCTTCACCCCCCTCGAGGGGCTGGTGATGGGCACCCGCAGCGGCGACCTCGACCCGGCTGTGCTTCTCTTTCTCATGGAGCGCGGCTACACCCCGCAGGAGCTGAACAAGATCCTCAACAAACAGAGCGGACTCCTCGGGCTCTCCGGAATCTCCAACGATCTCCGCGACATCGAGAAGGCCGCCGCCGAAGGCAAGCGCGAGGCCATCGAGGCCCTCGATGTCTACGCCTACCGCGTGCGCAAGTACATCGGCGCCTACTCCGCGAACATGGTCAAGGTGGACATCCTCGTGTTCACCGGCGGGATCGGACAGTTCGGGGTGCGGATGCGCGAGCGCATCTGCCACCGCCTCGAAAACCTCGGCATGATCCTGGACCCCGACCTCAACGAGCGCGTCGGCCCCGATCCGGGCGTCATCTCGCGCGACTACTCCCGCACCGCCATCGTCGTCATCCCCACCAACGAAGAGCTGCAGATCGCGATCGATACCTACGAGCTGTTGTTTGGCGCGTCCTAAGGCCGGCGCGCAGGGATCACCCGGCGGCGGGCGAAGCGAGTCTCGCGCTTAGGCGCTCCGGGGCGCCGTCGGTTCCGCAGTCCGTTCGCCCGCGTTGTCGGCGTTACTTCCTGCTGAACTCCCCTGCCTGCGATTCGCCGCCTTAGCGTCCGGAAATCCGGCACGAGCGGAAAGGCCAAAGGCTCCGCGCGATGCGCGCGAAACTCGCTTCGCCCGCCGCCACGCACTATCGCCGCCCGCCCTGCGCCCGTTCAACCCTAATGGGGAGAGCTGCTCCCCGCGCCGGCGCGGGGTCGGGCTCTTCGCGGGTACCGTCCGGCCGCGGGGAAGCCATCCTTCCGTTGCGGTCCGCCCACCCGCGGCCGGACCGCCTTCGGCGCCGCTCCGATCCCTCGCGCGCCCAGGGGCTTACAGAGGCCACCAGTCGTCGTGCCGCTTCACGCCGCACGCGCGAGTTTGGCGCTGCGCTGACGAGAGGTTACGCGGTCGACTTCCTGCGATCGAGAAGAACCACACCGCTGCGCAACGCCGTCCTGGCCAACGGGATCGAGTCTTCTTCCAATTCGCTTTCCGTGTACACGAAGAGATCGACCGGAACCCCTATGTCTTCGAAGCAGCTTCGAAATTGGTCCTGACGATCGAGGAAGGGGCGGTCGGAGTGCGAGACCGTTATGAGAAGGTCGACGTCGCTTCCCGGCACGGCGCGATCCGTTGCGACCGAGCCGAAAAGGACGACCCGAGCAACCGATGGCTCGCTTGTTGCAAGCGCCGCGACTCCGTCAACTATGCGTTTTTTGAGAAGCTCGCGGTCAAGCCAGAAGACTTGAACAGAATTGTACGATTCTTTCCGAATCACCGATTGCCGCATCCGCATCCCTCTTCGTGGAGCGAGTGGCCCCAGGCCTCCGCGGCTCGCCGCTGGTAGACCGCTTTGAGGGCCTTTTCCGCCGCCTGCTGCGCGACGAAGCAGGCCCATTCGTGGAAGCCGGCATCGCGCTGCGTTCGGGCGCTCGCCAGGTCACGCTCCGCCTGCCTCATCCAGTCGGCGCTCCGCTCCGGCATCGGGCACCTCCGCATCCAAGGCTATGGCGCGAGACAGAGCGGTGTCAACCCATTCGTGTCCGAGATCCTCCGATTGATCACCACAGGCCTGCGGCGTAAAATACCTCTGTGGGCAAGCTCTCGAAGCCGGAAAAGGAGTCTATGCGCGCCTTTCTCGCCGCGAAAGAGCAGCGCCGGCAGAAGCAGCTTGACGAGCGATTTGCACGTGCGGTCGCCGACGCGCAACGGATCATCCAAGTAATCCGCGAGCGACACTCGCCGCGCCGCATCTATCAGTGGGGCTCGCTCCTCGACCGCCGGCAGTTCCAAGAGATCTCCGATATCGACATCGCCGTGGAGGGCCTCTCGGGCCCTGAGGAGATCTTTGCCGTCTACGGGGAGGCGGAGAAGCTCACGCTGTTGCCCCTCGACATCGTCGAGCTCGAGAAAATACACCCGGCGCATGCCCGGAGCATCCGCGAGCGGGGGAGGCTCGTGTATGAGCGGACAGAATGAATCGCTCCTTCTTTTGCGTGCGGAGATCGAGAAGACCCGCGGCCTACTCGGCGAGATCGATACTTTTTTTGAGGCCGTCCGGCGGAACGAGCTTTCCCAACTGGGTCGCACAAAAAGCACGGCGCTGATTGTTGCGCAGATACTCGAGAACTTCTACACCTGCCTCGAAACATTGTTCTTACGGATTTCCCGCTTTTTCGAGAACAGCCTGACGCAGGAGCGGTGGCATGCGGACCTCCTCGAGAAAATGACGCTCCAGGTGCCGGGGATTCGAGTCGCGGTCATCTCCGAGTCGACGTACCGCGCGCTTGAAGAGCTGCTTCGCTTCCGCCACTTCAAGCGCTACTACTTTCAGCTGGACTGTGACTGGGAGCGCCTTGACTTTCTTACTAAGAAATACCGTGAGGTCTACCCGGCAGTCCTCGCCCATCTGGACGCTTTCGAGAGATTCTTGCGGGAGATCGAGTCCGGCGAGTAAGCGGCGGCCTACCGCGTGCGCACGTGCCTCTGCGCCTCGCGCAAAACCGTGAGCACCGACGACGCCAAGTCCTCGGAATACATGCTGCCCGCGACCACGAACGGATAGGCTATGAACCAGTCGACCCGGTACCACCACGCCGCAAACAGCGTCCATACCTGTTGAATCGCGCGCGCCGTGAGAAAGCGCTCGCCCTCTTGCGTGAGTCGCCACCGGAGTCCGGGTCCTCCGGACAGAAGGCCGACTTCGCCCGCGAGGATGTGAACGAGGTATACCGGCCAGGCCTCTTCCTCGCTTCGAAGGCCCTTCGTCCACTCTCCGGTCGTGCGCTCCAATCGAGGCGGATTCACGAGGGGTCGGAAAACCTCCGCTACGGCCTTGAGCGGCAGGTTGCCCGTGGATTGGGTTCCCGTCACCTCATGGTCCCGGCAATAGCCGAGAAGGGCGACAACGACCCGGCGCAGCGGAAGTGTCTCGCACACCCCTCCTGTTCCTCGGGAAGCGGTCGGTTCGGGTCGTATTCGACCACGAGCGTCCGCCTCATCGCAGCTTGTCATCGACACGCTGCGCGTCAAAGGCTTCGGGATCGAAGGCCCCGCCGATCCATTGTACGAAGCTCGTGTGTTCCTCGTCCCCAGGGTCCTTGAGCGCCTCAAGAAACCTTGGATAGCCGCCGACCCCGCCGACGTCCTCAGGCGAGCATGCTCGGCCTCCGCCGAGGCACCGGGGAAGCATCATCCCCCTTTCCTTGAGAAGAACCTTCTCGATCCGGACGATGTGCTCCCAGTCGTCCCCGAAATCATACCGAGAGAAAGCTCTTCCCCTCTTTTAGGTCAAGTGTGCGCAGCTTCGTTCGCGCATCGTCGTCCCGATCGAGAAGTTCAAGGACCGCGAGCGGCTCGACTCGTTCCGTCGGCTCACGGGCCCCTTCATTCTCAGGCGCCTCAAGACCGACAAGTCGATCATCGACGATCTACCCGACAAGGTCGAGCTCGACCGGTACGCCGAGCTCACCCCCGAACAGGCCGCGCTCTACGAGGGGCCGGTGAATCGGGTCGACGAGCTGCGGGAAAACCTCTCGCCCGTCGAGCGACGCGGCCTTATCTTCAAGCTCATAAGCGGCCTGAAGCAGATCTGCAATCACCCCGCCCTCTACCTCAAGCAGCCCCGGGGTCGTTCGGTCGATCGGGCAAGATGGCGCTGTTTTTCGAGCTGCTCGGCTCCATCATCGAGCGCGGCGAGAAGGTGCTCGTATTCAGCCAGTTTAAGCAGATGGGCGACCTCCTTGCGACGATGATCGAGGTACGCCTCGGCTTTGCGCCGCTCTTTCTGCACGGGGGGCTGCAGCGCGCGGCCAGAGACGAGGTCATCGACAGCTTCCAGAGTGAGCCCCGTCATCGCATGATGCTCCTCTCGCTCAAAGCCGGAGGGACCGGGCTCAACCTCACCGCCGCCAACAACGTCCTGCATTTCGACCTGTGGTGGAATCCCGCCGTCGAGCGGCAGGCCACCGACCGCGCCTTCCGTATCGGGCAGAAGAAGCACGTCACTGTCTTCCGCTTCATCACCCGCGGGACCTTCGAGGAGAAGATAAACTCGATGCTTCCGGAAAAGCGCGATCTTGCGGATCTCACGGTGAGCCAGGGCGAGAAGTGGATCGGCGAGCTTTCAAATCGCGAGCTGAAGGAGCTGCTCGCCCTCGAGCGCGGATGAGGCGCGGAAAGGGATTGCCTTTAGCTTGCCGGGCCGGCCTCGAGAAAGTCGCACTTGTCGCAGTCTGACGGCGTCTGCGATCGGCTGCTACCGACTTGCTTCAACCAGCTTCTCGCGCATAGAATCTCCTGAAGCTCGCGTCCCACGCGCGGGCGCTTCGGGTTGGAGCTGGGCATGGCGAAAGTCGCGAGTCAGGTGATAACCAGCATCGTCGCACGACAAAAGCGAGAGAACGCTCGGTATGAGCGGGAGCTCAAAGACCGTCTCGAGGAGGCCAGAGATTTTCTAGAATCTGTTCCTACTGCGCTTCTCAAGCTCGATCCGACGATTCGCAAGATCGTGCTCTTTGGGAGTCTCGCCTCGGGCAGGGTACGGCGCATCGACTTCGATATCGACCTTGCGGTTGACGGCGACCGCTACCTCAAAATCGTCGACTGGTCGCTTCGTCAGGCCTTTCCGATCGACGTCGTCGACCTTCAAGGGGTCGACGAAGATTTCGCCCAAGAAGTCGCGCAGAACGGGAGGATATTGTATGAAACGAAGCGGTGATGATATTCGCTCGCTCGTGGGCCTGCTCGATGCCGACCTCGCGCATCTCGACACCCTCGTCCTGGAGAATGCCCACGCCGAAGAACGGATTATTGGCGGCGCGGATGATCCTCTGGACTACGCTGCCCTCGGATACACCATTCATAACCTCTACTCGTTGATCGAAAACTACCTTCTCCGAATTGCCAAGCAGTTCGAGAACAATCTGGATAACGCCACCTGGCATGCCGATCTTCTCGATCGAATGGCCGCCGAGGTTCCCGGGGTGCGGCCGCGCTTTTTCGAACCGACCGAAATGGACGCATTCCACGAGTTGCGCGCGTTCCGGCACGACTTCCGGAACATCTACCGCACCCGTCTCAGAGCGGAAAAAGTCCGCGAAGTCCAGCGGCTCGTCCCCGAGGCAGTTGCGTCGTTCCGCCGCACGCACGCCCGCTTTCGCGACGCCTTGCTGGCACTCGCCGAAGAGCTCGACTGATCCGCCTCCGAGCATGCATCGATCTGCGCCGACATCCGACCGCCTCAGAAGCCGCGGTAGATCCGCCGTCTTTGCTTGCGCCGGCCAGCCGGATGAACGATACTAGAAACGAGGGAGGGGTGATTCTTACTCGCGGGAGGCCGTAGGTGAGCCAGCTCGAGCGCGTCGTCTACATCGACCGAACCCTGCGCGGGCAGGGCGCCCTGACCGTCCGGTCGCTCGCCGCGCGATTCGAGATCTCCCCGCGCCACGCCAAGCGCGACATCGAGTACATGCGCGACCGACTTGCCGCGCCCATCACCTTCGACGCGCACAGCAGGAGCTACCGCTACGTTGCCCCTTTCGACGACCTCCGCTTCGCCGACGAGCGCATGCTCCTTTTCTAC
>DAHUYW010000054.1 GCA_027306915.1 Spirochaetales bacterium | reverse complement strand
CTCGCCGCAGGAATCGCAGTACCAGACCGGAATGCGGTGGCCCCACCAGAGCTGCCTCGAGATGCACCAGTCGCGAATCCCGTTCAGCCAGTGAGAGTAGGTGTTCTCCCCGTGCACAGGGAAGAAATGAAGCTCGCCGCGCTGCCATGCGGCAAGGGCCTTGTCGGCCATGCTGCGCATCCGCACGAACCACTGGGTGGAGAGGTAGGGCTCGATGACCGTGCCGCATCGATAGCAGTGACCGACCTGATGGATGTGCTCCTCTTCCCGCAGGAAGAGCCCCGCCGCCTTCAGGTCATCGACAACCGCCTTCCGCGCCGCCTTGACCGAGAGACCGCGATACTTCACCGGAACGTTCTCGTTCAGGGTTCCATTGGGATTCAGGATGTTGATTCTGGCGAGGTCATGTCGGTTGCCGATCTCCCAGTCGTTCGGATCGTGAGCCGGCGTCACCTTGACTGCACCGGTCCCGAAGGCCGGATCGACATAGGCGTCCGCAACGATCGGTATCTCACGGTCGGTGAGGGGCAGCCGGAGCCGCCGACCCACGAGCTTTCGGTAGCGCTCGTCATCGGGATGGACGGCAACCGCAGTGTCTCCGAGCATCGTCTCGGGACGGGTTGTCGCGATCTCGACGCTCCCGTCCCCGTCGGCGAAGGGATAACGGTAATGGTACATCTTGCCGTGAATCTCGCGGTGCTCGACCTCCTCGTCGGAGAGAGCAGTCCCGCAGGAGGAGCACCAATTGATGAGGTAGTTGCCCCGATAGATCATCCCGCGCTCGTAGAGGCTGACAAAGACCTCGCGCACTGCGCGCGACAGCCCCTCGTCGAGAGTGAAGCGCTCGCGCTCCCAGTCGCACGAGGCACCGATCTTCTGGAGCTGCTTCACGATAGTGGCGCGGTGCTCGTTCGCGACCTTCCAGGTTTCCTCGACGAACTTCGCCCTGCCCAGCTCGTGGCGCGAGATCCCCTTCTCGCGGAGCCTTCGGTCCACGACGTTCTGAGTAGCAATCCCCGCATGATCGGTGCCCGGAATCCAGAGGGTCTTTTTCCCTTTCATGCGGTTGTAGCGGACGAGGATATCCTGCACCGAGTTGTTGAGCCCATGGCCGAGGTGAAGCACACCGGTGACATTCGGCGGCGGGATGACGACTACGAAGCGCCCGGTACCGTCCTTCCTTGGGGAAAACACCCGCTGCTCGAGCCAAAACGAGTAGATGCGGTCCTCGAAGGTTTTCGGATCATATGCCTTTGGAAGTGGCGTGTCGCTCATCGGGGTACTCCTCGCGTTCCCGGGAATCTTTCAATGGTAACGAAATCGCCGCTTTCCGGCAAGAATGGAAGGAAGGCCGATGGCCGCCGGATCGCGGACCGTGACACGGTGTGCGACGGGTGATAGACTGAGCGCGTCATGATGCCACGCGCTTGCGCGCTCGCGCTCTTCACCCTTGTTGCGCTTCTCCCACTCGACGCGCAATCGAGCACACCGCCGGGTCCCACCTTCGGTTTTCCTACTCTCTCGGGGGCAGACACCCTCGCCGATCGACGGAGGGCGCTCGTCGACCGGCTCGCGGCGACCTTCAGCATAAGCCAGCGTCTCGGAGACGCGCTTGCGTCCATCCCCCGGGAGCGCTTCGTCCCGGATTATCTCAGAAACCTCGCCTATGAAGATTCGAGCCTCCCTCTCGGGGGCGGCCAAGCCGTCCCCTCTCCCTCCGATCTCGTCCGGATCGCTCAGGCCCTCGCTCTCGGACCCGCGGACAGCCTCCTCCTCTACGGGCGCGACACCGGCTACGCGGCCGCTCTCTTCAGCCGCCTTGTCGCTACCGTGTCGGTGATCGACCTCGATCCCCGTGAAAGCACGCGAAACGCTCAGATCTATGCATCGCTCGGGATCACCAATATCACGACCAGCGCGAGCACTGCGGAAAGCGCCTTCGCGAAGAACGCTCCCTTCACCAAGATTCTCGTCCACGGGGCGGTCGCCGAGATTCCGCCGCCGCTTCTCGGACAGCTCGCCCCCGGCGGAAGGCTCATCGCGCCCCTTGCCGACCCTTCGGGTTTTCAGATGCTGGTGATGGTGCAGAACACAAAACCGGCTCTTACGATTCAGTCGGTTGGCAAGTGTTTCTTTCCGGAGATTCGGGTCGGAGGCGGGTCTTAGGTCCGGAGAAGATCGCACTTCTCACTAGGTCTTCAGCGAGCCCTGTCTGCGGGCCTTTTCGATCTTCTCCATCTTACGGAAGTAGCCCGCCTGCTTCTCGACCTCTTGAACATCGGTGACGTGGATCTTGTTGTCGATGATCTTGACCTTCGAGTTTTCGAAGAGCTTCCGGATGACGCCGTTTCCCTCGCTTTTCGGGAGCCCCACGAGGTTGATGAGCTCCTTCGGGCCAAAATCGAAGGTATAGGAATCGGCGACGCCAAGCGAGATCTTGGCTCGCTCCAACTGTATCAAGAGGGCGTCGTAGAGCCTGCCGAGCGGATTGGTGAGCTGGGTGTTCGCAATCTGTTTATAGATGAACCAGATCCGTTCCGCAAGGAGCTGGGTTAGCCGGGTAATCATCTGCGGCTGGCTGGAGACCATGCGGCTGAAGTTGACCTTGTTGACGGCAAGAAGCACCGAGTCCTCATAGGCGATCGCCGAGGCGGAGCGGGGTTTGTCCTCAAGGATCGACATCTCCCCGAAGATGTCGCCGGGCTTCAGGAGGGCAAGCAGGACCTCGTTGTCGTTGACGATCTTCGCGATCTTGACGGCACCCTTCTGGATGATGTACAGCTCCTGTCCCGGCTGGTTCTCGCTGAAGATCATCGTGTCCTTCGGGTAAGTCCGGGTGAAATCCTCGGTTCCGGCGTCGAGGTAAACGACCTTGGCATAGGGCTGAATCTTCGCCATCCGCTCGCGAGCAAGCGTGACGTTCTCGCCCCTCGGACTGTTTTTCACGTACTGATGATACGCATAGTAAGCCAGGTTGTATTGGCTCTGGCGGGCATAGTACTCGGCGACCTTGAACAAATGGGAGGGATCCTCTCCCCCCGTGCTTTTCAGGGTGATTTGGGTAAGGGCCTCGTCCAGGTAGCGCATCTTCTTCGAGAACTGCTGGATGATCTTCATCGCCACGGGCGCGTTTTTTTCGATCAGGAGCCCGTACTGGTCGCGGTGGACCGAAATGAGCGAGACGTCGGTCACGGCCTGGGCCGTCTCGATGTGACTGTGCGAAGACATGGTAGAGACGACCCCGAAGAAATCTCCGGGAGCAAGCAGGTTGCCCCCCTCCTCTTCAACAACCTCCGCCTCTTTGCTGATCCGCACATTGCCACCGCGAATGATGTAGAAGTAGTCCGCCTTCTGCTTTCCCTCAACGATGATATAGGACCCCTTCTTGAAGTTGACCAGTGACAGCTGCAGAGGATTGTTCATGTTGTCTGTTACCAGCTCTCGCTTCCTTTTGGGCACAGTATATGGGCGTGAGTTGTCATTTGTCAACGCTTCGGTCTTTTTTACAATAGTACACGAGTACACTGTGCCGCCGTCGAATTCTCGGTCGAAATCGGGCGAATGTACAGCGAAAAACGCGTGCGGCCGGTGAAGCTCACCAAGCGGGTCCCACGGGCGCTCACCACCAGTCTACGATTTTCGCATCCTGCCAGAACGAGGTGTAGCTGGTGACGCCCGACGAGGCTTCTTCGTGGATCGTCTGGAGTGAGAACATCCGATTCTTGCGCACCGTCTTGCCGTGGGGATCGAGAGGCTCCAGCTGGATGACCCCGCGCGAAAAAGCGATGTGCTGGTTGTCGATGTCGCCGAAGTAGTAGGCCCGCGGGTCCGAGACGCCTGGGAAATCCCCGAGCTTGACCCCCGAACCGAGCACCGGATCGACCGGAACCCACCCGAAGTCCTTCACATAGAACTCCGCCCAATAGAAGCGGCTGGTCTGTTTGTCTCCGTAGACGATGTACCCGGCAACCGGCCGGGTGGGCACGCCGACGCTTCGCGCGAGGGCAGTGAAGAGGAGGGCGTAATCGTAGGAGTCGGCGTTGCCGCTTGAAAGACTGTCAACCGGGCCCGCGGTGGTGGCGGAAGCGTCATAGTGGAGCTTGTCGATCAGGTAGTCGTAGACGGCGAGCGCCTTCAGGTACGGGTTCTTCTCGCTTCCCACGATGGAGCGGGCGGTCGATACGATCATCGGATTGTCGGAAGGGACAAGGGGGTCGCTTTCCGTGTAGACCCGATAGAGCTCGCGATTGGTGTCGTAGGCGGCTGAAACCTTCGCAGGGTCGATGTGAGTCTCGACCGCATACCGGTCAAAGTAGTAGGTGATGTCGATCGTGTAGGTGGTATCGGGCTTGAGGTTGTCGAAGTGGTAGCGCATGACCCCGCGGAAATCGTCCCATAACGGCTTCGGGTTGAGGACTCTCTGGATGTCGCGCTGCGAAAGATCCTCGGAAAGGGCGGGCATCCACACGTCGATAGTCCCGCTGGAATCCGCAACCACGTTCGATATCTGCATTCCATATTCGATTTGATATCCGCGCCGGTCCTTATAGACCTTCGTCCCCACCTGTCCGTTGACCTCGAAGTATGCAGAGTTGCTCGCACCCCGATCCGTGGCGACCGTGACGTTTCCGGAGGAGGCTCCGTCGGGGACGTACATGTTGATCTCTTTGTCGGTCCAGTTGACGTAGTTGAAATCGCATCCGCAGCCGGAAAAGCGGTCGGAGGCGGGCGAGACATTTCCCGTGGTGGGGATTTGGGCAGCCGGCTGCCCCTGATCCGTAACCGAGATCGGCGTGAAGTACACCTTGCTCTGGCCGCGCACGGAGCCGAAGTTCTGCCCCTTGATCGTAAGCAGAGTACCGACAGTCCCGCTTGCAGGCGTGATGCTCCGGATGTAGGGAAGCCCCGGGCTGGGGCCCGATGAAACTATCACGGGCAGGCTGCTTTTGTTCGTGAAAAGGACGCCGTTGCTGCGTCCGTTCGACTTCATCACGAAGACGAATCCGGAGGTTGCGCTCTCGGGAACCCGGACGCTGATCCTGCGATTCGTCCATTGGAGGTAGGCCGAAGTCGAGGGACGATCTCCGGAGAAGCTGACCTCCGAGCTACCCCTGACAGCGCCGAAATAGTTGCCTTTGATGAGGAGCACCATGCCGGGATACCCAACCTGAGGGGTAATGCTTTCGATGACCGGAGGATGGTCGGCGAAACGAGAGCTCAAGGAGAGCGTGACGACGAGCGCGACGAATATAGCTGAGGGGACAAACGCCTTGTGACGAACGATCTCCCGTAGGGGGGGGAGAAGCTGCTTTCTGCTGTTCATGAACGTTTCAGTGGCCCGACGACTGGCTGGTCTTGCCGTCCTTCTTGAGCTCGGCGTAAGGGGTTACCTGAATTTCGAGCTCGAGATTATAGACGTTGGCTTTCTGATCGACCGCCATCCCGAAAGGAAAAAAGATCACCTTCTCTCCGGGAGTGATCGGCAGGCTCTTCATCGTGCTGTAGTATCGAAAGCCCTTTTTGTCGGCGGCAGGCGCCCAGACTTGACCCAGAGCCACCAGAAGGATCGTATTGTCGCTGTTCAGGTAGGGAATGAGGTGGGCAAGCACGAGGATGTTGTCGCCCTCCAGCCGCACCTCGACCGCCCGCCCGGAGATCGTGATCTTGGTGCTGTCCATTCGCCAAACCGTCACCTGGTTGGGCTCAATAATCCGGGCGACGATATTCACCGCAAGGGCCTCGTCCTTGAGGTACTGCAGGGGGTCCTGCTTGTTGGTGGGCCCGTCCGCGTATCCGTACGGCAGGTGGCTCAGCAGCAGCAACAGCACCGAGGGTAAGACCTTGCCCACTACTGCACTCGTTTGAAGTCTGCGGCTCGTAGCAGCTCAGGTCGGCCCACCGACATCCGGTCGAGGCTCTTGGGGAGCTGAATGGTCACGTTGGCCCCCAGCTCCCGGGAGTTGAGATAGTTGATTATGTCGTTGATATTGCTGACCTGAATGTTCATCGGCATCTCTTCGCGAGGCAGCGCGGCGGACAGCAGGGGCGCAGACTCGCTGCGGCCAAGGCCGGAGAACATCACGAAGGCGCTGAAACCAAGCGCCAGCACGAGGGCAGCGGCTGCCGCTGCGGCGACGGGCATCGGAATGGAGAGACGCTTGTGCCAGATCGTCGTCACGGGCGCCTTCCGACGACCGGACTGAATCGCCCTCCAGCTGCGTGCCTGGCTCTCCTCCAGATCCGGCACGGGCAAGCTCATGAGCTCACCGCTCAGGGTGGCGAAGGAAGATAGCCTCTCTCTGCAGGCGGAACAGCCGGACAGGTGCTCTTCGATTTGCTTTTCCCGCACCGGGTCAAGCTCCTCGTCGTAATATGCAGAAAGAAGTTGATGGTCAGGACACATACACTTCCTCCTCATCTATGAGCTTACTCAGCTGTTCCCGCGCTCGAAACACGCGTACCTTAACATTTCCCTCGGTAATCTTCAAAATAGCAGCAATCTCTTTGTAGTTCAATCCACCGTACTCCCTCAACACGAGAACCGTCCGAAGCTTGTAGGGAAGCTTGTAGAGCGCACTCTTCACAATCTCGTAAGTCTCTTTTCGTATTACTTCCGTTTCTCCGGATTCAACCTCCCGTTGTGGCTCCTTGAGAATCCGATCGTGTGCCCTTCTCTCCCGTCCCTTGCGTTTTTCATGGTTGAATGCGAGGTTCTTGACGACCCGAATAAGCCAGTATTTGGCTTGATCCAGGCTGGGGAACGGCGTTTCACGCTGATAATACCTGATGAACGCTTCCTGACAGAGATCCTCTGCCACAGCCTGATCACCAGTTATATGGTAGGTCACCCGAATGAGGATCGGGTAGACCGACTGGTAGACCCTCTCAAAAGTCTCCGCCCCGCCTTCGTCATTACTCATTGGTTAGACAACAGTCCTTTCTCTTTGTTACAGTTGATGGACTTTAGTCCAACGAGAGCCTTTGGGAGTGTCCTCCACGGCGATCCCGCGCTTGGACAGCTCGCGCCGGATCTCGTCGGCGCGCGCCCAGTTTTTCCGCCTCCGCTCCTCTTCGCGCTCATGGATGAGGGCGAGCAGCTCGTCGTCGATCTCCTCCCGATGGTCCTCAATCTGCGCGAGCGCAAGGCCGAGGATCCGATCCATATCCAGAATCGATGCAAGCTTGTCCGCGGGCGGCACCGCGTCCGCCTTGATCAGGGCCCAGAGTACCGCCATGGCCCGCGGAGTCCCGAGGTCGTTCGCGATGTTCTCAAAGAACTCCCTTCGGTACGCGGAGGCCGCCGGCCCTAATGTTTCGCCATCGGCCGGCGCCGACTCCTCCCGCAACCGCATCACCCGCTCCACGAGGTTGAGGCGGGCGGCACGGGCGCCATCGAGCGCCTCCTGCGAGAACTGCAGCTGAGTCCGGTAGTGGCTGCCAAGACAGAGGTAGCGATAGTCGCGCGGATCGTATCCCTTGTCGATGAGCGCGGCAAGCGTGAGGAAGCCCCCTTCGGACTTGGCCATTTTCTCCTTGTTAAGGAGAAGAAACTCGCCATGGAGCCAATAGTTGACCCAATGGCTCCCCGTGGCGCCTTCGGATTGAGCAATCTCGTTGGTGTGGTGGACCGGAATGTGATCGACTCCCCCGCAGTGGATGTCGAAATGCTCGCCAAGGTACTTCATGCTCATCGCGCTGCACTCGAGGTGCCAGCCGGGATAGCCCCTCCCCCACGGGCTTTCCCACAGCATCACCTGCCGCTCGAACTTCGAGCTGGTGAACCACAAAACGAAGTCGCGGGGGTTCCGCTTGTTCTTGTCAACCTCGATCCGGGCGCCGGATTGCAGCTCCTGCCGATCGAGGAGGGCCATCCGGCCGTACTCGGGGAACTTGGAAATATCGAAGTAGACGTTGCCCCCGGCCTCGTACGTGAAACCGCGCGCCTCGAGTCGTTTGACAAGCTCCACCATCTCGGGAATGTGATCGGTTGCCCTGCACACCACGGTCGGCAGCTCGATGTTGAGCCGCGCGAGGTCTTCAAAGAAAGCCTTCGTATAAAACGAGGCGATCTCCCAGACCGACATCCCCTTCTCTCGGGCGCTCTTGACCATCTTGTCCTCACCCTCATCGGCGTCGTCGGTCAGGTGACCGATGTCCGTAACATTCATGACGTGCGTCACGGCGTAGCCGTCATGCTCGAGGGTGCGGCGGAGGAGATCTTCGAAGAGGTAGGTCCGGAGGTTGCCGATATGGGCGTAATTGTAAACCGTGGGGCCGCAGGTGTACATGCCCACTCGGCCGGGTGTGATGGGGACAAACTCTTGGATCGCTCGCCCGTAGGTGTTGAAGAGCTTAACTGCCACTGAAGAGGGTTCCCTCCGGGGTCTTTCTGCAGTAGAAAGCGAACTCTATCTGGGCTACTATCAGCCGCGTGATCAATCTAAAGGAATTGGCGGGAAAAATCAATATCGCCGGCCCGCTCCGCCTCGACGAGCCCCTTAAGGAGCACACCAGCTACAAGGTGGGCGGAAGGGCCGACCTTTTTGTCGAGCCTGAGACGGTTGCCGACGTGATCACCCTCCACGAGGCGGCCGAAACGCACCACCTTCCTGTCTTCATCCTCGGGGCGGGAGCGAATATCCTTGTTTCCGATCGAGGCATCCGCGGCATGGTCCTTTCGACGGAGAGGCTTCGTGCCGTTCGCGTCGACGGCGAGCGGATAGTGGCCGAGGCAGGCTGCGCGATAAGCCTGGTGTCGGAGGCGGCAGCCGCCGTGGGCCTCGCGGGTCTCGCCTTCATCTACGCCATGCCGGGAAGCGTAGGGGGCGCGGTTTGGATGAACGCGCGGTGCTACGGCTCCTCGATCTCCGACGTCCTCGATTGGGTCGAGATACTTGATGAGGCAGGCACGGTGGTGCGCGTCGACGCGCGGCCGGATCAGTTCGACTACAAGATCTCTCCCTTCCAGAAGCGACGTGCCGTCATTCTCTCCGCATGTTTCCGCCTGCGACGCGACGAGAGAGCCGGCATTCTCGAAGAGATGGAGTCAAATCGCGCGGACCGTGAGCGGAAGGGACACTTCGCCGCACCATCGGCGGGATCCGTCTTCAAGAACAACCGCGGCTTCGGAAATCCCTCGGGCAAGATCATCGACTCGCTGGGGCTGCGGGGCTATTCAATCGGAGGGGCGAAGATCTCCGAACACCATGCAAACATGATCATAAACACCGGCAGCGCCACGGCCTCCGATATCGAAGACTTGACCCGCTATGTCGCCCGCCGGGTGAGGGAAGAGCTCGGCTTTGAGCTGGAGCGCGAGGTGATACCGGTCGGCGAGTGGTAGCCCCTCCTATCGGGCGCCGGCCTGGTTGGGTTGAGCCGCAGGATCGCTCGCCTGATGCCAGGTCGCGCTTATCACAAGGCGTTTGAGCGGCCGCCTGATGATATCCTCAATGCTCGAAAGCTTGGTGGGGTTTGCAAGAGCGATTTGAAGGCAGGCGGCTCCGCGCTCGAAGGGAACGGTCACGGAGAGTCGGCCCGTGAGGGAGGGCTCCTGCGCCCCGCGGGAGCTCCAGGGAAGACCGCCTTCCCCCTTCCCGGAGGGCGCCGCGTCCTCCCGCGAGCTTCCACCGGGCCGGTTGTCGGGCTCCGCTGCGAGAAGGCCCCTCCGCACGACGCCAGCGGCGCCGGCAAGGGCGCACCACCCCTCCTCCGGGAGGGCGAGCACGGCGGAGCGCGCAACGCGCCCTCCGGGAAGCCGGCAGCCTGCCCCAAGCTCGAGCGACGGACCCGCTGCACGGCCGGAAGTCCCGACGTTCCAAACAACCTCCACCGATTGCTTCGGATCGTAGTAGTTCGACCAGCTCCAGGCGGAGGAAAGAACGAGGCGAGTCCAGGTGAAGTCGAACGCGAGGCTTCCCGCGAGCTCCTCGTCGAGGATAAGCCTTCCAACCCTCGTACCGCTTCGGTCCTGCCGGTATCGGAAGATCAGGCGCACCGGCCTCGTCCCGATCGTGAGGTCGACCTCCGCCTGGTGCTCGCTCTCCCGGTAGGGCACCGGGACGAGCGGCAGGCGGGAAAGAAAGGCGCTGTAGCTTCCCCCGGCGCCTCCAAAGGGCAGCAGCAGCTCGGAGGCAATCCCGGCGGCAGCGACACGATCCGGCAGCCCTCCATCGGGGAGAAGGAAAGAGGGAGTCGCTCCCACTGCGGTCGCCGTGACGCGCAGGGAGGGCGAGGCATGGCTGAGTGTCGCCCGCAGATAGCCGCCCGGAGGCTCGACCGGAGAGAGCGAGAGGGCGCCCGCGACCGTTGCCGCAAGAATCCTGCCTCCGGCGGCCAGGCTTCCTCCCCCATGAAGGATATAGGGTGGATCAAGCGCCGGCGCATCCGAGAACCAAGCCGCGCCTTGCTCGCCCCCGGGCGGCAGGCTCGCAAGGAGAAAAAGGGCGGCGTCCGCCTCCTCGGGCAGCCGCGCGAAGGTGAGCGCCCCGAGCTCCGTCGGTCCCGCTTCCTCCCGCAACCAGAAGAGGTCAAGATGACGCGGAAAAGGGGAGAGAATCACCCCGCGCCGCGGGCCCGGCTGAAGGGAGCCGTCGAGACAGACTCCCGTGCGCTCCCCGTAGAGGCTCGTTCCCGGCGCATGGCCTGTGGGATCCGCCAGCTCTCGGAGCATGCCGCGGAGATCGAGGGGGCCCGCGGTGAGGTAGGGACAGACAACCGCCGGAAGAATCGAAGTGGGCACTCCGCGAACCGCGGCACCGGTGAGCGCAAGCGAGAGGTCGCCAAGCGGCGAGGAGAGGCGGTCCAGAATGCGCTCCGCGGCGTACCCACGACTATCGACCAGGGCATCGAGCTCGCTCTCAAGTGCGTGAAGCTCGCGCGCTCCGCAGGGCGCGAGAAGAAGGGCGGCGCAAACGGCGGACCGCATGAAGCGCATCTCCTCTGTTACCGCGAAAGGACGAGGAGGGATTCAAGGGGATGCGGCGGGCAAAAAGCGCGGCTCGGTCTTGCGCCTTTTTAATGTTTGTGAGACAATGGAGACATTCACCGCACACTTCCCCCGGAGTCGCCGAAGCTTCCAGGTTAGAAAGAGCGTGCCAAGTCCGTCCGCATGGGATGGGACTGCACACCGCTCCTCCTCGGGCGCTCCTTCGAAGACGGTCGCGGGTGTGCCCTCGGAGGTGCAACATTGGTCATCCTCACACTCAACTGCGGAAGCTCTTCGCTCAAGTATCAGCTCTACGACTGGGCGCGCAAGGAGGCCATTGCCAATGGCAACGTCGAGCGCATCACCATCGAAGGCTCGTTCATCAAGCACAAGGCGAAGGGCAAGCCGGCATACCGCGAGGAACGGGAGTGCCCGACCCACCGGGAGGCCATCGACCTGGTTATCGCCACGCTCCTCGATCCGACTCACGGGGCGATCTCCACTGTTCGCGAGATCGAGGCGGTGGGTCACCGTGTCGTTCACGGAGGCGAGAAGTTCGCGAAGTCAGTCCAGGTGACCCCCGAGATCCTCGGCGCATTCAGGGACATTCAGGACCTGGCTCCGCTTCACAACCCGGCCAATATCATGGGCATCGAGGCGGCGCAGGGTGTGCTTCCGGACGTTCCTCACTGCGCGATCATGGACACCGCCTGGCACCAGACGATGCCGAACGAGGCCTTCCTGTACGCCCTTCCCTACGACTGGTACGCGAGCTACGGCGTCCGCCGTTACGGATTTCACGGGACCTCGTTTCTGTACACCGCTAAGCGCGCGGCGGTGCTCCTCGGGAAAGACCCATTCGCCACGAACGTCATAATCGCCCACATCGGAAACGGCTCGAGCATCAACGCCGTGCGGGACGGGGTTTCGATTGACACCTCGATGGGGCTCACGCCGCTTGAGGGGTTGATCATGGGAACGCGCTGCGGCGACATCGATCCCGACATCCCCTTCTACCTCATGAAGAAGACCGGAATGAGCGCAGCCGAGGTCGAGAACGCCCTCAACAAGAAGAGCGGAATCCTCGGCATCACCGAGAAATGGATGGACCGGCGCGACGTCGAGATCGCGGCTGGGCAGGGCGACGAACGGGCGCGCCTTGCGATGCGGATGGAGGGTTACCGCATCAAGAAGTACCTCGGAGCCTACTCGGCGATCCTCGGGCGGGTCGATGCGGTGGTCTTTACGGCAGGGGTCGGAGAGCGCGGGCCGCTGATCAGGGAGCTCGCGACCGCAGGGCTCGAAGGATGCGGGATAAAGGTGGATTCGGCCAGAAATCACCTTTCGGCAACCCGAAACGCCGAGACGGTGATCTCGGCCGACGATTCGCCGACGAAGGTCTTTGTCATCCCAACCGACGAAGAGCTGGTTATGACCGAGGACACCTATGCCCTCACACGGGGCACCTATGACATCCACACCAACTTTGCCTACAGCTTTCAGCGCCCCGATTACGTCAACCGAGAACGCCAAGCCGCCTTGCGCGAAGAGATCGAGAAGAACAGGGAATTGGAAAGGATTGTTGTCCGTCCCGCCCTCGATCGGAGGCCGGTGGCGGAGAGGATGTAAACGAGAGCGCCCGGCCGTCCGGAGCGCTTCCCGGCGCCGACAATGGGTTGTCCCGCCGGCCTACCGCTGAAGCACGGAGGCCTGTACCCGCTCGGCCGCCTCTTCGCCCGCAAGGTAACGGACAAGCTCGATCGCGAACTCGCCGGCGGTTCCCGCCCCGCGGCTCGTGATGAGGTTGCCGTCGCGGACCACCCGATCGGCGCTGAAGTCCGAGCCGACGAGCTCGCCCTCGAGGCCGGGATAGCAGGTCGCGCGCTTCCCCCGAAGGATGCCCGTAGGAGCGAGGACCTTGGCTGGTGCGGCGCAGATTGCCGCCACCAGCTTCCCCTCGCCGTACACGCGCTTCACGAGATCGGTAACGGCCCTGGACTTCGCCAGGTTGCCCGCCCCGACCGAGCCGCCGGGAAGGATCACCCCGTCGAGATCCGCGGGAAGCTCATCGATTCGGGTATCCGCGTCGATCGTTATCGCATGGGAGCCCTTCACCCTGCTCGACGCGATCCCTGCAGTCACCACCTCCACCCCCGCTCGCCGCAAGAAGTCGATCGGAGAGACGGCCTCAACCTCCTCGAAGCCTTCGGCAAGAAGGACGGCTACCCGCTTCATGCCCCCACCTGCTCACGGGCTATCTCGCCCATTTTCTCGTAGGCGTAGAGAAGCATCTCCTCGGTGGCGTCCCATCCGACGCACTCGTCGGTGATGGACACTCCGTAGCGGAGCTTCGAAAGGTCGGAGGGGATCTTCTGATTGCCCTCAAAGAGGTTGCTCTCGATCATCAGCCCGACAATCGAGTCCCGCCCGCATCGCCGCTGGCGCGACACCGAGGCCACCACGGAGTCGAGCACCTCTCGCTGGCGCGCCTGCTTCTTGCCGGAGTTGTCGTGACTGCAGTCGACGAGGATCGCCGGAACCATCTTCATCTTGGTAAGAAGGCTCTCGGCCTCTTCTATGAAGTGATCCTGATAGTTCGGCCCGTGCGACCCGCCGCGGAAGATGATGTGAGTGTCGGGATTGCCGCGGGTACGCAAGACACAGGTTCGCCCGGATTGGTCGATCCCAATGAAGCTGTGAGCGTTGCGCGTGGACTCGATGGCGTTTATCGCGGTCTGAAGGCTCCCGTCGGTGCTGTTCTTGAAGCCGACGGGCATCGACAGCCCGCTCGCAAGCTCCCGGTGAATCTGGCTCTCGGTCGTGCGCGCGCCTATCGCCGCCCACGAGATGAGATCCGCGATGTACTGCGGCACGATCGGATCGAGCATCTCCGACCCCACCGGCATACCCATCCCCGTGAGATCGAGGAGCAGCTTGCGCGCAGTGCGCAGGCCAAGCGCGACGTCGGAAGAGCCGTCGAGATTCGGGTCGACGATAAGCCCGCGCCAGCCGACCGTCGTCCGGGGCTTCTCGAAATAGACGCGCATGATCACGTAGATGCGGTCCTCGACCCTCTTGCGCAGCGCGGCGAGGCGCTCCGCGTACTCGCGCGCCGCCTTCACGTCGTGAATCGAGCAGGGACCGACGACAGCCAGCAGGCGGCTGTCCCTCTTTTGGAGAATCGAGGTGATGATCCCGCGGCTTTCGATGACCGTTCGGTTGCTCACCTCGGTCATAGGAAACTCGGTCTTGAGCGCCGCAGGGGAAACGAGCGGTCGCGTTTGCGCAATGCGCAGGTCCTCAGTCGCCTTCATGTTGGTGCTCACGGGTGGGCCCAGTATACAAACTCCGCGGGTTCGGGTAAAGGTCGGCTGGCGGAAGGCGGAACCCTCTTGGCAGCAGCGAGCGGGCTGCGGACCGACGCCCTCTCCGAACCGCCGGTCGAGGCGCCTACCAAGCGACGGGCGCCCGTCTCACCGGCATGGTCATGCACCGCACCCCGCCGCCCCCCCGCGCGAGCTCGATCCCGTCTACCGCGATGACGAGCTTGTCGTAGGCCGACGGCAGCTCCCTCCCCGAGAGGAAGAGATCCGCGCCGCGAACGGCGAATCCGGCGCGGTCGAGGGCCTCGAGCGTCGCAACGTTGCAGCTGTAGCCGACGATCTTGCCCGGCGCAACCGCGAGGAAGTTGGTTGCCGAGAGCCACTGCTCGCGCTGCTCGAGGAGCGGATCGCCCATCCCGCAGAGAACAGGCTCGAGCGGAAGCCCCGCTTCGGCGAGCCCCCCGAGCAGGCTGTCGACTCGACGAATCGTCCGCCCCCCTGCGGGGTCGATGTCCATTCGAACGACCGGACGCCTGTCCTTGCCGAGGATGTGGGGAGCATAGACCACCGCCCGATCGCGGTCGATCATCGTAAAGATCATATCCAGGTGAATGGTCGCGCGCTCCGAAGGGAGCAGGACCGCAAACAGCCGCAGAGGGGTTTCTCGTGTGTCGGCGATTCGTGCGGCGAGGAGGTCGATTGCCTGGCTCGTCGTGCGGTCCGATAGCCCGATGACGAGGAGATCTTCCTTCAGGAGCTGAAAATCTCCCCCTTCCAGGGTTATCCCAGCCACCCGCTCGCTCGCGCCATCGAAGATTACCCCGGCGCACTTGAGGCGCGGGCTGCGGCGGAAGATGAACTCCGCAAAGAGCGCCTCGAGCTGCCGCACCTCGAAGGCCATCGCCCCGATGATGACCTTGTTCCGGTAGACCATGGCTCCGTCGCGGGTGAAGTAGAGATTGGGCAGGGGGTGGAGGTCGAACTCCGCGGGGTCGAGAAAACGGGTAAGGCTGTCTTTGCGCGCCGGAAATCCCCCGATGAGGAAGCGGATCAGCTCGTCGGGTTCAAGAGCAAGCAGCTCGCTGCGCCGCTCCTCGATCCGGAAAGAGCGAACGACCCGGTCGACGAGATCGGCCCGCACCTCCGGTCCGGCAATCGCTTCACGCAGGAGCTCCTTGAGCTCGAGGACCTCCGCGAACAGGGAGAGCACGCGTCGCAGCTTCGCATGCTCTTCGGCAACGACTCCGAGGGGAACGATGTCATTGTAGAGAACTTGCGCGAGTGTGGTGGGGGTCATAGCCTCGATCTCTATTCCGGGGGAATGGACTATGACGCTCTCGAGATTGCCGATCTCTGAGTCGACGGAGACAGCCTCAGCCACGGGTATTGCCTTTGGCGGCGCTCGCGAAACGCTGCCAGGAGTCGGGGGCTTCGCCGACCACCGCCTCCCTGCCGAAGCGAACGATCGGAGTGCGGAGCAGGAGCGGATCGGCAAGCAGCTCCTCGAGGGCATCGAACTCCATGTGTGTGAAGCCCCGGCGTGCGTAGCGCTTGCCCGTGCGGTCCACGAGGTCCGAAAGGGCGACGCTTCTCGAGATATTCTCAAGCTCTCCCTTCGTGAGGGCCCGCTCTTCGAGGTCGACGAAGGCGCACTCGGCCGCGCGCTCCTTGAAGAAGCGAACTGCCTTGCGGGTGACGGAGCAACCCTTCGTGCCGATTATCTGAATGGTCACAAACCTATCCTTGCCTCCCGAGCATACCAGTGACCCGTGCGGCAAACAAGGGGCGCATCGCTCGCGGATCTGCGAGATGCGCAGCGAGGCACGGGCGCCCGCTGCCTCGCCCGTGGATAGTGCGCCTGCCCTTCCAGTTGACGGCCCTGCCGGCCTTACCTATAGTTTCAGCCACCATGGCAGAACGCACTTCCGCTCGCCCCCCCTCTGACTGGCCTCCCTTCGATCCCGAAGGGCGCCCCGTGCGCTTCACCGACCGCGACCTTCTCCCGCATCCGAAGGACCACCGGCCGGTGCTTCAGGGATTGAGGGTGCGCCTCGAGCCGATGAGCGAGAGCCATCTCGACGCCCTCTGCGCGGTGGGCCTCGACCCCGAGCTCTACAGGTTGAATCCAGTCCCCATTCGCGATCGGGAAGGGATGGAGGCTTTCATCCGCGAAGCCGTCGAGGCGCGCGATCGCGGCATTGCGATCCCATTCGTGACGGTTTACCGGGACGAGGCGGGGAGCGAGAAGGTTGTCGGCACGACGCGCTTCTCCAGCATCGATCGAGCGAGCCGTCGGATGGAGATCGGGTGGACCTGGATCGCGCGCCCCTGGCAGCGCACCCGGGTCAACACCGAGGCGAAGTACCTTATGCTTCGCCACGCCTTCGAGGAGCTTCACGCCCTTCGCGTGGAGCTCAAGACTGACAGCCTGAATGCGCGCTCGCGCGCTGCCATTCTTCGAATCGGGGCGACCCAGGAGGGAGTTTTTCGCAACCACGTAGTCACGAGTGAGGGGCGAGTTCGCCATTCGGTCTACTTCAGCTTCATCTCCGAGGAGTGGCCGACGGCGAAGGCGCATCTAGAGCGGCTGCTCGAGCGGTAGCGTTCGGACTTCTTTACCCGCACAGCGAAACGTGCTATCCCTTCGTCAATCATGACAGTCCCACGAGTGAAAGAGATTCTCGCCGCGCCCTGCACGGGGCAGCCGATCACGGTGCGCGGCTGGGTACGCACGAAGCGCGAATCGAAGAGCCTTTCGTTCATCGAGGTCAACGACGGCTCTTCCCTGAGGAACCTTCAGGTCGTGATCGACCTCGCCGGCGCTCCACCTGCCGTCGCCGCTGAGCTTTCCCGGGCTACGACCGGGGCGGCGGTTGAGGTCGCCGGAGTCCTCGCCGAGTCCCCCGGCAAGAGCCAGCCCGTCGAGCTACGGGCGAACAGCCTCGCCGTAATCGGCGAGGCCCCCCCGGAAAGCTACCCTCTTCAGAAGAAGCGCCACTCCTTCGAGTTTCTGCGAGAGATCGCCCACCTCCGCCCGCGCACGAACACCTTCGGCGCCGTGATGCGGGTACGCAACTCCCTCGCCTTTGCGATCCATACCTTCTTCCAAGAGCGCGGCTTTCTCTGGATTCACACCCCGATCATCACCGGAAGCGACGCCGAGGGGGCGGGCGAGATGTTCCAGGTAACCACCCTCCCTCTCGAGAAGCCCCCGCTCGTCGACGGGCGCGTCGACTACGGCCAGGACTTCTTCGGCAAACGAACCTCGCTCACCGTGAGCGGCCAGCTCGAGGCGGAGATCTTCGCTCTGGCCCTGCGGGACGTCTACACATTCGGTCCCACCTTCCGCGCCGAGCACTCCAACACGACCCGCCACCTCGCCGAGTTCTGGATGGTCGAGCCTGAGATGGCCTTCTGCGACATCCACGGCAACATGGACGTCGCCGAGGAGTTCATCAAGTTCATTCTGAAGTGGCTTCTAGAGCGCTGCCCCGAAGAGATGGAGTTCTTTGACAAATGGATCGAACCGGGGATCGTTGCGAATATCCGCGCCGTGGCCGAGTCGAGCTTCACCCGCATCACCTACACCGAGGCGGTGAAGCGACTTGCGGCAGCGGAGGTGAAGTTCGAGTTTCCGGTCGCCTGGGGGATGGATCTCCAATCGGAGCACGAGAAGTACCTCACCGAGCGCCTCGTTGGGGGCCCGGTCATCGTCACCGACTATCCGAAGGAGATAAAGGCCTTCTACATGAAGATGAACGAGGACTGCAGGACCGTCCGCGCAATGGACGTCCTCGTCCCGCGTCTTGGGGAGATCATCGGGGGAAGCGAGCGCGAGGGCGACCATGAGCGCCTCAAGGCTCGCATTGCGGAGCTCGGGCTACGCGAGCCGGACTACTGGTGGTATCTCGACCTTCGCCGCTATGGGAGCGCCCCGCACGCGGGATTTGGGCTCGGCTTCGAGAGGCTGGTGCAGTACGTGACCGGGATGCAGAACATCCGGGACACAATCCCCTTCCCACGCGCTGTCGGAAGCGCCGATTTCTGAGGGGTCGCTGTACCCGAATTATCGAGCGCGGACGCGCGGCCTCGGCGGCAGTCCGAGCGCGGCAGGCTGCCTATCCGCCCTTCACCAGCCCGAGGAGCCCGGTCGCAAACCACGGCACATAGGTGATGAGGAGTACCGCGAGGAAGAGCGTGATCGAAAAGGGAAGCACGTTGCGGTAGATCTTCACCAAGGGCTGCTCGAAGCGGTAGGAAGCAAGGAAGAGATTGATGCCGACCGGAGGGGCGAGAAAGCCGAGCTCGAGGTTTGCGAGAAAGATGATCCCGAGGTGAATGGGGTTAACTCCGAAGAGGGCCCCGACGGGTATGACGAGCGGAGCGACTACGAGAATCGCCGAAAAGATGTCCATGAGGCTCCCCGTCACGAGAAGCGCAAGGTTGAGCAGAATGAGGAACAGGTATTTCGAATGGATATGCTGCTCGACCCAGGCGGTCAGGTGCATCGGAACCCGCGCATCGACGATGAAGTAAGAGAGCCCCTTCGCAATGGCGAGGATCACGAGCACCCCGCCGATGATGGGCAGGCACTTGAGCATTACCCCCCGGATGTCGGCCAATCTCAAATCCCGTTTGACGAAGACCACGACGATGAGTGTGTAGACGACCGCCGCAGCGGCCGTCTCGACGAGGGTCGTGATTCCCCCGAAGTAGCAGACGATGATGATAACGGGGAGCAGGATCTCCCAGATCGAATCACGCAGCGCAAGTCCCGCCTCCTTGAGGCTGAAGGGCGTCACCTCTACCCGGTGGCGCACGGCGCTTGCCACGCCGATCCCCGACAGGGTCAGGACCAGGACCACGCCGGGGAGGATACCCGCAATGAAGAGATCCTTGATGTTGATCTGCGCCACCACCCCGTACAGGATGATGGGTAGACTCGGCGGAAAGAGAAGCCCGATGCTCCCCGAGGAGGTGAGGAGCCCTCGGCTGAAGCTTGGCGAGAAGCCCCGTTCAGTAAGCACGATCACCAAAAGCCCGCCGAGCGCGAGAATCGTTACCCCCGATGCCCCGGTGAAGGTCGTGAAGAAGGCGCAGACGAGCACGGACATGATGGCGAGCCCGCCGGGCAGCCAGCCGAAGAGCGCCTGGAAGAGACGGACGAGCCGGCTAGCGGCCTTGCTCTCCGACAGCAGAAAGCCGACGAAGGCAAAGAGGGGGATGGCGGCGATGGACTCCCCTGTGAGCATGGTGTAGGCCTCGTTGGGGATCACCGCGAGCGATCCTCCCGAATGGGCGAACAACATGTAGGCGATCCCGCCGAGCACCGCGAAAATCGGCGTACCCACGAACGCAGAGGCGATGAGGATGACAACGGTGGGAAGCGTAGCCGCTCCGGTCACCGCATAGAAGAGGTTGCTTATTTCGTTCAGGTAGGCGGGCGGATTGGGAAGCAGGGTGCTCAGGATATTGACTGCCGGTCCAATCCCGAGCAGGAGCCCCAGAAGAGGACCGGCCCACGCGATCGCTCCTCCCCGGATCGCCCGCGCGCTCAAGACGAAGCGCACCGCCATGAAGCCGTAGCCGATCGGCATGATCGCCGCGACGACCATGGTCGGGAGAAAGCCGACACGCATCGTCGGATCGAAGCCAATGAGCACCAGCTCGACTGAACCCCAGGCAAGGGTGCTCGTGACCGTCGAAGCGACAAAGGCGTCCCAGATCCGGAGGGAGTCGCCCACCCGGTTTTTCAGCAGATCCACTCCGACGGACATGGAGAGGTGCCTTCCGGCCCTCGAGGTGAGCATCCCTCCCAGGAAGGTCACCCAGAGCACGAGGTGGCGGATGTAGTCGTTGGATGCGGGGATGCCCGTGTGGAAAACGAGGCGCACCACGACCTCGGCCACCGGAAGCAACGCGAGTAGGCCAAGGGCAAGGCTCGCTATGGAGTTTTCGACGCCGAGGAGGCCGCGTTTTACCCGCTCACTGACCATGGATGGATCGGTACTCCTGAACGAGCGACATGATCTCGTTGTAGGCGTCCTTGGAATAGGCCTTCCCGGCCAGGGAATCGAAGCCGTTCGTCAGCGTCGAGCGCCATGCTGCGACGGCGGCAGGAGGAACCTTCTCGACAACCAGACCGTTTTGCACCATGACATTCATCGCCTCCTGCTCGAGCGCGGACATGTTGCGGAAGATAGGACCCTCTGCCTTTTCGGTAGCGGCGATGAACTGCTCCTTGTACCGGTCGGGCACCTGCCTCCAGGCACGCTCGCTCATTACGATGCCGCCGATGAGCGGAGCGATCTTGAGGTCGCACATGTACTTCGCAATCCCGAACCACTGGTAGGCGGCGGCGGCGAGAGGCTCGGTGTAGAACGCATCGACCATGCCGCTCGAAAGTGCCGCCATGAGGTTTGAGATCCCGATCGGGACCACCTGGAACCCGGCCTGCTGCCAACCTTGAATTATCGCGGAGTCGTTTCCTGCCGAGAGGGCGAGCTTCTGAGGCATCAAATCGGAAGGATAGACGACCGGGTTGCGGGAGAAGAAGTTGATCCAGCCGGCGATGTTCCATCCGAGAAGGACGAACCCCTTCTCTTCAAAGCGCTTCTTGAAATCGGGGGTAACCCGATCGAGCACCCAGCGGAACTCGTCTCCCGAGTTGAATAGGAAGGGCAGATCGAGGATGATGGAGTCGTTGACGATCTGCTTGAGCCCTTCGCCCGAAAGGGCGGCCGCCTGGAGCTGCCCGATGCGCATCTTGCGGATCATGTCGTTCTCGTCGCCCGCTATGGCGCCGGAATAGAGGCGAACCGAAACGTCACCGTCGCTTATGGTCGACCAATCCGACGCAATCGTCTTCAGCGCGGTGTCCCAGGGGGTGTTGGCCGGTGCGACGGTCCCCATCTTGATGGTAAGCGCCGGCAGCGAGGAGGGAAGAATCAAAACAGCGAGCAGCACAGCAAGTCGTCGAAGTTGTGCGTTCATGCAACGCTCCTCATGGCGAAAGGAAATAGTCGTCGATATGCGCGAGAAGCCAACGGGCCTGGTTCTGCGCGATGATCGTCGCGAGCCTGTTTGCCCGATCGGCATTCGGGTCGATGGCGATCGCCTTGTCCAGGGCCTTCCGGAACTCCTGGGGATCGTGATCCCGGACTGCAATCGCCTGGGCATAGGCCACGTAGACCGACGCCCGCTTGCCGTGGGAGTACTTGAGCGCAAGCTGATACTCCTTGCGGGCCTTTTCGAGCCCTCCACCCAGTGACTCCGGAGCCGCGGCGTCGTAGCTCAGATAAAACTCGTGGATCGCCCCCTGGTCGAAGCCCGAATCGAGACGCTCGGCCTCGGCCATCATGGCAAGCGGCGTCTTGATGGTTATCGCAAGATTGAAGTCGAGCGGATTGATGGCGTAGGCCCCCATCCATCCGGCCGCCGCCCAAAACAGGTAGGGCACATCGCCCTTCGTCATGGCGGCGAGCTGCGTCTCAAGCCCTTCACCCCTGGCGTCAGGAATCACCGCCGCGAGGCCGGGATGGCGATCCTCGAGCCCCTGCAAGACATACTTCCTGCCGCGCAGGTAAAGCTCTTTGGCCCGCGCGAGCATCGCGCTCTGCTCCTGAAACTTCGAATCGGGGAGCATCTCGGCGGGTGTCTGGACATAGGCATTCGCATACATGATGAAGAGGCTCCCCGTTTGCAGGGCAAGCGCAGAGTTCTTCGGATCTTGGGCGAGGAGGGTCTCGAACAGCTTCATTGCAAAGGGAAGAGCCTGGCCGACGAGGATTGGGTCGTCATCGGAGGTAAAGCTGTTCCCTCCTGCCCCTCCCGCCGAAAGAGAGCTTGCCACCGCATCGATAGCGAGCTTGTTGATCGAGCACGAGGCACCGAATAATGCCGACACCGCGCATAGCGTAAGGAGCCGCCTCGTTACCTTCATGTCCGCATGATGACATCAAACGGACCCGATTTCAACTAGAGGCGCGACCGCAAAAGGGATAGCCCTATCGCCGATCCGGCTCGGACCCGCGGGGGGCGATCGAGGACTTTGCCGCCCTTGCAAGCTCGCGATCGAAGGCGTCGGCGAAGGCCTTCGCCTCCCGCCCCCCGAACCTTCCGGTCCGCTCAGGCGACAGACCGCTCGAGCGAAGCTCGTACATGAAGTCGCGGACCGAGAGCCGCTCGCGCACGTTCTCCGCGGTATACAGCTCTCCCCGGTCGTTCAACACACGGAGGCCATGCTCGACAAGCGAGGAGGCGAGCGGAATGTCGCGGGTGACCACAAGATCGACTGAAACGGCGTTGGAAATGATGTAGGCGTCCGCCTCGCCCTCGCCCTTGCCCACCTCCACGAAGACTATCGAGGGCCCTCCCGCGTCCGGGAGCGGGCGATTGGCCACGAAAATCGTCTCTATCTTCCGCCGGACCGCTGCGCGCGCGATGATCTCCCTGACTGCACGGGGACAAGAATCGGCATCGACCCAAATTTTCACGCGTCGTCCCCGAGCGGGACGTCGGCGCGGTAGACGACCACCTGGCCGCTCATGCGGTAGCCCGCGACCGCTGCCGGGACGACGAAGGAGTCACCCTTCGCGAAGCGAATCCATCGCTTGGGATGCCCGTAGGAGATCTCCCCCCTGCCCTCGACGCACAGGAGAAGCTCGATCGAGCGATGGAGGGGGGCGCGGTAGTCGTGCAGGTGATCGAGGGTGATCCGCGCAAGACGAAATTCACTCGTCGACGTCGGATAGAGCTCGAGGCTGTCGCTCACCCGCTTCGGCCGCACCACCTCAAGGGGGGCTGCCTTGAAGGTGAGAAGCGAGAGGAGCTCGGGAAGGTCGATGTGCTTGTTCGTGAGCCCGCCGCGGAGGACGTTGTCGGAGTTGGCCATGAGCTCGACCCCGGTGCCTTCGAGATAGGCATGCAGCTCGCCGGCCGGAAGGTAGAGCGCCTCCCCCGGCTCGAGGAGCACAAGGTTGAGATAGAGGGGCGCGAGCGCTCCAATGTCGCCAGGATACTGCTCCCCCAGACGGACGACCCAGTCGTAGCGCGGTGCCTCCGCGCGCAGGGAGAGGCACGCACCACGCACGCGCTCAAGGGTCGCTTCGCGTTCCCTTCCGGAAAGCGACAGCATCCCCTCGAGAAATACCCCGAGGGCGGGAGCTCTGCCCGCCGCCGGCCGGGAAGCGGCCTCCCGCGGCGGGCTTCCGGCGGCGGCCTCGTTGGCGGCAGGTGCGTTGCCTGCGTCGGCAGCTCCGCCGACCGCCACGGCCCAGCGCTCTCCGGCAAGACCGAAGCGCTCGAGCTCTGCAGCGATCTCGTTGCGCGGTCGAAAACCGCACATTCCCCAGAAGGGGGTGAGGGCGCATATGATCTCGGGCTTATGGTTAGCATCCCGGTAGTTGCGGTTAGGAGCCGAGAGCGGAATGCCTGCTGCGTTCTCCCGCGCAAACCCGGCGCGAGCCTGCTCGAGGTCCGGATGGGCCTGGATGGAGAGAGCCTTCGCCGCGGCAAGCACCTTGAGCAGAAAGGGAAGCTCGTGACCAAGGCGCGCCGCTACCGGACGCCCGAGCGCCTCATCCGGGGCATCGGCGATAAGCTCGGCAAGGGAGGGCGGCGC
>DAHUYW010000053.1 GCA_027306915.1 Spirochaetales bacterium | reverse complement strand
ACCGAAGGACCTTTGAATGAGGCTCAGATCGTTGTCGATGGTCTTCGGGATTCCCACGACGGCCACCTTGTCGCCGCGCCGCTCAAGCTCCTCCGCGATCGCGACCGCTCCCTTCCCGGTCCCGTCGCCGCCGATGGTTAAGAGGATGGTCAGATTCAGCCGCTCGATGGTGTCGACGATCTCGCCCGTCCGCTCGCCGCCCCGCGCGAGGTCCCGAGGATCGTGCCGCCCACTTGCTGGATGTCGTCGACCACCTCCGGATCGAGCGTGATGTGCTCGAATCGATTCCCGGAGAGGAGTCCTTTGTAGCCATTGCGGATTCCGATAATCCGGCGGACACCGTAGAGGTACCACAGCGAGCGTACGCTTGATCGGATGACGTCGTTGATGCCCGGGCACAGCCCTCCGCAGCCGACGATTCCGACGACGGTGTGGCTCGGGTCAAAGAAGAGCTCTCCCCGCGCACCGGCGATCTCCAACATTTCCGCGGAACTGGGCGTGTGAGCCTTGTCCTGCGGCCTGACGTGAATGGCGTAGAGGATCCGCTCAATCGTCGTGGACATATCCCGCGAGATGGTTGCCGTGGGTCGGCGACATCTTGATCGGCGAGGGAATTGTCGCGTCGCCGAGCGATGCCACTCGAAAGTCGTACTCTTCAGCCATCTATGCGCCGACCACGATCGTGGGCGAAAGACTCACACGAGTCTTCATGGAGTTGGAGATCAAGCAGCGTTGCTCGGCCTTCTCCACGACTCTTCGAGCTCGTTCCAGCGCCGATGCCTCCTTGACGACTACCCTCGGGCGAATGGTGATCTCGGTGACCAGGTAGCCCTGATCCGTCTTCTCGACCGTCCCCTCCGCCTCGGAGCTGTACTCGAGATACTCCAGCTTCGAGTTCTCCGCAACCGCAAGAAAGGTCGTCATGAGGCACGCCTCCGCGGCCGCGACGAAGAGGTGCTCCGGCGACCAGATTCCCGGATGTCCGCCGGGAAACTCAGGGGGCGTCGCCACGGCAAGCGCCGGCAGCCCCTCCGAAGAGAGCCTCCCGCGCCGTTGGCCCTCCCACGTAAGACCGGTCGTGTAACGGTGTTTCTCTTCACTCATAGGATCCTCCTCTTCGACCTCGTTTCTCCGGAACTACCATCTACCCGAGGGCCGCCTGTGCGGCAAGCCCGAACGACTCGGTGAGGGTCGGATGGGGATGAATCGTCGAGGCAAGCTCTTCGATGGTGAGCCCCGCATGCACCACTGCGGCAGCCTCCCCGGTCAGGTCCGCCGCTCCCTCGACGAGGGCGTGGATTCCTACGATTCGGCGATCGTCACGCTTGTACACCACGCGCAGCAATCCTTCGGCGTCGTTCGTGATCTGCGCGCGCGCATCGCGCCGGAAGTCATATTCGGCGACAGCCACGTCCAGTCCGAGCGCGCGGGAAGCCTCCTCGGTAAGCCCCGCCATCCCGATCTCGGGACGCGAGAAGACGACGGCGCTGTTCTCGTCCACCTTGGGAAACCGGGCCGGCTCGCCGAGGAGGTGGCGGGCGAGAGCGAGGGCCTGGCTCGTCGCCCAGTGGGCAAACATCGGCTGGCCTACCACGTCCCCGAGGGCGAAGATTCCTCCCTCGTCGGTCTCAAGGAAATGGTTGACCTTCACCCCATGCCGATCGACGCGCACTCCCGTGTTTTCAAGCCCCAAGTGCTCCACGTTCGGATGGCGGCCGACGACCGTCACCACTACATCGCCGGAAGCCCGCTCCGCCACGTCGCCTTGCCGGTAGACCACGTGGAGGCGACGCTCCGCCTCGCGGATAGCCTCAACCGTAACGCCAACTCGGAGGCCGATCCCGTCCCTCTTAAGGATCTGCGCGAGCCGATCGGCAACCACCGCGTCAACGGGCTCGAGAATGCGGGGAAGGGCCTCCAAGAGCACGACCTTGCTGCCGAGGAGATGAAAGATCTGCGCCATCTCCACCCCGATGGGGCCCGCCCCGATGAGCACGAGCCGCTTGGGAATCTCGCCAATCTCGATGAGATCCTCGGAGCTCAAGATCCCGGGAAGGTTTCCGCCGGGAACAGGGAGGGTGTTCGAAAGCGAGCCGGTGGCAAGGATCGCCTTCTCGAACGCGATCTCGCGATGAGTGCCATTCATCTCGAGCGTCGCCTTGCGCGGACCGGTCAGCCTTGCCCGGCCGAAGGCGACCTGAAGGCCCGGAAGGCTGCGCGCCGCAAGGAGCGCCGAATCGCTGCGGCCTTTGAGGATCTTGTGCCTCCTTCCTTGAATGGCGGCCCAGTCGACCGAGGGCTCGGCGCCGTCGATGCGCAGGCCGAACTCGCCTGTCCGCCGGAGGTCGAAGAGCCTCGAAGCCGATTCGCGGAATATCTTGGAGGGAATGCACCCCTTGAAGAGGCACGTTCCGCCCAGCCCCGTGCCGGACTCCGCCAACATCACGCTCCTGCCTGCACGCGCAAGCGCCATTGCGGCAGGGGTTCCGCCCGGCCCGCCGCCTACGACCAAGAATTCAACAGTTTCCATGACCGCTCCTTTCTCTCTCATTCAACCCGGAATATCCTGAAGGCAAGGTACTTGGGGGAATCCAGCGCAAGGGTGAAGACCGCGGCGAATCCGAGGGCAAGCGCCGTCGCCCCGAGCCCGATCGGGCTGACTATGAGCCCGAAGAGACCGATGAGAAAAAAGAGGACGATGGCCCCGGCAGTCGATGCGAGGAGGGTCTTGCCCGGCATCGAAGCCCAGAAGAAGCCCCGCTCGCGGACGATGAGAACGCGAAACTGGCTGGTGAAGACGAGAAGCAGCATGATGAAGGTGGTAAGCTCCGGGAGGCTCAAGCGCAGGTAGTCCCGGCCCAGGAAGAGTCCAAGGATCCCCTCGACGACCAGGAGCGCCCCGATGGCGCCCGACGCGAGGGTGATCCGGCTCACCTTCCAGGTGTTCGGGGCGGGGGTGTTCTTCACGTTGTCGGTGGCGAGCGACATCGTGACGAAGTCGTTCGCAAAGACGAGCAGCGACATCCCGAGCAGCGTGAGCACCATCTCCCGGAAAAGGAAGAAGCCGACGGTAAGCAGCCCCACCACCTGAACGACCTTGGTCACCTTGTTGATGACCCAGGTGAGCATCCGCTGGTAGGTTTCCCGACTTCGCTTGATCGCCTCGACTATCACCTGCACCCCCGGCTCGGTGAGCACGACGCTAGCCGCCGCCTTCGCCACGTCGGTCGAGTTGCTGACCGCGATTCCCATTTCCGCCTGCTTCAGCGCGGGGGCGTCGTTCACCCCGTCGCCGGTCATTCCGACCATGTAGCCGTGGGTTTGCAGGAGCTTCACGAGCCGGTACTTGTCCTCGGGATAGATCTCGGCGAAGCCGTCGCTCACGGCCACCTTCTCGGCCTGCTCCGCTTCGGTAAGGCCCGTAAGGTCTGCGAGGCGGATAATGTTGGAGCCGATTCCCACCTGCTCGGAAATCTCGCGGGCAATCGCCATGCTGTCTCCGGTGAGCATGATCGGCTTGACCCCAAGAGCGCGCATCTCGGCGATCATCTCCTTTGAATCGGGTCGCGGAGGATCGGCAAGGGCAAGCAAGCCGACGAGCCGAAGCGCTTCGCCCTCCCCGTCCTGCGAGCGCGCGACGGCGATCGTGCGGTGGCCCTTCTGCGAGAAGCCCTCGATCAGCTCCTCGACGTGAGCCCGTGTCTCCGGGGTCTCTCCATCGCACAGCGGCAGGATGATCTGCGCCGCCCCCTTTGCGGCCCGGTAGCGGCGTCCGTCGCACTCGATGAGCGCCTCGGTTCGTTTGGTCGCCGGATTGAAGGGGGTATAGGTAATCTGACGGCAGGTGTCGAGGTTGACGCCCTGCTCCTTGGCGAAGTCGAGCACCGCAAGATCGATGAGGTCCCCGCCCTCCGCGCGCGAGGCAAGACACCCGGTCTTGAGTACCTCCTCGCGGGTGAATCCCGAGATCGGGACGCTCTCTGCGACCGAAAGCTTGTTCTGGGTGATGGTACCCGTCTTGTCGAGACAGAGAACGCTTATCGATGCGGCATCCTCTATGGAGTCGAGGCGGGTGACGAGCACCCCTTCGGAGGCGAGCTTGATGCCGGTGGCGGCCTGCACGATCGTGAGCACTGCGGGAAGGGCGACCGGCACGGCGCCCATGAGGAAGACCACAATAAAGGTGAGGATCAGAAGCACGCTCAGGTGAAGGGAAAAGGCATAGATCGCGACGGCAAGGGAGGCGGCGATCCCGAGGTACATCATGTACTTCACTATCTCCAGCATGATCGCTTCCTGGTGGGACTTCGGTTTGGCGACCTTCACGAGCTCTGCGGTCTTGCCGAAGTAGGTGGAAGCACCCGTGTTGAGCACGACGCAGCGGGCCTCTCCACGGCGGACGATCGAGCTGGAAAAGACGATGCCGCCGCTTGCCCTGTCGGCGGGAAGGGATTCTCCGGTCAGAGCCGACTCGTCCGCGGATATCTCGCCGCTTATGAGCTTCACGTCGGCCGGTATGATGTCGCCGAGCTTCACGACGATGATGTCGCCCGGGACCAACTCTTCGGACCGCGCGGTGCCGAAAGAGCCGTTGCGGAGCACCTTCGCGTTGACCGCAAGGCGCTTTCGTAGGAGGTCGACCGCCTTGTGCGACCCCTGGGAGTGCAGAAAGCCGATTACCGCATTCACCGTGAGCAGTAAGAAGATGATCACCCCTTCGGTGATGTGATCGAGCGCGATCGCGAGGACCATCGCAAGCTCGAGCAGCCAGGGCATCGGCCCCCAGTAGCGCTTCAGGAAGTCGAGGACCGGGCTCTTCTTCTTCTCGGTTATCTCGTTTGCCCCGTAGGCCTTTCGCCGCTCGACCACCTCGGAATCGGAAAGACCGTCTTCACCCACCCCAAGGAAGCGGAAGGTTTCCGCTACCGAGATCTCCTTGAACTCCGCCGTCGACCTTTTCTTGATGTCCATTCTTATGTCACCTCGTAAAACATGTGCTGTCTCGCCGCCCATGCCGAAGCTGAACCTCAACCATCGAGCCCCAGCGCCCTCCGTGCCTCGGAGGCGGCCATCTGCACGGTCCACGGCGGATCGAACGTCCATTCGACTTCGACTGACGTCACCTCGGGGTCGGAAGCCAGCGCCTCGATCACCTGCTGCTTCAGCGCCGGGCCGAGGGGACAGGCGGGGGTCGTCAGGCTCATGCGAAGGACGACCGTGCCGTTCTCTCGATGCTCCGCGGCATAGATGAGTCCGAGGTCGACAATCGACAACCCGAGCTCCGGATCCATGACTGGACGCAACTTGGCGAGAATCTGTTCGCTTGTGTACATACTCTCACTCCGATCCCCTTTACCGCAAGAGCCCGCGGACTATCACATCCACCGCTTCGCTCTCGCTCAGCCCCCGCGCCATGAGGGTTTCCATCTGACGCTTGTCGACGCTGCCGATTGCCGCTTCGTGGGTGAGCTTCGCGCTCTCCTCGACAACGCGCAGGAGCGGAACCGCCACCGCCTGCGCCTTGCCTCCCTTTATGATCTCCATGCAGTCCACGTGGCCGCGCGATCCCGGTCCCGCACCCACGATCTCTCCGAGCACCTCGGCCGATGCCCGATCGGTTACCACGATCCGGCTCTTTGCAAGGCCTCGAGAGCCCCTTCCGTCGAGGTGTATCGATTCTCGGACCTTGACGCGGTCATCGCCTTTTCCGTAGATCTTGGCGTACAACTCGGCGATTCCCTCTTCTGCGACGACGACATCATAGTCGAGATCGACCACCCCCGCCGCTCCCTTCGCAAGCTTGAAGGTCGAGCGGTAGAGCCCGCCGGTCGCGACGCGGATGCGCATCTTGGGGAGCGTCTCTATCCCCGCCGTCTCTCCATGATAGTGAGTTTCCTCGTACTCCATGCGGGCGTTCTCGCCAACTTCGACCGTGCCTTCCATGAGGTGTCGAATCTCGACGGCATTCGGAAAGGTACAGTGGGCAAGAAAACGAACCGACGCGCCCTCTTCGATTACGAACGCGGCAAGGATGCGCTGCACCCCCCGCACCGGCACCATCCCGACGCAGAGGTGAACGGGCTCGGCTATGATCGCTCCGCTGTGGGCCACAATCCGGGCGCGAACACCGTCGGAAAGCTGCTCGCTTTCGATCGTCAGTCCTTCGGCTCCTCGTCCCAGGAGGGCTCGATTCCCGCTCACGACGAGCACGCCGCCTCTAGCCGCGTGAAAATCGCTCGGATCGCCCCCACTTGCGGCGTAGGCCCGAGCGATGGCGTCGAGCTCCTGCTCATAATCGAGCGCCTGCGTCATGTTCGTTGCCCCTCCTCGCCTGAGGGCGAGAGGGTCGGCCCCCGAAAGGCGAGCGCATTGACCACGCGATAGCCGTTCCCGTCGGGCGCATTGATGTGTGCGCACTCCTCGCAGTGGTTGCGGAAAAAGCGCCCGATCTCGTCGGGCTGACCCGTCTTGAGGATTTTCCCGCCGCACATGGCGGAAGCGCGATCGGCGATCTCCGCCAGATTCTCGCGATGGGTGATCAAGAGAACCGCGGCGCCTCGCTTCACGATCGTACGAATCACCCTGTCGATAGTGTCGATCGAGAGGCTGTCGATGCCGCTGTCGGGCTCGTCAAGCATGGCGAGCCGGGGGCGCATGGCCAGGACGCTCGCAAGCTCGATGCGCTTGCGCTCTCCGCCGCTCAAACCCTCGTCGAGCATGCGGATCAGATACAAATCGGGTTCCATGCCCACGAGGGCAAGCGCCTCCCGTGGGTCAAGCCGGTCGGGCTTTCCGTCACCGGACAGAGAAAGATAGTCATGCACGCTCACCCCTTCGAACCGAGGCGGCTCCTGCCACGCCAGGGTGATCCCGGACCGGGCGCGGTCGCTTATCGAGAGCTTAGAAATGTCCTTTCCGTCGAACAGGATCCTTCCCCGCGTGAGCTCGTAGCCGGATAGTCCCATGACAAGACACGCGAGGCTGGTCTTCCCTGTGCCGTTTCGGCCCAGGACGCTGTGGATCTCCCCCGGCTCGATCGCGAGGTCGACGCCGGCGAGGATTTCGTTTCCGCCTCGAGACAGTCCGGCGCCCTCTATGGAAAGCAATGCAGGCATTCCAGCTCCTCCTCGGAGTGAACGAAATTGGCCTGACAACGATTTCTTGTCCTTTATTGGCAATATAGCCAATAACTTCGAGCCTGTCAAGCGCGTCGGTGGCGGTGCTGCGGTCGCGATCAGCTCTGCTGCGACTCGGCTGCGGCGACGCGACAATTCGGAGCGGCATTCCTTCGCATTCAAGAGAGCGGACGTCTTCGCCGCATTCATCAATTCGGCAGCCCTCATCGCGGTGTCGCTCTTTCTCTGCTACCAGGCGGTGCTCCGGCTTTTCCATCCGCAAGTCGTCGAAGGCAACATCATGATCTTCGTCGCGGTGATCGGGCTTGCCGCGAACGTCGCCGGGACGCTGCTCCTGAAGCGAGACGCCGCCAGAAGCCTCAATGTCAAGGCGACTTACCTCCACATGCTAGGCGATGCCGTCTCCCCGGTCGGCGAGCACGATATCCACGCCGAGGCGCACGTGGCGGTCGACGATATGCAGATAGGTGACGGCGGAAGGCTCCGACAACAGATCGAAAACCTCCTTATGGAACGCTTTGAGGTCATGCAGGTAACCTTGCAGCTCGAATGTGGCGATTGTGAAGATCTTGGGTTGGTGAAACGGCGTTCTGAGACGGGCGGGACCGACGGCGGCGAAGCATGAGCGATTTGTCGCTTGACACATTCTCCATCATTGGCTATATTGCCATTAAAGCCATAACATAATGAACTAGCTGATGCGGAACGACTGCCTCGGGGCAAGCCGTCTCGGCGGCTCCAGACGAGAGCTCGAAAGAAAGTACCGCAGACGGAGGGAGGAACTATGGCGGCGAACTGGTATCCGGTCATCGACGCGGACTTGTGCTCGAACTGCAACACCTGCGCGGATTTCTGTTCCCACGGGGTGTTTGAGACGGGAGTCGACCGTCCGGCGGTCGTGCAGCCCGACAATTGCGTGGAGTTTTGCAGGGGCTGCTCGAAGATCTGCCCGAGTGAGGCGATCAGCTACTTCGGCGACACTGAAAAGGTGCTTCGCCCCGTCAAGGGAGGAGTGTGAAGATGGCCAACAAGGGACTGCTTTTATGTGTCTGTCAGGGCAACTTCCCGTCATTCCAGAAGATGAACATCTTCGACGTAGGGAACGCCGTCCGGCGCGAGAAGCTCGTCGACTACATCGCAATCCATCCGCAGCTGTGCGCCACCGACGGGGATCGCTTCCTGTCGACCCTCCTGAAAGGGGAGTCGACCGACGAGCTCTACGTGGCGGCATGCGATCCGACGATGCAGACGAAGATGTTCCGCGACGCGTTTGCGGAATCGGGATTCAGCAAGGAGCATTTCCACGGAGTTGAGATCCGAAACATGGACACGGCTCAGGCGGTCGATGCCATAAAAGGCTCGCTCGGACCGCAAGGCTCGTAAGATCGGTAGAGGCAACCATGAAGATCGCGGTTACTGCAAAGGGAGCGGGTCTGGGGGCATGGCTGGACCCGAACTTCGAGGAGAGTCGGCAGCTTGTGCTGGTGAACGATGAGGGGAGATTCGAATCATGGGCTGCCGACGAAGCACCCGGAGGAGACCCGAAGGGCAGCGCGCGAGTGGCGTGGCTGACTAGAGTGGGCGCAGGAGCGCTTGTCACCGGGACGCTCTCGACAAAAACGCGCGACCGACTCGCCGCGGCGGGGATCATGGTCCTCTCCGCGGAGAGTGGGTCGGTTTTGGAGCTCGTTGAAGCGGCGCAGCAGGGTCGCTTGAAGCGCCTTGCGTAGGGGGCGGCGAGGGACAAGCCGCGGCGAGCAGCGACCCATCACCGACGAACAAGAAATCTTGGAATGGAGGCAGCATATGATCACCGACACGAAAATGAGCGAACGACTCGATGAGGTTCATGACCTTGTAGGGAAACTGACCAAGGAGTTCCCGAGTGAAACGGGAGCGTTTCTGAATTTCTTGCAGAAGGCAAGCGACGGCGAAGGGCTCGATGTGAAGACGAAGGAATTGATAAACGTAGGGCTTTCGGTCGCGGCGCAGTGCGAATGGTGCATCGCCTTCCACGTGAACAACGCGGTGGAGGCGGGAGCCACGCGGGAACAGATCGTCTCCGCAGGGTTCATGGCGGTGGTGATGCACGGGGGCCCGGCCCTTATGTACCTGACGCCGCTTCTGCGGGCGGCCGACGACTTCAATGCGGCATGAGACGACGGCGCTGGGCCTCTTGATCGGGCACCCGAGTGCGGGCTGGATAGGCGCGAAGAGCGGTCTCGTCAGTACCCTGACGCTCATTGCGGTATTCTTCATAGTCTATCCGATGATGATAAATCTCAAGCTTGAAGCGCTCCTCAAGGCGGGTAGAAACGTCAGGAGCCTTCTGCTCACAGTCGGCTTTAACTTCGTGTGGGCGCCGCTTCTAGGCTGGGTGCTCGCAAGGACCTTCCTTGGAGAGCCGCTCCTCGCGCTCGGCTTTCTCCTGGTCATGGTTGTGCCCTGCTCGAGCATGAGCATTGGCTACACCGGCCTCTCCGAAGGGAATCTCGAGCTTGCCACCGTGAACGTCGCCTTGAGCTTCGTGCTTGCCATCGTCGCGGTCCCGTTGTGGATGGAGCTCTTTGCGGCGAATTACCACGTGACGGTGCCGATGCGAGACATGCTCGTCACCATCCTCACCGTGCTCATCGCACCGATGATGCTGGGCTATCTCACGCGGATCGTGCTCGTGCGATTGCTGGGCGAAGGTCGCTTTCAGAAGCTTCAACCGATCTTCCCGGCGCTTTCGCTTATTGCCATGTACGCTATCGTCTTTCTGATCTTTCTATCGAAAGCAACGATGATCATCGACAAGTGGCGGACCGTGCTTCTGCTGCTGGTGCCGAACGCGCTCTTCATGGCGATAACCCTGGCAGTCGCCACCTGGATCAACAAGCGCCTCGGGCTGACCTATCGCGACAACATGGCAGTCGTCTTTTCGAGCACCGGCAAGAACAACGGAACGGCCATCGCCATCGCGACCATGGCCTTCTCGCCGCTCGTTGCGGTGCCGGCCGCGACGATGCCTATCTTTCAGATCGTTCTGTTGGTATCCTATCTGAAGCTTGCGGGATGGCTGCGGATGTACTTCGGCGAACCCCGCAAGGTCGCCGGAGCCTGACAGCAAATTGGCTCATGGAGGTTTCAATGAAAATCGCTATAGTTACTGATGACGGAGAGACGATCAGCCGTCATTTCGGCAGGGCGCCGTACTATCTGGTCGTAACGGTCGATAACGGAGCGACGGTCAAGCGGGAACGGCGGGACAAGGCGGGCCACCCGCAGTTTGCCGGACAGGTTCACGAGCACGAGCATCACGCCGGAGGCGCTTTGGGCCACGGCTTCGACTCGGAGTCTCGGGAACGTCACGGTCGGATGGCGTCGGCTATTACCGATTGCAGCGTGCTCCTTGCCGGAGGGATGGGGGCGGGGGCATACGAGAGCTTGAAGCAGGCGGGGATCACTCCGATCATCACCGACGTCGATAAGATCGAAGAGGCCGTCGCGGCCTATCTTGCCGGAACGCTCACCGATCATACCGAGCGCCTGCATTAGAAGCGCACGCAGAGCCCGACCGCCGCTCTTGACAGGTTCACAACTTATTGGTAAATTCGCCAAGGAGCCGAAAATGACCGAAAACGAAAAACTGCGAAGCCAATCGCGCGCCGAGGTATTGAAGGCGCTCGCCCATCCTAGCCGGCTTTTCATGGTCGAGAAGCTCGAAGAGAAGCCCTACTGCGTGTGCGAGCTGACGGAGATGGTGGGCGCCGACACCTCGACGGTCTCGAAGCACCTCTCAATCCTCAAGGCCGCCGGCGTCATCGAAGAGGATCGCAAGCAGGGCACCTCCGTGTACTACCGAGTTACCTGCGACTGCTACAAGACCGTGACCGAAGGGGTGGAGCGGGTGGTGCGCAACAGACTCGAGAAACACCAGAAAGCTTTGGGAAAGGCAAGCTCTCGGGCTCGGTCGTGATCCAGCCGCGCGGCGGCTTCCTGCCGGCGCGCTTCTGAGGTTCAGGACGATCACCGCACCTGACTGCCTGCGACGCACGTTGCGGTTGTGACTGGCAAGAGCGAAGCGTTCTCCTCCGATGGATCAGCCGCAGCCGCACGTTCCTCCGCCACAGCAGCCTCCATCGGCTGCGCTTCCCTTGACTGACATACCCGACAAGATTGAGAACCCGCCGAAGACCTGCTCGACGTCATTGCCACCGCAGCGCTCACAGACTATCTCATGTTCGAGCTCTCTGCGCGCTTTTTCGGCCATCGACGTTACCACCTCGAAGTAGTTGTCGCACTCCTTGCATCGAAACTCATAGGTTGGCATCTCTACTCTTCTCCTCCATCGATTCGTTTCCTGGCGTGACCCGTTCACGCTCTCGAGCCACCAGATCCGCGACCAGTCGCGTCATGTCAGCGGAAGGCCTCTTCTTGACCATCTCCGCTATCTCCGCCGCCTCGCTGATCTCCTCCGGCGAACAACCAGCCTTCGAGGCCTGCGACAGATGGAAGCGCACGCACGGCAGGCAGTTCGAGGCAACGGCTGCCCCCAATCCAACGAGCTCGCGCGTTCGCTCGTCCAAATACGGAATAGCGCTCATGCTGGAATTCCTTTCTTGCGACTGCGCACCAACTTGACGAACTGCTCCTCGCCGACGAATCCGACGACACATCGCTCTCCCGCCCGAAGGGTAAGTCGCGCACACAGTCGCTTCGCGTCCTCCTCATACACCTTCCCTGCACAGGCCTCCCGCACGAACTCAAGCCACGGCCCCACTTCTTTGTCGTCGCGGCGGGCGGAATAGTAGGCCCAGGTTCCCCGCCGTTCAACCTCAAGCAGCCCGGCGCCGCGTAGGATCGCAAGGTGCTTGGAAACCACGTACTGGGGCATGTTCAGAGCGTTCACCAGCTCACAGACGCACAGGGGCTGTGCGGTTTCCGCAAGCATCCGCGCCATTCGCAAGCGGGGCTCGTCCGAGAGCGACTTGAGAATCTCAACTTCCCGAAGCACTCCGCCCCTCCTTGAAAAGGATCGATTTCATGATCTGCCCTCGACGGCTGACAATATATGCCAAGAAGGGCATACCGTCAAGCAAGACTTGCCGCCGCGCTTCGCCGGTGACTCTCGCCGCGGCCCCCCAGGCCTCTCTTCATTTCCGCACGATTTTGCCGGTTACGGGTATGGCCAGACGTAACGTCGAGACGACGGTACTGTTTCGCTCCGCAAGCGACAAGAGCCGCAAGAGCTTTTCGTCGGACGCGTCTGTGCGTACCGCGACCACGAAGCGTACGGCGGTAAGGATCGGCGGCCTGTCTTGCCGTGTCCCCGCAACGTCCACTTCGACCTCGCTGAGCTGCACCCGGCTCATTTCCGCGACCATGCCAAGGCTCGTCGTCACACAAGCGCCCACCGCGGACAAAAGAGTCTCTACCGCGTTGAATCCAGCGGCGGAATCGCCGCGATGAACGCCCAGCGTAAGCGAGAAATCTCGGACCGTCGAAACCGCTCGAACCGCGTCGAATTGACGCGACAGATGCACGTGATACTCCGGTGTGCCCATGCGCTTGTCCCTCTTTTTCGCTTGACCATCATGGCGGGCTGAAGTACTATGTATGCCTCAATGCGCATATTAGCATATAGCTAACCTATTGCGTGAGTCAACGCCGTTGCGCGACTTTCCGGCAAAACGCTTCGACGGCGAAGGAGTAGCCAAGATGGCTGAGCGAAACGGGAGCTTCGCCGCAATCACAATAGAGATCTTCGACCCGCCGATGTGTTGTCCGACCGGGTTGTGCGGGCCGACCATCGACCCTGCGCTTCTCGACATCAACGAGGCTCTCCTGCGGCTGCGCAAAGAGCGGGGCGAGCAGGCACGGGTCGAGCGCTACCTTTTGAGCCAGCAGGGGCCGAAGTTCATGCAGAACCCCTCGGTATTCGCTCTCCTGAAGGAGCATGGCGTCCAGGTCCTTCCCGTGACGACGGTCAACGGGCAGGTCGTAAAGAAGGGAGCCTATCCCTCGTACGACGAGCTTGTGCAGCTCATCAGCGTAGGCGTGGCGGAATAGCGGGATGGCAAAGACACAGTTCTTTTTTTTCTCCGGAAAGGGCGGGGTCGGAAAGACCACGATGGCGTGCGCGAGCGCCGTCCGCTACGCGGAGCAGGGCCTGAAAACGCTCATCGTCACGACCGACCCGGCCTCGAACCTCGCCGACGTCTTCGAGCGCACGATCGGGCACCGCGTAACCTCCCTCGGAGTCGCGAACCTCTGGGGAATGGAGATCGATCCCGACAGGGCGACCGAGGAGTACCGCGAGAGAATCCTCGCTCCGATGCGCTCGGTCATGCCGGTAGACGTCATCAAGGTGCTCGAAGAGCAGTTCAACTCGCCCTGCACAACGGAGATCGCCGCCTTCGATAGGTTCGTCGATTTCATGGCGGGTGAGGGCTCCGAGGACAGCGGCGCGCCCGGCAGCTACGACGTCGTCGTTTTCGACACGGCGCCTACCGGCCACACCATCCGCCTCCTGGAGCTGCCCGTAGACTGGAGCAAGCACATAGAGCAGAGCGCAAAGGGCGGAGGCAACACCTGCATCGGCCCGGTGGCCTCGATCCAGGAGAACAAGCGCAAGTACGACGAGGCTACCCGCCTGCTGGCCGACCCCGAGCGGACGACCTTCGTTTTTGTCCTGCGCCCCGAGGAGACCGCGATCTACGAGACCAAGCGCTCCCTGGACGAGCTGCGCACGATCGGCGTCGCGAACGTCGAGTTTGTGGTAAACGGCATCCTTCCAAAAGAGGTATGCGAGCACCCGTTCTTCGCCCGCCGCTTCCAGGCGCAGCAGGCACACCTCGCTCGGATCGGTGAGGTGTTCCCTGGGAAACAACGGCGCATGTTCCAGCGTGACGGTGAGGTCAAGGGGATGAAAGCCCTGCGGAGCATCGCTGGCGACCTTTTCGCCGAGAACGGCACGCAGGGGTCCTACCGGCTTCCCCCAATTGCGATGACGGTCGAGAACGAGCCGAGCGCACCGAGCGATCCGCTTGAGTTTGCGTTTGCCGATCCAGAGCGGATTCTCGAGCTCATGCGTCCGCGGGAGGGCACAAAGGCGGTCTTCTTCACGGGAAAGGGAGGAGTCGGCAAGACCACGGTCTCCTGCGCCGCCGCTGTGCACCTTGCCCGCTCCGGCTACAAAACGCTCCTCCTGACGACCGACCCAGCCTCGCATATCGGAGCGGTGCTTCATCAGGATGTGAACGGGACCATCAGGGCGGTCCGCGGCGTGCCGGGGCTCTTCGCGACGATCATCGACCAGAAACGAGTCGTCGAAGAGTACAAGAGGCGGATCCTCGATGACGCGCGCGCGCGGTACTCCGAGGATATGCTCACTGCGGTGGCCGAGGAGCTTGAATCCCCATGCACCGAGGAGATGGCGGCCTTCGACAAGTTCATGCACTACGTGGAGAATGAGGAGTACGAGGTCGTGGTATTCGACACCGCGCCGACCGGCCACACCTTGCGGCTGCTCCAGCTTCCCTTCGATTACAGCGATCAGGTCGGAATGATGGTCACCACAAACGCCGCGGGATCCGCGGCAAAGTCGGAAACCCAAGGGCGCTTCGACCGGATCATCGAGCGGATGAAGGACCCTGAGCGATCAGTCTTCGCCTTCGTCGTGTATCCGGAGTCCACTCCGGTGGTCGAAGCCTATCGGGCCATGCTCGACCTTCGCGAGGCTGGCATCCCGACGCAGTTTGTCGTCGCAAACCAGATCCTCAAGGCCGAGTACTGCACGAACGACTACTTTGTCCGCCGCAGGGCGATGCAGCAGCGCCACCTCGCGGAGATCGCCCGCCTCTTCTCGCTCCCGGTGATCGAGCTTCCCTTGTTGGATATGGATGTGGAGGGTCTTCCAATGGTCGAGGTGGCCGCCGACGCGCTCTTCGCGCCGCCGGCGGTGCGATAAGAGGAGCACCAACAGCCGCTGCTCGGCGGTCGCCAAAAGGAGAGGTTCCAATGAGCGAAACCGCGATTGGTCTGAGTGCACCGGAAGCCAAACTACGGCTGGTACAGTTCGGATTCAATGAGCTGGCGGAGAAACACCTCAACCCGCTTCTGAAGTTCCTTACCTATTTCAATGGACCCATCCCGTGGATGATAGAAGCGGCGACGCTTTTGTCGGCCCTCCTCGGGCACTGGCCGGATTTTTTGATCATCCTCGTGCTGCTGTTAGCCAACGCGGTTGTCGGATTCTGGGAAGAATACCACGCAGGCAACGCAATCGCCGCGCTCAAGGCGCAGCTTGCGCTGCACGCCCGCGTGATGCGCGACGGTCAATGGAGGACGGTTCCCTCGCGCGAGCTTGTCCCCGGTGATCTTATCCACCTGCGGCTCGGCGACATCGTGCCGGCCGACGCGAGGCTCCTTGCCGGGGATCCGGTCGAGGTTGATCAATCCGCCCTGACCGGAGCGTCGTTGCCCGTCACACGCACGACCGGCGAGGTGGTCTATTCCGGATCGATTCTTCGCCAAGGCGAAATCGACGCGACCGCTACGGCAACCGGAGCCACGACCTACTTCGGAATGACGGCGCAGCTGGTGGAGGAAGCGCACTCGGTCAGCCATTTTCAAAAGGCCGTGCTGAAAATCGGGGATTATCTCATTGCGATGGCGGTAGCATCGGTCGTGTTGATCCTCGCGATTGCGCTTTTTCGCGGCGACGAAATGACGACGACTCTGCAATTCGCGCTGGTCTTGACCGTCGCGGCAATTCCGGTTGCGATGCCAACGGTGCTCTCGCTGACCATGGCCACCGGAGCCCGCCTGCTTGCGGCGAAACAGGCTATCGTGAGCCGGCTGTCCTCAATCGAAGAGCTCGCAGGAATGGATGTCCTGTGCTCGGACAAGACCGGCACGCTACGCAAAACAAGCTGACCCTCGGCGAGCCTTTCTGTGTGGCCGGCGTAGGCGCCGATGAGGTTATTCTGGCAGGAGCGCTCGCCTCGCGGGCGGAGAACCTGGACGCCATCGACCTCGCTATCCTGGGAGGAGTGAAGGATAGGCGGCAGCTGCAAGACTATCGAGTTCTCCATATTTCGGCCCTTCGATCCGATCCACAAGCGAACCGAGGCCTCCGTATCCGGTGCCGATGGCGCCGGAGCCTGGCAGCTTTTGGGAGTGCTGCCGCTGTTTGACCCTCCACGCCCAGACTCGAAGACAACCATCGCTACGGCTCGCGAGATGGGGGTCTCCGTGGAGATGGTCACGGGCGACCAGCTTGCCATCGGCAAGGAAATCGCAGGTCAGCTTGGACTGGGGAAAAACGTCTTGGATGCAAGCGGCTTTGGAGATGTCAAACACCACGAGGGCGCCCAGCTTGCCGCCGCCATCGAGCAGGCCGACGGCTTCGCCCAGGTATTTCCCGAGCACAAGTTTCACATCGTCGAAGTGCTCCAACGTCACAACCACATCGTCGGCATGACGGGCGACGGCGTCAACGACGCACCGGAGCTGAAGAAGGCCGACTGCGGCATCGCCGTGTCGGGTGCGACCGATGCGGCGCGAGCGTCGGCGGCGATGGTGCTGCTAACTCCGGGCTTGTCGGTTATCATCGACGCGCTGAAGGAAAGCCGCAAGATCTTCCGCCGGATGACCAGCTACGCAATCTACCGAATCTCCGAGACCATCCGGGTGTTGCTGTTCATGACGCTGTCGATTCTCGTATTCAACTTCTACCCGGTGACGGCGCTGATGATCGTCCTCCTTGCGCTGCTCAACGACGGTGCGATTCTGTCCATCGCCCACGACAGGGCTCATTACTCCGCGAAGCCCGAAGCGTGGAACATGCCCGAGCTGCTTGGGATTGCGACCGTCCTGGGAGTGATGGGCGTGATCGCCTCGTTCGTTGTCGGCGCGCAGGCCGTGGGGACCTTCATCGCGGTCTACGGCGTCTTCATGCAGCCGATCGGCTGGAAATGGGCGCTTACCGTGTGGGGATACACTCTCGTCTGGTGGCTCGTCAACGACCGCGTAAAGCTGGCTGCCTACCGTATCATCGAGCCTGGCCGCACGGTGCTGGGCCGTCCTCGTCGCAGCTAACTGCCATCATCATCAACCGGAAGGCCATGGAAGAGGAGTACGGGTGGAGGCTCCCTTTTCTCAAGGAGCCCCTCCTCCCTGCGCTCCTCGGGAGGATGGATATCCCGAAAAAAAAGGTAGTAGAGTACGGCATTGATCCCTTGGAGCCCGGCCGCAAGCTCGAGGGGCACCGCGAGTGCCACCTCCTGCATGAGGTAGCCTGCGACCGAAGGGCTGACTGCGGCGCCAACCTGTGACGGCAGGTTCGAGAGACCCGCTGCGCTTGAGCGGTCGCGGGGATCGATGATGCCCATGAGGTAGGACTGCCGAATGGGATTGGAGAGAGTGTTCACGACCATCCGCACCAGGTAGATCGCCGCCGCCAAAGCAAAGCTGGGCATAATCGCCATGATCGCAAGCAGCACCACCGACACCGATCGGGTCGCCACTACCGCATTCACCGCCCCAAGCCTCCGTGCAAAACGGCTCGCAAAAAGGTCGGGTACGGCTCCGGCAAGGTTGATGACGAAGAAAAGCACGCCCATCTCCGCTGCGTCAGCGCCGAAGCGGCGATAGAACCAGTAGACTACGAAGGGGCCCAAAACCCCAATGGCCAAGCCGTTCGTCGCGTTGGTTACCATGAATCGCCAGATGATGCTCCAAGAGGCGGGCGAGAGGCCGAGCAGCCCCCGGCGACTAGTCGGCTCGCCTGAGGAGCGATTGGCTGAAGGGAACGCACTTGCAGTCTGGGAGGCGAAGGCGGGAGCCGATGGCGCAAGGTCTTCGGAAATCGCCGTCTTCCCAGAAGCCGGCATCTGCCGCCGCTCGCGCACTGGGGCAATGACTATGGCGAGCGCCACCCCGAGCGCCGCCGACAGGAGAAAGAGCACACGGTAGCCGTCCAACAGGGACGTACCGGCGACGGCCTTTAGGGCGGCGGGCACCAGGGCGAGGAGAGAGCCTGCGGCGCCGGCAAGCACCCCGACGAAAGAGACAACGCCAAAGGCCGAGGTGCGCGCCTCGTCCCCGGCATGCTCACCGATGAGAGCCTGCTCGGCCGGGGCAAAGGGTCCCGCAGCGCCGCCGCTACCCGCGCCGCCACCTCTGCCGATGGTCCCGATCGCCCCTGCCAGTACAAGCACGACGAAGGTCCCCGAAAACGCAAAGGCAAGCCCGCCTCCTACCGACAGGAGCGCTATGAGGATAAGCAGCGTCTTCCGTCCGAGGCGATCCGACAGAAGACCGACCGCCGCCGCAAGGAGCGCGCTCGCGATCGCTCCGGCCGAAAACAACACGCCGATCTGGACGGCCGAATACCCAAGCCGCGCAAGGTAGAGCGGTACGATGATTGCCAGGAAGCTCTGGCTGATGCTGCGCACGGCGCGACCGCCAAAGAGGAGCACAAGATCTCGATCGAGCCATGCGGGGCGAAATCGGTCACGCAGCGGCACGGCGCATTCCTTGTCGCGCGTCAATCACTATCGCCTCCGATTGCTCCTCATGATGCGCGAAGACGGCCCGGATTCTCATTCGCTGACTAGCTCCGGATTGTCCTTCAGCTTCGCCTCGATCTCCTTCTTGACTTGTTCCTGCGGGATCGTCGCAGCGAGGCTCCGGATGTACTCGTCGTCCGTCGCGAAAGTGATCGCGTGCCACAGGCAGGCGACCTGGCAGTTGTTGCAGCCGACCATGCAGTGATCCTGAAAAAGAACCACCGCCTTCTTGTTAACCCGATCGAACCCGAACACGTTGCGCTTCTCGCCGCAGGTCACCACACAGGCTCCGCAGCCGGTGCATTTGTCTGCATTTACGATCGGCCCCCAGCTGATTGTCTTTCGGTCGATTCCGTGCCACTTCGCAAACATATCCTCAGCCATTTGAGCCACCTTCCTTCTTTGCCAGGGGTGCATCCACGATGTGATCCGGGAACTTCTCCAGCCGCACGGCAAGCTCCTTCTTAACAGCGGGAAAGACCTTGTGCTTGACGATCGCAGCCTTCACGAAATGAACGGGATCGTCGGGAAATGAGATCGCCACCTCGGGACACACTCTCCCGCAGGTCGTGCAGCCTACGACGCAGTTGCCCGGATTCGCCACCAGGTACTTCGCCTGGGATTTCGACCAGGCAAATACCGCGCTCCCGCAGCTCAACAGGCACAAGCCGCAGCTCGTGCACTTCGAATAGTCAATCACTGGATTCCAGGCGAAGTCGGCTCTGCTTACGCCGTGCCACTGTTTCTCAGCCATGATAATTGCCTCTCTATACCAGGATTTTTCGTTTTGACTCATCAATGCGGGAAAAAAACACGAGGCCTTCGTCTTAAGACCGCTGTCTCCTGTGCCTAGATCTCCCGCCCTATCGCGTAGCCGTCGCGCACGGCATCCACGAGCTTCCCTATCCTTACCGCGTCCCCGATCGCGTAGACGGGAACGTCAAGCTGGACAGGTTTGCGGGGCTTGCCGCCAAAGGCGACGACGAAAGTATCGAACGGCATCGCGGTCGTCGCTCCATCGCGTGCAATCTCTGCAATCCCCTTTTCGAGTCGGACAATTCTCGATGACACCATGCGTTTGACGCCGTGGCGGTCGAGCTCTCGAAGAAGGTATTTTCTGCTGATCGGCTCCATCCCGAGGGCTATGTCGTCGAGCATTTCCACAATGGTCACGTCGTTTCCAGCTGCTGCGATGTACAGCGCTGTCTCGCAGCCGACAAGCCCACCTCCGCCGACTATCACCTTGCCGGCGACGGGTGCTCCGCCGCCGAGCACGTCGGTATAGAGAACGATATTCGAGGTAGCGATGCCGTCTATCGGCGGAACGAGAGGCTCGGAACCCAGGGCATCAACAACCGCGTCCGGCCTCACCTCCATGACGGTCTCGTGCGTTGCTTCGGTCGAAAGGCGTACCGTGACCGCGAGCTTGCGGAGGACGACGTTGTAGTAGTCGATAAGCCAGCGCATTTTCTCCTTTCCGGGCGGCACCGATCCTTCCCGAAGCGAGCCGCCGATCTCGTCCCCCTGCTCGAAGACGACGACCTCGTGACCCCGCATGGCGCTCACCCGAGCAGCCTCAAGACCGCCGGGTCCGCCTCCCATGACGACGATTCTCTTCGATCTTGCCGCAGGGATCAGTCTTTCGTAGTCCTCAGTCTTCCCGACGTTCGGATTCACTCCGCAGCGGATCGCCGTGCCCGATCCGTGGCGCGACGCGATGCACTCGGAGCAGCCGACGCACCTGCGAATGGTGTCGGCCTCGCCCCGCTGCGCCTTCACCGGCCAGTCGGCATCGGCAATGAGCGTGCGTCCCAAGGCTACGACGTCGGCGGTGTGATCCCGCAGAAGCTTCTCGGCAAGCTCAGGCTCTCGTATCACCCCCACAGCGATGACGGGAATCCCAACAGCCTGCTTGATCGTGGCCGCGAGATTGGAGCGCCACGCTTGGGGATAGGCCATCGGCTCCAGTCTCTTCTCTTTGTCGCCGAAGCCGACGTCGGCGTGGAGCGCCGCGTAGCCGTATTCTTCGAGCATTCTCGCGATGGCAGTCCCGTCATTTTCGGGGGTTACCCCACCCGGGAGATAATCGATGACGCCCAACCGGGCCGTGACCGTAAAAAGCGCCCCGCACTTCTTCCGTATCCCGTCGATTATCATGCGGGCAATCCTGCTCCTGTTCTCGACGCTTCCGCCGAACTCGTCGTCTCTCTTGTTCGCGATCGGAGACAAGAACTGATTCACCAAAAGCCCGTGCGCAGCCTCGATCTCGACCCCATCGAAGCCGGCGCTCTTCGCAACATACGCTGCGCGCGTGAACTTTGCGACGATCTCGTCTATCTCCTCGCTCGTCAGAACATGCGGATGGACACCGTCGGGTCGCAGACCCACGTCCGAGGGGGCTATCGCAGGCAGATTCGAAGCGAATAGGCCCTGATGCGTCAGCTCAGCGACCGCAAGCGAGCCGTATTTGTGAATCTCCTCGACGAGCAGGCTGAGCGCGGGAACGAAGCTCGGTTGGTCGAACCTCGGCTGGGTCGCACCCTCCATCGTTGCCGGATAGTCTATGCACGCGTTCTCCACGGTAACCACGGCCGCTCCGCCCTTCGCCCTGCGCGCGTAATGGTATATGAACCTTTCGCCAATCTCACCCGAAACCTCGGCAAGATTGGTGGAGACCGGCGGGAAGATGATCCGGTTCTTCAGAGTCAGCGAGCCGACCCGGATGCTTGAAAACAGGTTCGTAAAAGGCATGTCTGCTCCTCCGGCGAGCTTAGTGTTCTTGACCCGACTTCTCTCTCAATGAGCCAAACACCGGCTTCCTGGCGGCTCACCTGCCGCGATCCGATATTGTTTCGACTGTAGGATTCCAGTCATGGTGATTTTGTACATTGCCGTCCGAAGCGAAGCAAACTCGATCTTTTTAAGAAGACGTCCACAGCAGCCCCTGCCAGCGCGCTCGACTCCCGGAGCGAAACAACCGACGACACAGTAGTAGATCCCATTTGGCAATATAGCCAATGAATGATTCGATGTCAACAGGTAAGAAGTGAAGACGCCTTCTCCCCAACGCCGGGCGGACAGGACCTACCGTTTACCCATGCGGTACATCAGCACGGGCGCCTTCGCACGGTTTGTATAAACGAGGCTCCCGGATTCGGCGCCGTGCGACTAACGGTCGTCGACCCGGAAGATCTACCGGTCGATCTGCTCGCCGCAGCGGACCCATTTGTAAGCGCGAACACGGTGGTGGCGGTCGAGCGGCGCCTTACGAAGCAGCACGAGGATCGCGTTCGCGCCCATCTCCACCGTGAAACCGAGTTCCTGCGAGACGCGCGGGTGCCGATGCAGCTCCACGTCAGGGCCGGCCAGCCGTCCGAGGAGATCGTAGCGGCGGCACGCGACCTTGGCAGCGAAATCATCGTGATGGGGGCTCATGGCAAACGAGGACTGGCAAGCGTATTGCTCGCAAACACGGTCGAGGGTGTCACGAAACGGGCGGACCGCCCGGTGCTCGTCGTCCGGTAGATTTTTCCCGTCAACTACTACCCGCCTGCACCTCCAAGCGCGGGATCGCTATACTGAACATCATGCAAACTACGAAGCGAAAAGCGAAAATCGTCGCCACGATCGGCCCGGCGAGCGAGTCGCAGGCCATGCTCGAGCTCCTCATCTCGGCCGGGGTGAACGTCGCCCGGCTCAATTTCTCCCACGGGACCCACGACGAGCATGCGGCCGTCATCTCGCGCGTACGGGCGATCTCGAAACGGCTCGGAGTGCCGGTGGCGATCCTGCAGGACCTCCAAGGGCCGAAGATCCGCGTCGGCGCGCTTGCGAAGGCGATCACCCTGGCGGCCGGCGAGGAGGTTCTTCTCTATCCGGAGGAACCGTCGGGCGTGCCCCCTCCCGGACGGGGGCCGGATGCCGACGAGCGCCGGCCGGCCATTCCGGTCGACTTTCCCGAGCTCTTCGCAAGCGTCACGAAAGGTAGCCGCATCCTGCTCGACGACGGGCGGTTAGAGCTTAAGGTGAGCCGAGGCGAGGAGAAGCTCGTCGTCGCTCTCGTGAAGACCGGCGGAGTGCTCTCCGCTCACAAGGGGATCAACCTGCCGGGGGTGAAGCTTGGGATTCCGAGCTTCACCGAGAAGGACGCAGCTGACCTGGCCTTCGGTTTGACGCAGGGCGTCGACCTTGTGGCGACCTCCTTCGTCCGTGAGGCGCGCGATGTCCGGCGAGTCAAAGAGGCGATGACCTCCCGCCCTCCCTCCGACTGCCCCCTCCTCATCGCGAAGCTCGAGCGGCCCGAGGCGCTTGAGAACCTGGAGGCAATCCTTGAGGCGGCGGACGGGGTGATGGTCGCGCGCGGCGACCTCGGGGTCGAGATGGCTCCGGAGGAGGTGCCCGAGGCGCAGAAGCGCATCATCCAGCTCGCAAACCGCAAGGGGAAGCTGGTCATCACGGCCACCCAGATGCTCGAGTCCATGATCCACAACCCGCTCCCCACGCGGGCCGAGGCCTCCGACGTGGCGAACGCCATCTTCGACGGCACCGACGCCGTCATGCTCTCGGCCGAGACTGCGGCAGGGGAGTATCCGGTCGAGAGTGTGGCGATGATGGACCGCATCGTCAGGAGGGCCGAGGCCGACTTCGGGGCCTGGGGACACGGGCAGGTCATGGATTCGGAGAACGAGCACGACGACGCGGTGGCGCTCGCCAACGCGGCCCGCGAGCTCGCCCACGACCGCGACGTGGCCGCGATAGCAGTCTTTACCCGCACCGGACGCTCGGCGGTCTTTGTGTCAAAGGCGCGCCCGCGGGTCCCGATCCTCGCCTTCACGCCCGAGGAGCAAACCTACCGTCGCCTCGCCCTGCTCTGGGGTGTGATCCCCTGGGTGGTCCCCATTGCAGGAACGGTCGAGGAGATGATCGGCCACGTCGAGGATGCCCTCAAGGCTTCGGGAACCGTCCAACCGGGGCAGCAGGTGGTCCTCGTGGGCGGCTACCCGTTGAGCGAGATCCGACCCCCCAATATGGCGATCCTCCACACGGTGCGGTGACAGCGCTGGGCACGCGGCCCTTCTTCGAACGGGCGCGTCGAGGCTGACGCGCCGTCGCAGCACGCCGACTCCATCGCGCCCGCCGCCGTTCTCCCAGCTGGCGTCGCCTGCCGCTCTATCCCTTGATCGCGCCGAGCTCGGCGGAGCGCCCCAGCTCCTCCTCGATCTCGAGGAGGCGGTTGTACTTCGCAATGCGCTCGCTGCGCGAAGCCGAGCCGGTCTTGATCTGCCCCCCCCCCATCGCCACGGCGAAATCCGCGATGAAGCTGTCTTCCGTCTCGCCCGAGCGATGCGAAACGACGAACCTCCAGCCGGCCTGTCGGCACAGGCCGATCGCCTCGAT
>DAHUYW010000052.1 GCA_027306915.1 Spirochaetales bacterium | reverse complement strand
GCCGACGAGATTAGAAAGCTTGCCGAGGCGAGCGCGGAGAACAGCCAGGAGATAAGCAAGATCCTGAAAAGCATCGTGGAGCGCATCAGCGAGGCGAGCGCCTCGGGGGAGGAGATGAACAGCGCCTTCGCCGAGATCGACCGGGAGGTGCGCGAGCTGTCGCAGTCGCTCGCCGAGATCTACGGGAACATGAGCGAGCTCAGGGTAGGGGGCGACCAGATTCTTCAGGCGATGAGCGCGCTCACCGAGGCCTCGGTGAACGTGAAGGGCGGCTCGAGCTCGATCACCGAGAACACCCGCTCGATCGGGGAGGCGATGGCGACCGTGCAGCGCATCAGCGCCGAGGTGAGAAGCGGCATGGGGGAGATCGCGCGGGGGATCAAGGAGATCTCCGACGCGGTGGCCAATGTGCTTTCCATCGCCGAGCGGCTGGGGGCGCAGGGCGAGTCGCTGAACACCGAGATCACCCGGTTCAAGACGGCATAGGGCGGCGCGGCCCAAGCTCGCGCGCGGGCGGCGCTCACGGCTCGATCGTCAGTTTCCACGCCGGATTGAGAAAGGCGAGGACGTCGCGCGCAAGGATCCGATCACCCTCGGCGGTGGGATGGAGACCGTCGGCTTGCCAGTAGCGGCCCTGCGCGACGAGGCTTCGGAGGAATCCCGGCATGATGGCAAGGTCGAACCGCTCTGCGACGTGCCCGTAGATCGCATCAAACCGCTCGCGGTAGCCGTCGGAGATTATCGCGGGATCGTAGCGGCGGAAACCGTCGTTCGGACCAATCTCCAGAAAGACCAGATAGGTACGGTCGCTGACCGCGCGATCGAGACGCCCGAGGACGTCGAGGGTAGTGTCCCCCGAAATCCCCGCGTTCACCGCAGGGACAGTCGGAACGGCACCGCGGCTGAACGCGAATCGTGCGGCCTCTTATCGGTCTTCGCAACGGCCCTCACGGTGCTCATGGGCCGATCATACCATCGAGGACTCGATTCAGCCACACTCGGAAAGCCTATCGCCGGGCTGGCGAGTATTCCTAGCGGTCTTCGCGAGCGTCGCTCGACCGGCCGGGATCGCTTCGCCGCCACGTGATCGAGCGGCCCGAACCGGGAGGGGAAAGCGGCCGGCCGCCGTTCCATTGCCGCGCAAGATAACTTTGACTATCATTGAAGCGCCGGGGCAGCCGGGCCCTGAAAGTCGACGCGCCATTATGAGAAGAAGATCGTGACAATGAAGACAAGATTCTTAGGGAGCAGTGGTGTCCGAGTCTCGGAGCTCTGTTTCGGAGCCATGACCTTCGGCGGGAAAGGATACTGGACCGGCATCGGTCAGGTCCAGCAGAAGGAAGCCGACGAGCTGGTGAGCAAGGCGATAGAGGGCGGCATCAACTTTTTCGATACCGCCGACGTCTACTCGGAGGGGCTGTCCGAACAGATTCTCGGCAAGGCGCTGGGGAGCAGACGGAAGGATGTTGTCCTCGCAACCAAGGTCCGAGGCAGGACCGGACCCGGTCCGAACGACGTCGGACTTTCCCGCAGGCACATCATCGGCTCATGCAACGCGAGCCTGTCGAGGCTCGGTACCGACTACATCGACCTCTACCAGGTTCACAGCTTCGATCCGCGGACTCCGCTCGAGGAGACCTTGCGGGCCCTCGACGATCTGGTGAGAGACGGGAAGGTGAGGTACATCGGCGCGTCGAACTTCGCTGGCTGGCAGCTCATGAAGGCGCTCGCCATCTCCGAACGGCAGAACCTGGAGAAGTTCGTCACCCTCCAGGCCTTCTATTCCCTGATTGCCCGGGATCTGGAGAACGAGCTGGTTCCACTTTCACTTGATCAGGGGCTGGGAATACTCCCGTGGAGCCCGCTCGGCGGCGGATTCCTCACGGGCAAGTACCGGCGCGGCAGGCCGCGGCCCGCAGGTGCCCGTAGGAGCGACCCGACAAACCAGTTCCTCCAGTTCGATGAAGAGAAGGGCTTCGACATCGTCGACGAGCTCGAAAGGATCGCCGCCCAGCACAAGGCCACCGTCACACAGGCGGCCCTGAACTACCTTCTCAGGAAGCCCGGCGTCACCTCGGTGGTAATCGGCGCGAAGACGAAGGAGCAGCTCAGCGACAGTCTGAAGACCACCGACTGGGAGATGACACCGGAAGAGGTCTCTCTGCTCGACGAGCTGAGCAAGCCGCCGAGAGCCTATCCCTACTGGATGCTCGAAGGAACGGCCCGAGACAGGTAGGCGACCCTGTGGCGGTAGCCAGCAGTTCCACGCCTCGCCGCCCGACGCGCAAAAAGATGGGTGACAGGGAGACCGCCTTGCGGTGTTGCAGTAGCATGAAATCGCTACGAAGACTCCTCATCGCTCTCCCGAGGCTGGTGCCAGCGCTCGTCGTCGCTGCGGCGGCCGGGGCGCTCGGCTTCGCGTCGTGCGCCACGGTCAACCGCCTGGACGAGTACGACGTGGAAAACGCGACCGTGGCGGGAACAATGCGCGTGCCCCCCGATCCGACCGTTCGGGTGAGCTACTGGGTCGACGTTCACCGCCGCAGCCCGCTTCTTACCTGGCTGAGCATCGGAACCACAATCGCCACGGCCGGCCAGGCGCAGGAGGCGGAGGGACGGATGCACACGGCGCTTCAGGCGGTCGACGTGCCCGCTATCATTCTCGAGCGCGGGCTCACCTCCTGCGCAAAGGCCCTCGACGCCCGAAAGGTTCGCGACAAGCGCGATGCCGACTTTCAGCTCAACTTTGACATCCGCGAATACGGGATAAGAGCGACCTCGCCTCTCGGTTCGGTCATGCTCCACGTCCGGCTCGTGGCTACCCTCCACCACGTAGAGAGCAGGGAGATCGTCTGGCGCCGCGACATCGAGGTGGACGACCCGGCCACCCCGGTCATGTTCGGCTTCGGCTCGATCGTGGGGAATGTCGTAACCACCGAGGCGCTCGCCGAGCTTTCCACTCCGGCGCTCGAAGCCGGCTTCGAGCAGCTTGCCGACAGCGCGGCGCGCTCGGTCGCCCGAGCCCTCGAGGAGGACCTCTACGAGGTGCGATACCGTGAATAGTCCGGATGCGGCCCAAGGGCCAGCGCTTGACGCCCGCGGGCATCGGCGCTACCGTAACGCTGGTCGCCGTAGCACGGCGACTGCAGAATAGCCGCACAAAGGATGGGGCAAACGGCGATGAAAAAGAACTCCTGACAGCGAACATCTCACTGCAAGGAGCTTCTCATGGCCGAAGAGTTCTGCGCCGCGTACAATCTCTCGTTTTCCTACAACCGACAGAGCACTCCGCTCCTGCGAGACCTCTCCTTCGCGCTTCCGCGCGGCTGGACGGGGATCGTCGGCGCCAACGGCTCTGGAAAGACAACACTTGCCCGGCTTCTGCTGGGCGAGCTCGCCCCGGAGCGCGGCTCGGTCCGCACTCCGGAGCCCCGGCACTACTGCGCGCAGGAGAGCAGCCAGGCGCCGGAGGCCCTCGTCGATCTCCTCGCCTCGCGGGGTGCCGAGGCCTATCGTAGCGTCCGGCTTCTCGCAATCGGCTCCGATTGGCCCTACCGGTGGGACACCTTGAGCTTCGGCGAGCGGAAGCGGGCGCAGCTGGCATCGGCGCTCTTTCTCGATCCCGCTCTGCTCGCCCTCGACGAGCCGACGAACCATCTCGATATCGAGGCCGCGGCAGCCGTTCGAAGCGCCCTCGCAGGCTACCGGGGGATCGGGCTCCTCATCAGCCATGACCGCGCGCTTCTCGATGCCCTCTGCGACCGCTCCATCTTCATCGAGGCGGGAGGAGTCGTCGTGCGCCCCGGCGGGGTGTCTGCAGGGCTGCGCGAGGCCGGGCGCGAGCGCGAGAGCGCCCGCAGGGAGCACGAGCTGGCAAGGGAGCATCTTGCCCGGCTGCGGCGCGAGGCACAGGCGCGCCGCGCCCTTGCCGACTCCAACCATGCGCGACTGTCGGGGCGGCATCTTTCGCCGAAGGATCACGACGGACGGGGCCGGCTGCGCCGCGCGCGGGTGACCGGGAAGGACGCGGTAGGCGGCAAGCTTCTTCGCCAGATGGAGAGTCGGATCGCGACGGCGGCGGATCGCCTGGCCGAGAAGCGTGTGCCGCCCGCCGCACGGCTCGGCATCACCCTCGGGGCGCGGGAGTCCAAGCGCGATCGCTTCTTCTGTCTCCCCGCCGGGGACCTCCCGCTCGGCGGCGAGCGCCTTCTGCGGCATCCCGAGCTCGCGATGATCCCGGGCGACCGCGTCGCGCTCGTGGGGCCCAACGGCTCGGGCAAGAGCACCCTCGTTCGCGCGATCGCTGCGGCGGCGCAAGCGAGGGCGATCCTCTACCTGCCGCAGGAGCTTCCGGAAGAGCTTCTCGGTTCGCTGCAATCGCGTCTTGTCGAGCTGGACCCGAAGAGCCGCGGCGAGGCTCTCTCGACCGTGAAGCGTCTGGGAAGCGAGCCGGAGCGGCTTATCGAGACCGCTCGCCTGAGCCCCGGCGAGGCGCGAAAGCTCCTGCTTGCCCTCGCCCTCACCGAGGAGGTGGAGCTCATCATCATGGACGAGCCCACCAATCACATGGATCTCCCGTCGATCCTCTGCCTCGAGGAGGCCCTCGAGCCCTGCCCGGCCTCGCTCCTCTTCGTCACGCACGACCTAGGATTCGCCGAGCGCCTCGCGGCGGTCCGGTGGAGCGTCGAGCGCAGCGGGGAACGCGCCGGCAGATTCCTCCTGCGAGTGGGGTGAGCCTTCGCACCTCGACGCGGGACTGTTCGCGAGCAAGCGGCGACGTTGCAGAAGGCGGACGATGGGATTGTGAAGCTGCTTCTCGCCGAGCATTTCGATCGGTCGATCCCGGATGAAATCAACCTTTCTCCCGGCTATTTCCCGAACTGCCTGAGCGCCTCGCATCCGGTTACCAGGGCCGGTCTTCCCCCAAACATCCGGAGGATAGCGAGGGCCTCGAGGATCTGCTCCTTCGTGGCGCCGGCCTGCGCCGCCTTCTCGCCGTAACTGCGGGCCCCCGCCGGCCGGTTCGCGACCGAATCCAGAACCATCGCAAGAAGGTATTTCTCTCGCGAGCTCAAGGATGAGCTCCGGCCCAAGAACTCCTGATCGGCCTGGTTCTGTCGATCCAATTCCGGAGAGAGCTCGCGAAGGAGGTCCCCCCAACTTTTGTCTGCCATATCTACCTCGTGCGACGTGGTTTCTCACCGATCATAGCACGCGGTGGAGCCTGCCTGTCGCTTGACATAAATAACGAATCTTATAAAGATTAGTTCCCGGACAATCTGGGGAAGGCTCCGGATGATCCTCAAGTGGTGCCTTCTACGAAAACCGCATTGTCCTGCTCACGACATCAAAGCGAAGCTTCGCCGGGACTGCAGCTAAGGTTGGACACCGATGGAAGTACCCTTCGCCCTCTCTTTCGCAAGGGACGATGGCGGCTTCCTGATTTGTTAGGACGTTGATAGCAATGGAACAGGCAAACGCGTACGTGGTGCCCGTGTGGGCTATCGCGGTCTATCTTCTTTTTGTCCTGATCATCGTTGGGATTATGGTGATCCTTCCCCGCTTCCTCGGCGAGCGCCACCGGGAGCGGGCTACCAATCTTCCCTACGAGTCCGGCGTCGCGTCGACCGGCTCGGCCCGCATCAGGATCGACATCCAGTTCTATCTCGTCGCAGTCGTCTTCCTCATCTTCGATCTCGAAACTGCCTTCATCTTCGCGTGGGCGATCGCCTTCAAGCGACTGGGCTGGGCGGGCGTGCTCGAGATCGTGATCTTCATCGGGCTGCTCGCCCTTGTGCTTGTCTATCTGTGGAGGGTCGGAGCGCTCGACTGGGGGAAGAAGGCGCGAGAGCGCAGGAGACAGTCGTGACACTCAAGCACAGCTCGTTTTCGAACGAAGGGCTCGATTCCGCCGGGGGCACGAGCTACACCCTCACGAGAGACAACAACCCAGGCAAGCTCCTGAAGCAGAGCATCGCACTCACCAAGCTCCAAGATCTCCTCGCATGGGCGCGCAAGTATTCGGTGTGGCCGTTCAACTTCGGACTTTCCTGCTGCTACGTCGAGTTTGCGACCTCGCTCACCAGCCGCTACGATCTTTCTCGGTTCGGGGCGGAGGTCATCCGCGGCACGCCGCGCGAGGCGGACATGATGATCGTGGCCGGGACGGTCTTTATAAAGATCGCACCGATCGTTCGCCAGCTCTACGAGCAAATGATGGAGCCCCGCTGGGTAATCTCCATGGGCTCCTGCGCGAACTCCGGCGGGATGTATGACATCTACAGCGTGGTACAAGGGGTGGACAAATTCCTGCCGGTGGACGTCTACGTGCCGGGCTGCCCGCCGCGGCCTGACGCCTTTCTCGAGGGGCTCACGTTGCTGCAGGAGAGCATCGGCAAGGAGCGACGCCCGCTCTCCTGGGTTATCGGCCCGCAGGGAGTCGAGAGGCCGGACCTTCCTTCTCAGAAGGAGCGCAAGAGAGCCGAGCACACGAGCGCCATGTACCTGCGGAGCCCAGATGAAGTCTGATAGCGCCATCGCGGTCAATCTCATCGACGACCTGAAGGGCCGGTTCCCGGGCGCCGCCCTCACCATCCAGCACACCTCCGACGGCGTTCCGACCGTGTGGGTGCCGCGCGAGCAGATCGTCTCGGTGCTTGCATACCTGAAGGACGAGGTGATCCCGCCCTACAAGATGCTCTTCGATCTCACCGCCATCGACGAGCGGCACCGCGACCATCGCGAGGGGCAGCCGCCGAGCGATTTCACCGTGGTCTATCACCTCCTGTCGTTCGAGCGGAACAGCGACATCCGCCTGAAGGTTGCCCTCGCGGGCGAGTACCCTTCGATTCCCTCGGCGACCTCGGTCTTCCCGAACGCCAATTGGTACGAGCGCGAGGTGTGGGACATGTTCGGCCTCCGTTTCGACGGCCACCCCCACCTTCGGCGCATCCTCATGCCGATGACCTGGAGCGGCCATCCCCTTCGCAAAGAGCATCCAGCTCGGGCGACCGAGATGGGACAATTCACGCTTCCCGATCCGAAGGAGATTGCCGAGCAGGAGGCCCTCCGCTTCGACCCGGCCGAGTGGGGCATGAAGGAGCACGGTGAGGAAAGCGACTACATGTTCCTGAACCTGGGGCCGCACCATCCCGGGACCCACGGCCTCTTGCGAATCATCCTCCAGCTTGACGGCGAGGAGATCGTCGACTCGGTGCCCGACATCGGATTCCACCACCGTGGCGCCGAGAAGATGGCTGAGCGGCAGAGCTGGCATACCTTCATTCCCTACACGGACCGCATCGACTACCTCGGCGGGGTGATGAACAACCTCGCCTACTGCCTTGCGGTGGAAAAGCTCGCCGGGATCGAGGTGCCCGAGCGCGCGCAGGTCATCCGGGTCATGCTCGCCGAGCTCTTCCGCATCTCGAGCCACCTGGTCTGGTACGGAACCTTTGTCCAGGACATCGGGATGATGTCGCCGGTCTTCTACATGTTCAACGACCGCGAGCGGGTCTTGCGGATCGTGCAGGCCATCACCGGCGGGCGAATGCATCCCAGCTGGTTTCGCATCGGCGGCGTAGCGCAGGATCTTCCGAAGGGCTGGGACGCCATGGTGAAGGAGTTCGTCGACTACTTCCCCAAGCGCCTCGTCGAGTATGAGAAGGCGGTGCTCCGGAACCGCATCTTCAAGGCCCGGACAAAGGGGGTGGCCCCCTACACCACCGACGAGGCCATCGATTGGGGAGTGACCGGCGCAGGGCTCCGCGCGACCGGTTTCGCCTGGGACTTCCGCAAAGCCCGTCCCTACTCGGGCTACGACCGCTTCGAGTTCGACATTCCCACGGCCCATGGCGGCGATTCCTACGATCGGGCCATGGTGCGCGCGGAGGAGCTGCGGCAGAGCCTGCGGATCGTGAAGCAGTGCCTGGAGCACATGCCCGAAGGGAGCTACAAGTCGGATCATCCGCTCGCGACCCCGCCACGTAAAGAGCGGACGATGAAGGATATCGAGACCCTCATCACCCATTTTCTGGGCGTCACGTGGGGGCCGGTCATGCCAGCCGGGGAGGCCTGCTTTCCTATCGAAGCGACGAAGGGGGCGAACAGCTACTACCTTGTGAGCGACGACGGCACCAACTCCTATCGGACCCGGATCCGCACGCCCTCTTTCGCCCATCTGCAGATGGTCCCCACCTTGAGCCGGGGGATCATGATCCCTGATCTTATCGTTCTCCTGGGAAGCGTCGACTTCGTGCTTGCGGACGTCGACAGGTGATCGGGGGAGGATGACATGCTGAGTGAAGCCGAACGAACCGAGATCGAATCCCAGATCGAGCACGCGCGCACGCGGAGCTCGGGGGTAATCGAGGCCCTGCGGGTGGTGCAGAAGCACCGCGGCTGGATCTCTGACGAGGCGGTTGGGGAGATCGCCGTGTTTCTCGGGATGACGAGCGACGAGGTAGACAGCGTCGCCACCTTCTACAACCGGATCTTCCGCAAGCCGGTCGGCAGGCACGTGATCCACGTCTGCGACAGCATCTCCTGTTGGGTGATGGGAAGCGAGAGCGTGAAGCAGCAGCTCGCCCGCAAGCTTGCGGTCAGCGACGGGGGGACCACTGCTGACGGCATGTTCACCCTGCTTCCGGTGGACTGCCTGGGCGCCTGCCATAAGGCGCCGGTCATGCTCGTAGACGGGGAGCTCTACGAGGAGCTTTCCGACGAGCGGATCGAAACGATTTTGAATGAGATTCGAGCCAAGGAATAGCGCGCACATGGAAACACCGCTCACCCGCAATATCCGCCCGGACAGGGAGCCCTTTGGGCTCAAGGAATACGAAAAAAACGGCGGCTACCAGGCGCTCAAGAAAGCCATCGCCGACCACAAGCCGGAGGAGATAACCAACCTGGTCAAGGATTCCACGCTCATGGGAAGGGGCGGGGCGGGCTTCCTCACCGGGCTCAAGTGGAGCTTCGTGCCCATGGGGCCCGACGCCCCTCACCCAAAGTACTTCGTCGTGAACGCCGATGAGATGGAGCCGGGGACCTTCAAGGACCGCGTCCTTATGGAGGGTGATCCGAACCAGCTCATCGAAGGGATCGTGATCTGCTCCTACGCGGTCCAGGCGGACATCGCCTACATCTTCCTCAGGGCCGACTACGACCTCGCGGAACGGCGCCTGGCGAAGGCGATCTCCGAGGCCTACGCCGCGGGCTACCTCGGCAAGAACATCCTCGGAAGCGGCTACAGCCTCGAGCTCTACATCCACACGAGCGCGGGGCGCTACATCTGCGGAGAGGAGACCGCGCTCCTCAACTCCCTCGAAGGCAAGCGCGCCATCCCGCGTGCCAAGCCCCCCTTCCCGCAGCTCTCCGGGCTTTTCGGCCTGCCCACGGTCGTCGACAACGTCGAGACGGTCTGCAACGTCCCCCACATCGTCGCGAACGGCGTTCAGTGGTACAAGTCCCTCAGCAAGACCGACATCGGGGGCACGAAGATCTACGGAGTGAGCGGCAGGGTGAAGAATCCCGGCTGGTGGGAGCTCCCGATGGGTACCCCGATGCGCGAGCTTCTCGAGGTCCACGCGGGGGGGATGCTCCCGGGCTACGCCTTCCGAGGAGCCCTTCCGGGAGGCGCCTCCACCGATTTCATGGTGAGCCAGCACCTCGACACCCCGCTCGACTTCGCCTCGGTGCCGAAGGCCGGGAGCCGGATGGGAACGGGCACGATGATCGTCCTCGACGACAAGAGGTGCCCGGTCGCCTTTGTCCTCAATCTCCTCACCTTCTTCGCCCACGAATCCTGCGGCTGGTGCACTCCCTGCCGCGAGGGCCTTCCGTGGGCCGTCCGCATCGTGCGCGCGATCGAGCGGGGGGAGGGAGAGGAGGGCGATCTCGCCATCCTCGAGGAGCAGACCCGAGGGCTCGCGCCGGGTCGCACCTTCTGCGCGCTTGCTCCGGGGGCGGTCGAGCCCCTGCAGAGCGCGCTCAAGTACTTTCGCGAGGATTTCGAGCGCCATATTCGCGAGAAGCGGTGCCCCTGGAGAGAGTGATGATAACAATCTACGTCGACAACGTTCCCTACCACGTGAAGGAGGATCAAAACCTTCTTGCCGCCTGCCTCTCGATCGGCTTCAATGTGCCCTACTTCTGCTGGCATCCGGCGCTCCATTCGGTCGGGGCGTGCCGGCAATGCGCGGTGAAGGTGTTCAAGGACGAGCGGGACACCCGGGGGCGCATCGTCATGTCCTGCATGACCGCGGCAACCGACGGGCTGCGCTGCTCAATCGATGATCCGGAGGCCAAGAGCTTCCGCGCGGGAGTCATCGAGTGGCTCATGCTCAACCACCCGCACGATTGCCCGATCTGCGACGAGGGCGGGGAGTGCCATCTCCAGGACATGACGGTCCTCACCGGCCACTCCTACCGGCGGACGCGGTTCAAGAAGCGGACCCATCTCAATCAGAACCTGGGTCCCTTCCTGAATCACGAGATGAACCGCTGCATCGAGTGCTACCGCTGCGTGCGCTTCTACCGGGACTACGCCGGCGGCCGGGACTTCAACGTCTTTTCAATACACGACAACGTCTACTTCGGGCGCTTCGAGGACGGAGCTCTCGAGAGCCCCTTCGCCGGAAACCTCGTCGAGATCTGTCCGACCGGGGTCTTCACCGATAAGACCTTCAAGCAGCATCCGACGCGAAAATGGGACCTCCAGACCGCGCCCTCGGTCTGTGCCCACTGCTCGCTCGGCTGCAACACGATAGTCGGCGAGCGCTACGGAAAGGTGCGCCGGATCCTGAATCGGTACAACAGCGAGGTCAACCGTTACTTCCTCTGCGATCGCGGCCGCTACGGCTATGATTTCGTGAACAGCCCGCGCCGCATCAGGCTTCCGTCGGTCGGCGGTCGCGAGCTCATTCCCGAGGGGGCCGCTCCCTCCGGAACGGGGCTTGACGTCTCTGCGAGCGAAGGCGGCGCGCCGCGCGCCGCGGGGGCGGCTCCCGAGGCCAAGCGAGCGGTCGTGAAGCAGGCGGTGGACTACGTCCGCGAGGTGCTTTCGAAGTCGCGGCGCACGATCGGAATCGGCTCGGCAACCGCTTCCCTCGAGTCGAACTTTGCCCTTCGCAGCCTCGTCGGCGTCCAGAACTTCTGCGACGGGATGTCGGAGCTCAGCCACCTTCTCATGAAGACCGCCGCGGAGATCCTCAAGCGCGGCCCGGCCAAGTGCCTCTCGCTTGCCGAAGTGGAGAAGGCGGACGTGGTGCTCGTGCTGGGGGAGGATGTCGGCAACATCGCCCCCCTCGTCGAGCTTTCGCTCCGCCAGACCGTGCGCAATCGTCCCGAGCTCGTTGCCGGCGCGAGCCTCGATATCCCGAACTGGGACGACCGGGCCGTGCGCGAGGCGGTCCAGGGGAAGAAGGCGCCCCTGTTCGTCGCCACCCCCTACCCGGTGAGCATCGACGAGATCGCGGTGCGCAGCTTCCGCGGCGCCCCCGACGAGATCGCCCGACTCGGCTTCGCCATCGCGAATGCGGTGAGCCCGCACAACGCCCCCGATGTCCCGGGGCTCGACGAGCGAATCCACGTCTTCGCCGAGACCATCGCAGGCTCTTTGAGCCTCGCATCGCGGCCGGTCATCGTCACGGGGACTTCGCTTCGCAACGAGTCGGTCCTCAAGGCCGCGGCAAACGTGGCGGCGGCCCTGTGCGACGTCGGCAAGAAGGATGTAGGGCTCTTCCTCATCACCCCCGAGTCGAACAGCACCGGCGTCGCCCTCTTCGAGGGGATGGGCATCCACCAGGCAGTGGCCGAGGTAGAACGAGGGGAGGCCGACACGGTCATCATCATGGAGAACGACCTCGCGCGGCGGCTCGATCCCGACTCCTTCCGCATCCTCTTCGAGAAGGCGGAGCACACGATCGTCCTCGACTATCTCCGCAACCCCACGACCGAGAACGCCGAGGTGGTGCTCCCTGCTGCGGCCTCCCCCGAATCAAGCGGCACGATCGTGAACAACGAGGGGCGTGCCCAGCGTTTCTACGCCGCCGTGAACCCGGATGAGATCATCGATGCGAGCTGGAAGTGGCTCAACCTGATCGGTAACCCCCACTACGACGGAACGGTCGAGTGGGACTCGCTCGACTCGGTCGTCGAGGCGATCGCCAAGCAGGTGCCTGCGCTCCAACCGATCCGAAGGCTCGCTCCCCTCGCGCACGAGGTGAGGCCCGGACTGAAGATCCCGCGCCAGAGCCACCGGGCGAGCGGGAGGACCGCCGCAACCGCCTTCTTGAGCGTGCACGAGCCGAAGCCTCCGATCGATCTCGACTCGCCCCTCTCCTTCAGCATGGAGGGCGAGACGGACCGCGCCCGGATCCCCAGCCCGCTCATCTCGCGCCTCTGGGCGCCCCACTGGAACTCGGTGCAGGCGCTGTCGCGCTTCGAGGAGGAGGTGGACGGCCCCTTGCGCGGGGGAGATCCGGGGGTTCGGCTCTTCGAGCCCGAGCTTCGCGCGGAGCCGGTCTACTACGAGGACATCCCCGAGTGGCTCGGGCCGGAGCCAGGCACCCTCCTCGTCGTGCCCCATCATCATGTCTTCGGCTCCGAGCGGACGAGCTCCTTCGCCCCTGCGGTCGCGGAGCGAATTCCGGACCGCTACGTGGCGATAAGCCCGAAGAGCGCCGGGGAGCTCGGGGCGGTCGAAGGTCAGCGCATCGAGCTGGAGATCGACCGCGTGCGCACCGAGCTTCCTGTGAAGATAGTCGCCGGAATGGCGGAGGGGGTGTGCGCTATCCCCTTCGGCCTTCCCGATATGGAGGGTTACTCCGCGGTGCCGACCTGGGGAAGGCTCTCGGTCGGGACAAAGGCGGGGGTGTAGCACGATGCAGCTCTGGGTGCTAATCGTCATCCTCGTCGCGGTCTTGAGCATCGCAGCGGGAACCATCATCCTCGAGCGTCGCCTTCTCGCCCTGTGGCAGGATCGCTACGGGCCGAATCGAGCAGGCCCCTTCGGGGTGCTTCAGATCGTTGCCGACATGGTGAAGATCTTTTTCAAGGAGAACTGGATTCCGCCCTTCGCCGACAAGGTGGCCTTCGTCATCGCTCCCGGCATCATTGTCACGACCATCCTTCTCTCCTTTTCCGTCGTTCCCTTCTCGCCGCTCTTCGTGGTGAGCAGGCTGAACGTCGGGCTGCTCTTCTTCCTCGGAATGACCTCGCTCGGCGTCTACAGCATCATCCTCGGGGGATGGTCGGCGAACAGCAAGTACGCCCTCCTCGGCAGCATCCGCTCCATCGTGCAGATGCTCTCCTACGAGGTTTTCATGGGCCTCTCGGTCGTCGGCGTAGTGATGCTCTCCGGATCCTTTAACGTCGGCGACATCGTCAACGCCCAGCGGAGGATCTGGTTCGTGATTCCCCAGATCGTCGGCTTCGTGAACTTCTTCATAGGCGGCCTCGCGGTGACCCACCGCATCCCCTTCGATCTTCCCGAGGCGGAGAATGAGCTCGTCGCTGGCTACCACACCGAGTACTCAGGGCTTTCCTTCGGGATGTTCTATGTCGGCGAGTACCTGGGGATCTTCCTCATCTCGTCGATGACGGTTACCCTCTTCTTCGGAGGTTGGCTCGGTCCGGCTCTTCCGCCGCTCCTGTGGTTCCTGATTAAGACCTTTGTCTTTGTCTGCCTCTTCATCCTGATCCGCGGCTCCCTCGGGCGGCCGCGCTACGATCAGCTGCTCGCGTTCGGGTGGAAGCTCGTGCTGCCCCTCTCGCTCGCGAACATCGTCGTGACGGCCATCGTTTACATGGCCGTGAAGGGTTAAGGAGCCCTCCGAAAAGATGTTCAGTCTGCTACGAACGATATGGCTGGTCCTGAAGCACACCTTCGCGAAGCGCGAGACCGTGCTCTATCCCGAAGAGAAGGCCTACGCGCCGCCGCGGGCCCGCGCCCGCATCGTGCTCACCCGCGACCCGGACGGCGAGGAGCGCTGCGTAGCCTGCAACCTGTGCGCGGCTGCATGCCCCGTCGACTGCATCTCGCTGCAGGCGAGCGAGGACGAGGACGGGCGGCGCTACCCGGAGTTCTTTCGGATCAACTTCTCGCGCTGCATCGCCTGCGGCCTGTGTGAGGAGGCCTGCCCCACCTACGCGATCCAGCTCACCCCGGACTTCGAGTTTGCCGAGCGAAAGAGGCAGGACCTCGTCTATGAGAAGGAGGATCTCCTCATCTCGGGCCCCGGCAAGTACCACGATTACAGCTTCTACCGCCAGTCCGGTCTCGCAATCCGGGACAAGGGAAAGGGCGAGGGCGATCAAGAGCGGCCGCCGGTCGATATCCGCCCGCTCTTCGACCCGCGGGAGTAGGGGGAGGAAAGGAGGAGCCCATGGTGGTGCCGTTTTTCGTCGCCGCTGCCATCGCCATAATCGCAACCCTGCTCGCGATTACCCGGGCGAACGCGGTGCATTCGCTGCTGAATCTCATCGTCGCAATCCTGTCGCTCGCGGTGATCTTCTACACGCTCGGGGCTCCCTTCGCGGCAGCCCTGGAGGTGATCGTCTACGCGGGGGCGATCGTCGTCCTTCTTCTCTTCGTGGTGTTGAAGCACAATCTCGGGCGGCAGGCGGGCGCCGAGGAGCGCACCCTCCTCACGACCCGCGTGTGGATTCTTCCAGCGCTTCTCGCCGCGGCCCTCCTCGTCGAGCTCATAGTGCTCCTCTCCGCGCGGCCACCCTCCGCGACGATCAGCATCGTGGGGCCGGCCGAGGTGGGAAGCGCCCTCTTCGGACCCTACCTCGTCGCAGTGGAGATTGCCTCGTTTCTCCTGATCGCCGGGATCGTCGGTGCCTTCCACCTCGGCCGGCGCCTCTCGCCGGGGTCTCAGGGTCGACAGGCAGGCGCCCTCGGTGAGAAGGCGGTCGGCACAGGGGAGGTGTCGCCCGCGGGAGGGCCTGCGGGAAATCAGCGGCAAGCAGTTGCCGACCTTCTTTCGGGCGAGGATCATCCGGGAGGCGCAGAATGAGCGTGCTTCTTCCCGATTATGCCCTGGTTCTCGCCGGGATCCTTTTCGGGCTCGGTCTGCTCGGAGTGCTCATGCGCCGCAACATCATCTACATCCTCATTTCGGTCGAGGTCATGCTCAATGCCGCCGGGCTTGCCTTCATCGCCGCGGGGAGCCGCGTTGCGCAGGCCGACGGACAGGTGATGTTCATCTTCATCTTGACGCTCGCGGCGGCGGAGGCCTCGGTGGGGCTTGCCCTCATCATCCAGTTCTACCGAGCCTACCGGACCCTGGACAGCGACGCCGCGAAGGACATGAGGGGTTGATATGTACTCGCTCCTGTGGCTGATACCGCTCCTGCCGCTGGTCGGCTTCCTGCTTCTCGTCTTCTTCGGCCGCGGCATGCCTCGAGCGCTCGCCGGAACGATCGGAGCGGGCTCGGTCGGTCTCTCGGCGCTCGTCACGGTCGTCGAAGGAATCACCTTCCTCTCCGCCCCGCCTGCGGCCGGCTTCTACTCCGAGAGGCTGTGGAGCTGGGTCGCGCTTCGGGGCTTCACGATCGACGTCGGTTTCCGCTTCGACGCGCTCACCCTCACGATGATGGCGATCATCACGGTGGTCGGCTTCCTCATCCACCTCTACTCGACGGAGTTCATGGCCGAGGACGGGGAGTTCGCGCTGTTCTTCGCCTACATGAACCTCTTCGTCGCCTCGATGCTCCTCCTCGTGATGGCGGACAACCTCCTGGTGCTTTACCTCGGCTGGGAGGGAGTGGGGCTGTGTAGCTACCTGCTCATCGGCTTCTGGTATCGCGACCCCGAGAACGGGGCCGCCGCGCGCAAGGCCTTCATCGTCACGCGAATCGGCGATGTCGCGATGCTTATCGGCTTCGCGGTCATCGTCGCGAATCTCGGCACCCTGAACATCCAGGAGCTCATGCAGAGGGCATCGGGGGAGTGGGCGGTAGGCTCCGCCCTCCCGATCCTCGTCGCCGCGCTCCTCCTGGGCGGGGCGATCGGGAAGTCCGCGCAGGTTCCGCTGCAGGTCTGGCTGCCGGACGCGATGGCGGGCCCCACCCCGGTGAGCGCTCTCATTCATGCCGCGACCATGGTGACCGCCGGCGTCTACCTTATCGCGCGGACCCACGTCCTCTACGCCTTGGCCCCACCGGTTCAGCTTGCGGTTGCGATGATCGGTCTCGTCACCCTGCTCGTCGCAGGCTTCTCGGCCATCGCGCAGGTGGACCTGAAACGGGTCCTCGCCTACTCCACGGTGAGCCAGATCGGCTACATGTTCCTCGGGCTCGGCGTGGGCTTCTACTCCGCTGCGATGCTCCATTTCATGGTGCACGCCTTCTTCAAGGCCCTCCTGTTCCTCGGGGCCGGGGCGGTCATGCTTGCCCAGAACGACGAGCACAACATGTTCAAGATGGGGGGATTGAGGCGCTCGATGCCGCTTACCTTCGTGACCTTCCTCATCGGAGTCGCATCCCTCTCCGCGCTTCCGGTCGTGACCGCGGGCTTCTACAGCAAGGAGTGGATCCTCTCGGGGGTGTGGCAGTCGCCGCACGACGGGCCGCTCATGTGGCTCCTTGCGGGAGGTTTGGGGGTTCTCCTCACCTCGATCTACTCCTTCCGCGCCCTGTTCGTGGTCTTTTTCGGCCGGCAGAAGATCCAGACGACTCACCGGCCGGGAGTCGCCATCGCCCTTCCGCTCGTGATCCTTGCAGCCCTCTCGATCGGAGGCGGGTTTGTCCAGTTCCCGCCCACCATCGCGAAGGTCACCCTCTTCCAGTCCTTCATCGGACCGGTCTTCCACGGGTCCGGCGGCGCGACGGCGGGAGCGGCCGCAGCAACCGGCGCCTCGAGCTCCGCCGCCGCAAGCGCGGGCGCGTCGGCTGCTCCCGCAAGCTCCGCCGCCGCAGGCGCGGCGACAGCGGCCGTGTCGGCCGCGGGAAGCGGAGCCGCGGCTCCATCGGGCGGACCACCCGAGGCGCTCCTCCAGATCATCGCCTCCGCCTTAAGCCTCATCGGGGTGGGGATCGCCTACCTCCTCTACCGCCGCGGCCTCCCGCAGCAGGCGCGCCTCGCCGAGCCCGCGGGCTTCCGGGGCCTGCGCCGCTTCCTCTTCTCCGGGCTCGGCTTCGACTGGCTCGATGCGCTGCTTCTCGTGAATCCCTTCCTCGCGGTCGCGCGCTTCTTGAAGGGCGACTTCATCGAATACCTCTATAGTGCGATAGGTGCCGTGAACAGCGGCGCAGGCAGGCTGCTCGCCTCCGCCCAATCGGGCAAGGTGCGTTGGTACCTCGCCGGTCTCGCCCTCGGCGCCGTGGTCGCCGTGGGATTGGTGGTATGGCTATGATCCTTGCGCTTCTCGTTCTCGGACCTCTCGTAGGCGGTTTCGTCGCCTGGCTCTTCGGAAGGGCGGGAAGGACCTGGGTCCGCATCTGGCCGCTTCTCTTCTTGCTTCTGGACTTCGCGGTGCTTCTCGCCATCTGGATCGGCGGCGATCCGACCGCCGTCACGATGGGCTCCTACCACTTCTACGATCAGCTGCTCCTCCCGTGGATACCCCAGCTCGGCATCTCGGTTCATCTGGTCCTTGACGGTTTGAGCCTGCTCCTTGCGCTGCTCACGGTCTTTATCGGGATCGTCGTCATCGTGGTCTTCTGGCGGCGGGAGCGCGAGAGCGAGCGGTTCTTCTACTTCAACCTCTCGCTGGTTCTCGCCGGCGTACTGGGAACCTTCCTCGCGGTCGACCTTTTTCTGTTCTTCCTCTTTTGGGAGCTGATGCTCGTGCCGATGTACTTCCTCATCGTGGGGTGGGGCGGCGAGCGGCGGGAGAGGGCGGGCTTCAAGTTCTTCGTCTTTACCCAGTTCTCCGGTCTGTTGATGCTTCTCGCAATTCTCGCCCTCTACTTCATCCACGGGGCGAGCACCGGGAGCTACACCTTCGACCTTTTCCGGCTCCTCGGAACCCCGATGAGCTCGTCGGTAAGCATGCTCCTGCTGCTGGGCTTCCTCGCAGCCTTCATGGTGAAGCTTCCGGTGGTGCCCTTCCACTCCTGGCTGCCCGACGCCTACACCGAGGCGCCGATCGAGGGAACCATCATCCTCGCGGCCCTCCTCTCGAAGACCGCCGCCTACGGAATCCTGCGCTTCGCGATCCCGCTCTTCCCGCAGGCCGTCGCAAGCTTCGCTCCGGTCGCCTTCACCCTGGGAGTCGTAAGCGTGATCTACGGGGCCGTGCTCGCCTTCGCGCAAACCGACCTGAAGCGGCTGGTCGCCTACACCAGCGTGAGCCACCTCGGTTTCGTTTTCGTCGGGCTTTTTGCCCTCACCCCGCTCGCTCTTCAGGGATCGGTTCTCTTGATGCTGAGCCATGGGGTTGCGACCGGAGGGCTCTTCATCGTCGTCGGCCTTCTTGAGCAGCGCCTCGGAAGCCGGTCGCTTGATCGTATGGGCGGGCTCTTCTCCGTCGTGCCTCGTCTCGGCGGCGCCGGCTTTGTGCTCGGCTTGGTGGCGCTCGGCGTGCCGGGCTCGGGGAACTTCATCTCCGAGATCCTCGTCATCATCGGGACTTTCAAGGCGAGCGTCGTCTTCGCCGTCATCCTCTCCGCGGGGCTGATCTTCTCGGTCGCCTATGCCTTGTGGATGATCCAGCGCGCTTTCCACGGCAAACCCGCCTCGGGGCTCGCAATCGCCGACCTCTCAGGCATAGAGACAGCCTCGGCTCTCCTCCTGATCCTCGTCGTTTTCTGGCTGGGCCTCTACCCTCAGCCGATCTTCAACACTGCACATCAGTTCTTGCAGATCATGCAGGGAGGCATCTGATGAGCGCGTCCGAAACCTTCGCGCTTCTGCCGCAGATCATCATCGCCGCCGCGGTCATCCTCATCCTGATTGGGATCGCAATCAGGCGCGGATACCTCGTAAGCTTCATCGTCGCATTCCTCGGTTTCGCCTGCGCCTTTGGAAGTCTCTTCGCCCTGCCGGACTCCATCCGAATCGGCGGCCTGCTTGTCGTCGACTCCTACGCGCGCTTCTTTCTGGGAGTGATCCTTGCGGCCAACTTCGCCGTTCTGTTCCTCTCCTACGGCTACCTTCGCGGCTATCGGGAGAATCGCGAGGAGTTTTTCGTGCTCCTGCTTCTCGAGAGCCTCGGCGCGATGGTGCTGGTCGAGAGCTCGAGCTTCGCGAGCTTCTTTCTCGGCCTCGAGCTCCTGAGCGTGTCGCTCTATGCCCTGCTCGCCTACGTCCGCACGCGGCGGGTTTCGATCGAGTCGGGCCTGAAGTACTTCGTTCCCGCTGCGGTCTCCTCCGCCTTCCTTCTCTTTGGGATGGCCCTCCTCTACGGCGAGACCGGCACGATGGAGTTCGGCAAGATCGGGGCCGCGCTCACCTCCGGCGTTGGGGTGCTCGCGCCCGGTGCTGCGACCACGATCGTCCTGACCACCGGGCTCGTGATGGTGATCGTCGCAATCGGCTTCAAGCTTGCCCTCGTCCCTTTCCACATGTGGGCCGCGGACGTCTATCAGGGCTCCTCGGCGCCCGTGACGGCCTCGATCGCCACGGTCAGCAAGATAGCAGTCTTTGCGCTCTTCTTTCGATTCTTCGCAGGCGTAGATCTCGCGGCGAGCCCCGTCGTCGCGTGGGTGCTCACGATCGTGGCGGTCCTTTCGATGCTCGGCGGAAGCTGGCTTGCCCTACGGCAATCGAACGTGAAGCGGATGCTCGCCTACTCCTCGACGGCCCACCTCGGTTACCTGATGCTGCCGCTCCTCGTCGGCGGCGCGTCCGGCGCAACTGCCTCTGCCTTCTACCTCGTCGCCTACTCGGCGACCACCCTCGGTCTCTTCGGGATCATCACCGTTTTCTCTGGAGTCGAGGGCGAGGCGGAGCAGCTTGGCGACTACGCAGGTCTCAGCCGAAAGCGGCCGCTCCTCTCGCTCGTCTTCATCGTGATGCTTCTCTCCATTGCGGGAATTCCGGTGACGGCCGGCTTCATGGGCAAGCTCTACCTGCTCGGGGTCGGCGTCGGGGCGGCACGATGGCTCCTTGCGGCCTCGCTCGTCGCGTCGAGCGCGATTGGGCTCTTCTATTACCTGCGGCTCGTCGCAGTCCAGTTCACGCGGGAGAGCGAAAGGGCGCAGCCTCAGGCGCCGTCCACGGCCCAAGGCTCGGAGGCGGCTTTCACCGCCCCCGGAGCCCAAGCGTCGGGGGCGACCGCTGCGGTCGCCAGAGGGGAGCAAGCCTGGACCCTAAATGCAAGGGTCACGGCGGCGGCCGGCATCATCCTTTTTGCCGTCACCGCCGTCGTCATTGGATTGGGTGTCTTCCCGTCGCCGCTCTTGGGTCTCATCGCGAGGCTCGTGCCGACGCTCTAGGCTTGCCCCCCGTCCTCCTCGACCTACAGCTCGCGCGCTATGGTGATGAGATCTCCCTTGCTTACGATTCGATGCTCGACGAGCGAGCGAATCATCCGGATGTTCGAACCCTCAAAGAGATAGTCGTGGAGGTCCTGAAGGAGCGCCTCCTCGACCTCCCGTCGGCTCACGAGCGGAGCGTACACGTAGGTGTTCTCCTCCTCACGCTGGGTGAGCACTCCCCGCTGGACGAGATCGCTGATTATTTTAGTAATCTTACTCCGATCGAGACCCTCGGTGCTTGCGAGCATCTTCTGAACCTGGGCATCGGTTGACTCGCCCTGCTCCCAGACTACCTGCATGACGGAAATCTCATGATCGTGGAGCAGTCGTTTTCCCTTGTGCATAGATGGTCCTCCGCAGACGACACACGCCTGTTGCTAGTCTTAGTATCTTACTCCCCCTTTCCCGGGTTCACAAGGAAAAGTTGATGTAGCGAGTCAGACTCCTCTCCGACCGATGTTGATACCCGAATGGTAAGCCATAGCCACAAGCTCGGGTCGTCCCCCATCCGGTCGACCTTCGGGCCCTTGCTCCAACGGTGACTGTATTCCGGCAGCGGTTGACCTATTCCTTTCCGGCTTCAGGAGAAGCAAGGGAGTATGCGAGGGCCTACGCGTAGCTCATGGCCTGCCCGGCAGCCCGGCTCTCGGACGCCCCAAGGATGGAGGCCGCACGGGCGCGACATCCTGCACGCCGCAGGACCATTCCAAGCCTTCCCATCATGAAAACAACGTTTGCGCGGTCACCTATTTCGTCGAAGAGCCTCAGGCTCTCTTGGGTGGTCCCGACGGCGCCCTCGCAGTCGCCATCGAGGAGGCTGACACGGGCCAGCCCTTCAAGCTGCCGGGCGACCAGCCAATCGTCGGAAAGCTCCCGGAAGCTCTTGAGAGCCTTTTCGTAGTTCACCCGCGCAGACGTGTAGTCTCCGAGCTCGGTGAGAGGATCGCCCAGCCCGTTGAAGGCGTAGGCAACGCACCAGAGATCTCCGAGGCGACGCGCAAGCTCAAGCGCCTCCTCGAGCAGGGCGAGAGGAGGCGCGCCTGAATACTTCCCGTCGGTGGTGGAGTAGGCCCAGATGAGCGAGAGCGCAATCGAAAGGGGATCCCTGAGCTCTCGCGCCAACTGGACGGCGGACTCGGCTTGGCCGCTCCCTGCCGACTTCTCGCCCAGCCATCCCTCCGCCACCCCGAGGCCAGAAAGGGCGAGAACCTCGCCGCGAGCGTCACCCCACCTCTTCGCGGTCTTGAGGCTCTGGTAAGCCGATCGGCCAGTCCATTTGGTCGGGGCCGTGGAGCGCGCCCGCCCCCTCCTCGGCAAGTGCAAGGTAGCAGGCCGGATGCCGCTCCTTGAGCGCTTCCGTAGCCGGACCCGCAGCGAGCTTGGTAGGAGCATATTCTTGGATGGTCTCGAGCATCCAGAAGCGGCTCTCCCGGCTGCCCTCGGTTACCCGCAAGAGGCTCAAGAGGCTATGATGGATACTCGCGTCAGCAGACCCTTCCCCGGCGTGCAAGCTCTTAGCGCCCCCAGCAAGGTTGACCGTCAAACAGGCGCTCAAACGAGGGTTTGTAGCCTTCTGAGAGCCGACCTCCATCCCATGGTCAAATTCGCATTTCTGCTTGCGCCCGCCGCCGAAGATCCTATAATTGAAGCCAGAGATTTTGTCCTCTCGTGAGGGGCGATCCGTGTGGATCCTATCCTCTCACGTGTGGCACCAAGTCTGGCGGGTCTCTGCGGGAATGCAAGCTCGGCTGCGTACGCTTCCCGGTACATAGGGGCGGCTCCTGTTTCGGCGGGATCGTTCCACGATAGTGGAGAGCTGCCGCGCGCCGGATTTTGCCGGTGATGAGCGGCAGACGTTTCGCTGCTCTCGGCATTTCTGCAGCCGAGGGCACCCGGACGTGAGGTCTGCGCCTCAGCCTAATCGAGTGCAAGACCGTCCGCCTTCAATTCGCGCACCAATGACCGCCCGGACGCTCAGCCGACAGCTAGAGAAGGTCCAGAGGACTAGCCACCCCCAGCTTGTTCCGACGCGCAACATGAGTGTATATCATGGTCGTTGAAACATCGGAATGCCCAAGGAGCTCCTGTACTGTTCGAATGTCATACCCCCTTTCAATGAGATGCGTAGCGAAGCAGTGTCTCAGCGTGTGGACGGTGGCATGCTTCGCAATGCCGGAGTCGAGGACCGCTTGGCGAAAACCCTTCTGGATTGTGGTAGGGTAGAGGTGGTGGCGCCGAACCGACCCGGAAGTGGGATCGATTGACAGCTTGGAGGACGGGAATACCCAGAACCAAGCCCACTCTGTTCCGGCATTCGGGTATTTTCGCTCGAGGCCCGGCGGTAGCCACACCCCGGCCACTCTCTTGCGCCGGTCTTTGTCGTGGAGCCCGCGGATGACGCTCAAGTGCGACTCGAGCTTCGTAGAAACCCCTTCGGGCAGCACGGTCTCCCGGTCCTTGTCTCCCTTTCCAGACCTGACGATGAGACAGTGGCGCGAGAAGTCCACGTCCTTAACCCTGAGGGCGAGACACTCCCGAAGCCTCAAACCGCCTCCATACATGATAGAGGCCGCAAGTAGCTGAGTTCCCTTCAGCAGCGAAAAAACTCGTCTGATCTCCTCGACTGAGAGAACGACAGGGAGCCTCCGAGGGATCTTGGACCGAATCACAGGATTCAGGCTTTCGACTGATACGTGCAAAAGGTTGCGGTACATGAAAAGCAGTGCGTTGAACGCTTGCTGCTGAGTAGCGGCTGACACATGGTTCTCCACCGCAAGAAAGGAAAGAAAATGCTGGAGGTCCTCCTGATTGATCGAGGTGCAGGGTTTGGCACCACAGAACTCCTGAAAGCGCAGAACCCACGAGAGGTAGGTCTTCTCGGTTCTATAGGATAGATGCCGCAGCCTCATGAGTCTCATGAGAGCCGCCTCAACCTCGGTCCAGGTCTTCGCTTGCAGAACAACCGGAGATGAAGCAGGTCTCAAGGCGTCCCTGATTTCCGGTGAGGCAGGGTCACCCTTTTTCGTTGCGGAGCCGTTCAGGCTGGGCGTTGAAGGCATCGATTCTTGGGGAACCTTGCTTGTCGGGAATGCTTTGGTCGGAATGTGGCAAACCACTTCTTTGTAGTAAGTGTACAGCCGAAGTGCGATTCGCGCCTGATCCACCTGCCACTTCTCGAAACTCTCATTGATGCCGAAGAGGAATTTCTCAATCGACTTCACGCCCCCATCACCGCTCCTTTCGTAGCTCCAATACCAGTGAATCCAACGCAGATAGTGGGGGATTCGGCTCTCAGGTACTTTCCCCTTGTCACGGAGGAACTCGATGAGACGTTGCATAACACATCCTCCAGCTCACTTCGGCTGTCGCTCTTACAAGTAACCACGCGGAATGTTATGCAGCTTCATGAAGTGCTTGCTGGCGACTCGGCCCCCACGCCGTCCAGCCAACTCTCTTGCTGCATTTAGCACAAAACTGCAGAATATAAATGTTATGCCCCCACGACGTCGTACATTTCAGGCTTCAGGAGGTCACGATGGATATATCACCTAGCTACTCGGACGACGACTGGAAAAAGCTAGAGTTTCATGACGAAGCAGATTGGAAAACAGCTATCGAAATCTTCGTCGACAGAATCAACGGTCGCTTTCTTAAGCCAGTAGAGCTCATACTCGATTACGAATATGCTGGATTCGCATCAATGGCCATTGATTGCCTTCTGATTGAGACGCTTCAGCAATTCATCGAAGGAAAGAGCAT
>DAHUYW010000051.1 GCA_027306915.1 Spirochaetales bacterium | reverse complement strand
GGAGATTCTACAACCCGGATTGGGACCGGACGCGCGCGGACAACGACATCGGGGTCTGGATCGACGGAAGACGCGTCGGCCGCGGGGATATCCGGGTCGCGGCGGGCAATCACACCATTCGCTTCGGGTCGGGCGGCTTGTCGGTGCAGAGCACCTACTACTTCAACCCGGGCCAGCTCTACATCGTGAGCCCGCAGCTCTCGATCGTCATCAATCCTTCAAATTAGAGAGAAATGATTGCGCCGGACGGCGGCGCATTCAACCGGAAGTTCGGGCCTCCCGCGCGGGAGGCCCGTTTTTTTTGGCGCGCCCATCCCGCACAGCCGCCACGCATCAGCCCATGAACCCCTCAGTCACCTGTAAAGGGTTTTCGTGCATACCGCAACGAGACCGCCACGAGAGCTATAATGATGAGCCAGCTCCAGCCGCCGGCACCTCCCCGCAGCTGGACTAAAAAAGCATATATAGTGGACGCCCTCCCGCCGCGGGGATACAATGAGCCTCAGGTGGGGGCGCTCGTAATGCAACAGAAGACTCGTCCACGCGATCCGTTTCGCCTGCTGACCCTCTTCGTGGCGCTCCTTGCGCTTGTCTCCACGGCGGGGTGGCTCCTGCTCGACGCGCGCACGGTCGGCGGCGGCGCTTTCGTGCCCACGCTCCTCTTCAGCCTCGGGCTCGGCGCTTCGCTTCTCATCGGCGTCGGCTCCGTCGCAGCCGTGCGCGCCGCCGCCCGCGGCGCGGCGGCGCCCGAAACGCCCTCGGGCGTCGAGACCCGCAGCGCGGCGACCGAAGGGGCCCCCTTCATCGACGCCCTCACCGGCATAGCTTCGAGGGCATGGTTCGACTGGACGCTGAACGTCGAGATCCAGCGGAGCCGAAGGTATGGCCATCCCCTCTCCGTGCTCGTCGTCGACGTGGACCGATTCGCCGAGCTCAAGGGGGCGCGGGGGGAGGCCGCGGGCGACTATGTGTTGATGACGGTCGCAACCATTCTGCGCTCGCGAGTCCGCCAGACCGACCAGGCCGCGCACCTTCAGGGCGGCGAGTTTGCCGTCGTCGCGAGCGAGACCGACGAGAAGGGCGCATTCGTTGCCGCCGAGAAGCTTCGGCGCGCGGTCGAGCTCTATCCCTTCGACGAGAATCTCGAAGTGACGATAAGCATAGGGGTGACGGGGCTGGGCGATTCGGACACCGCGGCCGCCTTTCTCCAGCGCGCCGAAGCCGCGGCCGCTGCGGTCCGCGAAAAAAAAGGGAATTCGGTAGCTCTCGCCGCTCACTGATTTCGATCAGAGAGGAATGGCCATGGTCGGGCGACTCCGATTCGCTGCGAGCTTTTTTTTCTTACTGCTCGTTCTCATCCTACCTGCGTTTTCACAGGCCAGGATCCTCGTGGCGGCGACCGGGACCCCTTCGGACCCTAAGCTGTCGAGCGTGCTGGAGCGTGCGGCGATGCTCGCGGCTCAGCAAAGCGGGCTTGCGGCCACCGCCTGGGCCCGGTCCGGAGCCGCCGCGGGAAGTGCGGGCTCCCTGACGCGCGACGCGGAGGCAATCGGGGCCCAGTTTCTGCTCACTATTCGCTTCACCGAGGAAGGCGGATCGGTGACGATGGCGATGAGCCTTGCCCGAGTCGGCGGCAGCGCCCCGCTCCTTACCCGTACGGCGGACTTCCCTTTCGATCTGGATCTCGACGCCCGGGTGACCGACGCGGCCCACCAGCTCCTCGTCGATCCGGGGGTCGAGGCGGCGCTCCGCCGTGCGGAAAAGGAAGCTGCGCCGTTCGGCCGTCCGGCCCCCGGCGCGCGAGTCGGCCGGACGGCCGAGCCGGGGGCGGCCCGGGAGCAGGCCGCAGGCGGCCCCGCGGCGGCTCCTGCGCCGGGGCGCACCCCTCAGGTAGCGGGGAAGTGGAGTCCCGTCTTCAGCGGGCAGGCCGCACCCCTTCTGCTGATCGGCAGCGGCAGCGACTACTTCCGCTACGGGGCCGCGGCCCTCTTCTTTGGCGGGGTGCGCTTTCCCAACCGGTCAATGACCATCGAGACCGGGCTGCACGTCGGTGCAGCGCGGATCTTCCCGATCCCTGTATTGCCCCAGGCGACGGTGTATACTTTTCTCGGTGGGCCCGAGGTGGCTATCGGAACCTCTCCCGACGCTGCGCTCGGCGCGGGCATCCGCGCAGGCGGGGGCGCCGCGGTCATCACCCTGCAGCTCCCCGGCGCCTCGCTGCTCGCGAAGACCGTGCCTTTCGTGGACGGGGGAGTTTCGATGACGCTGCGAGCTGTCGGGCCGCTTCACGTAGGAGTCGGCCTTGGCTTCCTGGCCATTTTCGAAGGCGGGTATCCGATCATGGGAGTGGCCCCGGCGCTTTTGGTCGGAACGGGCCTATAGGAGTGTTTCGATGGATCGGCGAAATCGCGAAGGGGCTGTCGCACTTGTCGCTGCGGCGGCGTGCGCCCTGCTCCTCGCAAGCTGCAATCAATTCTCGCTCTATGGGGATCTGACCACCGCCAAGACCGCTCCTCCGGCGGCCTCCGGCGCCACGTCCCTCACCATCCAGCCCCTCGCGGCGGCGGTGCGCACGTCCGGCACCTTCAACTTCTTTGCCTTCGGAGGGGCCACCCCCTACGCCTTCGCCGTCACCCAGGGCTCCGGGACCATCAACGCCGTGAGCGGGGCCTACACCGCTCCCCCATCGCCCGGCACCGCGGTCGTGACGGTCTCCGACGCGACCGGAGCATCGAGCAGCGCGAACACGGCCATCGTCGGGCCCGCGCAGCTCACGATCAGCCCGGCGTCGCTCACCCTCGTCGCGGGAATGCCCTACCAGTTCACCGCGACCGGGGGGACGGCGCCCTATGCCTATACGATCGTCTCGGGAGGGGGGAGCCTGAGCGGGGGCCTGTACACCGCGCCCGCGGCGGCGGGCTCGGCCGACATCCGGGTGGGCGACGCCGTCGGCGCGACGAGCGACGCGGCGGTGAGCGTCGTCGTCCCCTCACCGACCGGGGCCGTCGCGATAAGCCCGCAGGGGCCCACGGTCCCGCAAGGGGGAAGCATCACCTTCACGGGTTCGGGGGGCACGCCCGGCTCGCCGAAGCCCTATGCCTACTCGATAACCGCAGGCTCCGGCACGATAAACGTCAACAACGGAGCCTACTCGGCCGGCGGAGCGACCATTGGATCCGGCACGGTCACGGTCACCGCGACCGACGGCGTCGGCAGCACCGCCTCTACGACGGTCAACATCCTTCCGGCGGCCCCTTCGGGGCTCGTTGCCACGCCCCTGGCCAACCGTACCATCCAGCTCACCTGGACGAACACCGCCACCGGCGCGGCGGGGATAATCGTGGAGCAGACGACCGATCCCGCCGGCACCGCCTTCACTCAGGTGGCGAGCCTTTCGGCGACCGCGACGACATACACCACTGCGACCCTCTCGCCGAGCAGCTTCTACCTGTACCGGCTCTATACCTACCAGGGCTCGTTCAACTCCCCCTACTCCAACCAGGCCTTCGCTATTTCCTCGCCCTAGTGGAATCGGCCCTCGTTGCGAGCTAGTTCTCCGGAGGGAGCAGGCCGCCGAGAATCCCGTTCAGCCGAGCAAGGTAGGCCGCGATGGCCTCGTCACGCGCGGGAGGCCCGTACGAGTCCGTGGATTCTCCTTGGAAGGCGGTTGGGGTGCCCGGAAGCGCTACATCGAGCGAGGTGATGACCGCCTTCAGGGCCGAGGAGATGCCGGCAAGGGCCGCGTCGCTTCCCTCTCGCCGGTAGACGTGGCCATATTCGCGGAAGAAGGGATCGAGCTTGTCGTAGAGCTCCGGGTACCGCTGGCGCACGGCCTTCGAATCGACCGCCTCCCGGAGAGTGACTTTCGTGCGGAGAAGATCCACCATTTCCGAGGTGGTCGTCGCCCGGCCGCTCGCAGATGCTGTGGCAACGCTCGTGTTGAGGCTGGCGATCCCGTTCTGCACCGATCGGATCACCGCCGCAAGCTGGTCGCTGCTGCGCTTCATCGCAAGCTTCTGACGCTCGATGAACCGCGCCTGATCGGCGATCGTGGCCGCCTGCGAATCGAACCGGTCGCGATACTGAGCGAGGGTCCGGTCCTGCTCGATCACCCTCGCTTGAAGCTCCGAGACGGTCCGCTCGAGGTCTCGGATGCGGGCGGCGAGCTGTCCGAGCTCTTTGTCCCGCGGCCCCTTGCGGATTGCCTCCAGCCGATCGTAGGCATGGGCGACGCTCGAGAGGGAGGTGACCGCCTCGCTGTAGAGCGCGGCCGCTCCCTGGACGTCGCCGGAGGCGTACTTGGCGTCGGCCTGCCGGACAAGCCGATCGATCTCGGCGACCCTCCCCGTCAAGGGCTGCGCCGAGCCGGCGGCGGCCGCGGCGGAGGCCAACGCGGCCTGATCGTAGCGAATTGCGGCGCGAAGCACCTCGTCGCCGGCGAGCAGCGCCGGGGCGATGCGCGCGATATCGCCTGCGGCCCCTTCTGCGGCGCGGGCATCGGCGAGCAATCGATCGGCCGCCGACACTCCGCTCAAGGCGCTCGCGAAGTCGTTGCTCGAAAGGCGCGATCCGACGTTCTGAAAGATTGCCTGTAACTGGCCTATGAGGAAGGACTCCTGCCGTCGGGCTGCCGCGAAGCTCGCGAGCCGGGCATCGGCCTCGGAGCGGACCTGCGCGAGCCGGCCGTCTGCCTCCGAGCGCAGCTGCGCGAGCTCGGCTTCGAGCTGCGTCCTTCGCGCATCCGAGGCGGCGGCCAATTTCGGATTCGAGGAATCCTGGGAGCCTTGCAGCCGATCGAGCTCCGCTTGTATCGCGGCGATCTGTCGCTGCCGCGCGCTCAAGGCTTGGGTTGCCTGCCTGCGTACCTGTTGGACGATAAGCCCTTCCGCCGTCCGGTAGCCGCTGTCCTGCGTGCCGCCTTGAGCCGTTGACGGAGTGAAGAGGTAGAGCGAGGCGATGATGCCGCCGGCGAGAACGACGACAGCGGCGATATTCACGGTGATCGGCAGTCCGGCGCCGCTGCGCCTTCCCGCCTTTGCGAACATCGTTCCGTCGTCAATGACCCTTCGGCTCGCAAAAAGACGATCGATCTCTTCCAGAAGCTCCGAGCGTTCCTCCAGAGAGACGCCGCCGTCGTCGACGGCAGAGGAGGCCACCCTCGGGCGACGTATCCCTCTCGCTCGCTCCAGAAGTCCCGGCATACGCTACCTCTCTACAATCCTATCCTCAGTTTTCGATTTTCGCAATCACGTTTTGGGGTGAGCTCAGAATCAGCTTCGCACGACTGGATTCTATCGATTGATTTGCCGAAAATACAACGAGGAACGGATGAAGATAGCCCCGAGGATAATCAGCATCTTCCTGCCGCTTTTTCTCGCACCTATGGTGTTCTTGACCGTGATCTCGACCACGGAAGCTCGAAGGGGGATTACGACCGTCGCGGTCAGCTTCCTCCAGTTCAAAGCGTCGGACCTCCTCCGATTTGCCCAAAGCCAGACCGCCCTGCTCGCCGCGAACGATCTCTCAGACAAACCGGAGTTTGTCGATGCGGCAAAGACCGCGGTTGCCCACTACGCGGCTGGCCTAGTCGGCGATCCGAGCGACCTGATCATCGCGTTCAACAGGAGCGGGAAGGCGGATTTCTCCACGACCAAGGTGGAGCTCTCGCCCGCGGAAGAGCGTGCCCTAAGCTCCCTCATAGATGCAGGCAAGCCCGGGTGGGTTCACGTGTCGATGGGCGGAGTCCCTCGCGTGGGGGAGCTCTCTTTCTTTGCTCCCTTCGGATGGGCGCTCTTTGTCACCGTGGATCGGGAGGCCTTCTACCGGCCCGTGGACCGTATTACACTGACGAGCGCGCTTACCGCCGGGATCACGCTCGTCGCCGTGCTCGCGCTCGTGGTCTTGTTCAGCAGCCTGCTTACCCGCCCCCTCAACCAGATCGTCGCCGCTATGCGCGACATCGTGCGCACCGGCGATCTGCACAAGAGGGTCGAGGTGTCCTACACCGACGAGGTCGGGGAGCTTGGAGACAGCTTCAACGCCATGACCGGCGCGCTCGGTCAGGCCTACGGCGAGATCAAGAGCTACGCGCTGAAGGCTGCCATCGCCCAGAAACGGGAGATGAAGATCCGCAACGTCTTCCAGAAGTATGTTCCCAAACAGGTCATCGATCAATTCTTCGCCTCTCCCGAGTCGATGCTCGTCGGCGAGGACCGCACCCTCGCGGTGCTTTTCTCCGACATCCGCGGATTCACCGAGCTCTCCGAGACGATGAGCTCCCGCGACATCGTGGAATCTCTGAACAACTATTTCGGCCGCATGGTCGAAGCGGTGATGCGTCATCAAGGGCTCGTGGACAAGTACATCGGGGATGCCGTCATGGCCTTCTTTGGGGCGCCCGCCGACGATGCGCAGAGCGCCTACCACTCGGTGGTGGCGGCCCTCGACATGCTCGACGAGCTTGCGCGATTCAATGTATGGCAGACCGCACGCGCGCGGCCCCCGATCCAGATCGGAATCGGAATCAACTATGGAGCGGTAACGATCGGCAATATAGGCTCCGAGGCGAAGATGGACTATACCGTCGTCGGGGATATGGTCAACGTCGCGTCGCGGCTCGAGGGGCTGACGAAGGTCTACAAGGAGCCCATCCTCGTGTCGGAGTCGATTTGGCGTTTCGTCCATGACACCCTTCCCTGCCGCCTGGCAGATCGCGTTCAAGTCAAAGGCAGAAAAAGAGGGCTGGCGGTCTATGCGGTGCGAAAAGAGCTGTCCGAGAACGAGCGTCAAGCGTGGACGCTCCACGAACGCGGCATTGAGCACTACTACGACCGAGAGTTCGGCGAAGCACACCGCTACTTTGCCGAGATTCAGAAGATCATTCCCGAGGATCCAATCGCGAGCATTTTCGTCGAGCGCTCCCGACGGTATGTCGAAAATCCTCCCGCACCCGACTGGTCCGGGGTTGTTGCCTATTCTCAGAAGTAGGATCCGCACCTCGATCGCGCAACCCGAGGCCGAGCACTCCGTCGTGGACGCCTGCCGTCAAAAGGAGTAAAATTCGATTGACGCGCGATCGAGAGCGGCGCCTACGCCGGAGGGAGGAGATCGTCATGGGTGAGAAACGGGAAGCCTACATCGCGAAGCTGAAGGCCAAATTGGATGACTGGAACTCGGAGATCGACAAGCTCGAGGCCAAGGTCGGCAAGCTGAATGCCGAGTCGAGAGCCCAGTACCAGAATCAGCTCGAGAACCTGCGGTCCAAGCGCAACGATATCGACCAGAAGATCAACGATCTGAAAAAGTCCGGCGAGAGCGCGTGGACCGACCTGAAGGGCGGCATCGAGAGCGCCCGCAAGGCCATGGACGAAGCGCTGAAGTCCGCCGTTACCCGATTCAAGTAGCAGCAGGGCGGCGACCAACCGACCGTCGTGGCTCGCTCAGCATGCTGCACCCAGTCTCCCTGATACCGGCCCCGCAACGCCTCAAGGCGCGCGAAGGCAGCCTTCGGATCGCCGGCGGCGCGGCGATCGAGGCCTGCGATTCGGCTCGGGCGGCAGCGGCTCATCTTGCCGCGCTCCTTGGCCGCGCCGGCGCCGCTCCCGCCGTTGCTGCACCGGCCGGCGGTGCCCGGGTTTGGGCGGCACCGTCGATCCGAATGCGCGAGGCTTCGGCCATCGTGGGCGGCGCGGAGGGCTATCGCCTCGAGATCTCTCCCCATGGCATTACGATCGAAGCCTCCGCGCCGGCGGGCTTCTTCTGGGCGGTCCAGACCGTGCGCCAGCTGATGCCGCCGGCGGAAGGGGAGGCGCCTCCGGGTAGGATCGAGCTTCCCTGCCTGGAGATCATCGATTGGCCCCGCTTTCCCTGGCGAGGCTTCCATCTCGACGCTGCGCGCCATTTCTTTCCGGTGTCCTTCATCACGAGGCTCCTCGATCTCCTCGCCCTCCACAAGCTGAATCGCTTTCACTGGCACCTCACCGACGACCAGGGATGGAGGCTTGCGATCGAGCGCTACCCGCGCCTTACCGAGGTTGGCGCCTGGCGCGGAGGCAGCGGCGGACGCTACGGCGGATTCTATTCCAGGGAGGAGGTCCAGGGGATCGTTCGCTATGCGGCCGAGCGCTCGATCGAGGTACTCCCGGAGATCGAGATGCCCGGACACGCCCGCGCTGCGATAGCGGCCTACCCCGAGCTCTCGTGCCGGAAAGAGCTTCTTTCCGTATGGACGGAATGGGGCATCTGCCCGGACGTCTTCTGCCCCGGCAGCGAGGAAGCCTTCCGCTTCATCGAGACGGTCCTGGGGGAGGTCGCGGAGCTTTTTCCCTTCGAGCTCATCCACATCGGAGGGGACGAGTGTCCGACGGAGCGCTGGAGGAGCTGTCCCGCCTGTCAGGGCCGCATCCGAACGGAGGGGCTCGCCGGCGAGCAGGAGCTCCAGAGCTACTTCATCCGGAGGGTCGAAGGCTTCGCCAGGGGGCTCGATAGGCGGATCATGGGTTGGGATGAGATTCTGGAGGGAGGTCTCGCCCCCGGCGCGGCGGTCATGTCGTGGCGCGGGATCGACGGCGGGATCGCCGCCGCGAGGGCCCATCACCCGGCGGTCATGACCCCGATCGCGCACTGCTACCTGGACTACCGCCAGGCGCCCGATCCCGCAGAGGCGGGACGCAGCAGCTCCGACCTTCCGGCAATCACTCTCAAACAGGTCTACGACTACGAGCCGGTTCCTGCGGCGCTCTCTGCCGATGAGGCTCGCTTTATCCTGGGCTCGCAGGCAAACCTCTGGACGGAGTACGTCGAAACACCGGAGACCGCGGAGCACCTGATCTTTCCGCGGCTGTGCGCGCTCTCGGAGGTCGTCTGGTCGGCGCCCGGACGGAGGTTTCGCTCCTTCGAGGAGCGGCTGCCCACCCATCTGCGAAGGCTCGAGAGGCTGGGTGTGAGCTATCGCCGCTCCTAAAAGGATCCCAATGATCCCGCCTACTTAAGCGGGAACTGCGTCGCGGTGCTCGTGACGATGAGCATCGTGATAAAGAAGGCGTTGATGAGCGCCCCGGGAATGACTCGGCCGGTCTTGTAAAAGAAGAAGGTCGAGATCGACGTGATGATGACGTACATCGGGACGAACTGGTAGGCCACGATTGCCAGAAGGGGCTGATTCGGCGTGAGCAGCGTTCCGCCCGCAAGGAGCGGGATGTATTCGGCGAGGATGAACACCACAAAGCCGCCCGCGAGCATCACGATGTTCCGCACGAGCTCGGTTCCCGGCGAGAGGCGTATCGAGCGAAGCTCGCCGTGGAGGATGAGCGCCAGCACCAGGAAGTAGAACAGGAAGGGAATCACGTAGGGCAGCCAGATGCGGAGGTGGACCGGGGTGACGATCTTCGCGTTGAACACCCAGAATCGAGCGTCGGTGGCAAAGGCCCACTGCAGGAACCACAGGGCCAGGTAGGGCCCCACGAGCACCGCTGCCGCAAAGAGCACCGACTTCCCGATGCGCGCCCACTCGAGCCTTCCGTCACCGTCCGTGAGGCCGTAGGCCGTGAAGCTTCCCCCCGCCTTTCGGTTCATGAGGAAGTGCCACAGCAGGAATAGGATCAGCCCGATGACCGCCCCGCCGACGGCCCACCCCATGATCCCGGTCGTGATGGATTGGGCGAAGAGCGCGCTTGGAGGAAGGAGGGCATTCGCCACGGTCTGGAACCTGAAGAAGGTGAGCACCCCGACGGCAACGAGGATTATCGAGCCGATCCAGAGCCCCGCCCCCTGCACCGGGTGGGCATCCAGCACGGGCTGGGCCAGCTCGGCGAAGAAGGAGGTGCGCAGGAGCAACGACCCGAGGGGGAAGAGCAGCAGGATCACCCCGACGAGGGCGATGGCCGTTCCGATCTCGTCCCAGAGCCAGATCTGGTCGGAGGCGGGAAGCGGCGCGACCCCCGTAAGCGTCTGCTGCATCCAACCGACCGCAAGTCCGACCGCCTTTTCGTCGAGGGTAAGGAAGGGGTGGGTGGTCGGGACCGACTCGAAGAGGCGCGCGGTTCCGTCGGAAATCGATCCGTAGACCTTGCCGGGAACTATCGGGCCGGAAGCCCCGAAGAGCTGCTGGAGCCGGGCGGAGGACGGGAACTCGCTCCCCTTCGGAACGGCCCACATGAGCTGGGAAAACTCGGAATAGCGCGCCTCGAGCACCATCACGTTCTTGGGGAAGGTCGGGCTTCCGGGGATCGGCTCGTAGGGAGGGGTGCTCGTGGAGGAGCTCACAAGGACCATCGACCGGTAGAAGTCCGGATGGGTGCCGGCGGCAACGACCGAGGCCCAGCCGCCCCTCGAGTGGCCGACCAGAGCGATGTCATCGCCCTTCACGAAGTCGAGGCTGTGGAGGTAGGCAAGGGCGTCGGGCCCTCCATAGCCGTTCGCAAAGGCCGGGGGATCCGAGAAGCCGTGGCCGGTTTGATCGATGGCAAGGACGACGCATCCCCTTCGGGCAAGCTCGATCGCAAAGCCGTCCATCGTATCGTGGGAGTTGATGTAGCCGTGGATGGCCAGGATCCCCGGCGCCGGGCTCTTGGCGGTGGCTCCCGCCGGCTTGTAAAGCAGGCCGTAGATGAACACCCCATTCGAGCCGGCGAGCTTCACCTGCCGGACCGAGACCGCCCCGCCGGCGGTCTGCGTGATTTCGGCGATGATTCCCCCGATGACGACCAGGCCGACGGCGATCGCGAGCACGATCCAGGCGGTGGATCTCTTGCTCGAAAACGAGCTGGATTCAATGGATGACATCATTCCTCCTTGTCGGACCGGCGGCGCGGTCCGCCCTCCAGTCTAAAGGGTCCTGGCATCAAGTCAAGGATTTTTCCCGGCCGGCAGCCGCCGATGAGCGGCCTCCCTCGGCCGAAGCCGAGCCGGCGACCCACCCGGAGGACCAGCAGATCTGGAGGCTGTAGCCGCCGCTTCGGCGCTGGAAGTCGAGGAGGTCGCCCGCGAGGTAGAGGTTGTCGAAGAGGCGCGATCGCATCGTGCGGAAGTCGATCTCCTCGAGGGCAACCCCGCCGCTTGTGACGATCGCCTTGTCGGTGCCCAGCAGTCCGTCAAAGGTGAGGGGAAGGGCCTTCATGAGGCGCACGACCGCTAGGCGCGAATCCCTCGTAAGGCTGTGCGCCGGCAGATCGGGATCGACCTTTGCGAGCTCGAGGAGCACCGGGACCATCCGGCTGGGTAGGGCCTGTGGGAGGGAGTTGCGCACCTTGCGGTTCGGCGCCGCGGCAAGCGAGCTCCGCACGGCCGCGTCGAGCTTCGCATGATCCTCGGCCGGCACAAGGTCCACAAGCAGGCGAAGGTGCTCTTCCTCGTCGCCCGCCTCGCGCGCAAGCTTGAGAATGCGAGAGCTCAGGTTCAACGCGAGCGGGCCGCTTAGGCCGAAGTGCGTGAAGAGGAGCTTTCCGCGCTCGGAGGGGGTCTTTGCGGGGCGCTCGCCTGCGAGCGGGAGGGCAGTCAGGCGGGCGTCGTCGAAGGCAAGCCCGGCGAGGCGCGCAACCCACGGCTCACAGGCGCGGAGCGGAACCAGCGAGGGCTCGGGGATCCGGACGGCGTGGCCGATCGAGGCGAGCCACTTCAGTCCCTCGCCGGTCGATCCCGTCTCGGGATGCGAGAGCCCTCCGGTCGCGACCACCACGCTGCGGGCCTCCACAACCCCGGCTGAGGTCGCGAGCCCGGTCACCCGCCGGGTGGCAGGATCCGCAAGCAGGCCGCGCACCGCCGTGCGCGTTCGCACTTCAACCCCGCCGTCTGCGAGGTAGCGGGTCAGCACCTCAAGGACCGAGGCTGAGCGGTGGGTGGCGGGGAAGGCGCGGTTTTCCTCTTCGATAACGGTCCCGAGTCCGTAGCGGGCAAGAAAATCGATGAGCTCGCGCGGTCCGAAGCGGGCGAAAAGGCTGTGGAGAAACTCTCCTCGCTCGCCGTATTTCTCCACCAGGACGTGGCGGCGGAACTCGGCGTTGGTGACGTTGCAGCGGCCGCCGCCGGTGATGAGGAGCTTCCTCCCGAGCCGCTCGTTCTTCTCGAGCAAGACGACACGGGCGCCGCACTCCGCCGCTCGGCCGGCGGCCATCATTCCGGCCGGACCGCCTCCGACGACGCAGACTCCGATCTCGCCCGCGCTCTCCATGTCCCGGCCTACCGGATCACGCTCTTCGCGAACTCTTCCGCCGACAAGGGACGCGCGAAGAAGTACCCCTGAACCTGGTTGCAGCGCACGGAGGGCAGGTTCCTCCAGTCAAGCCCGCGCAGCCGCTCAGCCTGCGCCTCGGTCTCGATCCCCTCCGCGATGACCTCGAGCCCGAGGCTGTGCGCCATGGAGATTATCGCGCGCAGGATGGCAAGGCTGTCTTCGTCGCCCTCCGTATTCTGCACGAAGAACTTGTCCACCTTGATGGCAAAGGCAGGTACGGTCTTCAGCCAACGCAGCGAGGAGTAGCCGGTGCCGAAGTCGTCGATGATGATGCGGATACCCATCTCGATGAGCCTCCCCATCACCTGGCGGGACTTGTCGATGTCCTTGATTGCCGCGCTCTCGGTGAGCTCGAAGACAAGCATCGAAGGCTTCACGTTCCAATCCCGCAGGATCGCCGCGGTAGACTCGATGAAATCCTCCCTCTGAAATTGACGGGCGGAAATGTTCACCGAGATCGGGATCCTGCGGAAGCCCGACGAGCTCCACGTCGAAAGCTGCCTGCAAACCGTGCGAAGCACCCACTCCCCTATCGGAATGATCAGGCCGCTTCGCTCGGCCGCCGGTATGAAGGAATGAGCTTCCAAGAGCCCCCTTTCGGGATGATGCCACCGCAGGAGCGCCTCGGCCGCCTGTACCTCTCCGCTCTCCGGATCGCAGATAGGCTGGTAGTACACGGAGAACTGTTTTTCGTCGAGCGCCATCCGCAGGGACTCCGGGCTCAAGAGCTGCTCGTAGCTCCCCTCGGTCATCGACTTGGAGAAAAAGCGGTAGCCGTTCTTGCTCGCCTCCTTCACGCTGTACATCGCCATATCGGCGTTGCGCAGGAGAAGCTCGACGGTGTCGCCGTCGTCCGGGCAGACGCCTATTCCGATGCTCGCCGAAGGGTAGAGCTCGTGAGACTCGATGTGAAGCGGCTCGGCGAGAGCCGCGAGAATACGGTCAGCGGCCACCGCCGCCTCGTCGTGCGACTTGATCTCGGCGAGCACGGCGACGAACTCGTCGCCTCCCATGCGCGCAAAGGTGTCCGTGCTCCGCAGGCAGCGCCCCACCTTGTCCGCGACGATTCGCAGGAACTGGTCGCCGACGCTGTGGCCGAGGCTGTCGTTCACCGTCTTAAAGTTGTCGAGATCGAGGAGCAGGACCGCGAGGGGATGCCCGTGGCGCTGCGAGGAGGCAATCGCCATGCGAAGGCGGTCGTTCAGGAGAAAGCGGTTCGGCAGGCTCGTGAGAGGATCGTGAGTCGCCATGAACTTGAGCTTCTCCTGGGCGGTCGTGAGATCGCTGATGTCGCGGAGGATGAGGACGACTCCGATGGACTCGCCGAAGCGGTCCACCACGGAAGAGGCCGAAAGGCTCAAAGAAACCGGGCGGGCGCTCGGGCTCACATAGTCAAGCTCGATGTTGCTGATCGAGCGGCCGGGAACAAGGCGCTCCGGGGTGAGCTCCTTCACAACGCTAAAATGGGGAAGCAGCTCGGTTATCGACGCCCCGGTGAGGCGCTCGCTGCCGATTCCGAGGAGCTGCGCGGCCGCAGGGTTCGCGACGCGGATGCGCCGATCCCATCCGAAGAGGATGACGCCGTCGCCCATGGTTCGCAGGATGTCATGCGCGGCAGTCTCGAAGGTGAGCGACATGAGGTTGAGGCGCACGACGGCGAAACCTATCCCGACCACCCACAGGAGATCGCCCAGCACCGTGATCTTCTGAAAGAGGGTGGCAATGACGAGCGCGGCCAATCCGGTGTAGACGATCACACGCGCCTGACGGCGCTCGATCCGGTGAGGCGTGGCCAGCCCCCAGAGGTGAACCGAGACGAGCCCGGCGAGACTGCCCGCTACCGCGTATGCGAAAAAAGCGATCTCCCACGGCGACATTGGACCGCGCACCGCGGTCCACCCGAAGGCCGACTGCGTGAATCCGACTGCAAAATAGGGCCCGGTGATATCGCGGTAGAGGAATACGAATACCGGGGCATACAGGAGAGCAAGGAACCACCTCGCGCGGACGAGCCGCTCTCTGTGGCTAGCGGCGAAGAGAAAGTGGATAAGGATGGGCCCGGAGAGCGTCCATCCGGCTGCCGCCGCCCGATACCAGGTCACGAGGCCGGGCTCCCCTCGGTGGGAGGCGAAGATCGCGTAACAGAAGCCCCACAGTGCAAACGTGAGGCACCCTGCCCCAAACAGGCGGTTCTGGATCCCCCTTGGGTTGACCATGACGACATAGCCGGCGAGGATTGCTTCGATGGTCGCAGCGACGCCCACGACAACGGGATAAACACTCATCGTGGCCCCATTGTAACCGCTTCTTGAGCGCCGTCAACAAAAAGGCTTGACAACCGGCTCCGCTCCCCGGAGACTGCGGAGATAGCGACTCCCATCGCCAGTCGAGCGCCGCGCGACCGCTTCCTCGAGCCAACGGCAGCGACTATGTGCGACAACTCTTAAGAGGCAGCCGGAGGTTAGCGGGATGAGACGCTCGATCAGCCTGATACTAGCGGCCGTTGCGCTGTGCGGGCTTGCCCCTTGTCCCGCGCAGGCGCAAGGGGCGAGTCTCGCCGCCACGGTGCGCCACGGATCGCCGAGGCAGGTGCGCGAGGCCCTCGCGGGAGGCGCCGACCCGAACGCCCGCCTTCCTGACGGCGAGACGCCCCTGGCCGAGGCCGCTACCTCGAACGAGAGCTCCGCCGTCATTTCCGCCCTCGTTGCGGCCGGAGCGAAGGTTGGCGCAGCGGACAAGAGCGGGATGACGCCCCTCATGTGGGCGGCGGCGGAAAATCCGAATCCCGATGTAGCGGCTGCGCTCATTGCCGCAGGGGCCAATCCGAACGCACGGAACGTTATCGGAATCACCCCGCTGATGTTTGCGGCGAAGGAAAACTCCAACCCGGATGTGGCGAAGCGGCTCCTCGCGGCAGGCGCACAGGTCAATGCGCGCGACATCAACGGGATGACCCCCCTCAAGTACGCTTTGGCCGACAACGACAACCCCAAGCTTATCGCTGTGCTCCGCGGCGCCGGGGCCGAAGCGAGCCCGACACACGCGACCGACATGACGAGCGTGAATGCGAAGTACGACACACTCAAGCAGCGACTGTTTCGCGACCGCGACCTCAGGCTGCCCTATTTGAAAAAGAAACGAGCCGAGCAGGGTCGCAGGGGCGTCGCCGTGGAAGGGCTGGGGATCGCGACCGCTGGACTTGCAGGGCTTTTCTACTACCTCTCGACGACCAGTCCCAACTCGTCGCAAGCCTACCGAAGCGCTGCGATAATCGGCGGCGCCTTTGGCGGCGGGCTCGTGCTCTGGGGGACCGGCCTTCTTCTCAGCCGCCCCTCGCAGGGGGAGATCAATCGCCTGGAGCAGACCGACCGGGAGCTCGATGCCCAGCTGCACAGGCTTGCGCTCACCAAGGAATCGACCTCGCGCTGATCGACCGCCCCGAAGCGCGCAGGTTTCCGAGGACGGAGGAGTCATCCTACGGTGCTCAGGCGTTGGAACGCGGAGGCGGGGTACCGTGAGGTCCTGCGGATCGCGGTACCCCTCATTCTCAGCCAGGGGGCTTACTCGCTCCAGCAATTCGTCGATCGCATCTTTCTCGCCTGGTACTCCCCCGAGGCCGTAGCCGCCTCGACCCCTGCCGGCATTCTCACCCTCACCATCATGAGCCTGTTCTTCGGAACAGCCGGCTACGTGACCTCCTTCGTCGCCCAGTACGACGGCGCCGGGAGGCCCGAGCGCATCGGGCACGTCCTCTGGCAGGGAATCTACATCGCCCTGCTCGGCGGAGTGGCGCTCGCGCTGCTCGCGCCGGCTGCTCCGGCGATCTTCGCTGCGGTAGGCCATGCTCCCGGAGTCCAGGCTAACGAGGTGCGCTTCTTCCGCATCCTGTGCGCGGGCGCGGCCCCGGCCATCCTGAACGCCGCCCTTGCCAGCTTCTTTTCCGGCCGGGGCCGCCCGTGGGCGGTTCTTTGGGCCGACGTCGCGGCAGCTCTCCTCACCGTTGTGCTCGACTGGCTCCTCATCTTTGGAAGGCTGGGCCTGCCTCGCCTCGGCATTGAGGGAGCGGCGATCGCGACCGTCGCCGGCTCGACGCTCGCCTGCATCATCCTTTCGCTCCTCATCTTCGCGCCCCGGCGCCACCGCCGCTACGAGACGCTCCGGGGATGGCGTCCGGACCGCGCGCTGCTCCTGCGGGTCATCCGCTACGGGCTTCCAACGGGGATTCAGATCTTCATCGACCTCGCCGGCTTCACCGCCTTCTTTCTCCTCGTGGGAAGGATCGGCACCGACTCGCTCGCCGCGACCAACATAGCCCTCAACATAAATACCCTCGCGTTCATGCCGATGCTCGGCCTCGGCACGGCGGTTTCGGTGCTGGTCGGCCGCTACATCGGGGAGGCGCGGGCAGACCTCGCGGAGCGCTCGGTTTCCTCCGCGGTGCGCATGGCCCTTCTCTATATGGGAGTCCTTTCGCTCGCCTACCTCCTCGTACCTGGGCTCTTCCTGCTCCCCTTCGGCGCCGAGGCCGACCCCGCGAGCTTCGCCCCCATCGCAGCCCTTGCGCGAGCTCTCCTGCGCTTCGTCGCCTTCTACTCCCTCTTCGACGCCCTGAACATCGTCTTCTCGTCGGCGATCAAGGGAGCGGGCGATACCCGCTTCGTGATGCTGATGATCATCACGCTCTCGATCGGGATTCTCATCGTGCCGAACTGGGTGATCGTCGTCGTGCTGCACGGCTCGATCTACGCGGCGTGGATCGTCGCCACCACCTACATCAGTCTTCTCGGCGTCGTCTTTTTCATCCGCTACCGCGGCGGCAAATGGAAGAGGATGCGGGTTATCGAGCTCACCCCTGCACCAGCAGAGATCGATCTATCTCCCCCACCTCCCGACAGCCCGCGAGAGCCATCGTGAGCTCGAGATCCGCGAGGAGGTTTCGTACCACGTCGGCCACGCCCCGCTCCCCGGCGACCGCGAGGCCGTAGGCATAGGGCCGGCCGAGACAGACCGCCTTCGCTCCCAGGGCAAGCGCCTTGAAGAGATCGGCGCCGCCGCGGACCCCGCTGTCGAAGAGGACCGGAACGGTCCCCCCGACCGCCTCCACGACCGCAGGGAGCGCGTCGAGGGCGGCAACAGCTCCGTCAACCTGCCGCCCCCCGTGATTCGAGACGATGATGCCGTCCACGCCGCGCGTGACGGCGGCCCGCGCATCCTCGGGACGGAGCACCCCCTTGAGGAGGATTGGAAGACGCGTCAGCTTCCGCAGGGCCTCGATCTCGGGCGGACCGAGCGACGGGCGCGAGTAGCTCGCGATGAAATGGCTTACCGCATCGAGAGGCGCCCGCGAGCGCAGAAGGTGAAAGAAGGAGGGCGCGGCAACCCCCGAGGCGCAGAGCGTCCGTCTGAGGGCACGCGTCGCTGAGATGAGCAGCGAGAGCGCAGCGAGGGTGACCCCGCCGTCGAGCGAAGAGCGGCCTGCGGCGGCTCTCCCGCCGGCAGCCCCGGCGGCCTTGTCGGCCGCGTCCGCCGCCTCCGCCATCTCCCGCCGGAAGACCGGATCGCTCACGTACTGCGCAATCCCCTTGCCGTAAAGGAAGGGCAGGTAGGCTGCATCGAGATCCCGGGCGCGAAAACCGAGCAGGGTCGTGTCGAGCGTCACCACGATCGCGTCGCAGCCGCACGCCTCCGCCCTCCGCACGAGGCTCTCGACGAGCGCATCGGAGCGGCCGTAGTAGAGCTGAAACCAGCGGGGTGAGCCTCCCATCGCCTCCGCGCACCGCTCCATGGGAACCGAGGCCTGGTTGGAGAAGATGAAGGGGACGCCGAGGCGGGCGGCTGCGCGGGAAACGGCGAGGTCGGCCTCTCGGTGCGCCTCCTCGAGAACACCGATCGGGGCGAGCAGAAGGGGGGCGGGAAGCCGCCGTCCGAAAAGCTCGATGGCGATCTCGCGGCTGCCCACATCGCGAAGCATCCGCGGCAGGATTCGGACGCGCTCGAAGGCCGCGCGATTCTCGCGCATGGTTGCCTCGCTTCCGGCGCTCCCGGCGAGGTAGTTGAATCGATGGGCCGACACGCGCCGGCGAGCCGCCCTCTCGAGCTCTGCGAAAGCGACCGGCACCGACGCCCGCCTTCCCCGCACGCGGGAAAGATAGATCTCCTGTTGCCGTCCGACGGCATCCGGCCGAACTGTTTCCTGTGTCACCGCAAGCCTCCCGGGAGATTATACCGCACGTGCACGCCGCGCCCCGTCGACACGGCGCGCGCCGGCGGAGTAGAATCCGCAAATGCATGAAAAAAGATTCTCAGGCGAGGCCGATCGCCTCCGCTCCCCCGATCGCGTCGAGCGCCTGCAGGTCGAGCAGGTCGTCGAGCGCTGCATCGAAGGGCTCGCGACTCCCTCGGCGCTCGATGTTGGGACGGGGACCGGGCTCTTCGCCGAAGGCTTCGTGAAGCGCGGCTGCCGGACGGAGGGCGTCGACGTGAATCCGGACATGATCGCTCACGCCCGGCGCCTTATTCCCGGCGCCCGCTTCGTCGTCGGGACGGCCGAGGCCCTTCCCTACCCCGACGGCGCATTCGACATCGTGTTTCTCGGTCTGGTTTTCCACGAGACTGACGACGCGGAGGCGGCCCTGCGGGAGGCGCTGCGCGTTGCGCGCAGACGAATAGGCATCCTCGAGTGGCCCTACCGCGAGCAGGAGTTCGGACCTCCCCTGCCCCATCGCGTCGATCCACAGCGCCTCGCGGAGCTCTTCACCGCCGTTGCCGGGCGGGCTCCGGAAGTCACGAGCCTTGAGCACCTCGATCTCATCACGCTGGACAAAGAGCCCTGACCGCCCACCGACAATGGCTTTGAGCCGCCTTAGCGGGGCGCCGTTCGCCGGGAGGGACGGGTCACCCGTGCGACGCCGCTTCCGGTGACTGCGAGAATGAGCGCGGTCAGGACGAAGGCGGCGGGGAAGCCCCAGAGGATCGCCACGGTGGCGCCCAGTGCCGGACCGAGCGCCGCTCCTGCCGACGCGACCGCCGTATTGATGCCGTAGACCGAGCCCTGGGTGGAGCGGTCGGTGTTGCGCGCGATGAGCGCGTTCACCGAGGGCATTGTCCCGCCGAGGAAGAATCCCCCGACGATCCGAAGCACCAGAAGCTGGCCGGTGGTCGCCACGAAGGCCTGCGCAAGGTACATCACCGCGGCGCCGAAGAGGCAGGCGATCAGGGTCCGCGCGTAGCCGATGCGGTAGCTGATCCTGCCGACCCCTGCCGAGGTGAGGGCGGCGCTGAAGGCTCCCAATCCGAGGATGAGGCCGGTGGTGGTGGCGAGGCGCTGGACATCGGTGGTGAGCCGCTGGATATAGAGGGGCAGGATGGGACCCACGACCGACCCCGAAAACTGATCGGTGAAGGCCACCGCGATGAGCACGAGCAGCGTCCGCGATTGAAACACGGTGGAGAAGTCGGGCATGAGGTTCCTTACGAAGCTTCCTCCCTCCGGCTTTTTGGGGATGAACTCCTCGCGCACCGAGGTCGACACGATGAGCGCGGCCAGCGCAAGCATCGACGCGGTCACGAAGAAGGTAAAGCGATAGCCGACCAAGTCGGCGACAAACCCTCCGATCATCGGCCCGATCGAAGAGCCGACGAACACCGACATCTGCAGCAAACCCATTCCGTAGCCCAGCTCGCTCTCGGGCACGGTCGAGGCGACCAGCACGGTCGCCGCACCCACCGTGCCGGTAAGGAGCCCCTGGATCGTGCGGAGGACGAGAAGCTGCCAGGGCTGGGTGATGAAGCCCATGAGCGCTATGATTACCGCGCCGCCGAGCATAGCCCGGAGAAGCATGGGTCTGCGGCCGTGCAGGTCGGCCAATCGACCCCAAACCGGAGCGATGAGGCCGAGGGCGATCGAGGCCGTCGATTGGATCAGACCGACCCACAGCTTGAGAAGATGCTGGTCCTTTACTCCAAGAGACTGAAGATAAAAGGGAATGATCGGCATCGAGGTGCTGAAGCCGGCAAGGGCGAGGAGCTCAGCAAGCCAGATGGCGTAGAGGTTCTTCTTCCATGCAACCACGATTGCTGTACGACTGTCTATCATCCTATCAGGCGGCCAAAAAGATCAAGTGCGCCGGGGACAGGCGCGGGAAGGATGACCTCATGCGGCCCGCGCGGCTTCCCAAGGGGGTTTGTGGGGATATTCAATCAGCTGCCACGGCTGCTGTTCGGGCGCGCATTTGATTTTGACTACTTTGCTTAAGTATCTTTGTCGAGTGGGAGGCAGAAGCCATGGGATTCGCCACACTTACCGAGCTCTTCCGGCATGTGGTCGAATCGTACCATAACCCCCGAGCCTTCAACTCCCGAAACGGGAAAGGATGGCTGCCCATTTCAACCTGGGAGTTTGGGAGCGCCGTCGTGCGCACCGCGCTCGACCTTCGCACGAGAGGCGTCGAACGAGGAGAGGCGGTCGGGCTCATGGCGCCCTCCTCGCCCCAGTGGGTCATCGCCGACCTCGCCATCCTTCTCGCCGGAGGGATCACGGTTCCCATATTCGCCGACATCTCCTCGGCGAACCTCGCCTTCGAGCTGCGCGACGCCCGCATCCGCACGATCATCGCCGCAGGCGAACAGTGCCTCGCAGCGCTCGAGCCTCACCGGGGAGCGCTCGCCTCGGTCATCGATTTCCGCGGCGGGACAAGCGCCCTCGACGGAGGGCGCACGGCCGGGAACGGCGACGACGGGATCCTGAGCGCTTCTCTCCTCTCCGAGCTCTGCTCGCAGATCCGCGAAGATGACCTCGCCACCATCATCTACACGAGCGGAAGCACCGGGCTGCCCAAGGGGGTAGAGCTCACCCATCGGTGCGTCGTCTCTCAGGTCGAGGCCTCCCGAATCCGCTTCGGTTTCCCCGAGCGCCCGGAGGACGCGGTGCTCTCGGCACTTCCCCTTGCCCACATTTTCGAGCGGATGGTGATGTACTACTACATCAGCCGCGGAACCTCCATCTACTTCGTGGACGACGTGAAGCTGGTCGGGAACTACATGCGCGAGGTGCGCCCGACCTATATGGATGTCGTCCCGAGGCTGCTCGAAAAGGCTCACGCCAAGATGCGGGCGCAGATCGAGGGGGAGCGCGGCGCCAAGCGCGCCATAGCCCGCGCGGCCCTCGTGCGGGCGGAGCGCAAGCCCGCGGGAGCCGCGCGGCGAGGGCCGGCAGGGATTCTTGCCGACCTCCTGGTCTACCGCAAGCTGCGCGCCGCCATGGGGGGACGCTTCCGCGCGGTCATCTCGGGAGGAGCCCCCCTTTCTAAGGAGATGGGCCGCTTCTTCGCAAACATCGGCCTCCCCCTCTACGAGGGTTACGGCCTCACCGAAGCCTCCCCGGTGATCGCTAGCAACTGCCCCGGCGCAAACCGCATGGGCACGGTGGGGAAGGCCTTCCCCGGCGTGGAGATCCGCATAGCGGAGGACGGGGAGATCCTCGCCCGGGGGCCGAACATCATGCGCGCCTACCACCGCGACGACGCGGCGACGAGAGGGGTGATCGACCCCGAGGGCTGGCTGCACACCGGCGACCTTGGGAGCCTGGACGCCGACGGCTACCTCACCATCACGGGCCGAAAAAAAGAGCTTTTCAAGACATCGACCGGCGAGTATGTGAGCCCTGTACCCATCGAGCAGGCCCTCTGCAGGTCACGGCTCGTCGACATGGCGCTCGTCATAGCCGAGGAGCGCAAGTACCTCACCTGCCTCCTCTTTCCCGATTTCGAGGAGGTTGCCCTGCGAATGGAGGAGGTCGGGGTCCGCGGCCAGAGCGTCGAGGACTTCCTCAAGGGAGGCATCTTCCGCATGGAGATCGAGGAACACATACGAAAGGTGAATCGCAACCTGAACCACTGGGAGCAGATTCGCCGCTTCAGGGTGGTCTCGAGCCGTATTTCGATCGACGGCGGCGAGCTTACCCCGTCGCTCAAGATCAGGCGTCACCTCGTGGAGGAAAAGTTCAAGGACCTCATCGAAGAGATGTATCAGAGCTAGGAGTGCTTTTGATGAAGAAACGAATAGCAATTGTCGAGGGCGTGCGCACCCCCATGGCAAAGGCGGGCGGAAAGCTCGCAGCGATTCAGGCCGACGATTTGGGCGCCTACGCCCTCGCCGAGCTGCTCGCCCGCGCGGATGCCGACCCCGACTCCATCGACGAGGTGATCTTCGGAAACGTGGCGCAGCCGCCCCACGCCGCCAACATCGCGCGGGTAATCGCGCTGAAGGCGGGCCTGCCGATCCGCATCCCAGCCTACACTGTCAACCGCAACTGTGCCTCCGGCATGGACGCCATAACGACCGCGGCGTCGAAGATCCTGCTCGAGGAAGCGGGCGTCATTGTCGCGGGCGGTACTGAATCGATGAGCAACATCCCCCTGCTCTTCGATCCGGGGATGGCCGGCTACCTTACGAGCCTCGCTCGGGCGAAGAACCTGCCGCAGCGGATTGCCGCCCTTGCCGGATTCAAGATGCGCTATCTCAAGCCCGTGATCGCGGTTGCCCAAGGGCTCACCGATCCGGTCTCGGGTCTGATCATGGGCAAGACTGCCGAGATCCTCGCCCGCGAGTTTCACGTTACCCGCGAAGAGCAGGACGCCTACGCCCTCATGAGCCACCGGCGCACGGTCGCCTCGATAGCCTCGGGCGCCATGGCCGAGGAGATCGTCCCCATCCCCATCGGTGGGGCGCGTTGCGAGATGTTTGCCGTCGATCAGGGGCCGCGCGATAACCAGACACTCGAGGCCCTCGCGAGGCTCCCCCCCTACTTCGAGCGGCAGAACGGCACAGTCACCGTCGGCAACTCCTGTCCGATCACCGACGGGGCCGCGGCGGTGCTCCTCACGAGCGAGGAGCACGCGAGGGAGCTCGGGCGAGAGCCGCTCGGTTACCTGCGCGAGTTCGCCTACGCGAGCCTCGAGCCGGAGCGGATGGGGCTCGGACCGGTCTACGCGACCGCGAAGCTCCTCGCCAAGGCGAAGATGACCATGAAGGACTTCGAGCTGGTCGAGTTGAACGAAGCCTTCGCCGCGCAGGTCATCGCCAACGAGCGCGCCTTCGCCTCCGACGAGTTCGCGCGGCGCTGCCTTGGACGGGGAAAGGCCCTCGGAGAGCTTTCCCGCGACCGGCTCAACGTCGCCGGCGGGGCGATTGCCCTCGGGCATCCGGTCGGCATGACCGGTACGCGCCTCGTCCTCCATCTCCTCAAGGAGATGAGGCGACGGAAGATGCAGACCGGGCTTGCCACGCTCTGCGTCGGCGGCGGGCAGGGCGCGGCCCTCGCCCTGGAGGTGGCGTGATGGCGGAAGGGCTTCGCCTCTCGATCGACGAGCGCGGCTGGGCTCGCATCACCTTCGACCAGCCGGAGAGCAAGATCAACATCCTCACGAGCGGGCTCCTCGCCGAGCTCGCCGACCACCTCGATCGGCTCGCTCCCAGGGACGGCGCCGATGCGGCGGGCCGGAACGGCTCGCGCGGAACGTCACGAGTGCAGGCCCTCGTCTTCGACAGCGCAAAGCCCGGCTGTTTTCTCGCCGGCGCCGATATCAACGAGATCTCCGGTCTCGACGGCGCCGGGCACACCGAGGAGAGGGTCGCGCTCGGCCAGGAGCTCATGAATCGAATCGAAGAGCTCCCCTTTCCGACGCTCTGCGTTATCGACGGAGTCTGCCTCGGGGGCGGGCTCGAGCTTGCCCTCGCGTGCACCTACCGGATCGTCACCGACGACCCGAAGACCCGCCTCGGCCTGCCCGAGGTGAGCCTCGGCATCATCCCCGGTTTCGGCGGCACCCAGCGCCTGCCCCGCCTCCTCGGAGCGGAGCAGGCGCTCAAGATGATCCTCACCGCAAAGCCCGTGGACGCAAAGAGCGCCTGGCGAATCGGTCTTGCCGACGCGCTCTACCCTAAGGAATTCCTTGCGGAAAAAAGCGCGGCCTTCCTGGCCGGTGTGCTCGCCCCCGGCGGGGCCCGCTCGCCCCTCGCAAGACGGCGCGCAGGCCGAGGCTTTCTCCTCGAGGGCAACCCCCTCGGGAGAGCGATCCTCTACGGCAGGGCGCGGGCCGAGGTGGAGAAGCGCAGCGGCAGTCACTATCCTGCCCCCCTCGCCGCGATCGAGGTGGTTCGGAGCACCTACCGCCCGAACCGCCCGGACGCCAGGGGTCGCTATCCCAACCTGCGTGCCCTCGCTCGGGGGCTTGCGGCGGAGCGACGCGCCTTCGCCGCTCTCCATCCGGGCCGAGTGAGCAGGAACTTGATGGGGCTCTTCTTCACGGGCGAGGCCTTGAAGAAGGAGAAGGGGTCGGCGGAGCGGACTATTGCCTCCGCAGGCGTTCTCGGCGCCGGGGTCATGGGAGGGGGGATTGCCTGGCTCTTCGCTTCGAACCGGATCCCGGTTCGCATGAAGGACATCGCCTGGGAGGCGATCGCAAAGGGGTACTCCTCGGCGTCGCTTGCCTTCGGGGAGCTCGTCAAGCGAAAGCGCCTCGAGGCGCGCGCCGCCGAGCTTGCGATGCACCGCATCACCGGGACTGTCGACTTCTCGGGCTTCGCCGCTCTCGATGTCGTCGTCGAGGCGATTGTCGAAAAGGTCACGGCAAAGCGGCAGGCCCTCGCGGAGCTCGAAAAAAAGGTCCGCGCTGACACCCTCCTTGCTACCAACACCTCCTCCCTCGCGGTAAGCGAGATCGCGAAGGGGCTCGAGCGGCCTGAGCGCTTCGCGGGGATGCATTTCTTCAACCCGGTCAATCGGATGCCGCTCGTCGAGATCGTTCCGGGCGAGCGCACCTCAGCCGAGACCGTGGCCGCGCTCGTCGCCCTGGCAAAACGCCTTGGCAAGACTCCGGTGGTCGTGCGCGACCGCCCCGGTTTCCTGGTCAACCGGGTCCTCCTCGCCTACCTCGGCGAGGCGGCGCTGCTTTTCGAGCAGGGGGTGGATTTCCTCCTCATCGATCGCGCCCTTGAGGAGTTCGGTATGCCGATGGGACCCTTTGCCCTCATCGACGAGGTCGGCCACGACATCGCCTTCGAGGTGGCGAAGGTGCTTTCGGCGGCCTACGGCGAGCGGATCCCGCTGCCCAAGGCGCTCGGCACCCTCTACGAAGGGAGTCACCTCCTCGGCAAGAAGGGAGGCGCCGGCTTCTACCTCTACGATGGAAAGGCGAAGCGGCCCAACCGCGCCGTGCGCGCCCTCTTCCCCGTCAGACTGCACATGGGAGGCGAGGAGATCTGCGACCGCCTGCTTTTCGCCATGGTGAACGAGGCGGCGCGCTGCCTTGAGGAGGGAATCGTCGAGCGGCCCGACTACCTCGATATGGCCTTCATCCTCGGGATCGGTTTCCCGCCCTTCCGCGGAGGGATCCTTCGCTACGCCGACGACTACGGGCCGGCGCGGGTCGTCGAGCGCCTCGACCGGTTTCGGGAAAGCGCCGGCGAGCGCTTCGCTCCTGCGGCGCTCCTCGCGAGGCTGGCGCAAGAGGGCGGCCGCTTCTATGCGCAGGAGCCG
>DAHUYW010000050.1 GCA_027306915.1 Spirochaetales bacterium | reverse complement strand
CGCTCGCGCGACCCCTGCGACGCAGGGGGCTCAAGCGGCGCCAGCAGCGTGGGCGGCGCGGGGGGCGGCGGCTCCCTGGTTGTTATCCGACTTGCCTGCTAAGCTATTCCTCTATGAGTGGAAATCAGCGAGACCTCGCCGGGCGCAGGGGCGGCCCGCTCCGAATTACCAGAGAGGAGGCGCTTCGCTACCACGAAGAGGGCAAGCCGGGCAAGATCGAGGTTGTCCCGACGAAACCGGTCTCTTCGCAGTACGATCTTGCCCTCGCCTATTCTCCCGGCGTCGCCGAGCCGTGCCGGGTCATTGCAGCGGACGCGGACGCCTCCTATCGGTACACCGCAAAGGGGAATCTGGTGGCCGTCGTGACGAACGGCTCGGCGGTGCTCGGCCTTGGGAACATCGGCGCGCAGGCGGCAAAACCCGTCATGGAGGGCAAGGGGGTCCTGTTCAAGCGATTCGCCGGCATCGACGTCTTTGATCTCGAGGTGGACTGCGACAATCCGGATGCGTTCATCGAGCTCGTGCGTTGCCTGGAACCGACCTTCGGCGGCATCAACCTCGAGGACATAAAATCCCCCGAATGCTTCCGTATCGAAGAGGAGCTCAAGCGGCTCTGCTCGATCCCGGTCATGCATGACGACCAGCACGGCACGGCGATCATCTCCGGGGCGGCGCTCATGAACGGCCTCAGTCTGCAGAAGAAGCGGATCGAGGAGGCTCAGATCGTAATCCTCGGAGCCGGCGCGGCCGCGCTCGCCTGCGCAAAGTTCTACCTGCTCATGGGTGCCCGACGGGAGCGCATTGTCGTGGTGGATCGCGACGGCGTCGTCCGCAAGGGTGAGCTGGATGAGACCGACGTTCGCGCCCCCTTCGCCACCGACCGCGACCTTCACACGCTCGGAGAGGCGCTTGCCGGGGCGGACGTTCTGGTGGGGCTTTCGGTCGGAGGCATCGTGCAGCCGGAGCACCTAGCGCGGATGGCGCCCAACCCCATCGTTTTCGCCCTTGCGAACCCTGATCCCGAAATCGACTATGAAGTGGCCGTGGCCGCCCGGCCGGATGCCATCGTCGCGACCGGAAGGAGCGACTGTCCAAACCAGGTGAACAACGTGCTCGGCTTCCCCTTCATCTTCCGCGGGGCGCTCGATGTCGGAGCCCGGGAGATCAACGAGCAGATGAAGTTTGCCGCGGCGCGCGCCCTTGCCGACCTTGCGCGCGAGCCGGTGCCGGAGGCGGTGGCGCGCGCCTATGCGGGTACCGAGTTCAGCTTCGGCCGCGAGTATCTCATCCCGAAGCCCCTGGACCCTCGCCTTCTCACCACAGTCGCGCCCGCGGTCGCGCGGGCGGCAATGGAGTCCGGCGCGGCGCGCAAAGCGATAACCGACTGGCGGCAGTACGAGGTGGAGCTCTTGAGTCGCGTCGGAATCGACCAGAAGCTGGTGACCGGTATCGTAAATCGGGCGCGCAAGGATCCGATGCGCGTGGTGTTTGCGGAAGCGGACAACTACAACGTGCTCAAGGCCGCGCAACTTGTGCGCGACCAAGGCATCGCCGAGCCGGTGCTTCTCGGGAGCAGGAGCCAGATAGGCAAGCTCTCCATCGACCACCAGATCGAAGGGCTTGAGGGGTGTGAGATCCTGGACCCTTCGGGCGAAGAGGCCATGCTCGACGAGTTCGCCCGCGTGCTGTACGAAAAGAGACAGCGAAAGGGCGTCACGCTGTATGACGCGCGCAGGTCGATGACCGACCGCAACTACTTCGGCTGCGCCATGCTGGCGCTGGGGCGGGTGGATGCGCTCATCTCCGGAATGACCAAGGAATACCCGAAGATCGTCAGGCCTGCCCTGCAGATCATAGGCCCGCAGCGAGGGGTGCGGAGGGTGGCGGGAATGTATATCGTGAACTCCTCCCGCGGCGTCTATTTTCTCGCGGATACCACGGTCAACCTGAGCCCCTCCGTCGAGGATCTCGTGGACATCATCGGGTTGACCGCCCGAACCGTGCGCTTCTTTGACGTGGAGCCTGTCGTTGCGGTGCTGTCCTACTCGAACTTCGGCTCGACCCGGTCGGAGGAATCGGATCGCTGCAGGGACGCGGTACAGGCTGCGAAGATCCGCTATCCCGAGCTGGCGATCGACGGCGAGATGCAGGCCAACATCGCGCTGGACGCGGAGCTGCTGGCGGAGACCTACCCCTTCAGCGAGCTGGTAGGGAAAAGGGTAAACACCTTCATCTTCCCGAATCTCGCGGCGGGCAACATTGCGTACAAGCTGCTTCACGAGATCGGCGGCGCCGAGATTATCGGACCCGTGCTCATGGGCATGGCGCGGCCGGTCCACATCCTGCAGCTAGGCTCCTCGATTCGGGAGATCGTCAACATGACTGCGCTGGCCGTGGTGGAGGCGCAGCGGAACAGCGCGGAAGGTGCGCGAAAGAGGGACTGAAATCGAGCCTGTGTCGCCGTTTCGGAGTCAGTGTCCCTTCAGGCCGAAATAGGCTTCGTGAATGGCTCTGTCCGCCCGCAGCTCCTCGGGGGTGCCGGTAAAGCTGATCCGGCCGCCGTCCAAGACGTAGACCCGGTCCGCGATTTCCAAAAACTTGACGTTCTGCTCCGCGATAAGGAAGCTCACGCCCTGGGAGCGAAATCGGGCCAGCATCTTGACGACCTCGCCCACGAAGCGAGGAGAAAGGCCGGAGGAGGGCTCGTCCATGATGACCAAACGTGGGTTGGCCATGAGCGCCTTGGCCACTCCCAGCATCTTGCGCTGTCCGCCCGAAAGCGAGCCGGCGCTGTGGCGGCGATGCACAGCCAGATCGGGAAAGAGCCGAAGGAACTCTTCGGCCCTCGTGCTCGTAGTCTCTCGCGGCTGGTGGTAGCCGCCGAGAAAGAGATTTTCCTCCACCGAGAGGTTGGTAAATACCCCCATTTCGGTCATGAACGAGATCCCGCGGCGAATCCGCTCGTCGGTGCGAAGGTGCTCGATCCGCTGGCCTCGAAGGGTGATTTCTCCCTTCCGGGTGGGCTGCAGCCCCACCACCGTCTTGAGCAGGGTGGTCTTCCCGGCCCCGTTGGGTCCGAGGAGAACCACGGTTTCGCTCTCTCCGACCCTCAAGGCGACATCCCAGAGCACCTGCATCGGGCCGAAGCCGCCGTCAAGGCCTCCCACCTCCAAAACCGTCTCCACCCGCTATCCCCCCAAAAAGACTTCGACCACCTGGCGATCCTCTGCAGCGGCCGAAAGCTTTCCCTCGAAGATCTTCGCGCCGGCGTTCATGACCAAAACGCGGGAGGTAAGCTGGTTCAAGAAGGAGAGCAGATGCTCCACCACCACGAGGGCAATCCCTGAGCTCGCAAGGGCGAGGAGCTTTTCGGCCACCTGCTCGAGCTCCTTCGGCCCCAGGCCCGCCGCAAGCTCATCCACCAGGAGGATGCGCGGCGCCGTGGCAAGGGATCGGGCCAAATCCAGCAGCTTCTGCTGGCCGACGTTCAGACTCCCCGCAGGGCGCTCCGCGAGAGGGACGAGGCCGGCGCGCTCCAGGGCCTCCTCCGCATGCTGCGGAGTGCGCTTGGTGTAGAAGGCAGCCAGGCGCACGTTTTCGCGCACGGTCAGGGTATGAAAGGGTTTGGGTACCTGAAAGGTCCGGTTGAGGCCCAGGCGGGCAAGCTGATGCGGGGCCATCCCGGTCACGCGGTGGCCGCCAAGGAAGACCTCTCCCCGGTCGGGGCGATAGAGGCCAGAGATGAGGTTGACCAGGGTGGTCTTGCCGGAGCCGTTGGGTCCGACCAGCCCTACAATCTCGCCGCCCGCAAGCTCCAGGCTGATTCCATCCACCGCCTTGAGGCTCCCGAAGCTCTTGCTCAAGGAATGGGCGACGAGGACCGCCTCAGAGGACATTCTTGCCCCTCCTCGAAAGCAGCGAGGCGATCCCTTCCGGCAAGAAGAGCACGAGCACCATGATAAGGAGCCCGTAGATCAGCTGAAAATACTGGGGCTCGGTTATTCCGATCAGGTTATAGACGCCGTAAAGCGCCACCACCCCGAAAATCGGACCCAGGACCGTGCCCGCTCCGCCGAAGAGGCAGAAGACTATGGCGAAGATGGAAATGCTGGGATCGAAAACCGAATCGGGATAGAAGACCGAAATCTGCCAGGCGAAGGTGCCACCGGTGAGTCCGGCGAAAAACGCGCTCCAGATCAAGGCCAACATCCTCTGCCGCCCAACGTTGATCCCGGCCATCTCGGCGCTCAACGGATCGTCGCGCACCGCCTTCAGGGAGAGCCCGAGGTGGGAGCGCTTGAGATAGATGACGATCGCCGTCACGAGCCCCGTGATGACAGCCATGGTCAGGTAGCTCGCCTGGGGGTTGTAAGCGACGGAGAGGTTGATCCCGTAGGGCCCCTTGGTGATCTTCGTGAGCCCAGGATTGGCGATGACGTAATAGACGATCTCCGACGAGGCCAGGGTCGCGATGGCGAAGTAGGCGCCGGAAAGCCGCAGAAGGGGCGAAAGAATCAGGCTTAAGATGAAAGCGGTCAAGCCGCCAAGGAGAACCGCAACAGGAGCCGGAACGTGGAGGAACAATACGGCTAACGAGGCGCCGTAGGCCCCGGCGCCGAAAAGGCCTACGTAGCCGAAGGGCAGGTAACCGGTGAAGCCGTAGATGATGTTGATACCCTGGGCGAGGACAAGGAACATCATGACATTGAAGAGCAGGAGCTGGTTGTCGTACACGAGGGGCGCAACGGCAAAGAGCACCGGAATGAGGACGATCAGCCCCAGGTCGCCCAATCTTCTAGACATGGCGGACCTCCTTCCCAAGGATACCGCCCGGCCTTACGAGGAGGGTCGCCACGAGCAGGACGTAGGGCAGGACGTTGGCCCAAGAGGGTAGATAGCTTTGCATCACCATCAGCGCAATACCGTAGATGAGGCCGCCGACGACCGTACCTGCCGGATCGCCCAAACCGCCTAGGACTACGACGGCAAATGCGGTTATGGTAATGCCGCCCCCGAAATTGGGGCTCACAGAGCCAAGCATGAAGAGACTGAGCATCCCGCCAACGGACGCGAGGAGCAGACCGATTCCGAAAGCAAGCGAAGAGATCAGGTTGACATTCACCCCGCTCGCCGCCGCTTCGTCGCGGCTCGCCATGACGGCGCGAGTGGCGTAGCCGGTCCGCGTGCGGTAGAGATAGAGGTAGACAAGGATGATGAAGACCAGGCTGACCAGGGCGCTGACGGGCCAGGCAACCGGGAAGCCCTGGCCCAGGAAGTGTACCGGTGCCTTACCGAACACGGGCTGGAAGATGGAGCGCGGGTTGTTGCCAAAGACTATCACGGCCAGCGCCTCGACGACCTGCGACAGCCCGAAGAACAGTACCAGGGAGATCATCTCGAAGTCCTTCAGGGTCACCAGACGGGGCACCAGAAGATAGTAGAGGACCATGCCGGCCAGGACAAAGGCCACGCCTTGGACGGGAATGGTGATCAGGGGGTTCCAGCCCAGAAGCTTGTAGGCCCAAAAGGCGCCGATGGCGCCGAGCATCATGAAATCGCCGTGGGCAAGGTTCACGATGCGCATGACTCCAAAGACGAGGTTGAGACCCAAGCCCACCAGCGCGAAAAACAGGCCGTAGAGAACTCCTGCGAGAAGCGAAAACTCCAACATAGAAGGCGATCATCCTGTTTCGAGATGCGGCAGGCTCAACCCTTAGCCCGCCATATACCGGGGATCCGGAAGCGAAGGGAGCCCCGCGTTCCTATGGGGGCTCCCACGCATCCTGTGTTGGGCAATGAATCCCTTACTCCCGCTAGCTTGCCGGGGATGGGTAGATCGCTTTGCCGGTGGCCAGGTTCGAAGGATAGACGATGACCGGATCAAGCGAGCCGTTTACGGACTGGAACTGGGCGACCGGCAGGAGCTCGCCCACCTGTGCGCCGTCGGCATCAATCTTGAAATGGCCGTCGAGGGTATTCAGCTCGCCCGAGAAACCGGCGACTGCCGCCCTCAGGTCCGTCTGCGAAAGGGTGGTAGCGTTCTCCAGCGCCTTCTGGATGACCAGGCCCGCGTTGTATCCGGCAATGTTGAGGAAGTTCACGTTGTTGACGTTATTGGCGGCTTCGAAGGCCTTCGTGAAGTCGTCCAGGCCCAACCCATAGTTGACCTTGTTGTAGCCGAACAGGGGAGGGGTCGGGTAGCTGTAGGTGTACAGCAAGCCCGCCTTTCCGACCGACTTCTCCATAATGGAGTACAGCTGGCCAGGAAACACGGTGAAGACCGCGTTGAAGTGATAGCCGCCGTTTGCGACACCTTGCAGGAAGGCTATGTCGTTGGGGGCGTATCCGAACTCGATCACGAAATCCGGATTGGTGGCGGCGATGTTCCTGAGAATTACTCCATAGTCCTTCGTGTCGGTAGAAACGGCCTGGTAGTAGACCGGCGTCACCCCATTGGCGGCGAGCTTGGCCTTTAACGTCTCGGCCTGGGACTGGTCGAAGTCGTTGGAGGAGTAGACCACGGCGATCTTGCCGATATTGTGGCTGATCAGAAAGTTGGCCAGGCTGGTCGGCCATATTCCCGAAGAGGGCAGCGAGGTCAGAACAAGATAGGGATTGTCGGGAGTGAAGAAGCTGGCTCCCGAACCGGTGGGGTCAAAGAGGAGCATCTTGTTGTTCTTGGCGATTGGCACGGCCACGGAGGTGAGCACCGAACCGAAATCGGCCACCAGTATGTTGACCTTGTCCTGAGTGATCAGCTGGTTGTAGAGGGTCGCGGCAGTGGCGGTGGAGCTGTTGTCGTTGTAGGCGACGATCTTAATCGGCACCTTCTTGCCATAGGCCTTGACCATGACGCCACCGTCCTTGTTGACCTGATCGGCCCAGAACTGGAGGCCCTGGTACTCCGGCATGCTGGAGACCGCGAAAGAGCCCGACTGGGCATAAAGGGTTCCCACCTTGATCACGCTGGCCGACTGACTTGTCGACTCCTTCGAGCCTCCCGCATACGCAAGAACCGCGCCGAACAACATCCCACAGACGACAAAAGCGGAGAGCAATGCCCCAAATGAACGTTTCATTGGGACCTCCTTCGATCTAGAATTTTGATATAGAAAACAAGATACCGGGCCCGGCACCTCGAAACGCGAAGGCCTCTTGCAAGGCTCCACGTCTTCCCGCCGCAGCCCGACTCTTGGGTACCAACCACGGCTTCCTTCCCAGTTGCCCCTACCTTCACAATTACTACAAAATGTCTCAACTATAATAGCCGACACTTTCGCTCTGGGCAAGGAAAAGTTGCGATTCGCGGCTGGACCACCGCTGAAGATCGAGATCGGCCGGTTTAGGCCCGCGTCAGCCTACTTGATCGCCCCCGCGTAGATGCCGGCAGTGAAGTACCGCTGGAGCGCGAGGTAGACGATGACCACCGGCAAGACGCCGATGATCACCCCCGCGCACAAGAGAGACCACTGTGTGCTGTATTGGCCTTGAAAGGCTTGTAGCCCAAGCGGAAGGGTGTCCCACTCCGGGTTCTGAATGAAGATCAGCGCCATGATGAACTCATTCCAGGTCGCCAGGAAGTCAAGGATGGTGAGCGCCGCCAGCGCGGGCAGCGCGAGGGGAATCACGATCCGCGAGAAGATGGTCCACTCCTTCGCCCCATCGATCCGTCCCGAGTCGATGAGCTCGTTGGGCACAGTCTGGAAGAATCCCCGCATGACCAGGATCTGAATCGGCAGCCCGAAGGCTATGTAGGGGAAGAAGAGGGCCGCTATCGAGTTCAAAAGATGCAGGTTCTTCAGAAGGATGTTGAGCGGGAGAAGTGTGACCTGAATCGGAATGGCGAGGCCCGCGATGAAGAAGAAGTAGAGAAACCGCCGACCAAGAAACCGATGCTTGGATATCGCGTAGGCGGCAAGGGAAGCAACGAAGATCCCGATAGGGACCTTGACGACGGAAATCAACAGACTGTTACGAATGAACAGCCCGAGCCCCGCTTCGGTGAAGGCTTTCACAAAGTTGCCGGGGACAATCCTCCTGGGCAGTGAGAGTATGCTGTACTTGAACAGATCCTCCCGTCCCTTCAGCGAGGTAATCACCAGAATGAAGTAGGGATAGAGCCAGATCGCTGCGAAAAAGGTCAGGACAATAATGAGCAGTGCAACCTTGATGGCATGAGTCTTGGAGTTCACTACGGCGTTCATCTCTCGATCCCCCTGGCCTACGTGGACGATTTTTCGCGGGTCAGTATCTGGATGTACGGTATCGCGAGTGCCAGGCTGATGATCGTCAGGCTCCACGCAATCGCCGAGCCGTAGCCCGCTTTATTGAACAGGAAGGTATTGAAGTACATCCAGACACCAAGCACCTGCGTGCTCTGTCCCGGTCCCCCCCACGTCATGACGTAGATAAGGTCGAAGGCGCGAAGGGACGAGATGATGAGGAGCGCCACGACGATTACGAGGGATTCACGCAAGAGTGGTATGGTAATCGACCAGAACGTCCGGATCGGCCGGGCGCCGTCCATCCAGGCCGCTTCGTACAGCTCCTCGGGTATCGTTTGGAGTCCCGCGAGAAAGAGCACCATCGGAAAACCCGTGGCGTACCACGTGTTTGTGCCGACGATCGACCAGAGCGCCGTCTTCGGGTTGGAGAGCCATTCGATCGCCAGCCCCGGAAGTCCGATCCCGCGAAAGAGCGTATTAAGGGCGCCAAAATCCGAGTTGAAAATCCAAGACCAGGTGATCCCGAGCGCCACAAGAGGCATGACGAAAGGAAGGTAGAACACCGCCCGAAAGATCGTCTTGCCGGGCAGATTTCGATTGAGTGCGATTGCAAGCAGGAGACCCAAGATGGTAGGAGGCACAACCGATCCCACGGTCCACTGGAGGGTCCGTGCTAAAGCGTGGAGCGAAGCCGTGTCCTTGAAAAAGCTCACGTAGTTCGCGAGCCCGACCCAGGTGTGACGGATCGACACCCCGTCCCATTTCTGGAGGCTCACAAGGAAGGAATCTATCATGGGATAGATGATGAAGACTACATAGATAACAAGCGCCGGCAAGAAAAACCATATCGGAGTCAGGCGGGAGACCCCCTGCGTCGGTCTTCTTTTCATCCGATCAAACCTCCAGGTCTAGAATGCAACTCGGTCCCGTCGCAACAGGCGGGACCGAGCGCGAATCTCTGGCGCGTGGCCGGCGCCCGATAGTGCCACATGAAGCGAAGGCAGCCGTCTTAACTACTTGTTCTCCGCCTTGTATTTCTCGATGGCTTGCTGGACCTCCTTCGCCGCTTGTTCGGGAGTGATGGTCCCGGCCGCAAGATCGTCCTGCGCCCGGAAATAGCCGTGAAGAGGCTCCTCCGGGAGGGACTGGTCTAGAATCAACCAGGTGTCCCGCAACGAGGCGAGAGCCTTGAGGGACTTGGCAATGAGCGGGCTTTGACCTTCGGTCGGAACGTTCAGCGTCCCCGTGGTGCTGTCGAACTTGAGGTGCTCCGCCTGAATTTGCGGCTGAATGTACCAATTGATGAGCTCAGCTGCCGCTTCCTGATTGGCTTTCGGGCGGTCGGCACCGATCATCAGTTGCTCGATGAAACCCTCCGCCCTCACAGGCGTGTGATCGGTTGGATAGAGAAAGAAGCTGTAGTTGGACGCGTCTTGCCCATCCGCGGCAAAGGTGCTCGCCATCCATGGCCCTTCGATGGTGTAGAGGGCCTTCCCCTGATACATGGGAAGATGCGAGTCCTGCGGTTGGGTGTTGAGGAAGCCGGGAACGATCCAGTTGTCGACCCACTTCTTGAAGAGCGTAAAGGCCTGGACCACTTGTGGGCTATCCCAATTTGCCTTCATCTCCAGAAGTTGATCATGCAGCGCGGGACCGGCGGTGACCTCAAGAAGATAGTCGAAGAGACGCATCGTCATCCAATCGTATCTCCCGCCGAGAGTCAGCGGGTAGATGCCGGCGGCTCGGACCTTGGCATTGAGGGCTTCGAGCTGCGCGTAGGTCTTGGGGACGGTCAGGCCGAGCTTGTCCCAGATCGCCTTGCTGTACCAGAACGCGATTGCCTGGGTTGCGACGGGAACTCCGTAGATGTCTCCGCTCTTCCCGAAGAGCTTCCCGTTCTGGGCGACCTGATTGTAAGCCCACCCGATCACCTGCTTCTGCCAGTCGTACTTCGCATAGTAGTCGTTCAGCGGCAAAACGTGACCGGAGGAGATCATAATACCGGAAAGGCTGCCGCCCCACTCCCTGAAGAAGTCCGGCTCCGTCCCGGAGGCCATCGCCGTCTTGAGAACCTCCTGATAGGTTGACGCGCCTCCAGTGATCACTCGCTGCTGAACTCGAATGTTCGGGTGCAACGCCGTGAATTTGTCGAAGAGATCCTGCCACTGCTGCTGATCACCGTTGTACTGGAAATATTGGAGCGTGATCTGTTTGCCTTGGGCGGCCCCTTGCTCATGGCTGCCACCTGCGACCGCAGCGACGACAGGAAAGAACGAAAAGGCAAGGCCCAAGACGAGAGAAACCATCCACGATCTTCTTTTCACTTACTTCCTCCTCCTACTAATTCTTACTAATACTTACTATTGTTTGTAATACAGGTGCGCCGAGCTGTCAATGTTTTTCTTTCCCAGGAGACATCCCATCTGGTTCGCAAGAACGCTCCTGGGAACGGCGCGATTTGGCCTCCGAAGGGCTTCCAATCACGCGAATGTGCCGCGCTCTCGGCCTCTCGAATTGACGCCGATAGCACTTTCGTATATCATGCCCAATCTTTTGAATATCTTCGACTTGTTGGGAGAGAGGAGGGGCAACCGTGGCAGCCGATGATAAAACGAGAGTCGAGCGTTGGAACGTCTTCGAATTGCGACTTTCGGGACCGGGTAGCGGAAATCCGTTCAAGGAAGTAGAGCTGAAGGGTACCTTTTCCATCGGAAGTCGCAGGGTGCAGGTCACGGGATGCTATGACGACAACGGCAGCTACCTTCTCCGATTCATGCCCGACAGCCTCGGGGAGTGGCGTTTCGTTACTCACAGCAATAGCCCCCAGCTCGACGGCCAAAGCGGCGCTTTCGAATGCATCGCTCCGACAGACAACAACCACGGGCCCGTGCACGTTCGGGACGAGGCAGGGTTCGCCTATGAGGACGGAACCCGATATCTGCCCGTGGGCACCACCTGCTACGTCTGGAACCATCAGGAAGCCGCACGGCAGGAGGAGACGCTTTCGAGCCTCATGCTGGCGCCCTTCAACAAGATTCGGATGTGCATCTTCCCAAAACATTATGACTATAACCATGACGAGCCCGAGTTTTTCCCCTTTCCCGGCACATTGCGTGACGGGTTCGACTTCACGAGATTCGACACGCGCTATTTCCGGCATTTGGAAGCTCGGATCGGCCAGCTGCGGAGCCTGGGCATCGAGGCGGATATCATTCTCTTTCATCCCTACGACCGCTGGGGTTTCAGCAGAATGTCGCAGGAGGTGGACGATTTCTACCTTCGATATGTCGTAGCCAGGCTTTCCGCATTCCGAAACGTGTGGTGGTCAATGGCCAATGAATACGACTTGATGGAATCCAAGACACTGCTCGATTGGGATCGTTTCTTTCAAATCGTGCAGGCCACCGATCCCCATCAGCACCTTCGCTCGATCCACAATTGCCGGCAGTTCTATGACCACTCAAGGCCGTGGGTGACCCACTGCAGCATCCAACGATGGGATCTTTCCCTCGTCTCTCAATGGGCTGGCGAATATCACAAGCCGATCGTCGTGGATGAGTGCGGCTACGAAGGCTCAATAGAGCACCGCTGGGGCAACCTCACCCCGGAGGAGATGACAAACCGGTTCTGGGAGGGCTTTACCCGCGGAGGCTTCGTCGGGCATGGCGAAACCTACAATCATGACGGCGTGCTGTGGTGGTCACACGGCGGAAAGCTCCGAGGCGAGAGCCCGAAACGCATCGCGTTCCTTCGCAAGGTGTTTGAAGAGGTTCCGGAACCTGGGATCAGATCGGTCAAGTGGCCCCGGGTTGACTTCGCCTGCGGAATGGTCCGTGACGAGTATATCCTTTTCTATTTCGCAGGCGCGCAGCCGGCTCTTCGCCCGCTCTCTCTCCCTGCGGGGAGGCGATACCGGGCGGCGGTCATCGACGTCTGGAACATGACCGTGACGCCTCTCGAAGGGCTCTTTAGCGGCGAGTGTACCATTCCGCTCCCGGCAAAACCTTATGTCGCCCTGCGCTTGACGGCGGAATAGGCGATTTCCCGGTCTGCCGCTGGGGCGCACCATCGGCGGGCGCCTCCCCGCGGCGTGCGCTCATTGGGAAGGCTATGAGTGTACTGTTGCCGCGATGAGCTCCCGGACCCTTTGTGCGATCGCCGCACCGGTCAGCCCGTAGTAGGCAAAAAGCTCCTTCGAGCTGCCCGCAGGACAAAACTCGTCGGGGAAGCCGACGATGCGCATGGGCACCGGGTGGGCCTGTACCACCACCTCGGCGACCGCGGCGCCCAAACCGCCCAGGATGCTGTGTTCCTCGACCGTCACAATGGCCCCTGTTTCCCGGGCCGCGGAGAACACCGAAGCGGTGTCCAGCGGCTTGACAGTGGGCATGTCGAGGACACGCACCAAGATTCCGGCCCGGGCCAGCTCCTTGGCCGCCGCGAGGGCATGGTAGGTCGCCTCACCTGCTGCAATAATCGTGCAAGCGTCCCCCTGGCGGAGAAGGTTGGCCTTTCCGAAGATGAAGGACCCTGCGGTAGTTGAATAGACCGCCGGCACCGCAGAACGCCCGAGGCGCATGTAGGCTGGTCCGGGGTGGGTGGCGAGATAGCGCGTCGCCTCGGCGGTCTGGTAGACGTCGCAAGGGAGGAGCACCGCGAGGTCCGGGATCGCGCGCATGAAGGCGAGGTCATGGAGCGAGTGATGGGTGCTTCCCAAGGCCCCGTAGCTCACGCCCCCGCTCACTCCGACGACCTTGACGTCCGTGCCGCCGTAGGCAACATCGTTTTTCACCTGCTCGATGCTCCTCGCCGAGTAGAAGCTTGCCGGCCCGCACACGAAGGGGCGCTTGCCCGAGCGCGCAAGTCCGGCCGCCACGCCTACGACGTTCTGCTCGGCTATCCCCAGCTCGACGAATTGCTCCGGCAGGGCCTTCTCAAAATCCCCCAAGGTCACCGATCCCTTGGCGTCCGAGGTCACAGCCATGATGGACCGGTCTGCCCGCGCCGCCGCAAGCAGCGCCTCCGTGAAGGCGTGCCTGCAGCTCTTTCCGCTCTCCTGGCTCATCTAGCCGACCTCCTCAAGCCTCTTTTCGAGCTCGCGCCGCGCGAGGTCGTACTCTTCGGGCGTCGGAAGTCGATGGTGCCAGATTGGGTTGTTTTCCATGAAGGAAACCCCTTTCCCCTTCGTCGTATGCGCAACCACGAGGTGCGGCGCGCCGGGAGCTTCGGGAAGGCGGTCGAAGAGCTCGCAAAGCTCGTAAGGATCGTTCCCGTCCGCCTCATGGACCTTCCAACCGAAGGCGCTCCAGCGATCGACCAGAGGTGAGATGCGCATCACGTCGTCGACGTTCCCGCTGATCTGGAGCCGGTTGTAATCGATGATCCCGACGAGATTGTCAAGGCGATAGTGGGAAGCAGCCATGGCCGCCTCCCAAACGCTCCCTTCCGCCTGCTCGCCGTCACCCATGAGCACGAAGACACGGTAGGAGGCATGATCGCGTTTGCCGGCGATCGCCATGCCTACCCCCACGGAGAGACCGTGCCCGAGCGCCCCGGTCGGCATCTCGACTCCCGGAACCTTTCGCGTCGGGTGGCCGTAGAGGCGTGAATTGAAGGCTCCGTAGGTCGACAGCTCCTCCTTCGGGAAGTAGCCGGCCTCGGCGAGTACGCAGTAGAAGCCTTCCACGGAGTGCCCCTTGCTCAAGATGAACCGATCCCGCTCGGGCCACTCCGGATCGTTCGCGCGGTACCGAAGCGTGTGAAAGTAGAGCGCAACGAGGATGTCGACCGATGACAGCGATCCCCCAGTGTGCCCCCCGCCAGCGCGGTAGATCATCCCAAGCAGCTCCAGCCGAAGCGCCGTCGATAGGCGAGACAGGTTGATGGCCGCTTTCATGCTTCGTTTGTAGCACAATCGACGCGCGATGTCAAAAGGATTCGTTATGAAAAATAACAATTCGGAAGTCACAGTCCCCGAAACTTGGCAAACCTTTGACTCTGTCGAAGCCATGTGATAGAATCCGCCGAAATGGAGTTACTTGCTGAGCAACGGAGGCAGCGCATCCTGGAGCTGATTCAGGAGGAGGGAAGCGCCCGCGTCACGGCCCTGAGCCGCCTCTTCAAGGTATCGGAGCCCACGATTCGCCAGGATCTCCAGAAACTCGCCGCAGATGACTTCATCGTCAAGAGCCACGGCGGAGCCGTGCTCAAGACCATTCCCCAGCAAGTCCGCTCCCTCTCGCTCCAGCACCTGGAAAACATGGACCGCAAGCTTCTCATCGGCAGGAAGGCGGCCGAGTTCGTGAGCGACGGGGACTCAATTATCCTGGACTCCGGCTCGACCACCACCGAGGTCGCAAAGAACCTCGGTGGGCGGCGCGACCTGCGGGTCATCACCAACGCCCTCAACATCGCCCTCCTCCTGGGAACGAACCCGAGCTTCGAGATCATGATGACCGGGGGAGAGTTCAAAGCCCCGACTCTTTCGCTCACCGGGGACAAGGCTGCCGCCTTCTTCGACCAGATCCACGTGGACAAGCTCTTTCTCGCGACCGGCGGGATCTCGGACGACAACGAGCTCACCTACCCGGGTCTGAGCGACATCCCGGTGAAGCGGGCGATGATCGAGACCGCAAGCCAGGTCTATCTCGTCGCCGACTCTACGAAGTTCGGCAGACACAGCTTCGCCTCGCTCGGGAGCGTCAAGCTTGTCCACTTCCTCATCACCGACAGCGGAATCTCCGCTGAAATCCGTGCAAGCCTGCACAGGCTTGGTGTAACCGTCATCATCGCAGAGTAGGGGCATCTTGACTGCACGCCTGCATCACGCAACATCCCGCTCTTTCTTGTTTCCAATTCCGCCGAAACGGTATAAAATGGCGATCGCTTTTGCTACAAAGAGAAAACAATGGGAGGCATTCGCAAGTGAAAGAAAAGCTCACTTTCGGCATCATCGTAGGCACGCGAGGCTTTTTCAATCCAGAGCTTGCGCGCGAGGGGAGGAGGCAGCTGCTCGCCCGGCTAGCGCATCTTGGCTATGAGACGGTCATCCTCCCGCCCGATGCCACGCCGACCGGAGTCGTGGAAGGGGTGGAGGATGGCAAGAAGTGCGCAAAGCTCTTTCGCGAGCATGCCGAGAGCATCGACGGGGTCATCGTCTCGCTTCCGAACTTCGGAGACGAGATCGGGATCGTTACCGCAATCAAGGAGTCGGGGCTCACCGTGCCGGTGCTCGTCCAGGCCTGCGACGATGATCCGACGAAGGTCGACCTGAAGCACCGACGCGACGCTTTCTGCGGGAAGCTCTCCGTCTGCAACAACCTTTACAACTACGGCATACCCTTCACGAACACCTCGCTTCATACCTACCCGATCGAGAGCGGCCACTTCGACGAGGACCTCGCCTACTTTGCGGGCGTCTGCCGGGTGGCCGCCGGGCTGCGAAAGGCCCGCATTGGCGCAATCGGAGCCCGCCCCGCCGCCTTCCAGACCATGCGGGTGAGCGAGCGGCTCCTTCAGGCGTCCGGCATCACGGTCGTGCCGGTCGATCTCTCCGAGATCATCTTCGCGGCCCAGCGCCTCGACGACGCGGCGCAGGAGGTGAAGGAGATGGAGGAGCGCATCCGCGCGTACGGCAAGATCCCCGCCCACATCCCGAGCGCGAGCATCCTCAAGAACGCGAAGCTCTCGCTGGTGATCTCCAACTGGGTGCGCGCGAACGAGCTTGACGCCTACTCGGTGCAGTGCTGGAGCTCCGTCCAGCTCAACTGGGGCTGCGCGACCTGCACCATCATGAGCATGACCGGAGAGGAGCTCACTCCCGGCGCCTGCGAGGTGGACATCGCCGGGGCAATCTCCATGTACGCGCTTGCGCTCGCCGCGGGCAAGCCCGCCGCCCTCCTCGACTGGAACAACAATTACGGCGAGGACCGCGACATGTGCGTCTGCACTCACTGCGGCAACTATCCGAAGGGCTTCGTCGGGGGCGAGATCGAGATCTCCGAGCTCGATGTCCTCGGCGAGACCCTCGGGCGCGAGAAGAGCTTCGGCGCAGTCAAGGGCAAGGTGAAGGCGGGGCCGATGACCTACTTCCGGATGTCGACCGACGACCTCCACGGCAGGATCCGCGCCTACGTCGGCGAGGGCGAGTTCACCGACGATCCCTTCCCTATGGCCGGTGGGATCGCGGTATGCCGCGTGCGGAATCTTCAAGCACTCATGCACCACCTCTCCACGAGCGGCTTCGAGCACCACACCGCCATGGTGAGGGGGAGTCACGCCCGCGCGGTGGATGAAGCCGTCACCCGGTACCTGGGCTGGGACTGCTACCACCACGAGTAGCGAGGAGAAGCCAATGGCGAGCTCCAGCGACGGCCCCCTCGTTCTCGCGGTCGACCAGAGCACCTCGGCCACCAAGGCGATCGCCTTCGACGCGAGCGCCCGGATGGTGGCCCAGGCCTCCTTCGAGCACCGGCAGATCTACCCGCAGCCGGGATGGGTCGAGCACGACCCCGAGGAGCTCTACGCCAACACGATCCGCTCCATCCGTGCTGTGGTCGCCGAGCTCGGCGAGCGCTCCTCGCGCTTGGCCGCCCTCGCGATCACCAACCAGCGCGAGACCGCGGTGGTCTGGAGCCGGGCGAGCGGCCGGGCGATCGCAAACGCGGTAGTCTGGCAGTGCGGGCGTGGGGCGGAGCTCTGCCGCCGACTCGTTGAGTCCGGCCGCGAGGAGATGGTCAGAACGAAGAGCGGCCTCAGGCTCGATCCCTACTTCTCGGCGAGCAAAATCGCGTGGATCCTCGAGAACATTCCGGGGGCGAGGGAGGAGGCCGAAGGCGGCAGGCTCGCATTCGGCACGGTCGACTCCTGGCTCATCTACCGGCTCACCGGCGGGCGGGTCCACGCAACCGATCTCTCGAACGCCTCGCGGACCCTCCTCTTCAATCTCGCGACCCTCGACTGGGACGAGGAGCTGCTCGAGCTCTTTCAGATACCACGCTCGATGGCGCCCGCGCTCCTGCGCGCCGACGAGCGCTTCGGCGCGACCAGGGCGGAGGGCACCCTTCCGAGCGAGCTCCCGATCTGCGGCGTGCTCGGCGATTCCCACGCGGCGCTCTTTGCCCAGCGCTGCTTCGAGCGCGGGGAGGCGAAGGCGACCTACGGCACGGGCTCCTCGATCATGATGAATGTCGGGCGAGCGCCCCTTCCCGCCGGGCGCTCGGTGGTCGCATCGGTCGGCTTCGGCCTGCGAGAGCACGTGGACTACGTGTTCGAAGGCAACATCCACTCGACAGGGGATACCATCCGCTGGCTCGTCGATGGCCTTGGGCTGATCCCCGACTCGGCCTCTTCGGAGGAGATAGCCAAAAGCGTTGCGGGAAGCGCGGGGGTCTACCTCGTACCCGCCTTTTCGGGTCTTGGCGCCCCCTACTGGGACTCGGGCGCCCGCGCCTCGATCCTCGGCCTCTCGCGCGGCAGCACGAAGGCCCACGTCGTTCGCGCCGCCCTCGAGAGCATCGCCCTCCAAGTCTGCGATCTGGTCGCTGCCATGGAGGCGGACTCCGGCATCCGCCTCGCGACCTTGCGCGTCGACGGGGGGGCGACCCGTAATGACCTTCTCATGCAGATGCAGGCGGATCTTCTCGGAGTCCCGGTGGTCCGGACCGGCGTGGCCGAGGCCTCGGCCCTCGGGGCAGCCCTCGCTGCGGGGCTCTCCATCGGGCTCTATCGCGATCTCGACGCGATTGGGTCGCTTCCTTCCGCCTCGACCGCCTTCGAGCCGCGGATGATGGCCGAGCGACGCTCGGAGATGCTCGCCGGGTGGCACGAGGCGGTGGGGCGGACGCTTTCGAGGGACAAGAGCTCGTGAATCGCCAATCGCGGAGAGTGGCGCACGGAAAGATCTCCGCCGCAGAAGGAGGCTCAGCGGCGAAAGCCTCGCCCCGAATAACCGACGCTGCCGAGCTTCTTCGCTTCCGCCATGTTTGCACCGTTGGGATTGTAGTAGAAGTGCGGGTTCGAGAAGCCACCCGGCGATCCGAGGATCGCGAAGCCGCCGAGGCTCTTCACGCGGGGTGACGCAAGGATCAAGCACGTGTCGCCGACCCGCTCCAGGGTGTAGCGGTAGTTCGTGTCACGCAGCGGGCTCTCGTTGAATCCGATGAGGTTTCCGTTTTTGCCCTTGACTCCGCGGATGAGCTCATCGAGCGCGCACAGGCGCCCGAGGCCCGAGTCTGCGTCGGCGCACTGCTCCTCCAAGGTCCAAGATGCATAGGCGAAGAGAAGCGCCACCTGCTCGGCGGGCTTAAGAGTGACGGATTGCGCGTCGTCCCCCTCGTAGGTGATCGCGTCGACCTGCGTTCCCGCCGGCACGACGACCGGGGAGTTGCCCGCGGCCTGCCCTTCGCACATAAGAGGGAACACGAGCAGGAAGCCCAGCACGAACAGAGAACCCGCACATCGCATCTTCATGTATTGCCTCCTCTTTTGAATCGCCAGCCCTGCACGCGGTCACGGCGAGCGCGCATCATACCACAATCGGCCCACCCGAACAACGGCGCGGAGCATTCACCTCCATGGCCGCGCAAAGATCAGCGCTCTTCGCTAAAATCTCGTGAGAAGCCCACGGTCGGGGAGGCGAAGAGGCTGCAGGAACCGTCCATCGGGGGATTCAGCAGCTTCTCGAGGCTCGCTTGAGCATGCGAGCTCGTCGGGGCCACAAGCAAGTGTGCATAAGGGCACGCTTGCGCCCGCGGGGGAGGGATCGTCTGCACCTATTCCTTAAGCGCTCCGGCGATCAGACCGGCCGCGATGTACTTCTGAGCCACAATGAGGAGGATTGCCGCGGGGATCGAGGCGATCACGGCCGTGGCCATGACGTCGTTCCACTGCTGGCTGAAGTTCCCGATGAAGCTGAAAAGACCGAGGGTTATCGGCTCGATTCCCGGCTTTGTAATCATCGTCAAAGCGAAGAGAAAATCGCCCCAGGCAAATAGGAAAGTGAACAGACCGGCCGTAATGATCGCCGACCTGCTTATCGGGATGATGATCCAAATGAAGGTGACGATGTCGTTTGCGCCGTCGACGAAGGCCGCCTCGGGCAGCTCCCACGGGATCGACTGCATGTAGGCGCGAAGAATGAGCACCGAGAACGGAATTGCGAGAGCCGAATCGGCTATGATGAGCCCAAGGTAACTGTTCAGCAGACCGATATGGTTGAAGATGACGTACATCGAGTTGGCGAGAATGACCGGCGGGATCATTTGAGCGAGGAGCAGCGCGATAATCACTGCCGCAGTGATGCGAAAACGGAAGTGGGCCAGAGCGAACGCGGCCGGAGCCGAGATCGCGAGACACAGGACTACGGTCCCCCCCGAGATGATGAGGCTTGAAAGCAGGTCGCTCCCCTCGGATCTGAAGGCGGTGAGGTAAGACTCGAAGGTCGGCGTGGGAGGAAGGATCGTTGCGGGAATCGCAAAAATCTGATTGTTTGTCTTGAGCGACCCCACGAGCGCCCAGTAGAGGGGAAAGAGCATCACTATGACAATGACTATGCCGACTGCCAACAAGACCGACCGCTGTGCTCCTCGCTTGTTCATGGCCATCGGCTCCGTTTACCGCGCAGGTCCCGACGCGATTTTCGCCGTGCGCAGGTAAATCATCGAGAAAACCAGCGACACCCCGATGAGCACGTTCCCGACGGCGGCCCCCTGGCCAAACGACAGATCTGTGAATGAGAGTGCGTATGACCACGTGGAGAGTATCTGCGTTGAGTTCGCGGGTCCGCCGCCGGTCAGTACTCTGATCACATCGAAAACCTTCAGAGTGTAGATGAGACCGAGCATCAGGACGATCGTGATGATTTCTCTCAGTGAGGGTATCGTGATGTACCAGAAGGACTGCACCCCGTTTGCTCCGTCGATGGAGGCAGCCTCGTAGTATTCGTCCGGAATGCTCACCAACCCTCCATACAGCAGTACCATGTTGAAGGGAATGCCGATCCAAATGTTGGTAATGATGACGGAGAGAAGTGCGAGATTGGGGGTGATCAACCATCCGAGCGGCTGCGAGATCAGGTGAAGATTCTGAAGAAACTGGTTGATGATCCCGTTGGTATGATCGAACATCCAGCGGAAGGTGGTCGCCGAGACGATCAGGGGCAGGAGCCATGGGATCAGAAGGAGCGTCCGCAGAAGCTGACTTCCTGCGAATCGACGCTTGAAGAAAAGGGCAAAGATCATCCCCAGGATAAACTGAAAGACGATCGACCCTATCGTGAAGAGGACGGTGTTCACCACCGTACTTCCCATGAGGGGATTTGAGAATACCTCGACATAGTTCTTGAGGCCGACGAAGGGAGCCCTTCCGCTCACGAAGGCTGCGATCCCGTATTTCTCAAAGCTCATCGTGATATTGGTGTACAGGGGGTAGACGAAGACAATCAGGATATCGGCGAGAATCGGAAGGAGAAAGAGAAGCCGGTATCGCCGCGCCGAGCGAAGCGAGCGCCGGCGTCCTTGGTGGAACCGGCTCATGCGATTCCTCGTGCCTCCGCCGCGGAAGACCGCCGAAGGCGAAGCGGCGACCGCGAGAAAGGCTCTCTTCCGGCGGTCGCCTGCAACCCCCAAAAACTCACTGCTTGAGGGCCTGGTCAACCTGCTGCTGGGCCTGCGTGAACGCCTGCTCGGGAGTTGCCGTCCCTGCAAGAGCAGCTTGAACCGCCGTCCAGACGATCTGCGATACCTTCGGATAATTCTGCCCAAGGTGAAGCGTGCGCGCGCGTCCCGTCGAAAGCTCCTTGGCAAAGACGCTGAGCAACGGGTTCTCCTCAACCAGCTTCTGAGCCGCCGGGATATACGCGGGTATGTAGGAGAAGGCCTTGTTGATCGAGATAAGATTGTCCGGCTGCTGCATCCAAGCGATGAAGGTCCAGGCGTTCTTCTCCTTCTGCGGCGTGCTGGCGGGTATCGTGAATACCTCGCCTCCAAGCGGAGGAACCGGGCTCATGCCCTCCTTCGGAACCGGTATGGGGATGATCCCGAAATCTACCCCGCTCTTCTTCAGGAGCGGAAGCTGCCAAGGTCCGTTCTCTTGCATCGCTGCGTAGCCGTTCTCGAACTGCTGCTCGACGTTGGCCTGCTCCCAGTTGAGCACCGATTTGGACGCCCAACCATTTTGCACCATTGTTACCCACAGCTTCAGAGCCGAGATCGACTCCGGAGAATTGATGTGCCGGAGGCTGCCTCCCGCGGTCCAGAGCCAGGGCTCGAATTGCCACGTCAGCTCCTCAGTGGTGGGCGCGCTGAACGCAAAGCCGTAGGTGGTCCCGTGGGTGAGCGCCTTCGCATCCGCCAGGAGATCCTCCCACGTCTTTGGAGGGGTCAGCCCGGCGTCGGCGAACATCTTTTTGTTGTATATGATCGCCAGGTCATTGTTGCCAACGGGCAGGCCGTAGAGCTTGCCTTCGTAAGTGACAGTTGACAGAGGACCCGCATAATACTGCGACTTGTCGATATCGGCGAAGGAATCGAGCGGCGCGAGGGCGCCGGTTGAGGCAAACGCCTGCAGGTCAGGGTTATCGAGCTCCAGTATGTCAGGAAGCGAATGGGAAGCTGCCTGTGTCAAAGCCTTGGAAAGGAGGTTCCCGAAGGGCACGGTTGTACGCTCTACCTTAATGTTCGGATGAGCCGCTTCGAAAGACGCGATATAGGCCTTCATGGCGGAGTTTCCCGGGTCGCCGCCCCAGTAGTCCATCTCGGTCAAGGTGACGGCCTGACTGACGGAAGTCCCACTCTCCTTCTGCCCTCCCGCGAATACCGGCAGAGTCAGGGCGGAGAATAGAATCGCAACAAGGAAGAGAAAGATCCGTTTCTTCATGTCCTTTTTCCCTCCGATCGATTTAAGTTCCGGTAGCGCTTGCGGTAGCGCTACCGGACATGCTATATTCGTTCAGGCTGTTTGTCAAGCAAAATGCTTTTCTAGGTTGGCGGCCACGGCGCTCGGTCAAACGACCATCCTTTTGCGTGCGCAGGCCCTTGAGGAGGGATAGATGGGAGCAGAATACGTAACCGGGGACAACTTCATCACCAGAAGCTATCAAGGTGAGTTGTTGCGCGTGGAGGCCTGGACCACAGACTGCATTCGCGTTCGTGCTACGATCAACCGAGAGTTCCTTCCTCACGACTGGGTAATCAGGCAGAAGGATGCGGCGACTCCCGCGCGAGTCACTCGAGAAGGGTCTGAGTTGCGGCTACGGTGCGGCAAGCTCTCGGTGGCGATCCCCACCACGGGGATCCCTGGCCCAATCGCTTCGGAGTCCCCCCTACGGTTCTTCGACTCAGGTAGTGGGAGAGTGCTTCTCGAGGAAAAACAGTCCCGCCGAACACTCCCCGACCCTGGACACCTCATCAAGGCGGCCGGTCCGACAACCTTTCGCGTTGAGGCCAGGTTCAAGGCCGATTCCGAGGAGAGGTTTTATGGTCTGGGACAGAATCAAAATGGGTTCCTTAACCAAAAGGGCTGCGTCCTCGAGCTTCGCCAGATGAACACTCACACGATCATTCCCGTTCTCTACTCATCCAAGGGTTACGGCTTCTTTTGGAACAACCCGGCATACGGTCGAGTGGAGCTGGCTCGTAACGGGACGTACTGGATTGCGGATAATAGCGACCAGCTCGACTACTTCGTTTTCTACGGCGACGATCCAGCAGAGGTTGCCAAGGCATACGCCCGATTAACCGGATTCCCGACTATGATGCCAGATTGGGCAATGGGCTACTGGCAGAGCAAGCTACGATACCGAACTCAGGAGGAGCTGATCGGCGTCGCGCGCGAGCACAAGAGACGTGGCCTACCAATGTCGGTCATTGTCATTGACTTCTTCCACTGGCCGATGATGGGCGAGTGGGATTTCGATCCAAAGTGCTGGCCGGAACCCGACAAGATGATCGAGGAGCTCAAGAGCATGGGTATTGAGACTATGGTTTCCATTTGGCCGACGGTCAACAGCAACAGCAGCCGATTTCGGGAGATGCTGGACAAGGGTTACCTCGTTCGAGCCGACAACGGGTTGCCTGTTTTCATGCGTTTCACGGACTCCTATTCAGACGTTGAGCACTTCCACTTCGTTGACTTCACCAACGAGGAGGCGGGCCGCTATGTGTGGGAAGTCGCAAGACAGAACTACTACGACCGCGGCGTCCGACTATTCTGGCTTGACGAATGCGAGCCGGAGATGCATCCCTATGATACCCACAATGCCCGCTATTCAATCGGAAACGGGGCGAAAGTCTCGTCATTGTATCCCCTCTTTGAGGCAAAGACCTTTTACGAGGGACTCAAGGCCTCGGGCGAGGAGCTGCCCATCAGCCTCTGCCGAAGCGCTTGGGCTGGGAGTCAGCGCTACGGTGCATGCGTCTGGTCCGGTGACATCTTCTCTGATTTCCCGACGCTTCAGGCGCAGATCAAGAACGGTCTCAACATGGCGATGGCTGGCATCCCCTGGTGGACATCTGACATTGGTGGTTTTTTTGGAGGTAACACGGAGGATCCCGTGTTTCGCGAGCTGATTGTTCGTTGGTTCCAGTTCGGAGTGTTCTGCCCGGTCTTTCGGGTCCACGGATCTCGAAACTCGTTCGATCCAAAGAAGGGGGGAGATAATGAGGTGTGGTCGTTTGGTGAGGAGGCCTACGCGATAATCAAAGGGCTCCTTGAGCTTCGAGAGGCACTTCGCCCCTACATCGCGACCCAGATGCAAATAGCCCACGAGTCGGGCGTTCCTCCAATGCGCCCGGTTTTTTTTGACTTTCCTAAGGATGAACCTTGCTACGAGGTGGAAGATGAGTTTCTATTCGGACCGGACATCCTCGTGGCGCCGGTGGCCGAGTACGGAAAGCGATCGCGAATTGTCTACCTTCCCGCGGGTGCCATGTGGAAGGATGCGTGGAGTGGCTCGGTGATCGAAGGCGGAGCTCGTATCCAAGTCGACGCGCCGCTTGAGCATATCCCGATCTATCTGAAGAACGGAGCGAACATTCCACTCGGTAGGAACAACTAGAAGGAGGAGCTGGCATCTCGTGCCATCGGAGGACCAGCTACGGCGACCTCCTGTTGCCGTTCTGTCCTTTCGCAGCGGGCGCGGTGCTATCACGAACTACGAAGCGCGGCGGAAGAAGCTTTTGTTCCGGAACGTACAGCCTCTCCTTGAGGAGCCGAATAAGCATCTTTGCCGCGGCCGAGCCCATCAAGTTGGACTCCATGTTCACCGAGGTCAATGCGGGAAGCATGGACGTTGCTATTCGTTCCGAACAAGAAGAGCAGGCGATCGACAGATCCTCCGGAACTCGAAGCCCGTGTCTTCTGGCAGCTTCCACGACCCCCGGCATGCCGTCGCCCGCCGCCGAGATCACCGCCGTCAATTCGGGCTCCGCTTCCAGGAGCGACTCGGTGGCCGCCAAGGACGCACCGAACGAGAAATCGGTCTCTTTCACGAGCTCGGGAAAGCCACGTCGGCGGACGTACTCGGAGTATCCTTCCAGCTGGCGTACGGCAGGCCCATAGCCTTGCTCGATCAGGGAGGAGGGGTGTCTCAGAAACGCGATCTTCGTGTGCCCAAGATCCGAGAGGTGATCGAGCACCATTGTCACGGCACGTTTGAAATCAAGATCGACGTACGGGAGATCCTCGCAGTCCGCGGTCCGACCGATCATTACGAACGGCAGCTTGGTCTTGGAAAGATAGTCCACGCGCCAGTCGCTCAAGCAGATCTGCATGAGGATGACCCCATCGATATAGTGGTTGCGGTAGAGGGACTGGAGATCGTGCTTGGACACGGACCGCGTCACAAGATTAAAAAAGAAGCGTTGCTCTTCCGCAACTGCGCTCGCCCCGAGAATGAAATCGAGAAGTACGTCGTCCGCCTCCCCCGAGATTACGGGATGAACCAGGGCAATGGTGTCGCTGTTGCCGCTCGCAAGTCGCTGGGCATGAGGGTGCGGAACATATCCCTTTTTTCGAATGACGCTTAAGACCCGCTCGCGGGTGCTATCGGAAACATCCGGTTTGTTATTCAGAATGCGCGAAACGGTGGATACCGAGACTCCCGACGCCTCTGCGATATCGTCGATTGACAGGTCGACCAGCTTCTGCTGATGGGCGGACTTCGTCGTCGTTCTCCTTTGGAAGCCGGCTTCATCCGGTGCACGGAGCTTGCTCATCGCGGGTCACGTGAACCACTGCGAATTGATGGTAGCAGCGGCATGTTCTTCGGTCAACGGCGTCGCGTCCTATCGGCTCTCCAGTGGAGGCCGACCTGCCCGCGGGGGTCGCAGCGGCTCCTGACGCGTTCGCTGCGGCTTGCGGGCCGGGGTCCCAGTCTCGCGCGGGCGCACCTCGCGGAGAAACGCGAGTATCCCCCCTATGACTACCACCGCGATCCCTGCCGGCACCGCCCAGAACAGCCGCCAGCTCGTACCCCCGGCTCCCGCCGAGGCGAGATCCAGCATCCTTCCGACGAGAAGATTCCCCAAGAGGCTTCCGAAGCCCCCCGTGGCGATCGCGAAGAGCTGCTGAACCCCCGCCCGCGCGCTCGGCGTGCTCTGGAGATCCAGATAGATGTAGGCGCTGCCGAAGAAACCGGCAAACGCGATCCCGTGCATGGCGAGCCCTGCGATCACGAGGGCGGGGGGCGCGCCGACGAAGAAGATCGCGAATCGCGCAAGCTCGGCGGAAGCCCCGATCGCGAACATCGCCCTGAAGGGCAGGCGCCCGAGGAGGCGCCCAAGGAGCACCATGGTGACGATCTCCGTCATCTGCCCGAGGCTCATGAGGGGCAGGATGAGCCCCGGCCCGTAACCGAGGTGGCGCAGAAAGAGCGAGGTCCCGAAGTAGTAGTAGGAGTCCATGCTCTGTTCGAGCAGGCTGAAGAGCAGGAAGAGGAGGATTGCGGGGCGGCGCAGGATCCTGATCGACTCGAGAGGCAGGAAGGTCGGCGGTCCGCTCCTCGAGGGGACGGCCCGCGCGGGCAGGGCAAAGGCAAACATGCCCACCGTGAGCGAGGTGATCGAGGCGAGGCGCAGGGAGCCGGGAAGCCGGTCGATCACCTCGTGGCCTCCCCCCCCAGCCCGGAGCCACAGAAATCCGAAGGCCCAGGCGACCGTAATCCAGCCGATCGTTCCCCACACCCGGAGTCCCCCGAAGCCGCGCTTTGCGTCCGGGGAGTGGTGGAAGACGATCGCGGTCGCCAAGGCATTGCTCGGACCGTAGACGAGCGCGAAGGCGAGGTAGACGAGAAGAACCGAGGGGAAGCTCCGCTCGAAGGAAAGAACCAGCATGATGATCGAGGCCAGCAGCTGACACAGGGAGTAGAGCCGCTCGGCGCGGACGATTCTGTCCGCGACGAAGGCCCCGATGAGCGGCGACACGAAGGCGGCGACGGCGGTCATCGACATGACCAGCCCGGTTTGCGAGCCGCTGAAGTGGAGGTAGGCCGACAGGTAGAGGCTCAGGATCGGGAAGACCGCCGCGTTCACCGCGGACTGGAAAAACATGACGAGGGAGAGACGGATGCGTATGGATAGCGGCACCTTTGCTGTTCCTTTGTTCGCAGATTCTTGCCGCGGATGCCCCTGCGGCATCCCTCGCGAGCTGTCGCGGCGCTAGTCGAAGATCTTGCCTGGGTTGAGAATGCCGGCCGGATCGAAGGCGCGCTTGATCTGCCGCATGAGCTCGATCTGCCGGTCGCTCATCACCAGGGGCAGGTAGGGCTTCCGCTTGTGGCCGATCCCGTGCTCGCCCGAGATCGTCCCGCCCAGGCGGGCGACCATCTCGTAGAGCTCGCTCAGGATGCCAGGCTCGCGAGCTTCCCACTCCTCGCGCGACCACGAGGGGTTCTTCTGCACGTGGGCGTGGAGATTGCCGTCGCCCGCGTGACCGAAGCAGGGGATCGCCACACCAAATACCCCCTCGAGCCGTCGGAGCTCGTCAAGCACCTCCGGAATCGCGGCGATCGGTACGACGACGTCCTCGATCGATTGATCGGTGGTCCGGCGCTTGAGCGCCCAGGGGA